>JAJYMC010000019.1:6893-124860 GCA_021787335.1 Bacillota bacterium | reverse complement strand
CGAGATCCGCCCGCTGAAAGGCCTTCTCGAACCGGCCCAGCCGGTACTCCTGCTGGGCCGCGATTATCTCGTTCACCAGGGTCGAAGTCCTCCAGAAGCGGACCCGGCGGCCGGCCCGGCAGGCCTGCACCCCGAGAGCGGTGGCGATATGGGTCTTGCCGGTGCCGGGATTGCCGATCAGGAGGACGTTCTCCTTATGGCTGATGAACTCGCCCTGGCCGAGGGCCAGCACTTTGGGCTTGTTCAGCGAAGGGATGGCCGTGAAATCAAACGTGTCAAGGGTCTTCACCTCCGGGAAGCCGGCCCGTCGCACCCGTTCCCGCATCATGTTGCTGTCCCGCTGCTGGACCTCTTGCTCGACGAGGGCCAGGAGGAACTCCTCAAAGGTGCGGTTGTGATCCATCGCGTCACGGGCCAGCCAGACGATAGTCATTGCCCATCGGGACCAAAGCACAGCCTTGGGGCGTGCCGGGGAGGCGGGGCTGGACTGGTTCGATCAAAGGTCGTGGCGACTAAGGGGGAGGGCGATGCGGATTAGGGGGATAATCAGCCTCGTCGTTGTTCTCTTGGCGTCGATGTCGATGGGCCTGGAGATCCCGCCCGGGCCAGTAGCCTCTGCGGCTTCTCCCCCGTCGCCTCTTCCGGCGGAGGGCCAACGGTTCACCATCGAGATTCGTCCGGAGATGGAGCTCTTGGCCGGAGTCCTGAGCCAGACGAGCTGGGGAACCGCCCACGGACCATCCGGTCAGGGCAACGAGTACTTCCGGGCCCTCAGAGACTTCCTGGCTCCATACAAGGAACACCAAGCTGTCAAGATCGCAGAGGAACTGACCAGGGGCAGCTTTGTCTACGATAAACCGGGGGCCTTTATCTGCCACCTCGGACCGCTTCCGGACCTTGAGCTCAAGTACGAATACGACGACGCTCTGGTCGAATCCGCCGGGGGGAAGGAGAAGCTCGAACAGTTCAGGCTAGCCCTCAGGGATCTGGCGGAGCAATCCCACTTCTTGGACTTCATCGCCGAATGGCGGGAGCGGTTCCCGAAGTGGATAGCCGCTGCCGCGTTCGACGGCGACCGAGTCGTGGAGTGGCTCGAGGGATTCTTCGGCCCGGGGCCCAGCGGGTATCGCGTCATCCTCGTCCCCTCACAGTTTAACCCAAACGTCGGTGGCTCCGGGGCCATCATCAGCGACTCGAGGGGTCCAATCATGTATGCGATCTTTCCTGAGACAGGTCAAAGCGACAACGAGCCGCAATTCCCAGAAGCGATGGAGCTCGAGGGACTGGCGCTACACGAATGGGGGCACTACTTCGTCAACGGAGCGCTGGGGAGATATCCAAAGGAAGTCGCTTCCCTGGAGCACCTTTACCGGCCGGTAGCCCAGGTCGTTGCGACGATCGGCTATAGAAGCGTGGAGAGCTTCACCAACGAGCAAGTTCTCAGAGCGGTGGGCGTCGTTGCGGCGAGGGATCTCTATCCTGACATACCAGAACAACTGCTTATCATGAACGAAGAGGCATCCGGGTTCTACCTGATACGGGACGTTGTCAAGCTGCTCCGGGAATATCGTGTGAATCGCGATGTTTACCCGGACTTCGAAAGCTTCGCCCCGACACTCCTAGAGCGAATGGCCGCCCTCCCGTCCAAGACCGAGCGCACGGTGCGACGCGTGCTGACAATGACGACCGTGGTCATCGTGATCGGGGTCTTCGCCATCGCCGTCATCCGCGAGTTGAGGAAGGGGAGAGTGCGATCGGGGTAGGCGAGGGCCCGGAGCAAAAAGTTGGGGGGCGGATATCGTCCGCCCCCCAACTTTTCTATTAGATTGCTTTTTCACAGAGCCCCGCTCTGCCGGGGGCCGCGGGCGCCCCGATTCTGCTCCTGGTGATGCGCTACTCGGCCTTCAGTCTTCCCGCCACGACCTCCGCCAGGTCCATCAGCTTGACCTTCTCGGTCAGCTCCTTGGCCTTGACGCCGTCGGTGAACATGGTCATGCAGAACGGGCAGGCGGTGACCACGGTCTCGGCCTTGGTCTCGACGGCCTGATCGACCCGCATCTCGTTGATCCGCTTGCCGTGCGACTCCTCGAGCCACATCCGCCCGCCGCCGGCGCCGCAGCAGAAGCTCTTGCCGTGGTTGCGGTCCATCTCGACGAACTTCCCGCCGTCCGCCAGCGCGCCCTTGACGATCTCGCGCGGTTGGGCGTAGACGTCGTTGTATCGGCCAAGGTAGCACGAGTCGTGATAGGTGACCGTCCCGCTGAGTTTGCCCTGACCGTCCGCCGCTCCGGGGCCGTCCGCCGCCTGTCCGCCCTGACCGTTCAGGTCCAGCTTCCCCTGGGCCAGGAGTTGGGCGATGAACTCGCTGTGGTGGACGACCTCGAAGTCCGCGCCGAACTGCGGGTACTCATTCTTCAACGTATTAAAGCAGTGGGGGCAGGTCGTGACGACCTTCTTGACCCCGTGCCCCTTGATGACCTCGACGTTCTCCTGGGCGAGCATCTGGAAGAGGTACTCGTTGCCGAGCCGCCGGGCCGTGTCGCCGCAGCACTTCTCCTCGGTCCCGAGGATGCCGAAGTTGACCCCGGCCGCCTGGAGGACCTTGACGAAGGCCGTGGCGACCTTCTTGTTCCGGTCGTCGTAGGCGCCCGCGCAGCCGACCCAGTACAGGACGTCGACCGGCTCGCCGTCGGACAGCTTCTTGACCCCGAGGTCGGCCGCCCAGTCGGCGCGGTACCCGGCCCCCAGGCCCCACGGGTTGGACTGGTTCTGGATGTTCCGGAAGGCGCGGTCCACCTCGGGCGGGAAACGCATCTCCATCAGCGCAAGGTACCGGCGCATATCGACAATCATGTCGACGTGCTCGACGTAGACCGGGCACTGCTCGTCGCAGGCGCGGCAGGTCGTGCAGGCCCAGATGTCGTCGTCCTTGAAGACCTCGCCGACCATCGCCTTGCACGGCGTCGCTTTAGTGGCGGTCGCCGCGGCTTCGGCGGCCGCTCCGGTCTGGGGCCGCCTGACCAGCGCCGGCCCGACCTCCCACAGGTGTGTCTTCAGGTCCTGGATGAGGGCCTTCGGCGAGAGGTGCTTGCCGCTCAGGTTGGCCGGGCAGTAGTCCTGGCAACGCCCGCAGCGCGTGCAGGCGTCGGTCTCGAAGAGCTGCTTCCAGGTGAACTCCTCGACCTTGGAGACGCCGAAGCTCTCCGAGTTCTCGATGTCCACCTTGGAGAGGACGCCGGCCGGCCCGAGGGTCCGCAAGAACTGGTTCGCCGGCGAGGCGAACATGTGGAAGAGCTTCGAGTAGGGCAGGTAGGCGACGAAGCCGGCGCCGGCGAACATGTGGAACCACCAGAAGATGCGGTGCCACAGCTCCATCCCGCCGATCGTGGCCCCGGCGGCCAGCATCAGCCGGGCGACCAGGTTCCCGACCGGCTCCCAGGCCACCCACGGATCATTGGTGGCCGCGATGCGAAGGCCCTGGAGGAGGTAGCCGGTGATGAGGACGGCCAGGAGGCCCCACAGGATGACGGCGTCGTCCCAGTTGTTATCGAGGCGCGACGGCCGGGTCACGTAACGCCGCCAGATGGCCATCAGGATGCCGATGATGGCCAGGACGCCGAAGAGGTCCAGGGTGATTGAAAAGATGAGGTAGAAGGTCCCGAAAAGCATGCGGATGCCCAGGTCGGCCTGGCCGGCGACGACCACCGTCCCGGCGAACAGGACGATGAAGCCCCAGAACATGGCGAAGTGCATGATCCCGGGGTAGGCGTCGCGGAAGAAGCGTACCTGGGCCAGGCCGTCGACGAGGACGGTCTTCTTGCGCTGCCAGAGCGTCCGCCAGCGCCAGAAGTCCCGGAAACGCTCGTCGGGCCGGCCGACGCGCCACATCCGGTAGCGGCGATACACGCCGTACGCGAAGATGGCGATGAAGACGACCACGAAGGCGTACATGAAGACGTGCCCGGCGATGTTCCAGTAGAGTTCTCTGGTGGCCATGCGCGCGACCCCCTTGCCGTTTTTCGAGACGGATCGAGCAACATATAACCATACAACGGGTCGGGTCAATTGGCAAGTGCTTGAACATTCCCGACATATTATTCTGGCCGCCCGTCGCCATTCCTTCCGGCGGAAATGTTTGCCCACCGAAAATAACCACCACGCGCCGAAGGCCAAGCCCGGGTCCAAAAGGAATAGGCAGGGGAGCAACTAATTTGAACCAAAGGCCGACCTGGGGTGGTATATAGGGTGGACCGGATAGGGGGTGCGGGCGTGCCCGTAGACGAAGACCTGATCCGACGAGCTGGGCAGGGTGACGGCGAAGCCTTCGACGCGCTGGTGAAACCGCACCAGGTCAGGGCTTACCGCACCGCCTGCCTGATCACCCGAGACCCCCATTCAGCGGCCGACGCCCTCCAGGAGGCCCTGCTCCGCGCCTACCGGGCACTTCCCAATTTCGAGGCGGGTCACGCCTTCTATCCATGGTTTGCCCGCATCGTTGTCAACGAGGCGCTCAGGCAGGCCAAACGCCAGTCCCTTTTCCGCTCCCTGCCTGACCTCCTGATGACTCGTGAACCGACGCCCGAAGAGCTGATTCAGACGAGTGAGGACCGGGAGCGGTTGCAGCGGGCCATTCAACACCTGACCCCGGCCCATCGGGCGGTGATCGTGCTGCGGTACTATGAGGATCTGTCCGAGGCGGAGATGGCCGAGGTCCTTGGGGTTCCGCCGGGCACCGTAAAGTCACGGCTTCACCACGCCCGCGCGGCGCTCGAACGGCTCCTGCGGTCGGGCCGCCGGTTCAGCCACATGGTCGATGCCGTTTCCCTGGGAGGCGAGAACTATGACTGACCGAGAACTCACCCTGGTTCTGCGGCAGACGGCCGACCAGCTCGGCCTGCCCGAACGCTTCAACAGTACCACCGCCCTGATCCGCGCGACCATCGGGCGGCGGCGGAAGCTGCAAAGGCGACTGGCCAGCGCGGCCATGGTCGCCGCGCTGCTCGCGACCACCGCGGGCGTCACGGTTGCGGCCCAGGGACGCCTGCCATGGCGGTCCAAGCAGCACGAGACCGACACGCGTCAGGTGGCGGAGGCCGCCCGGGCGGCCGAGGTGTCCTCGCCTGAAGTCAGCGAACTCTCCCTGGCTTACCCGGTGAAGTCTCCGCGGGTCGAGAGCCTTTTTAGCCTCAGGCGCAACCCTGACAACGGGGAGACCGCCCAGCACACCGGGGTGGATTTCGCCATCCCCGCCGGGGAGACGGTGACCGCGGCGGCCGACGGCGTGGTGGCCGCCGCCGGCGCCTACCCCGAACTCGGGAACGTGGTCGTCATCAGCCACGGGAAGCTTGGCGGGAAAGCCGTGTCCACGTGGTACGCCTATACCGGGCGACTGCTGGTGACCGTAGGGCGGCACGTCAGACGCGGCGACGCCATCGTCGTATCGGGCGTCAGCGGCGGTTCCACCGGTCCGCATGTCCACTTCGAAGTCCGGGTCGATGGCGAGCCGGTCGATCCGATGCCATGGCTGGGAAAATGACCAAGGCGCTGGACGCTGGGCCCCACCTTGGTTGAACGAAACATCAGGAGAGGCCCGACGGCATGAGCCGCCGCGGCCTCTTTCGTCTTGTTCGGGCTGAACCGCTCTTAAGCGCTCAGGGCCCCAGGCGGATGACCGAGTCGCATTGTGACGGAGAACACAGACAACGCCAGAAGGAAAAGCTATCATTAGGAACGAAAACCGGGGTCTCAGGGCCGGGAGCGGCCGCCTTCGCGGCGCCCTGCATCAGACGCGCGGCCCGTTCAAAGAATAGGTCCGGAGGTGCGGCCTTGCATGCGGTAGTGTGTTTGAAACAGGTCCCGGACACGACGGAGGTCAAGATCGACCCCAGCACCGGCACGCTCATCCGGGCCGGCGTCCCGTCCATCGTCAATCCGTTCGACGCCCACGCCCTCGAGGAAGCCCTGCGGCTCAAGGACAACTACGGCGGTCGGGTGACAGTCATCAGCATGGGGCCGCCGCAGGCGTCGCAGGCCCTGAAGAAGGCCGTGTCGTACGGCGCCGACGAGTCCATCCTGCTCAGCGACCGGGCCTTCGCCGGTTCGGATACCTTGGCCACCAGCTACATCCTCACCCAGGCCATCCGCAAGGTGGCCGAGAAGGAGCCGGTGGACATCGTCTTCGCCGGCAAGATGGCCATCGACGGCGACACCGGGCAGGTCGGGCCGGGCATCGCCACACGCCTGAACTTCGAACAGCTGACCTACGTCTCCGGGATCGAGTCCATCGATCTCGACAAGGGCGAGATCAGCGTCTGGCGGGCCCTCGGTGACGGCAGGGAACTCCTCAAGACGAAGCTCCCGGCGCTCATCACGGTCACCGACGAGATCAACGACGTACGTTACGGGTCGCTCGAAGACCAGGTCAGGGCGGCTCGCTACGAGGTCATCACCTGGACCAAGGACCAGCTGGACCTGGACCTCGCCCGGTGCGGCCTGAAGGGCTCGCCGACCACGGTCGCCCGTTCGTTCACCCCGCAGGCCAGGGTGAAGCGGCAGACCGACCTCGTCCCGGACGGCCTGGAGAAGCCGCGCGAGGCCGCCAAAGCCCTGGCCGAGAAGCTCTTCGGCCTGACCTCGGTGAAGAAGGCCGCCATCGAGGGGCGCGAACTCGCCGCCAAGGCCCAAGGGGGTGAGTCGTGATGCCCGTCGAGACCAAGCCCGTCGAGTCCAAACAGCCCAAGGGCATCTGGGTCTATCTCGAGCACGCCGGCGGCACCCCGGCCCAGGTCGCGTGGGAACTCATCGGCGAGGCCAAACGCCTGGCCAAGGACCTCGGCACCGACGTCTCGGCCGTCCTCCTCGGCGACAAGGCCAAGCCGCTGGTCGGCGAGGCCTTCGCCTACGGCGCCGACCGCGTCTATCTCATCGAATCGCCCGTCCTCCGTGATTACCGGACCCGTCCATACGCGCGGGCCGTGGTCGCGCTGGTCGAGAAGTACCGCCCTGAGGCCTTCCTCCTGGGGGCCACGGCCCAGGGCCGCGACCTGGCCTCGACCGTCGCCACGACGCTGGCCACCGGGCTGACCGCCGACTGCACCTCGCTGGACATCGACCCCGAGACCAGGCTCCTCCGGCAGACCCGCCCGGCCTTCGGCGGCAACATCATGGCCACCATCCTCTGCAAGACCGAGCGCCCGCAGATGTCCACGGTGCGCCCGCACATCATGCCCCTGCCCGAGCGTCAGGAAGGCCGCACCGGTGAGCTGATCACCGAGGACTTCGAGATGAACGAGGACGACATCGCGGCCAAGGTCCTCCGCTTCGTCCGCAAGAAGACCGCGGGCATCCCGCTGGACGAGGCCGGCATCGTCGTCTCGGGCGGCCGCGGGGTCGGCGGTGTCGAAGGCTTCGACGTCATCCGCCGCCTGGCGGACGTCCTCGGCGCGGCCGTCGGCTCGTCGCGCGCGGCCGTGGCCAACGGCTGGATCGGCCAGGACCACCAGGTCGGGCAGACCGGGCAGACCGTCCGGCCCAAGCTCTACGTGGCCTGTGGCATCTCCGGGTCCATCCAGCATCTGGCCGGGATGCAGAGTTCCGACCTCATCGTGGCCATCAACACCGACCCGCACGCCCCCATCTTCGAGGCCGCCGATTACGGCATCGTCGGCGACCTGCATCAGGTCGTCCCGGCCTTGACCGAGGCCTTCAAGCGGCTCATCAAAGAAGAAGCCGGCCAACCGGTCGGCGTGACGGCCAAGCCGGCCGCCGACGACGGCGGATCGGGATCGGGAACGGGAGCGGGGGAGGGGAACGAATGAAAGAGCGCTTCGATGTCATCGTCGTCGGGGCGGGGCCGTCGGGGAGCGCGGCGGCCCTGACCTGCGCCCGCGCCGGCCTGAAGGTCCTGGTCCTTGAGCGGGGTGAGTACCCCGGCGCCAAGAACGTCATGGGTGGTGTCCTCTACCGCCATTCGCTGGAGAAGCTAATCCCCGGCGCGGCCAAGGAGGCCCCACTGGAACGCCCGGTCATCGAGCAGAACCTCTGGGTCCTGGGCCACGACTCGGTGGTCAAGCTCGGCCACCGTAGCGCCGAGCACTCGGTCGAACCCTTCAACGCCTTCACCGTCCTCCGGGCCAAGTTCGACCAGTGGTTCGCCGCTCAGGCCGTCAAGGCCGGGGCCGTGCTCGTCGCCGAGTCGCTGGTCGAGGACCTCATCTGGGAGAACGGGAAGGTGGTCGGGGTTCACGTCGGCCGTCCCGACGGCGACGTGCGGGCCAACGTGACCATCGTCGCCGCCGGTGTCAACTCGCTGAACTCGCTCATCCCGCGGTTCGCCGACGGGCGCCTCGGCCTGCTCCCCGACCAGGTGGCCCTGGCCGCCAAAGAGATCATCGCCCTGCCCAAGGAGAAGATCGAGGACCGCTTCAACCTCCCGGCCGACCAGGGAGCCACCATCGAGCTGGTCGGCGAGGCCGTCGGCGGCCTGACCGGCACGGCCTTCATCTACACCAACAAGGAGACCATCTCCATCGGCAACGGGGCGATGCTCTCGGACGTCATCAAGGCCGGCGAGACCCCGAACAACCTCATCGAGACCCTCAAGGCGCACCCGGTCATCCGGCCGCTCATCGCCGGCGGGGAGACCAAGGAGTATGCCGCCCACCTCATCCCCGAGGGCGGCTACGACGCCGTCCCGCGGCTCTACGGCGACGGCTTCCTGGTCTGCGGAGACGCCGGGATGCTGGTCAACTCGCTCCACCGCGAGGGCTCCAACCTGGCCATGGAGAGCGGGCGGACGGCCGGCGAGATCGCCGTCGAGGCCCACAAGCGCGGCGACTTCTCGGCCTACGTCCTGCAGATGTACAAGAACCGCCTCGAGGAGAGCTTCGTCCTGCAGGACCTGAAGCACTATCGGCGCGTGCCGCGCTTCTTCGAGCACAACCCGGCCCTCTTCACGCTCTACCCGGACCTCGTCAACCGGGCGGCGACCGAGCTCCTGACCGTCGACGGCATCCCGAAGAAAGAGAAGCAGCGGCGCATCTGGAAGCTGGTCACCGAGCGGCGCTCGGTCTGGCAGTTGATGCGCGATCTCAACCAGGCCCGCCGGGCGCTGCTCTAGACCTCGCACCGGCGCCCCGGGTCCGCGCCCTGGGCCCGCGCCTTGGGCCCAACGCCTGCGCCTTCAGGCCCTGAAGGGAGAGGACACCCATGAGCGACGAAGCCAAGAAAGACCCCACCCCGCCGCGGCCGGGCACCCCGGCCACCCAGAAGAGCCTCGACGACAAGCTCTACCTCATCCGCTATCGCCTCGACGACCGACCGCACCTGGCCATCAAGGACCAGAGCATCTGCGCCGAGTACCACGAAGAGACCGGCCGGCCGTGCGCCTTCTTCTGCCCGGCCCACGTCTATGAGTGGGACGAGGCCCAGAAGAAGACCATCGTCGAGTACGAGCGCTGCGTCGAGTGCGGGGCCTGCCGCATCGGCTGCCCGTATGGCAACATCGATTGGAAGTACCCGCGCGGCGGCTTTGGGGTCACGTGGAAATACGGTTAGAAACTGCCAGTGACGGTTCTCGAAAATTGTACTACAATTAGGTCGGCGGATACGGTCGGGTACAAGCTTTTGAGCACCTGAATTGCAAACAATTTGATGGCACTTCGCCGATTACCCACCGCCCAACGCGGTGGGTTTTGCTTTTGGGCATGTCACCCAGCCTCTTTGTAGGGATGAATATTCCAGCAATTCTAAACACGGAAGGTGATTTCGGGGCGATTTCGGCCGTGGTCAGCGACCTATGCTG
Organism: Bacillota bacterium; assembly: GCA_021787335.1. GTDB lineage: Bacteria > Bacillota > Sulfobacillia > JAJYWN01 > JAJZPE01 > JAJZPE01. Next base: position 115,058 of record JAJYMC010000019.1, on the reverse strand, counting down.
ATCTAGTGGGACCGGCCTCCGGATTGGTCCTTCTTACTTCGAAATAATTGACTCTATCGGCACTGCTATTATATAATTAGTACCACCGAGCGGGCAATTATGTAAACAGAAAATTCGCAATCGGCCAACAACTCACTTCAACCCTCACGCCTCATTCTCCAAACCATCGTCTCTTCGCCGTTCCGCCCATCGTCGCTCATTCGCACTCAGAAATGCCGCCCGCCGCGGGGAGGGCGCGCCGTGATCAATCTCGAACCGGCCCTCCACTCAGCTCTGACCAAGTACTCGGGCGGCGCCCCGGCGGAGATGGCCAGGGCTTCAGGTGCGACTTTTGAGCTGACCGAAGGGTGTTTTGTTTTGCCCTTCCTCGGGACGTCGTACCGCGTCGGGTTTCCCGGCGGGAAGTCCTCCCCAGACCTCTCGGACCAGGCCCGCATCCTGTGCCTTCATTATCTAACTGGGGTTACCGGCGCGGACCGGGATGCCGCCGCCGGCCCGGCGTCACCCAACGACCGTCTCATCGCCTTTCGGGAGTTGCCCGGCGGCGACATCTATACGGGTCCCTTCACCAAACGCATCGTCAAGCCCCTCGTTGATTCCTTCGCCCGGCAGCCGGAAGCGCTTTGCCGGGCGGCGGCACGCCTTGGCGGGGAACAAGTGAAGCTTGGCGATTTTGCCGCGCGCGTCCCCGTGTTCCCGCACTTCTCGGTGACCTACGTCCTCTGGCTCAGCGACGACGAGTTCCCGGCCAACGGGACGGTCCTCTTCGACGCGAGCGCCAAGGACTATCTCTCCACCGAAGACTGCATCGTCGCCGCGGGCGAGGGGCTGGTCAAGCTCCGGGCCCTGGCCGACGAGGACAACCACTGAAAGACGAATCACCCGGGTGACTCACCCGTGCAAGCCATTCCGCCGGGGGGAGGTGAGATGCGATGAAGATCGCCATTTCCGGCAAGGGCGGCGTGGGCAAGACGACCATCGCCTCGAACATCATTCGGTATCTCGCCGGGCGCGGCCTGTCGGTCTATGCCGTCGACGCCGACCCGGACATCAGCCTGGGGACCGCCCTCGGCATCCCTGACGAAGAGCTCCGCGACCAGACTCCGCTGATCGACCTCAAGGAAGTGATCTCGGAGAAGTTGGGCGACGGGGCTCTCTATCCGCTCAACCCCCGCGTCGGCGACATCCCCGACCGCTGCGCCATCGACTTCAACGGGATCAAGCTCCTCCGCATGGGCGGGGTCAAGGCCGGCGGCACAGCCTGCTACTGCCGGGAGAACTCGTTCCTGAAGGCCGTCGTCGACGCCCTGGTCCTCGACCGTGACGAGGTCGTCGTGATGGACATGGGGGCCGGCATCGAGCACCTGACCCGGGGCACCGCCCGCGGGGTCGACGCCATGCTCGTCGTGACCGAGCCCACGCCGATCAGCGTGCGTACCGCCAAGGTCATCGGCCAGCTGGCCGGCGAGATCGGCATCGAGAAGGTCCGTTACGTCGGGAACAAGGTCCGCACCGACCGCGAGCGACGGTTCCTGGAGGAATCCTTCGCGCCGGGCGAGCTGTGGGCCGTCCTTCCCTACGACGAGGAGATGCTCGAAGGTTCGCTCGAGGGAGGCGGGAGCACCCCGACCAAGGGCCGTGTGGCCGACCGCGCGGCGGACATCGCCGAGCGGCTAATGGCCGAGTCCAGGGTGGGGACGCCCACCGCGACCTCTTAGTTTGAAAGCTTGACTCAAGGGAGGTAGACAGGATGCCAGAAGAGACGGTCAAGGCGCCCGGCCGGACCAAGGTCGACGTCAAGACCCGTACGGCCGACCCGGCCAGCGTCGAAATGCTGACCAAGGCCGAAGCCCTGGGCGTGACCACGGCCTGGGATCGTTACCAGGCACAGCAGCCCCAGTGCGGGTTCGGGCTCGACGGCGTGTGCTGCCGCGCCTGCATCGCCGGACCGTGCCGGATCAACTCCAAGCGCGAGAACCAGAAGCGAGGCATCTGCGGAGCGACCGATTACACCATCGTCTCCCGCAACCTGGTCCGGTTCATCGCCGGCGGGGCGTCGTCGCATTCCGACCACGGCCGGCACATCGCTCACACGCTGCATCTCGTGGCCGAGGGCAAGGCCCCGGACTACAAGGTCAGCGACCCCGTCAAGCTCCGCGCGGTCGCCGAGCGCATCGGCCTCACCACCGACGGCAAGTCCGACCTGGACCTGGCCAAGGAAGTCTCCGAGGCGGCCCTGAAGGACTACGCCCGGGTCGATGAGGAGCCGTGCACCTTCCTGACCACGACCATCACCGAGGGCCGGCGGAAGAAGTTCAACCACGCCAACATCGCCCCGGCGGCCATCGACCGTCAGGTCGTCCAGGCCCTGGCCGAGACGACCATGGGCATGGACGCCGACCCGGTCAACCTGATCTTCGGCGGCCTGAAGACGTCCCTCGCCGACTACACCGGGATGCACATCGGCACCGACCTCTCGGACATCCTCTTCGGCACCCCGAAGCCGATCGTCTCCGAGGCCAACCTCGGGGTCATCGATCCGGCCTACGTCAACATCGCCACCCACGGCCACAACCCGACCCTGTCGTCCATCATCGTCGACGCGGCCCGCGCCCTCGAGGGTGAGGCCAAGGCGGTCGGCGCCAAGGGCGTCAACGTCGTCGGCATCTGCTGCACCGGTAACGAACTCCTCATGCGCCGCGGCGTCTACCTCGCGGCCAACTCGGCCTCGCAGGAACTGGCGATCATGACCGGGGCCCTGGACGCGATGATCGTCGACGTCCAGTGCATCATGCCCTCGGTCCGGGTCCTCTCCGAGTGCTTCCACACCAAGATCATCACCACCAACCCACTGGCCAAGATTCCCAACACGCACTACATCGAGTTCAGGGAAGAGAAGGCCCTGGAGATGGCCAAGGACATGGTCCGGCTGGCCATCGAGGGTTACAAGGTGCGCGACCCGAAGAAGGTCGCCATCCCGCAGGTCAAGCACAAGGTCGTCGCCGGCTTCTCGACCGAGGCCCTGATGGAGATCTTCGCTTCGATCAACCCGGAGCACCCGGTCAAGGTCCTCACCGAGGCCATCGAATCCGGCGAACTCAAGGGCGTCTGCCTCTTCGCCGGCTGCAACAACATGAAGCAGCCGCAGGACGAGGGGCACCTGACCATCGCCAAGGAATTGGCCAAGAACGACGTCTTCATGCTGGCCACCGGTTGCGGCGCCGGCGCCTTCGCCAAGGCCGGCCTGCTCAACCCGGAGGCCGTCGAGACGTACGCCGGCCCCGGCCTGAAGTCGTTCCTCAAGCGCCTCCAGGACGCCGCCCAGATCGACACCGGCCTGCCGCTCATCTTCCACCAGGGCTCCTGCGTGGACAACACCCGGTCGGCCGACCTGGCCACGGCCATGGCCAATGAGATGGGCGTCGACGTCCCCAAGGTCCCGTTCGTCGCCTCGGCCCCCGAGGCCATGCACGAGAAGGCCGTCGCCATCGGCACCTGGGCCGTCGCCATGGGCCTGCCGACCCACGTCGGCGTCATCCCCCACGTCGAGGGCTCCCAGCTCGTCTGGGGCGTCGCCACGCAGATCGCCCACGACGTCTACGGCGGCTACTTCATCTTCGAACCGAACCATGCCGAGGCGGCCAAGAAGCTGCTCGAGGCCTTGAACTACCGGACCTGGAAGCTCGGTATCCACCGCGACGCGGCCAAGCGGTTCAACACCCCGCTGGCCGCCAGCTGGTGAGCCGCGTGAGCGCAGCGCGAAAGGAGGAACGGCGATGCCAGTAAACCTTGAAGACTTCGAACGCGTCTATGACGGCGCCATCGACGAGCAGAACCCGGTGCCGCTGAATCTGTTCAAACGGGCCTACGACGGGACCATCATCGCCCTCTCGTACGCCCAGATCCTGCTCGACCGGGCCATCCGCATCTACGGCTCGAGCCACCCGGTCGCCTATCCCGATACCGCTTACTACCTGCCGGTCATCACCGCCCTTTCCGGCGAGAAGGTCCAGACCCTCGGCGACATGGTCCCCATCCTCAACCGGATGCGGAACCAGGTCAGGGAACCGCTGACCTTCGAGAACGCCCGGCTGTGGGGCGAGTCGACCCTCTACGCGGCCGAGATCATCGAGGCCATCCACACCGTCGAGGATGATGAGCCGAAGGCTGAGCCGTGGACCGGCTTCCTGGGCGACCCCATCGTCCGCCGCTACGGCATCAAGCTCGTCGACTGGACCATCCCCGGCCAGGCCGTCATCGTCGGCCGGGCGAAGACCTCGAAGCTCGCCGCCAAGATCGTCGGCGAGCTGATGGGCGCCGGCATGATGATCTTCCTCTCCGATGAGATCATCGAGCAGCTCCTCGAGGAGAACCTCAAGCTCGGCGTCGACTACATCGCCTTCCCGCTCGGCAACTTCACGCAGGTCGTCCACGCCGTCAACTTCGCCCTCCGGGCCGGCCTCGCCTTCGGCGGCATCCAGCCGGGGCTCCGCGAAGACATGCGCGACTACCAGCGCCGGCGCGTCCGCGCCTTCGTCCTCCAGCTCGGCGAGATCGACGACGTCAAGTACGCCGCCCACATGGGCGCCATCTTCCTCGGCTTCCCGGTCGTCTCCGACCAGGAGATCGCCAAGGAGGACCAGCTCAAGGACTGGTGGGTGTCCCACTCGAACTACGATGACCTCGTCGCCTTCGCCATGGAGCTTCGCGGGATCAAGCTGACCAACGTCAAGATCGACATCCCGCTCAACTTCGGCCCCGCCTTCGAAGGCGAGACCATCCGCAAGGCCGACGTCGCCTCGGAGATGGGCGGCGGCAAGACGCCAGCCTTCGAGCTGGTCCACATGGTCGGCCAGGACGAGATCCAGGACGGCAAGATCACCGTCATCGGGCCCGAGATCGACACCATCCCCGAGGGCGGCACGACCCCGCTCGGGATCATGATCGACATCTACGGCCGCAAGATGCAGGAGGACTTCGAGTCCGTCCTCGAGCGTCGGGTCCATTACTTCATCAACTACGCCGAAGGTCTCTGGCACGTCGCCCAGCGCGACCTGTGCTGGCTCCGCGTGTCCAAGGAGGCCAAGGCCAAGGGCTTCAAGTTCAAGCACTACGGCGACATCCTCATCGCCAAGTTCAAGTCGGAGTTCCCGGCCATCGTCGACCGCGTCCAGGTGACCATCATCACCGACCCGAAGCTGGTCGAGGAGAAGATCGCCGTCGCCCGGGCCAAGTACCGTTCCCGTGACGACCGGATGCGCGGCCTGACCGACGACAAGGTCGAGGAGTTCTACTCCTGCACCCTGTGCCAGTCGTTCGCGCCGAACCACTTCTGCGTGGTCACCCCGGAGCGCGTCGGCCTCTGCGGCGCCGTCTCCTGGCTCGACGGCAAGGCCTCGTTCGAGATCAACCCGGCCGGCCCGAACAAGCCCATCCCCAAGGGCGAGACCCTCGACGACGTCAAGGGGATGTGGAAGAACGTCAACGAGGCCGTCTACGTCGGCTCGAACCGGAACATCGAAGAGGTCAACCTGTACAGCTTCATGGAGAAGCCGATGACCTCGTGCGGTTGCTTCGAGGCCATCATGGCCGTCCTCCCCGAGGCCAACGGGCTGATGATCACCACCCGTGAGCACAAGGGGATGACCCCCTGCGGGATGACCTTCTCGACCCTCGCCGGCATGGTCGGCGGCGGGTTGCAGACCCCGGGCTTCATGGGCATCGGCCGGACCTACATCGGCAGCCGGCGGTTCATCGCCGCCGACGGCGGGCTGGGCCGCGTCGTCTGGATGCCCAAGGAGCTGAAGGCCTTCCTCCACGACGACCTCGTCGCCCGGGCCAAGGAACAGGGGCTCGGCGAGGACTTCATCGACAAGATCGCCGATGAGAGCGTCGGCACCACCACCGAAGAGATCCTGCCTTTCCTCGAGGAAAAGGGGCACCCGGCGTTGGCCATGGCCCCGTTGATGTAAACCAGAGACAGAGAGGAGCAAGCCGAAGTGGGTCTTACCGGTCTGGACATCTACAAGCAACTGCCCAAGAAGAACTGCGGGGAGTGCGGTCCCCCGACCTGCCTGGCCTTCGCTATGGCCCTGGCCTCCGGCAAGGCGGCCCTTGATTCCTGCCCGTACGTCACCGACGCGGCCAAGGAGAACCTCGGCGCGGCTTCGGCCCCGCCGATCCGGATGGTCAAGGTCGGGACCGGTGATGTCGCCGTGTCCCTCGGCGACGAGACGGTCATCTTCCGTCACGACAAGACCTTCTTCCACGAAACCGGCGTCGCCATCGAGGTCTCCGACAAGCTTACGGCGGCCGACATCGACGCCAAGGTGGCCAAGATCAACGGTCTGACCTTCGAGCGTGTCGGTCTCCACTACACCGTCAACCTCGTCGCCGTGAAGAACGAGAGCGGCAACGCGGACACCTTCAAGGCGGCCGTCGATAAGGTCGCGGCCGGTACCAAGTTCCCCCTCATCCTGATGACCGACGACCCCGAGGCCATGGACAAGGCGGCCGCGGGCGTCGCCGCCGCTCGTCCGCTGCTCTATGCGGCTACGACGGGCAACTTCGACAAGATGGTCGAGGTGGCCAAGAAGCACTCCTGCCCGCTGGCCATCCGGGGCAACGGCCTCGACGAGGCCGCGGCCCTGGCCGAGAAGGCCGTCGCCGGCGGCTGCAAGGACCTGGTCATCGACGCCGGCCGGCGCGAGTTCTCCGCCGCCCTGGCCGACCTGACCGAGATCCGCCGCCTGGCCATCAAGAAGAAGTTCCGCCCCCTGGGCTTCCCGACCATCGCCTTCCCGCGGTCGGACGAACCCTACATGGAGATCCTCCAGGCCAGCTACTACGTGGGCAAGTACGCCAGCATCGTCGTCGTCAAGACGGCCGAGAAGGCGCACATCCTGCCCCTCCTGACCTGGCGGCAGAACATCTACACCGACCCGCAGAAGCCGATCCAGGTCGAGCCGAAGCTGCATGAGGTCGGCGCGGTCACGAATGACTCGCCGGTCTACATCACCACCAACTTCTCCCTGACCTATTACACGGTCGAGGGCGAAGTGGCCGGCTCCAAGATCCCGGCCTACATCCTGCCGGTCAACACCGACGGGACCTCCGTCCTGACGGCCTGGGCCTCCGGCAAGTTCTCCGCGGAGAGCATCGCCGAGGCCATCAAGTCGAGCGGGCTGGAGCAGAAGGTCAACCACCGGAACCTGGTCCTCCCCGGCTACGTCGCCGTCCTCTCCGGCAAGCTCGCCGAGCTGTCGGGCTGGAAGGTCGGCGTCGGTCCGCGCGAGGCGGCCGGCATCCCGAGCTTCGCCAAGGCCAAGTTCGCGTCCTGACCCTACAACAGAGAACCAGATTCCTGACGAGGGCGTGATCTCCGTGGTCGATTCGAAGAAGTACAAAGTTCGCTTCATCCCCGATAACCTCTCGATCGAGGTGCCCGCCGGCACCGACCTCCACCGGGCAGCCGCCATGGCCGGCCTGGAGCTACGGAGCGGTTGCGGCGGCGAGGGCACCTGCGGGCGTTGCGCCGTCCTCATCAAGGAAGGCCAGCCGCAGGTCGGGCAGGGGAACCTGGGCGCCAAATACCGCCGCGAGGGCTATGTCCTGGCCTGCCGGACGCTGGTCACCGACGACCTGGTGGTCGAGGTGCCGCCGACCTCGCGGCTGTCCGAGCATCAGCTCGTCGTGGATAAGATCGGCAAACGCGAGATCCTCGCCGAGCAGGAAGCCGACCCACTGGCCCGTTACCCCATGGATCCGTTCTCCCGTAAGGTCTTCGTCAAGCTTGAGCCGCCCACCCTGACCGAGAACGCCTCGGACCTGTCCCGTCTCTTGGTGAAGGTCCGCGGGGAGATCGGCCGGGAGGACGTCCGGATCGATCTCGACACCCTGAGGGCTCTGCCGGAGACGCTCCGGCAGGGCGACTGGGCGGTCACCGCGACCGTCTCGGACTACGACGGCAACAGCGAGATCATCCGCGTCGAGCCCGGGCGGTCCGACAAGCCGGCCTACGGTTTGGCCATCGACATCGGCACCACTTCCAACGTCGTGCAGCTCGTCGACATGTCCACCGGCCTCATCATCGACCGGCGCGGGACTTACAACCGTCAGGCCCGCTACGGCGACGACGTCATCACCCGGATCATCCACGCGGTGGACAACAAAGACGGGCTGAAGCAGCTCCAGGACGCCGTCCTGGAGACCCTCAACGAACTCATCGACTCGCTCCTGTCGGCCGGCGAGCTGAAGCCGGAAGACGTCGGCTATGTCGTCACCGCCGGGAACACCACCATGGCCCACCTGTTCCTGGGCCTGAACCCGAAGTACATCCGCCTGGAACCGTACATCCCGGCGGCCACCACCTTCCCCATCGTCAAGGCCCGGGACCTCGGGCTCCACGTCCACCCGTCCGCGCCGGTCCTGTCCTTCCCGGCCGTGGCCAGCTACGTGGGCGGAGACATCGTCTCCGGGCTCCTGGCGACGGACATCGCTGATTCCGAAGCCGTCAGCCTCTTCGCCGACTTCGGCACCAACGGCGAGCTGGTCCTCGGCAGCAAGGACTGGCTGGTGACCTGCTCCTGCTCCATGGGCCCCTGCTTCGAGGGCGGCGGCATCGCCTTCGGCATGCGGGCCACGCCGGGGGCCATCCAGCGGATAAAGATCGCCCCACGCCTCTTTGACGTGAAGCTCGCCACGGTCGGCGGCGACAACCCGCGGGGCATCTGCGGCTCGGGCCTCGTTGACTCCCTGGCCAAGCTGCGCGAGGCCGGGATCATCGACCGGGCCGGGAAGTTCCAGGAGGTCGGGTCCGACCGCCGGCGCGACGGCGCCGACGGGCCCGAGTTCGTCCTCGCCTGGGGCCACGAGGCCCACGGCGGCCGGGACATCGTCATCACCGAGAGCGACGTCAAGAACCTCATCCGGGCGAAGGGCGCGGCCTACGCCGCGATCCGCTCGATGATGCGCTCGATGAGCATCGATTCGGACGGCCTCGACCGGATCTTCATCGCCGGGGCCTTCGGCAACTACCTGAACATCCGGGACACGGTCGAGATCGGCATGATCCCCGACGTCACCCCGGAGAAGTACCAGTTCATCGGGAACAGTTCGGTCAAGGGGGCGCGCGTCGCCCTGATGTCCAAGAAGGCCTGGGCCACCGCCGAGGAGTTGGCCAGGAAGATGACCTACCTTGAGCTCTCGGTCGACCCCGGCTACATGGACGACTTCATGTCGGCCCTGTTCCTGCCGCACACGGACCTCACCCAGTTCCCGTCCGTAGGGAGGTGACCCCGAATGCCATTCACCGTCGCTGTCGCCGGCAAGGGCGGAACGGGCAAGACCACGTTCGCGGCCATGCTCATCCGGCGTCTCATAGAGAAGAAGACCGGCTCCATCCTGGCCCTTGACGCCGACCCCAACTCCAACCTCAACGAGGCCCTCGGCCTCGCTGTCCCACTCACCATCGCCGACTTCATCGAGGAGACCAAGGCCGCAAAGCCCCTCCCGGCCGGGATGACCAAGAACCAGTTCATCGAGTACAAGCTGCAGACGGCCATCGCCGCCTCCGAGCGCGTCGACCTCCTGGCCATGGGCACCCCCGAGGGCTCCGGCTGCTACTGCTACCCCAACGACCTCGTCCGCCAGCACCTGACGAACCTCTCTTCGGACTACGACTACCTGGTCATGGACAACGAGGCCGGCCTGGAGCACCTCTCCCGGCGCATCGCCGTCGACGTCGACATCATGTTCGTCATCTCCGACGCCTCGGCCCGCGGCATCCGCTCGGCGGGCAGGGTCCGCGAGATCATGGAAGGCGTCAAGACCAATGCCAAGCGCGTCTTCCTCATCGTCACCAAGGTCAACGGCGACCTCGCCCCGCTGATGCCGGAGATCGAGAAGACCGGCCTCGAGCTCATCGGGACCATCCCCCTCGACCAGATGGTGGCCCAGTACGACATGGAGGGCAAGCCCCTCGCGGAGCTGCCCGCCGACTCGCCGGCGGTGGTCGCCACCCAGGCCATCCTCGATAAGATCCCCCAGTTCAATTGAGAGTTGAGAAGGTTTGTGATCGAAGGAGGAAAGCACATGCCGGTTGAGATCCAGAAAGAACGGTACTCCAGCAAGGTGGCCACCGTCACCATCGGCGCCACCAAGGAACAGGGCGGCACCCGCACCAGCGTGGTCACCGTCGGCGGCGATTCGACCCTCCCGTTCCTCCAGTTCGAGGGGGAGATCCCGAACCGTCCGGTCATCGCCATGGAAGTGGTCGACCGGAACCCCGATTGGAACGCCTCGCTGAAGGCTGACATCGGCGAGGACGTCCTCTCCGACCCGGCCAAGTGGGCCAAGAAGTGCGTCGACGAGTGCGGCGCGAACCTCATCTACCTCCGCCTCCAGAGCGCCGACCCCGAGCTCGAGAACAGCTCGGCCCAAAAGTGCGCCGAGACCGTCAAGAAGGTCCTCGGGGCCGTCGGTGTCCCGCTCATCGTCCAGGGCTGCGGGGTCGACGAGAAGGACAACGAGATCATGCCGGTGGTGGCCGAAGCGGCGGCCGGCGAGAACCTCCTCCTGGGCACGGCCGAACAGGACAACTACAAGACCCTGACGGCCGCCTGCATGGTCCACAAGCACAGCATCGTCGCCTCCTCGCCCATCGACATCAACATCTGCAAGCAGCTCAACATCCTCATCAACGAGATGAACCTGCCCCTCGACCGGATCATCATCGACCCGTCCGTGGGCGCGCTCGGCTACGGCATCGAGTACACCTACTCGATCATGGAGCGCATCCGTCTCGGCGCCCTGCAGGGCGACCGGATGCTGGCCATGCCGGTCATCTGCAACGTGGCCTACGAGGCCTGGCGGGCCAAGGAAGCCAACGCCGGCGAGGACGAGTTCCCCGGCTGGGGTCCGCAGGCTGAGCGGTCCATCCTCTGGGAGGCCGCCACGGCCACCAACTTCCTGCAGGCCGGCGGGCACATCATCGTCCTCCGCAACCCGAAGGTTGCCAAGCTCGTCCGCAAGGTCATCGACGACCTGATGGTCTCGAACAAGTACTGAGCCGCTTCGGCGCGGCCCGCGTGACGACCTCGCGCCGGGCGGCGCCGCGGCATCTCCGCGGCAGCTCCGCGGTCCGGGCTTCCCCCACCAGACAGACACAAGGAGGAAGAGCAAGTGATCCTCATCGGCGAGAGAATCAACGGGATGTTCAAGGATATCGGCAAGGCCATCAAGGCGAAGGATCCGGGCCCCATCCACGAGTGGGCCAAGAAGCAGACCGATTGCCGCGCGACCTACCTTGACCTCAACCACGGCCCGGCGGCCGAAGACCGCGTCGACGCCATGAAGTGGCTGGCCAAGACGGCCCAGGAGGCCAGCGACACCCCGCTGTGCCTCGACTCGACCAACTACGACGCCATCGAAGCGGCCCTCGAACTCTGCAAGCGGCCGGCCCTCATCAACTCCTGCCCGGCCGACCGGAAGAAGATCGAGCGCGTCTTCCCGATGGCCAAGAAGTACGGCGCCTCCATCATCGGCCTGTGCATGGACGCCAAGGGCATCCCCAAGAACGCCGAGAACCGCGTGGCCCTGGCGATGGAACTGGTCGCGGCCTGCGTCGAGTTCGACGTGCCGATCGAGAATCTCTACATCGACCCGCTCATCCTCCCGGTCAACGTGGCCCAGGAGCACGCCCCGGAGGTCCTCGAGACCATCCGCCAGGCCAAGCTGCTCTCCGACCCGGCCCCGAAGACCGTCCTCGGTCTGTCCAACGTGTCGCAGAAGTCGCTCGACCGTTCGCTGGTCGACCGGACCTTCGTCGTCATGGCCATGGCCGCCGGCCTCGACGGGGCCATCCTCAACGTGACCGACGACCCGCTGATGGACAGTATCGCCACCGCCCGCATCCTCCTGAACAAGGAGATCTACGCCGACTCGTACCTCAAGGTCTTCAAGGGCCACTGAGACCGGGCCGGGCCGCCGCGCCCTTCGCACCGCCGCCCGCCGTGACCATCATGAATCGTCCGCCGCGCCTTCCCCGAAAGGTGGGTTTGTAAGTCATGTCCGTCGCGCTGGTACCCAGCCAGACCTTCCTGCATGAGGTCCAATCCCACAGCGGTCAGCCGATCAGCCTCTGCTACCAATGCAAGAAGTGCTCGGCCGGCTGCCCGGTGGGCTTCGCCATGGACCTCTTACCCCACGAAGTCATCCGCCTCATCCAACTGGGGGCCAGGGACCGGGTCTTCGCCGCCAACAACCTGTGGGTCTGCACCGGCTGCAAGACGTGCCAGGCCCGCTGCCCCAACCAGATCGACGCGGGCCAGGTCATGGACTCCCTGCGGGAGATGGCCCTCAGGGCCGGGACCGCGGCCCTCGCCCCGAAGGGCCGCGACGTCAACGTTAAGACCTTCCACGAATCGTTCCTCTCGACCCTCAGGCTCTTCGGCCGCTCCTATGACCTCGGGATGATCGGGCTGTACCTCGGCCGGTCCCGGGCCATCGGCGAGCACATGGGCCTCGGCCTGAACATGGTCAAGAAGGGCAAGCTCAAGTACCTCCCGGAGCGGGTCCACCGGATGGGCGAGATCCGCAAGATTTTTGCGAAAGCGAGGGAGAAGCGGTGAAGAAGCTGACCTTCTATCCGGGCTGCTCCCTCCATTCCACGGCGACCGAGTACGACGAGTCGACCCGGGCCGTCTTCGAGGCCCTCGGCTACTCCCTCGAGGAGCTCGACGACTGGAGTTGCTGCGGGGCCAGCTCGGCCCACGCCACCGACCACTACCTCTCCATCGCCCTGCCCGTGCGCAACCTGGTCCTCGCCGAGAAGGAGGGCGTCGACGAGGTGGCCACGGCCTGCGCCGCTTGCTACAACACCCTGCGCAAGGCCGACCACGCCGTCCGCACCGGTGACCCCGCGGCCGTCAAGGCCAACGACTCGCTGGTCGACGTGATGGGGCAGAAATACGCCGGCGGGGTCAAGGTCGTCTCCACCCTCGAACTGCTGTCGCGGCCCGAGACGCTGGCGGCCATCAAGCAGAAGGCGAGCAAGCCCCTGCGCGGGCTGAAGGTCGCCCCTTACTATGGCTGCCTGTTGACCCGGCCGGCCGAGGCCGTCGCCTTCGAGGACCCGGAGCAACCGACGTCGTTGGACCGCGTCCTGGCGGCCGCCGGGGCCGAGGTCGTCCGCTGGTCCTGGAAGACCGAATGCTGCGGGGCCAGCCTGGCCCTGAGCCGTCCGGAGATCCTCAAGGAGATGGCCCGGCGGATCATCGTCGCCGCCCGCGAGGCCGGCGCCGACGTCATCGCCACGGCCTGCCCGATGTGCCACGCCAACCTCGACGGTCGCCAGTCGGAGATCGCCGATCTGAAGGACCACCCCGTGCCGGTCTACTTCCTGACCGAACTCCTGGGCCTGGCCTTCGGCCTGAAGAAAGCCCCGGCCTGGGTTGGGAAGCACCTGACCGAGTCTCGGTCGGCCGTCCGGGCCTTCATCCCGGCGGGAAAGGTGGGCTGACGGATGAGCGCTGAAGCGAAACTGACCGCGGTCCAGGGAACCGGGACCGCTTCATCAGACGAAAGCAAGAAGACCGGCGCCGTCCTCGTCCTCGGCGGCGGCATCGCCGGCATGCAATCGTCCATCGACCTGGCCAACGCCGGCTACCTCGTCCACCTGGTCACCCGCGACCCGTCCATCGGCGGGAAGATGGTCCAGCTCGACAAGACCTTCCCGACCAACGACTGCGCCATGTGCCTCCTCGGCCCGAAGATGACCGACTGCCAGAGCCACCCGAACATCCGCATCCACACGGTGTCGGAGCTGGTCGGGCTGGAGGGCAAGCCGGGCCACTTCACGGCCAAGGTCCAGGAGCAGCCGCGCTACGTCGACGTCGACGAGTGCACCGCCTGCGGCGAGTGCGAGGCGGTCTGCCCGGTCGAGGTCCCGAACCCGTTCAACATCGAGATGGATAAGCAGAAGGCCATCCACAAGATGTTCCCACAGGCCGTGCCGAACAAGTACCTGATCGAGAAGGCCGGCACGCCGCCCTGTCGGAACACCTGTCCCGCCGGGACCAACGCCCAGGGCTACACCCAGATGGTGGCCAAGGGTAAGTTCGGCGAGGCGACCGAGGTGGTCATGCGGGCGATGCCCTTCCCGGGCGTCTGCGGCCGCATCTGCCATCATCCCTGCGAGACCGAGTGCAACCGGGCCGACTACGACGACCCCATCGCCATCGCCACCCTGAAGCGGGCGGCGGCCGACTTCGGCTGGGACGACTTCGTCAAGACGCAGGCCGATCCGCCGGCGGTGAGCCGGACCGAGAAGATCGCCGTCATCGGCGCCGGCCCGGCCGGCCTGACCGCGGCCCAGGACCTGCGGGCCAAGGGCTTCGCGGTGACCGTCTTCGACGCCATGGATAAGCCCGGCGGGTTGCTCCGCGCGGGCATCCCCCGTTATCGCCTGGGGATCGACATCGTCGACCGGGAGACCGAGTTCATCCTCCGCGGGGTCGAGTTCCGCGGCGGTGTCCGGGTTGGCCGTGACGTGACCATCAAGCAACTTCAGGAACAGGGCTACAAGGCCGTCCTCGTGGCCGTCGGGACCCAGGTCTCGCGGCGCATCCCGCTGGACGGCTCGGACGCTCAGGGCATCCTCTGGGGTCTCGACTTCCTCCGCGACGCGGCTCTGGCCGGCTCCAAGGACTCGGCCGGCAAGACGCGGCCCGCGCCCGCGGTCGCCGGCAAGGTCCTGGTCATCGGCGGCGGCAACGTGGCCGTCGACGCCGCCCGGACCGCGCTCCGCCTCGGGGCCGCCGAGGTCCACATGGCCTCCCTCGAGTCGCGCCAGGAGATGCCCGCCCACGAGTGGGAGATCCTCGAAGCCGTCGATGAGGGCGTCGTCCTCCGTCCGGGCTGGGGCCCGAAGAGGGTCATCGTCCGGGACGGCAAGGTCGGCGGGATGGAGCTCATCAAGGTCAAGTCGGTCTTCGACGAGAACCACCGCTTCAACCCGACCTTCCACAAAGGCTCCGAGGAGCCGTTCACCTGCGACACCATCATCCTGGCCATCGGCCAGGCCACCGACCTCTCGCTCTTGACCCCGGACCTCGGGGTGAAGGTCGAGCGCGGCCTGATCGTCGCCGACAAGCTGACCAAGGCGACCGCCGCCACCGGCATCTTCGCCGCCGGCGACGCCGCCCGCGGCCCGGCCTCGGTGGTCGAGGCCGTCGCCTCCGGGCACGAGGCGGCCATCTCCATCGAGCGCTACCTGGACGGCCAGGACCTGGCCGCCGGCCGGACCCTCGAGCGCGGCCCGAACATCGACCCGCCCAAGCACGGGCCGGTGCCGGTGGTCCGCCGTCAAGCCCAGGCCCAGACCCCCGCGGCCGAGCGGATCAAGGACTTCCGCGAGGTGCTCCTCGGCTTCAGCCGGGAGGAGGCCATCGCCGAGGCCAGCCGCTGCCTCAACTGCGGCATCTGCTCCGAGTGTCTTCAGTGCGTGAAAGCGTGCCAGAAAAAGGCCATCCACCACGACGACCAGCCGAAGACGGTCGACCTGCCCGTCGGCGCCGTCGTCCTGACCCCCGGCTACCGCCTCTTCGACGCCCGGCTGAAGGGCGAGTACGGCTACGGCGTGTATGAGAACGTCATGACCTCGCTGGAGTTCGAGCGGCTCCTGTCGGCCTCCGGGCCGACCAAGGGGAGCGTCCTCCGCCGGTCCGACGGGCATCACCCGAAGCGCATCGCCTTCATCCAGTGCGTCGGTTCGCGCGACGCCTCCTGCGGGGCCGAGTACTGCTCGTCCATCTGCTGCATGTACTCGACCAAGGAGGCCATCATCGCCCGCGAGCACGATAAGTCCATCGAGGCCAGCATCTTCTACATCGACCTCAGGGCCTTCGGCAAGAACTTCGACCGCTACGTCGACTCGGCCAAGAACGACTACAACGTGCGTTACGTCCACAGCATGATCTCCTCGGTCAAGGAGGACCCGGTCACCAAGAACCTCCGCCTGCGCTACGCCCACGAGGGCAAGCAGGTCGAGGAGGAGTTCGACCTGGTCGTCCTGGCCGTCGGCGTCCGCGCGCCCGACGCCAAGCAGCTGGCCGGCGTGACCGGCATCGAGCTGGACGAATACGGCTTCGCCCGCACGGCGGCCTATGACCCGACCCAGTCCACCCGCGAGGGCGTCTTCGTCGCCGGGGCCTTCCAGGGTCCGCGCGACATCCCCGAGACGGTCATGAACGCCAGCGCCGCCGCCGCCAAGGCGGCCGGCTTCCTGGCCGACGCCCGCGGGACGATGGTCGTCCCGAGGGTCTACCCGAAGGAGCGCGACGTCTCCGGCGAGGAGGCGCGCGTCGGCGTGTTCATCTGCCGCTGTGGCATCAACATCGCCTCGGTGGTCGACGTGCCGAAGGTCGTCGAGTACGCCAAGGGCATGAAGAACGTCGTCCACGCCCAGGAAACCCTCTACACCTGCTCCCAGGACAGCCTGAAGAACATCGGCGACATGATCGAGGAGCACAAGCTGAACCGCGTCCTCGTCGCCTCGTGCACCATCCGCACCCATCAGCCGCTGTTCCGCGAGGCTCTGCGGGGGGCCGGCCTGAACCAGTTCCTCTTCGAGATGGCCAACATCCGCGACCAGGCCTCGTGGGTCCACCGCGACGTCCCCGACCAGGCCACCGAGAAGGCCATGGACCTCGTCCGGATGGGCGTCGCCAAGGCCCGGATGCTCGAACCGCTGCACCTCTCGAACGTCCCCGTGGTCCAGAAGGCCCTCGTCATCGGCGGCGGCCCGGCCGGACTCGCGGCCGCGCTGTCCCTGGCCGAGCAGGGCTTCGAATCCTACCTCGTCGAGCGCGACAGCGAGCTGGGCGGGCACATGCGCGAGATCCGCTACACGATGGACCGCGGTGACATGCGCCTCGTCCTCGCCGACCTCGTGCGGCGGGTCGACGCCGAGCCGCTCATCCACGTCTTCAAGAACGCCGAGGTCGTCGACTTCGGCGGGCACGCCGGCCACTTCACAACGACCGTCCGCCAGCGCACCGGCCCGGGGTCGGAGCTCGCCAAGAACCACGTGGTCGAGCACGGCGTGGCCATCGTCGCCGTCGGCGCCAGCGAATACAAGCCGACCGAGTACCTCTACGGTCGGGACGAGCGCGTGTTGACCCGCTCCGAGTTCGAGCTGGCCCTGGCCGGCAACGACGGGGCGGTCCGGAAGGCCCGTCGGGTGACCTTCATCCAGTGCGTCGGCTCGCGCGACGAGAACCACAAGTACTGCAGCCGCACCTGCTGCGGCCAGTCGGTGCGCAACGCGATCATCACCAAGGAGCGCAACCCCGAGGCCGAGGTCTATGTCCTCTACCGCGACCTGCGGACCTACGGGTTCCTCGAGAAGTACTACCGTGAAGCCCGGGAGAAGGGCGTCATCTTCATCAACTGGGATGAGGACGCCAAGCCCGAGGCGGCCGTCGACGGGGGCCGGCTCCTCGTGCGCGTCCGCGACGGCGCCACCGGCCTGCCGCTCGAGGTGGAGACGGACCTCCTGGTCCTGGCCACCGGCACGGCCCCGGCCGAGGGCGTCCGCGAACTCGGGACGATGCTCAAGGTCCCGGTCAACGAGGACGGCTTCTTCCTCGAGACCCACATCAAGCTGATGCCGATGGACTTCCCGTCACAGGGCGTCTTCCTGTGCGGCGCGGCCCATTCCCCGAAGTACGCCGACGAGGCCATCTATCAGGCGCAGGGCGCCGTGGCCCGGGCCCTCGCCTTCCTCTCCAAGACCGAGCTTTCGGTCGGCGGGGTCGTGGCCAGGGTCGACGAGGACAAGTGCGCCGCCTGCCTGACCTGCGTTCGCGTCTGCCCGTTCAAGGTCCCGTTCATCAACGAGCGGGGCAAGGCCGAGATCAACGCGGTCCAGTGCCAGGGCTGCGGGACCTGCGCCGGCGAATGTCCGGCCAAGGCCATCCAGCTGCAGAACTACAAGGACGACCAGATATCGGCCAAGATCGGCGGCATCCTCGCGGAGGTGTCTGACTGATGAACGAGGAGAAAAGGACCGGCGCGGGCGGCGCCCCGCCGGACGCGGCGGCGCCCCCGGCGAACGCGGCGGCGCCCACGGGCAGCGCGCCCGCAGCAAACGCGGCGCCGGCGCCCCGGCCGATCGGCGCGACCGACCCGGTCGAGGGCTTCGAACCCAAGATCATCGCTTTCTGCTGTTACTACTGCGCCTACTCGGCGGCCGACCTGGCCGGCTCGATGCGCCTGCAGTACCCGGCCAACGTCCGGTTGATCGAACTGCCCTGCTCCGGTAAGACCGACCCGAAGCTCCTCCTGGAGGCCTTCGAGAACGGGGCCGACGGGGTCTACGTGGCCGGCTGCATGGAAGGGGACTGCCACTTCCTGAAGGGTAACTTCCGGGCCAAGAAGCGCGTCCACGCCGTCAAGAAGATCCTCGACGACGTCGGGATCGGCGCTGCGCGGATCGAGATGTTCAACCTCTCCGGGTCGCAGGGACCGCGCTTCGCCGCCATCGCCCGGGAGATGACCGAACGGATAAAGAACCTCGGACCCAGCCCGATCAACGTGCGCCGCGGGACCATCCACCGGGCGCCGACCGTCGAGGCCGCGGCCGCGGGGCAGGGGGGCGAGCACAAATGATCGTCGCCGAACAAAAATCCCTAGCTGAGATCGATCAACTGGTCCGCAACGCCAAGAAGCTCCTCATCGTCGGCTGCCGCGAATGCGTCACCGTGTGCATGGCCGGCGGTGAGAAGGAAGTCGGCATCCTGGCGTCGGCCCTCCGCCTCAAGTGGGAGAACGAGGGGCACAAGACCGAGATCGTCACGGCCATGCTCCAGCGGCAGTGCGAGCCGGAGTACGTGGCCGAACTCGAGAAGCAGCTCGACGGGGTCGACTGCATCCTCTCGACGGCCTGCGGCGTCGGCGTGCAGTACGTCGCCGAGAAGTACCCCATCTGGACCGTCCCCGCCCTGAACACGAAGTTCGCCGGCGGCGCGCTGGAGCAGGGCGTCTGGACCGAGAAGTGCGGGCTGTGCGGCGAGTGCGTCCTGCACCTCACCGGCGGCATCTGCCCGATCATCCGTTGCTCCAAGAGCCTGTTGAACGGGCCCTGCGGCGGCTCGCACGACGGCAAGTGCGAGGTCAGCGCGGAGACCGACTGCGCCTGGGCGCTTATTTATGACCGCCTCAAGAAGATGGACCGCCTGGACCTGATGCTGGAACTGCAGCCGGTCAAGGATTGGGCCAAGTCCCGCGACGGCGGCCCGCGCAAGGTCGTAAGGGAGGATGTCAGACTATGAGCGTGGCTGAACCCAAGGCCCCCGTGGCTGAGAAGGCCTCCGGTGCCGCCGCCCCTAAAGAGGGCGCCCCGAAGAAGGCCGAGTCCCCCTTCCGGACCGACAGCAAGCTGGAGCGGCTCTTCGCCCAGGGCGAGTTCGTCGTCACCGCCGAGATCGGCCCCCCGAAGAGCGCCTCGTCCAAGGGCATCCGTGAGAACGCCAAGATCCTCAAGGACGCCACCGACGGGCAGAACCTGACCGACAACCAGACGGCCATCGTCCGTCTGTCGTCCATCGCCGCGGCCGTGCACGTGCTGGCCGAGGGCGGCAACCCGGTCATGCAGATGACGGTCCGCGACCGTAACCGCATCGCCCTGCAGTCGGACCTGCTCGGCGCCTACAGCCTGGGCATCCGCAACACCCTCTGCCTGTCCGGCGACCACCAGTCCTTCGGCAACCATCCGACCTCGAAGAACGTCTACGACATCGACTCCATCCAGCTGTTGCAGACGGTCAAGGGGTTGCGCGACGACAAGAAGTTCCTCTGCGGCGAGGACTGCAAGATCAACCCGAAGTTCTACATCGGCGCCGCGGCCAACCCGTTCGGCGACCCGTTCGAGTTCCGGGTCCTCCGGCTCGAGAAGAAGATCAAGGCCGGGGCGGACTTCATCCAGACCCAGGCCATCTTCGACCTCGAGCGGTTCGAGCGGTTCATGGCCATGGCCCGCGAGCGTGGGCTGCACAAGAAGGTCAACATCATGGCCGGCATCATCCCGGTCAAGTCGGCCAAGGCCATGGAGTACATGAAGACCGTGCCCGGGATGATCGTCCCCGACGAGATGATCGCCCGCATCAAGGGGGCGGCCGACCAGGCCTCGGCAGGCGTCGACCTGGCCGTCGAGATGATCCAGCGGATGCGCCAGATCGAGGGCGTCCGCGGCGTCCACCTGATGGCCGTGGGTTGGGAAGAGAAGGTCCCCGAGATCGTCGAGAAGGCCGGGCTGCTGCCCAGGCCGAAGGTCAAGGAGTAGAGGGGCGTCATCGCGAAGTCAACGGGAGCCAGGTAGTCTGGCTCCCGTTCTTTGTCGGGTTACCTGTTGGAGTCACTCCTTGGACGAACCGACGTTTCAGGAAAGGGGTATGCCTTTGCAGCCGGACCTTCCGTACGCCTCTCGCGAGCAGTTCCTCGACCATTGGGACGGCGTTCGCTTCATCACCCTCAAGCTGTTGGCCAGCTTCAAGGACCAAGACCTCGCCTATCGCGCCACTTCCAACACGCGGATGGTCGGCGAGACCTTCTTTCATATCGGGGGTCACCAGTACTTCGTGGCCCGGGGCGTTCTGCTGCGGAGGTGGCGGCCGGAACCCGGCGAACCCGATGCCGACTGGCCCGGACTTCAGGCGGCGACCATTGGGTCAACCGCGGCTCTCCATGACTGGCTGTCTCGCACACAGGCGGACCTCCGGCGGTGGATGGCTTCCGCCGACGCCGGGGCGCTGGCCGACCTTCGTCCCGACAACCCTTGGCACGAGGGGATCAGGGGCTGGCTTCTGCTCCACCACCCGTACCAGGATGAGCTGCACCACCGCGGACAGCTCTATCTGATGGCACGGCTCCTCGGACGCGAGCCGCCGATGGTCTTCGCGGAGGAGCACCCGGAGTACTGGAACCCGCGAAAGGGAAAGTAAAGTCAGACCCCCCGTCGGCGACGGGGGGTCTTTGCGGCCTAGCCCCGAGTCGGATCGAACACGGCCAGCCCCTGCTCAGCGGCCACCCGGTTCAGCTTGGCGTCGGACGAGACGAACTGGACCTCAGGCCCAAGCGACTTGGCCATGGCGATGTGGAGGGCGTCCACCGCCGTCAGGTATCGGTGGCCGAGAAGCTGGGCCGCCACGTCAATCTCGGTCGGGGTTGGGTCAACCACGGTGACCTTCCCCTCTCCGATGTCCGAATCGACCGTGGCCCGAAGCAGCCGCAGTTGGTCTGCCGTCACAACGCCGGCAACGGAGTGAAGTCGCTGGATGGTCGAGAGGGATTCCAACAGCCCAAGAGAGGAGATGTAACGGGTTCCGTATTCTTTGAACAGTGCGTCGACGTCGGACGAACCCGCCTCTTTCAGATATCTCTTGAGGAACGCGCTGGTGTCGAAGAAATAGCCCATCACTCTTCTTCGCGCTGCTTCCGGATTAGCTGCGTTATGTCGGGCAAGGGCGGTAGCGTCTCCCTCAAACGGACCGGGTCCAGTTCCGCCCGCGAGGCCGGGTCACCGTAGCCGAGCTCCGCCAGTCGGCGCTGAGCCAAGAGACGCGTGAGTTCACTGTCACTGAGGTTCACCTTCTTGGTTAGCGACAGCGTGTTGTCCTTCAAGCTGGCCTCCAGGTAATCACCCTCGCGGATGACCAGCCGGTCTCGCGCTTCCTTAGGCAGGGTTATCTGGCCCTTGGAGGTCACTTTGATGTACCACTTGGGGTCGCTCATGGTGGCTTACCTCCTTACATCCTTACCACAAGGATATCTTACTTCCGGCCGGGCGTTGGGTCAAGAACCCACAAGCCCGTGTCGAAGGAAATCGCCCCTACCCGCCGAAAAGCTTCGGAAACAGAACCATGGGGGGGAGCCGGATTCGATGACGGTCAAGGCAACGACTGCCCTGAGCTGGATCGACGAACACCGTGACGCGCTCATCGCCATGGCTGATGACATCTGGGGTTATGCCGAACTGGCCCTGCACGAAGAGAGGTCGGCGGCCCGGCTGGCCGAGGCCCTGCGGGCCGAGGGCTTCAAGGTGACGACCGGGACCGTCGGGATGCCGACGGCCTTCGTGGCGGAGTGGAGACATGGGGGGGCCGGCCGGCATGGTGAGAGCGGCCGGCGCGGTGGGGCGGGCGCCGGCAAAGGGCCCGTCATCGGCTTCCTCGGCGAATACGACGCCCTGGGAGGCGTGTCGCAGAAGGTCTCGCCCGTCCAGGAGCCGGTGGTCGAGGGCGGCGCCGGCCACGGCTGCGGCCACAACCTGCTCGGGGTCGGCGCCCTGGGGGCCGCCGTCGCCCTGGCCCGCGAACTGGCGGCGCGCAAGCTCCCGGGCACGGTCCGTTACTACGGCTGCCCGGCCGAGGAGAACCTTAGCGGCAAGGCCTTCATGGCCCGCGACGGCGTCTTCGACGACTGCGACGCCTGCCTGACCTGGCACCCCGGGGCGACGAACCGCGTCAGCACCAACTCCTCGCTGGCCAATAACGCCTGCAACATCACCTTCCGCGGCCAGTCGGCCCACGCCGCCGGCAACCCCTTCGAGGGGCGCAGCGCCCTCGACGCCGTGCAGCTGATGAACATGGGGGTCGAGTTCCTCCGCGAGCACATGCCGCCCAAGGCCCGCGTCCACTACGTCATCACCCACGGCGGCGACCAGCCGAACGTTGTCCCGGCCAGCGCCAAGGTCTGGTATCTGGTCCGGGCCCCGGAGCGGGCCCAGGTCGACGAGCTGTACCAGCGCGTCCTGGACTGCGCCGAGGGCGCGGCCAAGATGACCGGCACCCGGTTCGAGGTCGAGTTGCTCAAGGCGATCTGGAACACCCTCAACAACCGGACCCTCGAGGACGTCCTTGACGCGGCCATGCGGCGGGTCGGCCCGCCGGCCTTCACCGCGGCCGACCTCGAGTTCGCCCGCCGGATCACCGAGAGCTTCCGACCCGACCAGAAAGAGACTTATCTCTCTCGGCAGGAGTTGTCGCCTGAGGACTTGAAAACCCTGCGGTCCCAGACCCTCAACGACACCATCGTCGCCCGCCCGGCGGTGCTCAAGGAGCCCAGCGGGTCCACCGACGTCGGCGACGTCAGCTGGTGCGCCCCCACGGCTCAGTTCGGCACGGCCTGTCTGGCCCTGGGCACGCCGGGGCATTCCTGGCAGTATGCCGCGCAGTCCGGCATGGACATCGGCCACGCCGGGATGCTGGTCGCCGCCAAGGTGTTGGCCGAGGCCGGGTTCGAGCTGGTAACCAACCCGGACACGCTGGCCAAGGCGCGAGCCGAGTTCCTCGAGCTGACCGGCGGGCGCAAGTACAGGTCGGCTATGCCGCCCGGGCAAAAGCCCGCCTTCCACCAGTTCGCCGACGAATAGAACCCAGATGCGATGAAGAAGCCCTCCCGGGTTTGCCAGGGAGGGCTCACGCTTGTCCATTGGATGAATCAGGGGTCAAGGGTCGCCGCTGGGCCTCTTACCTGCGATCCTGCTTGTTTCTACCGGTGGACTTGCCGGCGGCCTGGACCTTCCAGGCTGGCAAGTCCTTACCGCTGAGAAGACATAAGGATTTGAGAACGTATTCCTCTACGTCCATTTGCCCGGAGTAATAGCGCTCCTGCAAGATGTCGAGTTCACGTTCTCTTTTTTCGACCGGAACCATGTGGCGCTCCCCCTTTGCCTTCTTGCTTTGAAGCGTCACGAATCTGTACAGCCCTGGCTTCCGGCATCCATCGTCCGCCCACACAATTCGCCGCGGTGATAATCAATCCTGCAAGTTCCGCCAACCTCTTCAGATGAAGCAGATCCACCTTATCGAAGGCGTTTTCGGAGGTGGAATCAACCCTTACGAGGGCCACTGCTTCTCCGGATGCTATTATCGGTGCGCACGCCTGAGACCTATAGTGCCCGGTCTTCGTGAGCCGCGTGCCAAGACGTCTGCTACCCGGGACATTCCGCTCGTACTGGAGGTCCCCCGAGGCCAGAGCGGCCCCGGCCGGGCTGGAATCCGTCGGCTCAATGAGCCTGTCGGCAGCTTCCGCGCTGAACCCCAGGCAATAGACGGGAACCACTCTTTCTTTCGCGTCCGTGGTCAATCGAAGGACTTCCTCCAGCCGTTCCAGAATGTCTTTCCCCAAACGCTTCTCACCTTCCGGGCCAGTCCTGAGGGCTTCTGCCCTGTCGAGCTTTTCTGGCTGGCTTGTCCTCCCAAGCATTTCCAGTATATCCCAAACCGGCACGACAGTCCAGTCCGAATGGGGCCACGCCGTACCCACCGAGACATGTTCAACTTCCTGAGGAATACCGCGGGTCTGATACTGGACCCGTTGGAGGCCGGCTCATGGCCTTTCCGAGAAAAGAGTCTTGGGGGTGAAGCAGTTGACCGATAGCGCGAACGGTGTCGAGGTGGCCGTGGTCCAGACGGCTCCGGTGATCATGGACCGGGAGGCGACGACGGAGAAGGCCGTCGGCCTCATCGCTCTGGCGGCCCGGAGCGGGGCTCAGGTCATCATCTTTCCGGAGACCTTCATCCCGGCCTACCCGCGGGGGCTGACCTTTGGGACGACGGTCGGGAACCGCACCGAGGCCGGCCGGGCCGACTGGCTCCGTTATTGGCAGAACGCGGTGCCGGTGCCGGGCGAGACCACCGAGGCCATCGGTGAGGCGGCCCGTCAGGCCGGGGCCCACGTGGTCATGGGGGTCACCGAGCGGGCGGAGGGGGAGGGGGGCACGCTCTATTGCACCGTCCTCTTCTTCGGCCCCGACGGCCGCCTCCTCGGCAAGCACCGCAAGCTTAAGCCCACCGCGGCGGAACGACTCATCTGGGGCGAGGGCGACGGCAGCACCCTGACCGTCGTCGACACGCCCCACGGCCGCATGGGCAGCCTCATCTGCTGGGAGAACTACATGCCGCTGGCGCGGATGGCCATGTACGCCAAGGGCGTTCAGCTTTATGTGGCGCCGACGGCCGACGCCAGGGACACATGGCAGGCGACCATCCGCCACATCGCCCTCGAGGGCCGCTGCTTCGTCCTGAGCTGCAATCAGTTCGTGACCAAGGATATGTACCCGAAGGACCTGGCCGGCTACGCCGAACTGGCGGCCAGCCCCGAGGTCATGTGCCGGGGCGGGAGCGCCGTCGTCGACCCCCTCGGCCGCTACGTCGCGGGACCGGTCTACGACCGAGAGGAGATCATCCGCGCCCGCCTGGACCTTGACGTCATCGCCGCCAGCCGTTTCGATTTCGACGTCGTCGGCCATTACGCCCGGCCGGACGTCTTCACCCTGGTTGTCGACGAACGACCCAAGCGGAACGTGGAATGGGGTCGGGAGCCGAGCGAGTGAGCCGCTTGGCGCAATGACAAGCCAGAGAGAGCCGCTGACGGCTGGGAGCCCCGGACGATTGTCCGGGGCTCCCATGCCTTCCGCGGAGGCCTTTGCCGGCGGCCACTATTAAGCTTGGCTTATACGGCCGGCCGTCTGCCCTGTAAGCTCGGCTGATCAGATGGACGGTCCCGGGCAGGACGTCAGGTTGCCCGCCAGCACGTCCGCTCCCGTAAGGCCGCCGCCTTGCGGGAACACGGCGATGGTCGTGGTGTTGGGCAGGCGCAGCGTGGGCGAGACAATCCCGCCGGCCCACAGGCCGATGGTCGGGTCGGCCAGAGCCATGGTCTGGACGACCGGCGCTTGGCCGGGGATTGTCAACCGGAAGGCGTAGGTGGTGAAGGCCGGGTTGTAGGCGCTGGGGGCGAGCATCGAGATCCCGGTGGCCGAGAGCTGCGAGCCCGACGAGCTCTGGGCGATGAAGAAGGAGCCGATGGACGCCGAGATTGGCGGTACCCCGGTATTCTCCAGCGGCACGCAGCACTCGCTGGGGGCGAAGGCGAGGGGGAAGAGGGGGAAGGGCAGCGGCGCCGCGACCACGTTGCGGAGGCCAAGTTGATAGAAGGTCTGTGGGCCGACCTGGCCGTCGACGGCGATCCCGGCGGCCGTCTGGAAGGCGCGCACGGCGGCTTGCGAGACCGGACCATAGTAGCCATCAAGCCGTCCCGCATAGTAACCGAGTCCCTGCAGCAGTCTCTGGACAAAGACCACGTCAAAGCCATTACGGCCGGGAAGGATGCCGCGCCCGCCGGCGAAGGTGTAGATCCAACTGGCATCGAAGGTCGCTGACCCGACGATCGAGTCAATCGTGAGGCCGGTGTCGCCGTTGGCCACCGCGTCCCCCTGGAAGGCCGCCACGGCGGCGGCCGTCTTCGGGCCGAACACGCCGTCGGCCGGGCCACCGACGAAGGAAGCGTACCGGAACAGGTTCAAACGGTTCTGCAGAATCTTGACGTCTCCCCCGGACATACCCTGGGACAGTTGGCGGCTGCCGTAAATCGGGCCGCCATAGGCGACGTGGCCGCCGACACCCTGACCGTAGACCCAGTAGACCTCTTGCCCGGCGACGCCGTCGACCGCCAGCCCGAAGTAAGACTGGATGTTCCTGACCGCCTGGGCCGTGTCGGAGTCGTAGGATCCAGTGATGGTGATTGGCGGGCCTATCGGTCCCAGCGGCGGGTTCATCACCTGCAGCAACAGGTCGAACACGCCTTGCAGGACGGCCACGTCGGTGCCCTTCATCTGGGGGGACTGCAGCCGGAGGGTACGGCTGCCAAACGGAACATAGGGTCCATAGATGGTTTCGAAGAGAGCCATGCCATTACTCCTTTCTCCGTGTAATCACTGGCGTAGGCGACGCTCATACGCCTGTGTTAACAGGTTATGTAAAAGATAGCCAAGATGTGTGCCCACCGAACCAGAAGGAATGCCCGTCTCCCGACGCGAAGGAAACGGGGTTCACCGCGAGCGTCAGCCGTCGACTTTCGCACCCGCCAAAGGAGGGGACGCCATGAAGATCGGACTCAGGGAAGACCGTTGCTCCGGCTGCCTGGTCTGCCAGACAGCCTGCTCCCTCAGCCTCTTTAAGGAACTGAACCCAAAGAAATCGGCCATCGTCATCGAGCCGAGGTTCCCGACCCCCGGCAACTACGCTGTTCACGCCTGCGACCAGTGCGGCGAGTGCGCGACCGCCTGCCCCGTGGGCTGCATCGAGAAGGGCGACGACGGGGTCTACCGCATCGACGCCGAGTCCTGCACGGGCTGCCTGGTCTGCGTCGAGGCCTGCCCGCAGAAGGTCATGCGCGTCCACTCCAGCCGTGAAGTGCCCATCAAGTGCACCCTCTGCGGCGATTGCATCCGGTACTGCCCGCGGAGCGCCATCTATGACGTGGATGGCGACATCGCCGAGAAGAGGTGGTACTGATGCTGAACGGATACGCCGGGACCATCCTCGAAGTCGACCTGACCAGGGGCGCCGTGCGCAAGGAGCCCCTCCCTGAGAAGCTCGCCCGCGAATGGATCGGCGGCCGCGGCTTCGTCGCCAAGACCCTGTGGGACCGCGTCCCGGCCGGGGCCGACCCGCTCGGCCCCGACAACATCGTCGTCGTCGCCGCCGGTCCCCTCACCGGCGCACCGAGCCTGGGCGCCGGGCGGGTCCATTTCGGGGCCAAGTCCCCGGCGACGGGCGGATACGGCGACGCCAACATGGGCGGCCACTTCGGGCCCGAACTGAAGCAGGCCGGGTACGACATGATCGTCGTGACCGGCCGCTCGGATGAGCCCAAGTACCTCTTCATCGACGACGACCGGGTCGAGCTGAGGGACGCCTCCCACCTCTGGGGCCTCGGCACGATGAAGGCCGAGGAGACCCTCAAGAAGGAACTGGGCGAGGAGTTCCAGGTCGCCACCATCGGTCCCGCCGGCGAGAAGCTCGTCAACTACGCCTGCGTCAGCCACGATTTCGGTCGCCAGGCCGGCCGCACCGGCATCGGCGCCGTCCTCGGCAGCAAGAAGCTGAAGGCCTTCGCCGTGCGCGGCACCAAGACCATCCCGCTGGCCGACCCGGCCGCGGTATGGGCCAAGGGCCAGGAGATGTACCGGGCCGTCTTCGACAACCCCGGGATGGCCCAGTGGACCCCCGAGGGCACGGCCGGCGTCGTCAACTGGGCCAATGAGGTCGGCGCCTTCCCGACGCGGAACTTCTCGAGCTCCTATTTCACGGAGCATGAGGAGATCAACGGCCACGCCCTCATCGAGAAGCTGAAGCCCATCAGTAAGGGCTGCCAGGGTTGCCCGACCCCGTGCGGCAAGTACTCGACGGCCAAGTCCCGCCTGGGCGAGGCCCCGGTGGAAGGGCCGGAGTACGAGACCGTCGCCCTGCTCGGCGGCAACCTCGGCCTCGACCACATCGAAGAGGTCGCCTACCTGAACCACGTCATCGACGACCTGGGCCTCGACACCATCTCCACCGGCGCCGTCGTCGGGTTCGCCATGGAGTGCTATCAGAAGGGCCTGTTGAGCAAGGAGGAGGTCGGGCGCGAGCTGGCCTTCGGCGACGCCGAGGCGGCCCTCTGGCTGATCAGGAAGATCGCCGCCCGTGAGGGAATCGGCGACCTGCTGGCCCACGGGGTCAAGAAGGCGGGCGAGGAGTTCGGGCCGATCGCTCAGGCCATCGCCCCGCACGTCAAGGGCCTCGAGCTGTCGGGCTACGAGTTCCGCAACGCCCCGGCGATGATGCTGGCCTACGCCACCTGCGACATCGGGGCGCATCACAACCGGGCCTGGGCCATCACCTACGACGTTCAGGTCGGCCAGGATAAGGTCGAGGGCAAGGCTCAGAAGGTCATCGAACTGCAGCACGTGCGGCCTATCTTCGACCACCTGGGCGTGTGTCGCCTGCAGTGGGTCGAGATCGGCTTCGACTATAACCACTACTCGGCGCTCCTCAAGCCGGTGGTGGGGCGCGACTACACCTGGGACGACCTGATGGCCGTCTCGGAGAAGGTCTGGAACCTCAACCGTTGCTTCAACGTCCGGGAGATCCCGGGGTTCGGCCGGAGCTGGGACTACCCGCCGGCGCGGACCTGGCAGGACCCGGTCCCCGACGGCCCGGCCAAGGGGAAGTTCATCCCGCGCGAACGGGTGGAGACCCTGCTCGACGACTACTATCGCCTGCGCGGGTGGTCCGCCGACGGCCTGCCGACCCGCCGCAAACTCGAGGCCCTGGGCCTCGGGGAGGTCGCGGCGGCGTTGGCCGACCGGCTTCCAGGCTGAAGCGAGCCACACCCGGGAAATGGCGCGTCGGGGCCGGCAGCCGACAGGGAGGACGCGGCCTCGTGTAGAACCACGTCCCCATGACCGA
Source organism: Bacillota bacterium (assembly GCA_021787335.1). GTDB lineage: Bacteria > Bacillota > Sulfobacillia > JAJYWN01 > JAJZPE01 > JAJZPE01. The sequence continues at coordinate 85,764 of JAJYMC010000019.1, read as the reverse complement.
CGCCGAGGCCGTCCACGGCCGCATCTTTGACCTCATGCGCTACTCGACCCGCGATGGGCCGGGCATCCGCGTGACGGTCTTTTTCAAAGGTTGCCCCCTGCGCTGTCGCTGGTGCCACAATCCGGAGGGCATCGAGGGCGGGCCGGAACTGATGTTCCGGGCCGACCGGTGCACCGGCTGCGGCGATTGCCTGAAGGTCTGCCCAAACGGGGCGGCGGTCATCGTCGATGGACGCTCGACGGTCAGCCGGGTCAAGTGCCGCCGGTGCGGGATCTGCGCCGAGGTCTGCCTCCAAGGGGCCAGGCAGATGGCCGGGCGGGAGGTCTCGGCGGCCGAGGTGCTGGCCGAGATCGAGCGGGACTCGGTCTTCTTCGACGAGTCCGGTGGCGGGGTCACCTTCAGCGGCGGCGAACCCTTGATGCAGCCGGTTTTCCTCGGACGGCTGCTCGAGAACAACCCTGCGCAAGGCCTGGCGCCAGCTGGCCAAGCACCACGAACTGGTCGTACGCGTCGCCGGTTGTACAGATCTGGCGAGCAAGCCCACGGTTTTAGGGATGGGGTCCGCACGCCCTTGACCAGAACGTGTGTTCGTGCTAGAGTGTATGTGGAAATACCGTAAGAAACAAGCGATCGTTCGTCAACTATTAGTCGTGTGGCGCCGCGCATCTAACCGGTAAAAGACGGGCGGCCGGGAGCTTTCGCAGGAGGCTGTTATGGACCTGGACTTGATGGCCCTGGCCATTAAAGTCATGCCCGATCACATAACCTACTTGTGAGTGCCCTGCAGGCGTAGCTCCTGCAGGAGTCTCCCCCCGGGTTAAGGGCCGGACCAGCCACTGGCATACGCCGTGAGTTCCCGGTCATCCGGCGGATGCCGCGATCTGGACCCGGTCCTACTTCGTCAGCAGCACGAGAAACGTCAGCGCAGAGCAGCACATCCAATCCCAGGAGGGGAGGGGGTGATATCCAAGTGCAGACGTTGACCGTGAGACTGAAGCTACACCGCCCAACACTGGCTAAACAGCGATTGTACCGGGAACTGACGTCCCGGACCACGGCCCTGGCGAACAGCCTTGTCGCCGCCGGGCGCCCTCGCGGGCTGACCAGCAAGACGGCAAAGCACTATGCGCCTGCTCCTATGCCTGCGGTCGTCGTGTGCCAGGCTCTGCGGGACGTGGCCGCCGCCCGGAGGGTCGGGCGGTTCCGGGTTCTGCCGCCTTGTTTTAATAACCAGAGCCTGAGGCTGGCAAAGACCGGGGGCTTTTGGACGGCGAGTTTTCCGACCCATATAGGCCGGGTCCGCGTACCCGTGGCCGCTACCGAGCGGCAGACCACCATCCTCTCCCAACTGGGCCCCGCCGTCAAACAGGGCGCCGCCAAACTGTATGAGCAGCGAGGACGTTGGTATCTGGCCTTGTCTATCACTGTTAAGCCGGCGCCGAGGGCTGGGGCGAAGATGGTGGGCATCGACCTCGGTCTGCGCAACCTGGCTGTTGCCAACTGCGAAGGCGAAACACTGTTCTTTAGCGGGGACCAGGCGGCCTATGTGCGGCGCCGCATGGCCAACCTCCGGCGCAGGATGGGGCGGGCGAAAGCTCCGCGGGCCATCAAGCGCATGAAGGATAAGGAGCAGCGGTGGATGCGCAACCTGGACCACCGGATCAGCAAGGCCGTCGTGGACTGGTGCCTCGCCCGTGGCGTGGGCACCATCCGGATGGAGGACCTGGAGGGGATTCGGCTGCGGCGGAGGCGCGATCGCAGGGACCGCGGCCGCAGCCTTCATAACTGGAGCTTCCATCGCCTGCAGAGCTTCATCGCCTACAAGGCTAACCTTGCGGGCATCAAGGTAGAGTGGGCCGTGCCCACTAATACCAGCCGGGTCTGCCCCGCCTGCGGGTCGAGGGCGAAGGAGAACCGCTCGGGGATTCGCTTCCGGTGCAAAACCTGCGGGCACTGCGGCCACGCGGACGCCATCGCGGCGCTGAACATCTCGAAAGCGATTAGCGGTCTGGCAGCGGCGTAAGCCGTGAGGACCGCCGCCCGGTACGGCGGCCCGCAAGGGGAACGTAGCCGGGGCGGGCCACTGACTTGGCCCCGATGGCAGCACCCATGAAGCCCGGGCGGAAACGGATTGGGCGGAGGTAGCTGCCGACCAGCCTGGAATCATCCAGGAGTCCCACCCCTTCATGGGTGGGAGGATGTCAAAGCGATTATTTCTGCGACCTGACCCGCGCTCTCCAGGACGAGATCATCACCCGGACGGAGCACGCTGCTTGGTAGGCCATCGCAGCCTGTAGGAACCTCGCCCCGGCCCGCCCCGTCTGACAGGGTGGCGCAATCTCACCCTGCCGACCTGGAGGAAGCCAATGAAGACCATCACCCACCGCGGGGCAACCCTCCGACTCACCATCCTCCTGCTGGCCACGGGCATTACCCTGGGCGGCTGCAACCTTTCCCAGCGCACGGGCGGCCAGGACAAACCCATCACGTGGACCGCCGTGGACTCGCCCGTGGCGGCCAGCGGCCTGAAGGACATTCAGGGCGCCCCGATCGATCTGGGTAAGCCCTACGTCGGGATGGGCGAGGGCTCGCTCCTGGTCATCAACCTGCCGCGGGTCATCCCGTTGAAGGTCACCGGCATGCGCCTCGACGACTCGACCCTGACTGTCACCACTGACGCGCCGGACCTGAACCCATCCGACTGGATGAAGGCCGCCGAGGTTAACCTGTTTGACCCGGCGCCGCCGAAGGACGCGCGGCCCGAGGTCCTCCGGCCGAGCAACCTTGGCGCGAAGCAGGTCAAGCGGGTGGTCCTGACCGACGTCAAGGGCAACCCGGTGGACATCCGCATCGGCTACGAGGAGGCCGTCAAGAGGGCCAGTGACGAAGCCCGGACGGACTTCCCCCGGCCCGATTTCGTCAACCTGGCCTACTACCGGCCGCAGCCCGAGGCCAAGCCGGACGGCCGCGTCTGGTATTTCCTCGACTACACCACCGCCCAGAGCATCAGCCGCGACGGGACGACCGCCGTGGCCGGGCGCATTCGGGTCGACGCCGTCACCGGCGAGGTCAAGGCGGACCTGCAGGTCATCGCTTTTGAGCACACCCGGCTGCTGCGGGCCGACACCCGCTTCCTTGGCTGGGTCGACGGCGAGCGCTTTGCCGCGTTGGTCCACGACCAGGGCGGGGTGGCCCTGGCCCTCGTCCGCAAGAACGGGACGCTGGCCAAGGCTGTTCAGCTGAGCCCGCAGCCGGCCTCGATGCAGGACGCCGTCGGCAACCTCAGCGTCGTGCCAGACTCCCACTGGACGCTCTTCTCCTACGCGGCCGGCCCCGGCGCCTCCGGCACCCCCGGCCAAGCCCAAATCATCGACCTCACCGAGCATCCGGCCCGCTCGCCCGCAGGAGCGGTCAAGGTCGAAGTCGAATTCACCCGCATCCCCCAGGAGACCGCGGCCAGGGTCCGCCGGTCATCGCACATTGAAGGCGAGAAGACCATCTCCCGCTTCGAGTTCATCGACGTGAGCACCGGGCGCTCGGCGCTCATCCCCGACCCCGGGTTCGGCGACTACCGCATCATCCGGGGCTACGCCTGGTCGGCCGAGGCCGGCAAGCTCTACTTCGCGACCGAGATCGAAGGGCCGCGGTACGGTATCTGGGTCACTGAGTACAAGCTCTGGGCCTACGACCCGGCCACCGGCGGGGTCAGCTTCCTCACCCACATGCCCACCGGGCAGTTCCAGCTATCGCCCGACGGGCGGTCCATCGCCTACAACTGCGGCAGCGCGGACCCCGGGTCCCACGCCCCGGTCCGCCTCGGCAACTGCAGCCTCATCACCCTGCCCTGACCTCTGACTCGCCGCCCCGCTCGCCTTCACCAACCCCGCGGAAAGGATGAGCCACCACGAAAACCCCGCAAGAATACATCGAGAGTATCCGCGGCCTGAAGCGGGAGGCCTACGTCTTCGGGAAGAAGGTCGAGAACCCGGCCGACCACCCGATGATCCGGCCGTCGCTGAACGCGGTGGCCGCAACCTACGCCCTGGCGGCCGACCCGGAGCACGCCGCGCTGGCCACGGCCACGTCCCACCTCAGCGGCAAACCGGTCAACCGCTTCACCCACATCCATCAGAACACCGCCGACCTCGTCGCCAAGGTCAAGATGCAGCGCGCTCTGGGCCAGAAGACGGCCACCTGCTTCCAGCGCTGCGTGGGCATGGACGCGCTGAACGCCCTCGACAGCGTGACCTTCGAGATCGACAAGGTCAAAGGCACGCAGTACCACGAGCGCTTCAACCGCTTCCTCCGCCGCGTCCAGGACGAGGACCTGGTCTGCGAAGGGGCGATGACCGACGTCAAGGGCGACCGCGGCAAGCGGCCGAGCCAGCAGGACGACCCGGACCTCTTCGTCCACGTGGTCGAGGAGCGACCCGACGGCATCGTCGTCCGCGGGGCCAAGGCCCACCAGACCGGTGCCCTGAACTCCCACGAGATCATCGTCATGCCGACCATGGCCATGCGCCCGGAGGACGCCGACTACGCCGTCTCCTTCGCCGTGCCGGCGGACGCGCCCGGCCTGACCTTCATCCTCGGCCGCCAGTCGTCCGACACGCGCAAGCTCGAGGACGGCGACATGGATGTCGGCAACCCGCGCTACGGCGCCCAGGAGTGCCTGGTCATCCTGGACGACGTCTTCGTCCCCTGGGAGCGCGTCTTCATGTACCACGAGCACGAGTTCTCGGGGATGCTCGTCGAGCGCTTCGCCGCCTATCACCGGCAGAGCTACGGCGGGTGCAAGGCGGGGGTCGGCGACGTCCTCATCGGCGCCGCCGCCAAGCTGGCCGAGTACAACGGGGTCAAGGACGCCAGCCACGTCCGCGACAAGCTGGTCGAGATGATCCACCTTAACGAGACCCTCTACTCCTGCGGGCTGGCCTGCTCGGCCGAGGGCCGGGCGACGGCCTCCGGGGCCTATCTCGTCGACCTGCTCCTGGCCAACGTCTGCAAGCTCAACGCGACCCGCTTCCCGTATGAGATCGGCCGCCTGGCCGAGGACATCGCCGGCGGGCTCCTGGTCACCATGCCGTCCGAGGCCGATTTGCGCCACCCGGTGACCGGGCCGCTCATCGAGAAGTACCTCAAGGGCGTCAGCGGCGTCACCACCGAGTGCCGCCTGCGGATGTTCCGGCTGGTCGAGAACCTGACCGTCGGTTCGGCCGCGGTGGCCTACCGGACCGAGTCCGCCCATGGGGCCGGCTCGCCGCAGGCCATGCGGGTGGTCATCGCCCGCCAGGCCGACATGGAGAAGAAGAAGAAGCTGGCCGACGACCTGGCGGCCAGCCCGAAGCAATAGAGGGGGAACGAGCCGTGCCCAACAACCCGATGGACTACTATCTGATCGACGAGATGTTCTCCGCCGACGAACGGGCCGTCCGCGACACCGTCCGTAAGTTCGTCGACCGCGAGGTCAAGCCGATCATCGGCGAGGCCTGGCTGAAGGGCGAGTTCCCGATGCCCCTCATCCCGAAGATGGCCGAGCTTGGGCTGTTCGGCTCGACCCTGCCCGAAGAGTACGGCGGGGCCGGCCTCTCTCCAATCGCCTACGGGCTGATGATGCAGGAGCTGGAGCGCGGCGACTCGGGCCTGCGCAGCTTCGCCTCGGTCCAGTCGAGCCTGTCGATGTTCGCCATCTACAAGTTCGGGACCGAGGAGCAGCGCCGCCGCTGGCTGCCGCAGATGACGGCCGGGAAGGTCATCGGCTGCTACGGCCTGACCGAGCCCGACGCCGGCTCCGACCCCGGGGCGATGATCACCCGGGCCCGGAAGACCGACAAGGGCTGGGTGTTGAGCGGGGTCAAGCGCTGGATCACCAACGGCACGCTGGCCGGCGTGGCCGTCGTCTGGGCCAAGGATGAGGACGGCCAGATCCAGGGGTTCCTCGTCGAGAAGGGCCAGCCGGGCTTCACCACCAAGGACATGAAGACCAAGGTCTCGATGCGCGCCTCGATCACCTCCGAGCTGTACCTGGACGGGGTCGAGGTGCCCGAGGCGAGCCGCCTGCCGGGGGTCAAGGGCCTGGGCAGCGCCCTGAGCTGTCTGACCGAGGCCCGCTACGGCATCGCCTGGGGGGTCGTCGGGGCGGCCATGGACTGCCTCAAAGAGGCCATCGACTATACGGCCACGCGGACCGTCTTCGGCCAGCCCCTGGCGGCCAAGCAGCTGACCCAGGAGCGCCTGACCGACATGCTGGCGCGGGTCGTCGGTGGCCAGCTCCTGGCGGCCAGGCTCGGTCAGATCAAGGCGGCCGGCAAGCTCACCTACGCCCACGTGTCGCTGGCCAAGCGGGAGAACGTCCGGCGCTCCCTGGAGGTCGCCCGGATGGACCGCGAGCTGCTCGGGGCCAACGGCATCACCACCGAGTACAACGCCATCCGCCACATGGTCAACCTGGAGACCGTCGACACCTACGAGGGGGCCTACGAGGTCCACTCGCTCATCGTCGGCCGCGACCTGACCGGGCAGGCGGCGTTCTAGGAGCGTGAGGCCGCCGCGTCGCGCAACTCGTGCCGGGGGGGGGCTGTTCGTGACCACCGTGCTGGGCCTGGTCTTCAGCGCGAGAGTTGGTGGAAACCTGCACGACCTGGCCCAACAGCTCTTTTCGATGGTTGCCAAAGAGCTGCCCGAAGTCAGGACCGAGCTCATTGAGATTTCCAGGCGCAAGGTGACCCCCTGCAACGGATGCCAGTACGAATGCCTGCTGGGCAAGGCGCCCCATTGTCCGATAGAAGATGACGTCCTGGACCTCTGGCGCTCCGCTTTGCGGAGCGATCTCCTGGTCTACTTCATCCCCACCTACGGCGGCCTGTCGCCGGCGACGTGGGTGGCGTTCCAGCAACGTTACCACGGGGTCGTCCGTCATGAGCCTCGCATCGAAGGCAATCCCGACGGCAAGGTGGCGGCGCTGACGGTCTATGAGCCAGCCGGCACCCGAACGGGCGACGTGTCGCAGGAGGCGGTCCTGAAGAACCTTGTCGGACAAGGCCGGCCGTTGGTCAGCTTCGAGCAGATCGTGCCGTCAAACTACGGGCTGAACTCGCTTGGGGACAGGCTGATTTCGGACCGGGGCATACAGGAAAGGCTCTCGGCCATGGGACGCCGCATCGTGCGAGAACTGCAGACCGGTCCCCGACCATGAGCGGGCCCATTCCGACAAGTGACCCCGAACAGACTCAAAGCCCCCGCAACGCCGGTTGCGGGGGCTTTGCTATAATTCGCGCTCAGATGCCGGGGCCTCTGTCGACCTTTCGCCGGGAGCGGAGGTCTCTTATCTTCTCCCCAGCGAACCCCCCCGCTGCACCCACTCCGATGCACATGACCGAAATCAACACGAAGCCTAAGAGGTCCTGGCTGTTCAAGCCGCCGGTCATGCCGACGATGACTGCACCCGACCCGAAGGAAGTGAGCATGGTGGCAACTGAGAAGAGCATGGAAAGCCAGACTCTGCCCGTCGTCCAGCCGACGACCAGACCACCGGCAGATCCAATCGCCAGTATCACCCACCACTGATTGCCCTTAAGAGCCTCTATGTAAGCCGCCGCGAAGATGAAAGCCAGGCGGCACCGATGGCCGAGACGAGAGTGTAGAGCACCTGTTCCAGAGTGCTCAGCCTGCGTCGCGGGCCTGTGGCGAGACTTGGCCCAGCCGCAGCGCTCGAAGTGCCGGTAAGCTGACGCTTGACGATCAGCCAGCTCGCCAGAGCGGCAGCCACAGAGGGAATGACAAACTCGAGGATGCCGAGCATCAGCGGCATGCCGGCGAGCGTCAGCACGGGCGCGGAGACCAAGACCGAGAGCGCCGCACCGAAATACCCAACTAACACGGGCCTCTGCGGCCCTAGGCCGATCAGATAGCCCCCCAGGGCGGAAAGGATAACCGAGGCCAAGAGATAATGCCCGAGCGTGGCTTTCATGTAGAGCCCAATAGCCACAGTTAGCAGGGCCATTAGAATGGCCCAGAGGGCGGTCGCCATTGACTACCTGAACGTGGCCCTGGCGGCAGGCGGGCATGGCCGACGCGCCCGTTTTAGAAGCTCGGGCCAAGCCAGGACGCCGGCGATCAATAGGATCGCCGCGGCGCTCAACCTGCCCATGTCGACCCGCCGAGCCCCTCCCAGCAACCCACCGGGGTCGATCGTGCTCAGCTTGACCCGGTGTTCTGCGGCGATCTGGGTCACGACGCCCTTGAAGCCCGCCCAAACCGCCTTGTCGAAGTCGCCCTTTTTGAGGAGGCTGTTCAACTCCTGACCGGCCGCCTCAATTGCCTTCTGGCGAGGGTTCCCGACGCCAGAATCGACCTGGAGAGAGAAGCTGCCGGCCTTATCGACGACGATGACCGCCCAGTTGTTCACGCCGGCGGTCAATACCCATTTATCCTCCAGGGCCGTGGCGTAATCGCCAGGGACGACACCCTCGAAGCTGTCCACAGTCACCACGACGACCTTGGCCGAAAGCCTGCGGTCCAAGGTGGCGGCGATTTCAAGCATGTCATGCTTAGCCGAATCTGATAGGATCCCGGCATAGTCCTGGACATAGATGTCTGTGGCCGGAACCGGCGGCACGACGACATCGTCAAGGCCGAAGTCTGCGGGATTGAGGTTGTTGTTCCGAACAATCCGGAAGGCGACTTCCTCAAAGGCCCCCATCGTCCCGCCGCCCACCCTGTCCCCTCTGATGACCGGCAAGACTTGGCTCATCACCGCTTTCAGCTGGGCCTCGTCGATTAGTGAATACTTGCCGTCGCCCGGGATGACCTGGAAACCGATGTTATCTCCCTTCAGAAAAAGGATGAGGACGGAGTCCTTCAGCTTCCACTGGTTCTTCACCGCTTCGGCATAGTCGTCCCAACTGACGCCCGCAATTGGGGTATCGGTCAAGACGACGATCCTGATACCTGTCTTTTGCTCGAGGGCCGAAGCAGTGGTAACTAATCGCTCGCGGTCGGCCGACGAGATGACATGGAGTAGGTCCAGCAGGTATCGATCGTTTCCAGTCGGAGGGCTTGGCACCCTTGGCGATGCAGCAACGGTCGGCGCAACGGCCGTCAGGGCGACAAGGAGTAAACAGATCGCCAACACGAACCTGCGCGTCGGGGCCACCCCCAGTATGTGCCCAAGGATCCATGGGCGCGATGGTACGGTCTGAATCCCTTTCCAGCCGGCGGTATCCCTCCAGGTTTCCGGAATCCACAATTCGACTAGGAGGGCCCTTATCCTTTTCCTGGCTGGTGCGTAAGGCGAAGGCCGCGCTGGCCGGTCAGGAAGCGACGCGGTATGAGCTGAACCCGGACGGCACCGTCCGGTCAATCTTGGCCGTCCGAGAGGAGGGACCCGTGTATGCCGAAGCAGGGTCGCCAAAGGCCGAAAGCCTCTTGTTGGTCAGGAACATAGATGAGGATTTCACCCCCGGCCCTGAGGAAATCATGTTCCGGCTCGGCGAAGAGATTATCATCCGGTTGGAACTGAGCGGGGTCAATCGGGACTGCCCAGTGCACATCATATGGTTGGCTCCGGGCGACCATTTCGGCCTCGCCCAGGAGGCGCTGATCCCAAGCGCAGCGGGGCCGCATCAAGCGCTACATCTGAAACTCCGGATGGGTCACCCGGCACCGACAGGCACCTATCGCTTGAGGGCTGTAGCGGGGGGCCGATCCGGTGCGGGAAAGACCCTCATTCTCAGCCAGCCCATCTGGAAATAGTTAAAGGTAAAGAATGCGGGGCGCAGTCAAGCGAGGGCTGCGCCCCGCGTTTCGTCGAAGAGGTGGCAGTCAGGTTCATTTGGGGCTTCAGCGACCGAAAGCGGGGGCCACTTGCTGGACCGCCCCACTCAGCGCCGGGGCCGCGGCGGCTCCTAGAGCCGCTACTCCGGCCAACGCAACCGGGGCCCACACTGGGGAAGTGGCTGTGGCCAGGACGCCAATGGCGACAGCCCCCACGACAAAGGCCGTCGTCTTTACCATATCAATCTTCACTTCAGCCTCGACGGTGGCGTTCTTCTTCAGTTCGGCATCCTGCCCGTTTCGTGGTCCTCGGGACGCTGATGGGTGTCCTCGGGGTCACCCCGGTCCGCCCGCTGCGCTGGGTCAACCGGGTCTACGTGGAGTTCTTCCAGAACACGCCCCTGGTGACCCAGATGTTCTTCTACTATTACGGTCTCCCGCGGCTCGGGCTCGTCCTGCCGGTGCTGGCCGTGGGCGTGATCGGCCTGGGCGTCTACACCGGCGCCTACATCGCCGAGATCGTCCGGGCCGGCATCCAGTCCATCCACCGCGGGCAGCTCGAGGCGGCCTACAGCCAGGGCTTCACCTACGGCCAGGCGATGCGGCACATCGTCCTGCCCCAGGCCTTCCGGATCATCATGCCGCCCCTGACCAACCAGTTCGTCAACCTCATCAAGAACTCGTCGGTGCTCTCGCTCATCGCCGGGTACGACATCATGTACCAGGCCGACGCGTGGTCGGCCTATAACCTGCTCTATGGCGTGGCCTACCTGGTCGCCGCCTTGCTCTACCTGGCCCTGACCTTGCCCACCGCCTTCCTGGCCCGGCGGCTGGAGCGGCGGATGCAGTCGACGTGGGGGGCGGCGTCATGAGCGGCGCGAGGGGTGAGACGCCATGAGCCTCAAGGGTTTCGCCGACCTCTTCCGCCCGGAGAACATCCGCTTCCTGGGCTACGGGCTCCTGACGACCCTCGAGATGGCTGTCGCGGTCATCCTGATGAGCTTCGTCTTCGGGCTCCTCCTCGCCATCGCCCGCTACAGCGGCGACCGCTACAAGCACCTGCGGGCCGGGCGAGCCATTGGGGCGGTGGCCTTCGGCTACATCGAGGCCATCCGCAACCTGCCGATGCTCCTCATCATGCTCGCCACCTACCTGCTCTCGCGGCAGCCCGCCCTGCGCTCGGCAATCATCGGGATGACCATCTTCAACAGCGCGGTCATGGCCGAGATCATCCGCGGCGGGCTCATCTCCATCGACCGCGGCCAGTGGGAGGCGGCCACCGCCCAGGGCTTCGGCTACCGCCAGATCCTTCAGCTCATCGTCCTACCGCCGGCCCTCCGGCGGATGATCCCGCCCATCGTCAGCCAGTTCATCACGGTGGTCAAGGACACCGCCTTCGCCTGGGCCCTCGGCGTCGAGGAGATAACGGGGAAGGGGACCATCATCTTCGCCAAGTACGTCAACCCGATGGAGACCTTCCTCCTCATCGCCGTGGTCTACTTCCTCCTGAACTACAGCCTGGCGCACGCGGCCCGGACGCTGGAGAAGAAGCTGGCGGTGCGGTCGTACTGACAGGATCAGGCATCGGATGACAAGTCGCCACTTCGTGGACGCGCCCCGCCGGTCATGGTGGGGCGCTTGTTTGTGCCCACGGGGCGAGGCAGCCATGGAAGTTGAGGGGTGAAACAACATAATCCCCGTCCCGGTGGGCATTCTCATGTTGAAGGCGAAAGGCGGGTGGAGGGCGTCTCATGGCTCGCGTCATCCTGGTCGAACCGAAGGCCCCGAACTTCCATGTCTTCAGCATGGTGAATCTGCCCAGGCTGGGGTTGCCGCAACTGGGCGCGATCCTGGCCCGGCGCGGGCATCAGGTCGAGATCTACCTCGAGCAGTCGGGGGTGGTCAACCCGGCCGTGCTCCTCACGGCTGACCTCGTCGGCATCTCGACGACGACCTCGACGGCCCCGGAGGCCTACCGACTGGCGCGCTTCGTGCGCCACCACGGGGTGCCGGTGGTCCTGGGCGGGCCGCACGTCACCTTCCGGCCGGAGGAGGCCCTGGAGGCGGCGGACTACGTCGTCCGCGGCGAGGGTGAGGCCGTCTTCCCTGAGCTCGTCGAGCGGCTGAGCGCGGGGCGGCCGGTCGGGGACCTGCCCGGGCTGTCCTTCGTGGACGGCGGCCGGGTCGTCAACAATCCCATGCCGGAGGCCCGCGTCGACCTGGCGACGCTACCGCCGCCGGACCTCGGCCTCATCCGCAACCTCGGGAAGCTATCGGTGGTCCCGCTGATGACCTCCCGCGGTTGCCCATACTCCTGCGACTTCTGCGCCGTCACCGCCCTCTTCGGGCGCCGCTATCGCTTCGCCCCGACAGAACAAGTTCTCGAGGATCTGGCCCGGTACCGCGGGCGCCGCATCTTCTTCTACGATGACAACTTCACCGCTGACGTCGACCACAGCAAGGCTTTGCTCGAAGGGATGCTGCGGCGTGGCCTGACCCCGCCGTGGTGGTCGGCGCAGGTGCGGGTCGACGCGGCCAAGGACCCCGAGCTGATGGACCTGATGGCCAAGACCAACTGCGCCGTCGTCTACGTGGGGCTGGAGTCGGTCAACCCCGACGCCCTGAAGGCCTTCCACAAGGGCCAGAGGGTCGAGGACATCGACCGCTGCCTGGCCGAGTTCCATCGCCGCCGCATGCGCGTCCACGGCATGTTCATCTTCGGGGCCGACGAGGACGGGCCCGACGTGGGCCGCGAGACCGTCCGCTACGCGCGGGCCCACCGCCTCGACACGGCGCAGTTCATGGCCCTGACGCCGATCCCGGGGACGCCGCTCTACGACCGGCTGGCTCGCGAGGGCCGGCTCCTGACCGACGACTGGAGCCTCTATGACGGCCTGCACGCCGTCCACCGCCCGACCCGCCTGGGCCCGGCCGAGGTCGAGCGCTGCCTGGTGCGCGCCTACTCCAGCTTCTACAGCTGGCCGGGGGCGGTCGCCCGGGCCGTGACCGGGGATTTCCTGACGGCCGGCTATCGCGCCGCCGGCCGCCTCGTCCTGGACCGCTGGCTGCGGGGAAATGTGCCGGATGCGGGGGCGGCGCCGGCGCCAAGCCGGTTGGAGCCGCAGGCGCGGGACCTGTCCCTGGCGACAGCCGGCCTGCCGGGGCTGACCCTGACCGTCAAGGCCGGCGAGGCCCCGGGCGCTTGGCACATCGAGGCCAGTGGAGTCCTCGACCGGTCCCGGTGGTCGGCCTTCAGGCGTTTCCTCGTCCGCACGGTCAAGGGACTGCGCGTCCCCGGGGGGCCGCGTCTGGTCATCAACCTTTCCGGCCTGAGGCTTTCCGGCGAGATCCTCCCCTCGCGGGTCGGCGCCCTCCTCGATGGCCTGGCCAAGCGCTGCCGCGAGATCAAGGTGGTCAGTCCGAACGCCGCTTTCCGCTCGCTCCTGGAGCATTGCCGGCCCGGATTGCCGCGGTATGAGTGCCTGTGACGACGCCCACGGCTAAAGCCGATGGGCTTCTCGGTTATACCGGAACGGATGAAGGCCTTCGATATTGAGACCCCGGACGGATCGTCCGGGGTCTTCGAGTCCACGGCAGGATAATCGAGGGTGGGCGTCGAACAGGCAGCGGGTGCGTCCGCGGGGATGCAGCGGGTGCGTCCGCGGAGGTGCAGCGGGTGCGTCCGCGGAGATACGGTCTGGAGGGAAGCCCTTGGAATACCGATTCGCGGCCTTCGCCGACCTGACTGCCCAGGAGCGGCAGGCGCTCTTCGATCTCATCAAGTCGTTGGGCCTCAGCGATCAGTTCAGCACACTGGACGAGATGGTCGGCCTCATGGACACCGAGTATGGCAAGGGGCGCCGGCACGTCAGCGCCTGGGCCGCGCGGCCCAGCGGCGGGGCGCCGGAACCGGCCGGGTGTCTGGCCGCAATCACCGCCGAGGCCGTGACTCAGGGCTATCTGTACCTGACCGGCCTTCGCCTCCGCCAGAGCGACGCGGGTCTGCTGCCCGGGCTGGTCGATGCCGTCCTGGCCCTGCCCGAGGTGAGCGGCGAGCCGTACCGGACCATCCGGCTAGGGCTCATCCCCGCGCGTCCGGACCTGGAGGCCGCGGCCAAGGAGGCGGGCTTCCGCTACCTCTACAAAGCCCTGGAGATGCGGCGTCCGCTGGGCGGCCGGCTGCCGGCACTCCCGGATGGACTCCGCCCTGAATTCAGGACGGTCGAGCCGGGCGCGGTGGGGGAGCTTATCGCCGTCCACAACGCCGCCTTCACCGGTGGCTTCAACAGCGCGCTCCTGACCGATGAGGGCGCGCTCGAGTGGCTGGGGGACCGCTTGGGCACCGGCCTCGTCCAGATCGGCTACGCCGGCGGCCGGCATGTCTGTCACTTCATCATGAGGGTCGAGGACGGGCTCGCCGACCTGGAGACGATCGGCGTGGTCCCTGAGCGCCGCGGGCAAGGCCTTGCCCGTCAGGCCCTCATCCGGGCTTTCGAGACCTTGAGGGCGAGGGGCGATGTCTCCTCGGTGACGCTCACCGTCATCGACGCCAACCGGCCGGCCCTCGGGCTTTACCGAGGCGCCGGCTTCGAAGTGACCAAGGAGCGGTCGGTCTGGTACGAGCGGGAGCGCTGAGCGGACCCGCTTGAACGACAGGGGCCCCGAACCCGCCAGGCCATGGGCCGCAGAACGCCGAGACCCCGGACATCTTGTTGTCCGGGGCCTTAGCGTCTAAGGGGGTGTTAGGAGGTGAGGACTCAAAACCTAACCGGCCGGTGGCCGTTCTAAACTGGGACCGGGCCGTATGGCCCGCGCCGGTCGTCGCGCGTGGTTACCCGCGCACGATGGCCAGCTTAAGAATACGCTCGTCCAGGCTGGTACCCGAATCGAGCTTGACTTCGACCTTGTCGAGCGAGTCGCCCCGGGCGAAGACGTTGCCCCGGGCCGGGAGGGCCAGGCACTCGGCGGCCACGCGGTACTTGTAACGACCGTAGATGCGGGTCAGGTCGATCCGTCCGTGTTCGGTCACGAGGACCACCTTATCACCTGGGATGAGCTTCTTGAAGTCGACCACGTGAGCCACCTCCTTTGACGCGCCTTGCGTTCAGAGAGTCTTGTCCGCGTCCTAGTCTATTAGTCGCTGGAGTCGCTCAAAAGGTTCCCGGCATTGGCGCCCCCAGCATGGTAAATTATTTCTTGGCCGAAACCGGGCCGGGAAATACATTCAGGGGATTGCATATTTATGCGGCAGGGGCTATAATCCTCTTATTATCCGGAACACCGCAGCCGGTCGGACGTGGATTTAGCTGGGCGCGGCCAGAGGTCCAGGGGGAGGGGAAGCCCGTTGGTGCGAGTCGGCGTGGCCGGCGCGACTGGATACGTTGGTATAGAGCTGCTCCGGCTACTCAGGGGACATCCGGCGGCGCGGGTGGCCGCGGTGACCGCCGAGAGCAATCAGGGCAAACCGCTCAGCGAGGTCTTCCCGCACACGACCGGCCTGTACTCGAGCGAGGGGTTGGCGGGCGGACTCGTCGCCGGGCCGACCGAGGCCGAATGGTTGGCCGACCGCTGCGACGTCGTCTTCATGGCCCTCCCGCACGGGGCGGCGATGAAGCTCGCCCCGGCCCTGCTGGCCGCGGGGAAGAAGGTCGTCGACCTCGGCGCCGACTTCCGCCTGCGGTCGGCCGCGGTCTACACCAGATGGTACAAGGTCGAGCACACGGCGGTCGACGCCCTGGCCGGCGCCGTCTATGGCCTGCCCGAACTGTACGGCGAGGGTGTGGCGGCGGCCTCGCTGGTCGCCAACCCGGGCTGCTACCCGACCTCCTGCGCCTTGGCCGCGGCCCCGCTGCTCAGCTCGGGCCTCGTCGAGACCCGCGGGATCATCTTCGACTCCAAGTCGGGCGTCTCCGGGGCCGGTCGCTCCCCGGGCCTGGGGGTCCACTTCGGCGAGGTCAACGAGAACCTGAAGGCCTACAGCGTCGCCGGTGAGCACCGGCACACGCCGGAGATCGAGCAGACCCTGAGCGACCTGGCCGGCGAGGACATCCTCGTCAGCTTCACCCCGCACCTCGTCCCGATGACCCGCGGCATCCTGACGACGGCCTATTTCACGCTGCGGCGCCCGGCGACCACGGCCGAGGTGATCGCCCTCTTCACCGAGCATTACCACGGCAAGCCGTTCGTGCGGGTCAGGACGGCGGGCCTCCCGCAGACCAAGGAGGTCCTCGGCTCCAACTACTGCGACCTCGCCCCGCGGGTCGACGAGCGCACCGGGCGCGTGCTGGTGGTCTCGGTCATCGACAATCTGGTGAAAGGAGCGGCCGGCCAGGCCGTCCAGAACATGAACCTCATGCTCGGCCTCGACGAGCGGACGGGTCTGGACCTCGCGCCGGTATACCCATGAAGGTACTTCATACGACCAAAGAGCGGACGGCGGGGGGCGGGCTTCAGGAGACGAAAGTAGCGGCGGAGGCGGAGGGCCTGACCATCCGCAAGGCCCACGTGAGCGACATCCCGCGGGCCCACGCCATCATCGACGCTTACGCCCGGCAGGGGCTGATGCTCAAGCGCCCCCTGACCCTCCTCTATGAGACCATCCGGGACCTCGTCATCGCCGACGTGGGCGGCCGGGTCGTGGCCGTCGGCGGGTTGCACGTGATGTGGAACGACCTGGCCGAGGTCCGGTCCCTGGCCGTGGCCGACGATTTCCGGGGCCAGGGCATCGGCCGGCGGATGGTCGAGTACATGTTGGATGAGGCCCGTCAGATGGGGCTGGTCCGCATCTTCGCCCTGACCTACCAGCAAGAGTTCTTCGCCGCCTGCGGGTTCAACGTCATCGAGAAGGACGAACTCCCTCAGAAGGTGTGGAAGGAATGTGTCTACTGTGACCGCTTCCAGAACTGCGAAGAGATCGCCGTCATCCGCTACCTCGGGGCCTGAGCGGGCTGGGCGGGCGCCCTCGCCGGCCGCGGCCTTTTCGCCGGCCGCGGCCCGGCGCGGCCTGGTCGTCGTCAAGTACGGCGGGGCGGCCCTGCCGCCGGCCGGGTCCGCCGGCTTCGAGGCGGCGGTGGCCGAGTTCGCCGAGGACCTGCGGGGGCTTGGCGCCCTTGGCCTGGCGACGGTCGTCGTCCACGGGGGCGGCCGCGAGATCTCCGAGATGATGCGGGCCCTCGGCAAGGAGCCCGTCTTCGTCAACGGGCGACGGGTCACCGACCCCGAGAGCATGGACATCGTCCAGATGGCGCTGGTCGGGCGGGTCAACCGGGCCATCGTCCGCGGCCTCAACGCGGCCGGGCTGCGGGCTGTCGGCCTCTGCGGGCAGGACGCCGCGCTGGCGGTGGCCGAGAAGCGGCTCGACCGCGACGCGGCCGGACGGCCGGTCGACCTGGGCCAGGTGGGCGAGGTGGCTGAGGTCGACCCGAGCCTGCTCCTGACCCTGCTCGAAGGCGGCTACGTGCCGGTGGTGGCCCCGGTGGCCGCCGACCGGACCGGGCTCCCCTATAACATCAACGCCGACACGATGGCCGGGGCCCTGGCCGCCGCCCTTCACGCGGACTGCTTCGTCCTCCTGTCGGACGTCCCGGGCCTCCTGCTCGACCCGGCGGACCCGGCGAGCCTGCTGGCCACGGCCACGCGGGCCGAGGTGGACGCGCTCATCGCCCGGGGCCGGGTCGGCGGCGGGATGGTCCCCAAGGTCGAGGCGTGCCTGCTGGCCCTGCGGGGTGGCGCGGCCGCGGCCAGGATCATGAGCGGGCCGGGGGACGGCGCGGCGGGTGCCGGCGCGGTGAACGGCGGCTCGGCGCCCCCGCGCCTGGCTGGGGTCATCGGCGGCGAAGTGGCCGGGACGCTCATCACGCTTTAGAGCGATAAAGCACCGGGCCCCGGCGGCCCGGCTGACATTCCTGTGACGACATGAGGAGGAGCGAGTCATGGCGATCAAGGAGACGGCCGTCCCGCAGGCGAACGGTTCGGCGACGGCCCCGGCGGTGACCTTCGAGGCCATCCGCCAGGCGGACCAGGAGCACGTCATCGGCACGTACGGCCGCTATCCGCTGGCCCTGGTACGGGGCCGGGGGACGCGGGTCTGGGACACGGACGGACGGTCGTACCTGGACTTCATCGGCGGCATCGCCGTCAACGTCCTCGGGCACTGCCATCCGGCGGTCAGCGCGGCCATCGCGAAGCAGGCCAAGACGCTCATCCACGCCTCGAACCTCTTCTACACGCTACCCTACGTCGAGTTGGCCGAGCTACTGGCCGAGACCGGCCTGCCGGGCCCGGTCTTCTTCTGCAACAGCGGGACCGAGGCCGTCGAAGGGGCCATCAAGCTGGCCCGTAAATACGCCGCGACGAACGGGAAGAAGGGCCGCCGCATCGTCGCCGTCGAGGGCGGTTTCCACGGCCGGACCATGGCGGCCCTGGCGGCGACCGGCAAGCCTCAGTTCTGGCAAGGCTTCGAGCCGCTCCCGCCGGGCTTCGTCCACGTCCCCCTGAACGACGTGGCCGCCCTGGAGAAGGCGTTCAGCTATGGGGCCGGAGCGGCGGCCGGCGATGCGGCCGGGGACGCCCCGTGCGCGGTCATCATCGAGGTCATCCAGGGTGAGGGCGGCATCAGGCCGCTGTCGGCGGAGTTCCTCGGGGCGGCCCGGGCGCTCTGCGACCGCCACGGGTCCCTCCTCATCATCGACGAGATCCAGACCGGTATGGGCCGGACCGGCTCGTTCTGGTCGTTCCAGGACACGGCGGTGAAGCCGGACATCATGACCGCGGCCAAGGGCCTGGGCGGCGGCCTGCCCATCGGCTTCTTCTCGGCTAGCGACAACGTGGCCGCCGCACTGCGGCCGGGCGATCACGGCTCCACCTTCGGAGCCAACCCGGTCGCCTGCGCGGCGGCCTCGGTGACGGTGCGTGAAGTTCTCAAGCCGGGGTTCCTGTCAAGCGTGCGGGAGACGGGCGGGGCGTTGAACGCCCTCCTGGCGGACATCGCCGCGGCCAACCCCAAGGCCGTTCGCGCCGCCCGGGGCAAGGGCCTGATGGCGGCCCTCGACATGGCCTCGGTCGACCTGGCCAAGCGGGTCCTCGACGAGTGCCGTGAGGGCGGGCTGCTGGTCAACCGGACGGCCGACACGGTGATCCGGCTGCTGCCGCCGCTGAACGTGAGCCGGGCGGAGGTGCGCCGGGCGGCGTCGGTCCTACGGGCCGCGGTGGGCCGGGCGCAGCTGGCTGGGCAATAGGCGCGGCGGGCCTCTGGTAGGCCGCCGGCGGTCTCAACGGGCCTGCCAGTAATCGAGGACTTCCTTCGTGTCGGGGCGGACGAGCTTCAGGTCCGCCCCGTCCTTGATTCTCTGGACGAAAGCGATGAGTTTCCCATCCGGCGACCAGGCCGGCGTGACCGCATCATCGGACCCGGAGGTCAGGCGGGAGGCGGCCATGGTCGCGACGTCGAGGAGCCAGAGGTCCCAATGGCCTCGGTCATCGGAGGCGAAGGCGACCTGGCGGCCATCCGGCGACGGCGCGGCCCAGGCCGCCGCGCCGGGCAGCTCGACCTTCTTGACGCTGTAACCGCCGGCGGCCTTGGCGTCCTTCCGGATGATCACCAGATCGGTCGGCATGTGGGCGACGCTGTTGCCGGTGTCGTAGGCTTTCCAGGTCGTCACGGCGATGAGCGAGCCGTCGGCGCTGACCCCGCCGCCCGCGAAGCCGACCACCGGGCCTCCGGTCAGCAGGGTGTGCGTCTGGCCGGTGGCCGCGTCGGCCTCGCGCAGGTCATAGGCGAAGTAGTGGCCGTTGTTCTTCTGGTCGTAGGTCTCGAGGAAGAGGAAGCGGCCGGAGCCGACCCAGCCCAGGAAGTGCTGGGTGCCGCCGGTCGAGCCGACGTCGCGCAGCCGCTTGCCGGTCGCGTCGGCGATGAAGAGGTTCTGGATCACGTCGGAGTGGGCGTCGATCCCGCCGTAGTTCCCGACCACGGCCAGGAGGCGGCCGTCCGGGCTCTGGTAGGCGGCCAGCCACGACGGGTTGCGGAAGTCCGCCGCGTGCACCAGAGCCTTGGGGACAGGCTGGGTGACGGGCGCGCCGGCCTCGCTGAGGGCCTGCACGGCCCAGACCTCGTCCGGGTTGTACTTGCCCCCTGACGCGGGCGCGACCGCCGACGCGTAGACCACGGTCCGCCCGGCGGACATGAAGGCCGGCGACTGCCAACGGTCGGCCGAGTTGGTGAGGCGGGTCACTTCGCGCTTCCCGAGGGTGACGAGGTTGAGGGCGTAACTCTCGATGGCGTAGCTCGCCGGTCCGGCGCCGCCGCTCACGTCGGGGTCGGGCGGGGCCAGGGAGGCCACGTGCTTGCCATCGGGCGACCAGGCTGGAGCGGGGAGCGCCGACAACGCGGAAGGGTAACCGGCCAGGCCGGACCCGGTGCGGAAGGTCAGCTTGAACGGCTCGGCCAGGGCGCTCCCGTCCTCGCCGCGGACGGAGGTCAGGGTTAGCGTGTAGGTGGTCAGGGGCTGCCAGGAAGGGCCGGCCTTGAACACCATGCGGTCCTTGGTGCCGTATGGCTCCCAGGTGCCGGCCGTCTCCGGGGCGAAGGCCGCGCCCTTGGCCAGCGAAGCCGCGTCGACCGGGGCGTCAAAGGAGATGACGACGCCGGCGTTGAGGGGCACCTCGGTCATCGCGGTCAGGGGGAAGGTGCTCTTGACTTTGATGACCTTGCCCACCGGCGGCGGCGTGGGCGTGGGTGGGGGATTGGGCGAGGGCGACGGAGACGGGGTGGGGGCGGGCGCGGGCTTGCCCCAGCCCAGCAGGGAACAGCCCCCGAGGGTCGAAAGGACCAGGACGGTGACCAGAGCCGAAACGGCGACAAAGTCGATGACGGCACCGCAGGCATGGCGCGATCGGCTCACCCTCAACACCAGGACCACCTCTCGATGACGATTGGAGGAGACAGGCCTATTATCCCCGGGACCATCATCATCGACGACTTCGCGATGGTGTGCCTTTTTCGAGACGATAGCCAAGAAGGCCCCAGGCGGGGCCTTCATCACTTTTGTCTGGATGGCGCCAAAAGGACCCTTAGCCCTCGCCTAGATCCTCAACCCCCGCGCCGCGATCCTCTCCCGCGCCGCGGCGACCAGCCCGTCCACCTTCTCCTGAAGCTTTGCCACCTCGGCCTGCGTCCGTTCCACGAAGGCCGCGTCCTGGATGGTCCCCAGGTTGATGTCCACGTTCAGCCGCGCGCCCTTGAACCCGGCCTCATAGAGCATGACCCCGACCCCGACGTCAGTCACGGCGTTGGGGTTTCCCTTTTCCAGGAGAAGCCCGGCGTCGGCCAGAGCCTCGGCGCACAGGCGGCAGGTCTTCAGGGGCGCGGCCACGGCGGCCTTCAGGCCGGCCTGGATGGCCTCGGCCCGGTGGGCCTTTTCGGCCTCGGTCTCGCGCGGCAGCTTGTAGGCCACGGCGACGGCCTCATAGGCCTCGGTGTCCTCCTCCATGAGGGCGCGGAAGCCCTCCATCCGGGCGTTTGCGCGCTCGGCGACCTCGGCCATCAGCGGGTGGGCGGCGGCGTACTTCTTGCCGGTCATGGTCAGGCGGGCGACCATGGCGAAGAGGGACGACCCCATCAGCCCGTTCATCGCCGAGACGGCGCCGCCGCCAGGGGCCGGGCTGGGGCTGGCCACCTCGTCGACGAAGCGGTCGAGCCGCCCGGCCTCGCCGAACTGGAAGTCGATGATCTGGCGCCGCTTGAAGCCCTTGAGCTTGAGGTACCAGCGGGCGCTGCGGAGGAGGGCGTCGAGGGGGACCAAGCCGACCAGTTCGGTATCGGTCACCGTCGCCCCCTGCCGCTGCGCCTCCCGTTCGACCAGCTCCAAGGCCCGGTGGATGGGCGTCTTGCGGTAGTTGGTCAGGTTCATGGTCACCTGCGTCCGGCCGGTGGCCTCCAGGGTGACGCCCTTGGCCTGCACGTTGACGAGACCGCCGGATGACTCACGGACGGCCCTGGCCGCGGCCCGGGCTCGGTCGATGTCGCCGGTGCTGAGATTGGCGTTGAAGGCGACCAGGGGCGGCCGGGCGCCGACGGCCGTGGCCCCCGCGGTCGGGTGCATCCGCGCGGGCCCGAAGTCCGGGCGTCGATCGGGCTCGGCGATGGCCGACTTGAGGCCTTCGTACTCACCGCGCCGCACGTCGGGCAGACGGCACCGGGCCGGGGTCGTCGCCGACTCGGCGTACAGGTAGACCGGAATGCCCAGCTCATCAGCGATGCGCCGTCCGACGCGGCGGGACATCTGGACGCACTCGTCCATCTCCACGCCGGAGAGCGGGATGAAGGGGACGACGTCGGTGGCCCCCATCCGCGGGTGCTCGCCGTGGTGCTGCTCCATGTCGATCAGCGCGGTGGCCCTCTTGCAGGCCCGGAAGGCGGCCTCCTCGACGGCCGGCGGCTCGCCGATGAAGGTCACGACGACCCGGTTGTGATCGGCGTCCGGGGCCGCGTCCAGGAGCTTGCACCCCTGAACCGCGCGGATCTCATCGAGGATGGCCTCGATGACCTCCGAGCGGCGGCCTTCGCTGAAGTTGGGGACGCATTCGACGACTTTGGGCACTATTGGGGCCTCCTTCCCTATGCTCCCGTTCCGGCGCCGCCGGAGGGGAGTTCCCAGAGGACGAGACACGAACCATGGGAGCGGCCATGGGCCACCCTCTGCCTGGCGACCTTCGAGGAGGTGCCGAAAATAGGGTTCTCCCCGCTGTTCAGGGCACGCACGTATTTCGGGAAGTTGCTACTGGATACCTCCAGACGGATGACATGATCGGCGGCAAAGACGTGACCGCAGGCGCCCATATCGACTCTGACGCGGGTAAAGCCGGCGGAAGGGTTGGATTCCGACCGCCTCAGGACGGCGATGCCGTCCGCCACGATGCGGGACGTGCCGCCCGCGTCAACGTCGCACAGCTTGGCCGCGAGCGCGGTCTCCGGGGCATCGGTGCCCGCGTGGAGCTCGGCGGCAAGCGGTCCGCAATAGGCGACCGGGGCCTTCAGGGGATCGGAGTCATAGGTCAGGACGTCGGGGCGTCCGGAGCTGGACTGAGGCGCTGGGCCGGGCTCGAGGCCGGCCACGGGGAACTCCCAGACCGCGCCTCCCTCAGTCGGCACCGGGTTGAGCGGATCGTAGGTGAAGCCGTCGATGGCGTCGTCGCCGGCCACCATCGATAGCCTGCCCCCGGAGCCGAGGTGAAGACGAGTCTCACGGCCTTCGGGCATCGGCCAATTCCCGGACGAGCGCCAGCCGCCGCCTGGGCCGGTCAGGAACGCCCTCACCGGGGCATCGCCGTTAGGCGTGGCCGAATCGCCGTCCCAACCCTTGAACCAGCGGTCGAACCAGTGCCGGGCCTCCTCAGCGAAGCGGCTCGAAGCATCGGGGGCGTACTCCTCATACTTCGTGCCGGTCAACTCGCTGACGGTCCCGTTGTGGCTCCACGGTCCCAGGACCAGATGCTGAGCGACTCCGCTCTGGCGCATGCGCTCGAAGGGCTCCAGGGTGGCATCGAGGAGGAAATCCCACCAGCCCCCGAAATGCAGGCCGGGGACGCGGACCTGATCGAGCAACGGTGACAGGTCGTTGACTCGCCAGAAGGGCGCGTCGGGGGTGCCGCCACCTGCCAGGGCGTCCCACACCGGCGAGGACAGGCCGTGATCGGCCAGGGCCCGCGCCACGGGCAGGTTCGCATAGAGTTTCGACCATGGGTGTTGGTTGAGCGGCGTTCGCCCCAGGACTGACCACGGCAGGGAATGATGCAGACGAAAGACTCCATGCCTGAACGACAGGTGATTGGCGTCCACGGGAACGGTTATCCAGACCGCCGCCTTGACCCGTTCGGGGAAGGCGACGGCGATGGGGAGGGAGGCAGCCGCCAGGTACGATATCCCCAGGATGGCGAAGCGGCCGTCGCACCAGGGCTGGTCGATGAGCCAACGGGCGGTCGCCACGGCGTCTGCGGGCTCCTGGGCCAGGAAGCCGAAGGTTCCTCCGGAGGCGCCGCGACCGCGCACGTCCTGGATGAACACGGCATACCCGGCCGCGGCGAACTGCCCCACGCCGGCCAACCCCTGGCGGGCATAGGGCGTCCTGACGATGATCACCGGCCAGGGCCCCGATCCCTGGGCCGGGCCGGGAAGATAGACGTCGGCCATGAGCTCGACACCGTCGGGCATCGGCACGCGTGCTTCCATCGACCTGACGCCGTCACTCATCTGACCCATCACCTCCGAGGTCCGAATCCCGACGCCCAAACCACATCGACTGCAGGTGAGCCAGGTCGTGGTTCAGGTTGATGCCTTTCTCATCCATGATCCGAGATGCTTCGAGGAGGAAGATGTCGTGCTTGATGTACTCGGACGCGACGATCGCCACTCCGCGGTTGCGCGTCCGCAGGGCCACAGCCCGACTTCCGGGAGTGGGCTCGCCGATGAGGGCCTCGGCATGGTCGGCGGCGACGATGAACCACGGGGGTCCGCTGATCCTGCGCCGATTGTCGATTTCGTGGGAGTACCAGTGCCGCCAGCGCGGCCTGGCAGGCGGGGCCTCGCCGTAGACCACGACATAGGTGTCGACCTTCCTCTTGCGGGCCATGGTCAGCTCGGCGAGGATGGCTTCGACCTCGTTCCACCAGCCGGAGACGAACAGTTGCCGACGGGCGGTGGCGACGATGTCCCGGGCGCCGGCGATGATGTTCGGATATGTCTTGATCGTGACCAGCGGGGGCAGTACTTCCTGGGCGGCCAGGGCCGAAAGGACGGGCACGAGGTCGTCCCGGAGCCTCTCGACCTGCCCGACCTGACGACGGAGCAATGATTCGGGATCGAGGGCATGGTGCAAGGCACGGCCGTCGCTCTGGCTCGTGGAAACCACCCCGCGGGCGACGAGGGAACCCAGGACTTCGTAGATTTTCGCCCGGGGGATCCCCGAATATTTGGCGACTTCATAGCCGGTGCCCCCGGGGTTGGACAACAGGGCGACATAGGCCCGGGCCTCGTACTCAGTGAACCCCAGCTGCAGCAAGCCGACCAAGACATCCACGGGTTAAGACTCCTCTGAGGTCAGTCAATAGTAGTTACCTTGGTAGTCACTACGACTGTACACTGAGTGGTGGCATCGCGTCAAGGGGGGTCCCCGGTCGCCGAGCAGCCGCCCTGGGACGGAACGGAGAAGCACCCGGGGCCGGGGCGGCACCGGGTGCTTCCTTGATGGGGGGCGGGGCAGACTCGCGGTGCGGATGCGTCCGGGCGTCAGTGGGCTCCCAGGAAGGCCCGCAGGTTCTCGACGGTCGGCACGTCGATGATGGTCAGCCCGGCCTCGCGGGCGGGCAAGAGGAAGCCATCGGAGCCGGGATTCTTCGAGCAGGTGAAATAGGCTGAGGCGGGGGAGAAGCGCCTGATCAGCTGCGGGTCCTTGACGACGGCCGCCCGGCCGGGGGTCAGGACGCCGGCGGCGGCGGACTTGAGGGCCTCTTTGAAGGCATGGCTGGCGGAGCCGCAGGCGCCGTAGTCGATGGCCGTCAGACGGGCCGTTGGGTGGGTGGCGACGGCCCTGACGGCGGCGGTCACGGCGGCGGTGTTCAGCTGGCTGGGCAAGGGGACCGAGGTCACCAGGTTGACCCCGGTCGAGAGGGCGTCGGTGATTTGCTTGGACATGGCGGCCCGATTGGCCGCCGCTCCGCAACATGGAGGCATCTCTCTTGAATCCCTCCAAGCGTCAATTCCGGGTTTGACACATCTTATGTCTACCCCGGCCGCGTTGCCAACATCTTTTCGCCTACCTGCGGCAGGAGTCGAGCCGCAGGTGGAAAAGTAGACTGCGCCGGTCGAGTCTTCACGTCAAGCCGGCGGATGACGTGCCATCCCACGGAGGGCACAATGCACGGTTTCTCCTTGCTGACCTCGCTTATCGCCATCATCCTCATCGACCTCTCGCTCTCCGGCGACAACGCCGCCATCATCGGCCTCGCCATCCGGGAGCTCCCTCCCAAGCTGGCCAGGCGGGCGGCCTTCGTGGGGGCCTCGGGGGCCATCGCCGTACGGGTCGCCTTCACGGCCGCGGCCACCCTGATGATGAAGGTCCGCTACCTCAACGCCATCGGCGGGGTCATCCTCATCTGGTTGACAACTCCCCGGACTGAAGTCCGAGGATTCCCGGAGGCTCGCGCCCTCCGGTTCCTGCTTCATCGCCCGTGCCGTGCCTGTCAAATAGGCTTTGGTCTTACCGTGGCTCCACAGGCACTTCCCGCGTGTCCCGCGGTGCAGACCTTGTTAGGCCGAAACACTCAGGAGTCGGAGCCCTTCCGACTCGATGTTTTGAGCGGCGTTCACGTCCCGGTCATGGATCACGCCGCATTCTGGGCAGGTCCACCGGCGAACGAACAGAGGCATCTGATCCATCTTGTGGCCGCAGACGTGGCATAGTTTGCTGGACGGGAACCAACGGTCGAGTTCCACCAGCGTCCTGCCATACCACCCGGCCCTATACTCCAGTTGTCGGATGAGCTCGCCCCATCCCACATCATGGATCGCCTTTGCCAGCGTATGGTTCCGGACCATGTTCTTCACGGCCAGCGACTCCACGCACACCACTTGGTTTTCGCGGATGAGTTGAGTCGTCAGCTTGTGAAGCCAGTCCTCGCGGCGGTCGGCAATCCTTGCGTGAATGCGAGCGACCTTCAGGCAAGCCTTTGCGCGGTTCTTGGACCCTTTCTGCTTCTTTGCCAGCCGACGTTGGGCCCTGGCAAGCCGCTTCTCGTCCCTTGCGAAGAACTTAGGATTGCCCACGGGTTCTCCATGACTGGGGATGATGGCCTGTTTCAAACCACAATCGATACCGACCGTCTGCTTAACGGGAGGAAGTGGTCTGATCTCCTCATCGACCAGTATAGGAGACGTGATATCTTTCCGCCTTGTCCAGCGTCACCGTGACCGAAGAGGGATTGCCGCTAAATCGGCGACTCTACCGAATTGACAGAGGCTCATCCATCTTCGCCAGCCACAGGTTCGCGCCGTCCCAACGGAAGGCGCTCTTCATGAAACTGGCGGATTGCCTGTCTTTCCTGCTCTTGAACTGTGGCTTCTTGGCTCGCTTCGTAAAGAACGCGGCATAGGCGGTCTGAAGGTGACGCAAGGCCTGCTGAAGTGGTACCGCGGAGACTTCGCTCAACCAAGGGGCTTCCCTCTTCCATTCGGTGAGGAGTCCAGCGTCCCGGTTGTATCTGCTTCCCTTACCCGTTTCCTGGTAAAGCCGCTCTCGGTTCGCAAGGGCCTTGTTGTAGACCCATCGAACACAGCCGAATGTCCTGGACAACAGGAGCGTCTGCTCAGGAGTCGGGTAGAACCGGAATCGGTACGCTCGCTGCAAGGCCTAACTCACCTCGCCCTTGCTCTTCGATGTACCGTTGGATGATTTCAGCGGACACGTCGCCAGCGGAACTGGCGAAGTACGAAGGTGCCCACAGCGTCCCGCGCCCAGTCTTGTGAGCCAAGGTCGGAAACTCTTTCAGCAAGATCCGGGCCGACTTCATCCTCGAAATGAATCCCGGGGTTTTCGCCGGAGTTCAATATAACACCGAACGCGCCAGGGCCACCCGGAGGCGCACACCCTGGGCTCTCCCGCATATGGTAGAACACGGAAATCAAACGCTCTCGTGTTGATTCCACACACGAGACAGAGAGGAGACGGCCTTGGAGTCGTACTTTACGGACAGCCAGCCCACCGCGAAAGAGACGGCCCCGTCCAGCCCCATTTTCACTCCCGGCGCGAAAGTCCTCTTGATCCAGGATGTCGTCCCCTGGGCCTCGGCCCCGAACCAGAGCCCGCTGGGCGCGAACGTCACGCAGCTCGAATGCATGGATGAGAAATTCGACCTGGTCCCCTCGCGCCTCATCGGGGTCATCGCCCTCAACCAGTACCGGGAGATCATCATTTCAGCGGCCCAGACCCAGCGCTTCTACGACAACCTCTTCCCCGGCGGCTTCATCGCTTACCCCTTGGTGGACTGGGCTCAGGGGGGCGGCATTCTCAGCGCCAATCTCACTGATTATGCTTCGGGCCCCGGTGGGGGAGGCAACTGGGGCAGTCGGGTCTTTCTGACCGGCGTACAACATGTCTTCGACACGTCCAATGACAATGGTATCGCCGATCCGAGGGACCCCATCATCACGGGGACCTTCGGCGCCTGCAGTGGCGGGCCGATCAAGGACGTGGGGCCCCTGGCCGACCTGGACGGCTGGGGGGCGTCCTCCCACGGATACTTCACCGATCTTCCGACCGGAACACGGGTCATCCTGGCCGTCCGTGAGGGAGGCCAGTTGAACCTGAAAAAGCCGGTGATGGTCGAGTTTCCGTTCGGGTTCGGACGCGTCATCGCCAGCCTGGTCACCAACGAATGGCGCTATGTCGGGGGCTTCGGCTCCTTGCCGCAGAATCGAAAGCTCTTGGCCAACGAGTTCGGGTACCAGCGGCACCTGGCCTGTTCCGAGGCGGAGGCCGAGAGACCGCAAGCCGATGAGCCAGCCGCGACGGTCTAGTGACGGAGGGCGGGGCAGGATGGGCCGCCGCCCGAGGCTCACTGCCCGCCTTCTCTCCCCAAAATCAAGGTGCCGGAGGGATATGCCCTCCGGCACTTTCAGTCCCGGGATCCGAGTCGGTCAGTTGGCGTGCCACAGGAGACGGCCGAGGAACTCCCGCGCCCGGGCGTGTCCCGGGTCCCGGAAGAACTGTTCCGGCTGGCTCTCCAGGAGGACCTCGCCGTTGTCCATGAAGACGATGCGGTCGGCCACCTCGCGGGCGAACCCCATCTCGTGGGTGACCACGAGCATCGTGTAGCCCTCGCGGGCGACCTGCTGCATGACGCTGAGGACCTCGCCGATGAGCTCGGGGTCGAGGGCGGAGGTCGGCTCGTCGAAGAGCATCACCCTGGGGCGCATGGCCAGGGCGCGGGCGATGGCCACGCGCTGCTGCTGGCCGCCGGAAAGCTTGGAGGGCCGATGCTCCATCCGGTCTCCCAACCCGACCTGGGTCAGGGTCTGCTTGGCGATGCCCTCGGCCTCGGCGACCGGCATCTTCCGTACCGTGACCAGGCCCTCCATCACGTTCTGCAGGGCGGTCATGTGGGGGAAGAGGTTGAACGACTGAAAGACGATGCCGATCTCGGAGCGCATCTTGTTGATGTTCGCCTGTGTATCCTCGACCCAGCGATCGCCGACCTGTCGCTGACCGATGGGGTGGCCGTCGATGAGGACCTGGCCCTCCTGGATGGGCTCCAGGTAGTTGACCGTCCGGAGGAGCGTGCTCTTGCCGCTGCCGCTCGGCCCGCAGATGACGACGACCTCGCCGCGGTTGATGGTCAGGTTGACGTTATTGAGTACGTGCAGTTCGCCGAACCACTTGCTGACGCCGCGGAACTCGACGACCGGTGTGTCCTGGGCCCCCGGCACCTTACTCATAGTCCTTCAACCGCCTTTCCAACCACGTGCCGAGCTGCGTGAAGACGGATGTTCCAATGAGGTAGTAGACGGCGGCGTAAGTGTAGAACCAGAACGGCCGCGCGGTCGCCGAGGACAGCTGCCGGGAGGCGAGCATCAGCTCCACCGCTCCGATGACGGAGACCAACGACGAATCCTTCAGCAGGGCGACGAACTCGTTGACGATGGGTGGCAGCATCCGCCGATAGGCCTGCGGGATGATCACCCGGCGCATGGCCAGGCCGTAGCTCATGCCCATCGACCGGGCGGCTTCCATCTGTCCGACCGGGATGGACTCGATGCCGGCCCGGATGATCTCGGACAGATAGGCGCCCGAGTTCAGGCTCAGGGCCAGGGCGCCGGCCAGGAACGGCGGCAGGTTGATGCCGTACTGGGGTAGGCCGAAGTAGACCAGGAAGATCTGGACCAGCAGCGGGGTGCCCCGGAAGAACCATGTGTAAAGGGTGCCGAGGACCTTGAACGGGCGGTAGCGGGACATCTTCAGCAGGGCGATGATGAGACCGACCGCCAGGCCGAAGATGGCCGCGACCACGGTGAATTCAATGGTGACGACGAAGGAGCGAGTGAGGTAAGGGGCCACTCTGAATAAGGCCCCGATGGGTCCCAGGTCGACCAAGCCTTGACGAGGCATGTCCGCCCCCCTTAGTAGGTTTGTGGGCGAGGCGAGGGGATCCCGCGACCACCGGCCGAACATCAGCGCCACGGGTCAAACCCGCGGCGCTGACGCACGGCTTGCTAGATTGACCGGCGGTCGGCTATGCCGCGGGCGTATTACTTGCCGCCGAACCAGTCAGCGAAGATCTTGTCGTAGGTCCCGTCGGCCTTGAGTTCGGCCAGGGCCTTGGTGATCGCGTCGAACAGCTTTGTCTCGTTCTTCGGGACGGCGATGCCGACCGGGGCCTGCTCGAAGGCGGCGCCGGTGATCTCGTACTTGTCGCCGTCGATCTTGGCGTAGTAGCGGGCGACCGGCTCATCGAGGATGGTCGCGTCGGCCCGGCCGTTGCCCACTTCCAGCAGGGCGTCGGGGAAGGTCTGGAAGGTGGTGACCTTGGCGCCCTTGATCTTGCGGGCCACGTCCTCGTTGGTCGTGCTGATCTGGACGGCGATCGTCTTGCCCTGCAGGTCGTCCAGCTTGGTAATCTTCTTGGGGTTACCCTTCTTGACCACGATCAGCTGGCCCATGTCGAAGTAGTGGACGAAGTCGACGGTCTTGGAACGCTCATCGGTGATGTTCATCGAACTCATGATCACGTTATACTTGTAAGCCGCGAGGCCAGGGATGATGCCGTCCCAGTCGACGACCTTGGTCTCATACTTGACGCCGATCTTCTTGGCGATGGCCTTGCCAAGGTCGATGTCAAAGCCGATCAGCTGGCCGGGGTTCTTGGGGTCCTGGAACTCCATCGGAGGATAGGCGCCATCGGTGGCAAACGTCATGACGCCTGCCTTCTTGATCTGGCTGAGCAGGTCCTTCTTGCCGCCGCCGCAACCGGCAGCCAGGATCGTCACCATGAACACCGCGGTGACCAGGGCGAAAATTCGAAGTATCCGACGATCACGCAACATGAGTTCACGACCTTTCTCTGATATGAGGAACATCGTACGGCGAACCACCGATCCCCTTTGCCTCCGAGGCCGTCACCTCTTAACGCTGTCAAGTCACAGTTTTATCGGGCAATTTCGCCTTCGGCGGACAGATTCCTTCCAAACACCGTCACAATTCCGACAGGATTAATGGAAGGGCCGCTGGGGTCTCAGACGGGACCCCAGGGCCCTTTCTCTAGCTGAACCGCTGCTATACTGCCTGCTCAGGCGATTCCTTCGCCTTCCTTGGCCAGCTTGGCCTGCTCCTCTTCGACCAAAACTCGGCGGAGGACCTTGCCGACCATCGTCTTCGGCAGGGAGGCCCGGAACTCGACCATCCGCGGGGCCTTGAAGGCCGCCATCCGCTCGCGGCAGAAGGCGATGATATCCTCCTCGGTCGCCGTCTCGCCCGGCTTCAGGACCACATAAGCCTTGACCGTCTCGCCGCGGTAGGGGTCGGGGATGCCGGCCACGGCCGCCTCGAGGACCTTCGGGTGCTCGAAGAGGACCTCTTCGACGTCACGTGGGTAGATGTTGAAGCCGCCGGCGATGATCAGGTCCTTCTTCCGGTCGACGATGTAGAAGTAACCCTCCTCGTCCATCCTGGCGATGTCGCCCGTGTAGAGCCAACCGTCGCGCAGCGTCCTGGCCGTCTCCTCGGGCTTGTTCCAGTAGCCCTTCATCACCTGCGGGCCCCTGATGATGAGCTCACCGACCTCGCCGGGCGGCAGCTCTTTCTCGCCGGTCTCGAGGTCGACGATCTTGGCCTCCGTATCGGGGTAAGGCACGCCGATCGAACCGATCTTGCTCTTCCCCCACATCGGGTTGGCGTGCGTGGTCGGCGAGGTCTCCGAGAGGCCGTAGCCCTCGACCAGTCTGCCGCCGGTGATCTCCTGGAACCTGGTCTGGGTCTCGGCCATGAGCGGCGCCGCCCCGCTGTTGCAGGCCTCGATCGAGCTCAGGTCGTACTTCTTGAGGTCGGGGTAGTTGTTGATGGCCACATACATCGTCGGCGTCCCGGGGAACAGCCTGACCTTGTATTTGGAGATGGCCTTCAGGAGATCGGGGACGACGAAGCGCGGCAGGAGGATCATCGGCGAAGCCAGGACGACGGCGATGTTCATGACGCAGGTCATCCCGTAGGAGTGGAAGAGCGGCAGGACCCCCAGGACGACCTCTTCGCCCC
Source organism: Bacillota bacterium (assembly GCA_021787335.1). GTDB lineage: Bacteria > Bacillota > Sulfobacillia > JAJYWN01 > JAJZPE01 > JAJZPE01. Next base: position 53,698 of record JAJYMC010000019.1, on the reverse strand, counting down.
AGCGCGCCTGGTGAACCCAGGCCCTGTTCTGCAGGGCGTTGGCGACCAGGTTCCGGTGGGTCAGGACGGCCCCCTTGGAGAGGCCGGTGGTCCCGCCGGTGTACTGGAAGACCGCCGGGTCGTCGGCCAGGTCGTGGGTCACGGCGGGCGGCGTCGCGCCGGTCGTGGCCAGAAGGTTCTTGAAAGAGACGGCGCCGCTCCCCGGCGGGATGCCGACGGTGAGCTTGTCGCGCTTGGCCTTCATGGGGTAGAGGAAGCTGAGCGGGAAGGGCATGTAGTCGGCCATCCCGGTCAGGATGACGTTCTTGAGGGGCGTCTTGTCCTTGACCTTGGCGATCCGCGGCCAGAGGTGGTCCAGGGCGACGATGGTCTCGGTCCCCGAGTCGTTCATCTGATGCTCGATCTCGCGTTCCACGTACATCGGGTTGGTCAGGACGACCACTGCCCCGGCCCGGAGGGCGCCGTAGTACCCGATGACGATCTGCGGGCAGTTGGGGAGCATCAGAGCGACCCGGTCGCCCTCCTTGACCCCCATCGCGGCGAGGGCCGTCGCGAAGCGCTCCACCTGCTCCTTGAGCCAGGCGAAGGTGAACTTGCGGCCGAAGAAGATGATGGCCTGCCCGTCCGGTTTCCTGGACGCCGCCTCATAGAGGAACTGGTAGACAGGGACCTGGGGATAGTCGAGGGAACGGGGCACTTCGGGTTCATAGTTCTTGTGCCACACGCGTTCTTCCATTCGCCACCCCTCCCATGAACTTACACACCATTCCAAATATTCGATTACGCCTTTTGCGGTTCGGATTCCTGCAGAAGGCCGGCGGCCTGAGCGAAAAACCGCCGGGGCCCGCCGACCGGAAAACCGCCGGGGCCCGCCGACCGGAAAACCGCCGGGGCCCACGATGTCCGCCGATATCTGACCCCGAGAATGAAAAGCCCCGCTCCGGCAGCGAAGGCCGGGGCGGGGCTCACTTGTCATGACAGGCGCTGGACTTACGAGGCGGGTCAGGCGTCTCGGAGGGTCAGGCGATGCCCTCGCCCTCCTTGGCCAGCTTGGCCTTCTCCTCCTCGATCAGGACGCGGCGCAGGACCTTGCCGACCATGGTCTTGGGCAGAGCGGCGCGGAACTCGACCATCCGCGGGGCCTTGAAGGCGGCCATCCGTTCGCGGCAGAAGGCGATGATCTCCTCCTCGGTGGCCGTCTCGCCCGGCTTGAGGACCACGTAAGCCTTGACCGTCTCGCCGCGATACGGGTCGGGAATGCCGGCCACGGCCGCTTCCATGACCTTCGGGTGCTCGAAGAGGACCTCTTCGACGTCCCGCGGGTAGATGTTGAAGCCGCCGGCGATGATCATGTCCTTCTTGCGGTCGACGATGTAGAAGTAGCCTTCCTCGTCCATCTTGGCGATGTCGCCGGTGTAGAGCCAGCCGTCGCGCAGGCTCTTGGCCGTCTCCTCGGGCTTGTTCCAGTAGCCCTTCATCACCTGCGGCCCCTTGATGATGAGCTCACCGACCTCACCGGGCGGCAGATCCTTCTCGCCGGTCTCGAGGTCGACGATCTTGGAGTCGGTGTCCGGCACCGGCAGGCCGATGGAGCCGATCTTGCACCTGCCCCAGATGGGGTTGGTGTGGGTGACCGGCGAGGTCTCCGAGAGGCCGTACCCCTCGACCAGCTTGCCCCCGGTGATCTCCTGGAACCTGGTCTGCGTCTCGGCCATCAGGGCGGCCGAGCCGCTGACGCACGACTCGATTGACTTCAGGTTGTACTTCTTGATCTCCGGGTAGTTGTTGCAGGCCACATACATCGTCGGGGCGCCGCAGAAGACGGTCGCCTTGTGCCGCTGGATGTTCTCCAGGACGTCCTTGACCACGAACCGAGGCAGGAGGACCATCGCCGAAGCCAGGGCGGTGCCCATGTTCATGACCGTGGTCATGCCGTAGGAGTGGAAGAGCGGGATCGCGCCGAGCATGACCTCCTCGCCCCAGCGCGTCTTGTGGAACACGGCCCGGCACTGGGTGACGTTGGAGACGAGGTTCTTGTGGGTCAGCATGGCCCCCTTGGAGAGGCCGGTCGTGCCCCCGGTGTACTGCAGGACGGCCACGTCGTTGGCCCAGTCGTGGGTCACGGCGGGCGGCGTCGCGCCGGTCGTCGCCAGCATCTGCTTGAAGGCGATGGCGCCGCTCCCCGGCTGGACGCCGACGACGAGCTTGTCGCGCTTCGCCTTGATGGGATAGAGGGTACTCAGGGGGAAGGGCAGGTAGTCGGCCATGCCGGTGATGATGATGTTCTTCAGCGGGGTCTTGTCCTTGACCTTGGCGATGCGGGGCCAGAAGTGGTCCAGGGTGACGATGGTCTGGGCGCCGGAGTCGTTCATCTGGTACTCCAGCTCGCGCTCGACGTACATCGGGTTGGTCAGGACGACGACGGCCCCGAGGCGGAGGGCGCCGTAGTAACCGATGACGATCTGCGGGCAGTTGGGGAGCATCAGGGCCACCCGGTCGCCCTTCTTGACCCCCATGGCGGCGAGGGCCGTCGCGAACCGGTCGATCTGGTTCTTGAGCCAGCTATAAGAGAACTTGCGGTGGAAGAAGATGATGGCATCGCCATTGGGCCGTTTCGCGGCCGAGTCGTAAACGAATTGGTAGATCGGGACTTCGGGGTAGTCGAGAGCCGGGCGGACCTCAGGTTCATAGCTCTTGAGCCAGATTCTTTCACCCATAGAACCCCTTCGCCTCCCCTAAAGATTAGTACCTTTCTGAATCTTAAGGTACTACAAACTACGCCCTTTCCCTGCCGGATAGAAATGGATGACGAGGGAAAACTTTCGGCCAACCTTGGCTCTTGGTCATAATTCTGGTCAACCAAAAAGCCCTGACCGACGCGGCCAGGCCCGCCTGAGCCCAGCCCCGCGGGAGCATAATCAAGCCCAGCCTCGCATACCCTTTAACCGCCAAAGACCAGGATTTGTCGGAAATGGGGTAGGCGGGTTGGGGAGAGTGAGACGTGGGAAGGGGCAGGGCCTGACGAGCCGCGCCCTGGTCGTCCTGATGATCGTCGTGGCAGCCACCGCCGGGCTGCCTTTTTCGCCGTTGGTCCGGACCGCTTCGGCCGCGGGCGGTTCGACCGGGTCGCCGGCCGTCCCGTCCGTGGATTTCGCCTATGTCACCCTGGCCGATGACCGCGTGCGGGTGACGGCTACCGTGCGCGGGCCGGCCGGGGCCGAGCTCCGGCTCAACCTGCCGCGGTCGTTCCAGGACCTGAGGGTGTCGCCCGGCTCGGTCCAGTCGTCTTTTGACGCCGGCCCCGACGGGGAGCCGGCCGCCCTGGTCTGTCATCTCGGTGCTGAGAAGGCCGTGGTCACCACCGAAGTCTGTCCGCTCTGGCGGACGGTCGGGCCGTGGTCATGGACGCCGCTGTCGGCGATCTCGCCGAGCCCGCAGGGGGTCTTCCGGCCGGGCGGGCTGACGGCCGCGGGGAGGCCGGCGGCCTACGTGGTCGGGAGCCCCTTGGCCGGACAAGGCTTTTTGGTCCGCGGGCCGGGCGCGCCCCTGTTGCGGTGGCGGCTGGCCGTGGCCGGCGGCCGGGTCGACGCCTACTCGGCCGGGACCAAGCCCCCCGCCGGTCTGGCTGAGGTGGCCCGATTGGCCCGTGAATACGGGCTCTTCGGCCGCGACCGGCTGATCCTGGTGGCCGCCCCAGGGGACGATGTCGACCAGGACGCCGCGGGGACCGAAGGGATCGCGCCAGGCCCGATCGACCTGGCCGCCCAGTTCTGGGGGGCCGCCCTGGACTGGGACCTCGGCGAGGACCAGGAGGGATGGCTCCGGGGCACGGCCCTGCTGAGCCTGGCCGCCACCTCGGCGGAGCCCGAGGCTTATCTTGAGGAACTGGCCGCCGACCTGTCCGTCTCGGCCGCGCGCGGCGAAGCACTGGCCCTCGCCATCAACGAGGCGATGAGAGAGAGGACCGACGGGCGGGTCGGGTTCGATGAGGTCCTCCGCTACCTCAGCGCCTATGGGGCCGGGGCCCGGCTCGACCCGTTCTGGCTCCGCCAGACGGTCATTGCGGCCGTCGCCCGCAATCTTGATGATGTCTTCGATCATTTCTACGGGCCGGGGTCTGAGGCCGGTCCGGCCACCCCGCTCCCCTGGTCGGCGCTTCTGCCAACCCTTCTGGCCGACGCCGATCAGGATGGGCGTCCCGACTTCATCGGCCGCGAGGCCGCGGCCTTGCTGGCGTCCGCGGCCGAGCCCGAGGGCGGAGCGACGCCGGCCCTCCCGGCCATGGCGCCGTCCTTCGTCGCCGCCGGCGAGGTCAAGCCGGGGGGCCCGGCCACGCTGCCCCCGGCGACCGAGGATCGCCGCGTCGTCTATCTCACCTTCGACGACGGCCCCAGCGCCGTCACCCGCCAGGTCCTTCAGGTCCTCCGCGACGAGGGCGTCCAGGCCACCTTCTTCGTCATCGGCAACCGCGTTCACGCCTACGCCGATACCCTGCGCCTGACGGTCAAGGACGGCCACGTCATCGGCAACCATACCTACGACCACGACATGGCGACCGTCTACCGGTCGCCGGAGGCCTTCCTGACCTCGTTGGAGCAGGCCGGCCAGGCCATCTTCGACGCGACCGGCGTCCGCCCGGCGGTCACCCGCGCACCCGGCGGTTCGAAGGGGCACTTCACCAGGGAATACTACGCGTTGTTGGCGGAGAACAGCTACGCCGTCTACGACTGGGACGTCACGGCGGCCGACACCGACCCGTCCCGCCCGGGCCCCGAGGTCATCGCCGCCAACGTCCTGGCTGGGGTCAGGGGCCGGCGTGCCCCGGTCGTCCTGATGCACGACGGGCCGGGGCATGAGTCCACGGCCGAGGCCCTGCCGGCCATCATCAGGGGCCTCCGCGAAGAAGGGTTCGAGTTCGGCACCCTCCAGCCCAGGTGAACGGCGGATGGGAGGGGCGCCGCCCGGCGGTGAACCACCGAGCATGGGACTGAGGAAGCTCCTCGCCATCTGGATAGCCAAGCTCGCCGTCCGGGTGAGCCGCGTCTTCGGACGCGGGGGGTCGACGTTCCCGGGGACCCTGGCCCGGCGCGTCGCCCCGGGCATCCTGCTAACGCTCGGCGTCCAACTGCCCCGCGGCGTCATCCTCGTCACCGGGACCAACGGGAAGACGACGACGGCCCGGATGATCGCCGCCGTCCTCGGCGCGGCCGGGCTGCGGGTCGTCCATAACCGCTCGGGGGCCAACCTCATCACCGGGGTGACCGCCGCCTTCATCGCCGGGACCGATTGGCGCGGCCGTCTGCGGGCGGACATCGGCCTGGTCGAGTGCGACGAGGCGACCGTCCCGCGGGCCGTCGGCGAGCTGCCCGTGCGGGTGATGTTGGTGACCAACTTCTTCCGCGACCAGCTCGACCGGTTCGGCGAACTGGCCCACACCGTCGAGCTCGTCCGGAGCGGCGCGGCCCGGCTGGGGCCCGACGCCGGGCTGCTCCTCAACGCGGACGACCCGCTGGTGGCCGGCATCGGCCGGTCGGTCAGCCTGCCGGCGACCTACTACGGACTCGAGGACGGCCGCCACGGGGTCAGGGAGATGGCCCAGTCCCGCGAGGCCAAGCACTGCCTGGGATGCGGCGAACCCTATGAATACAGCCGTTACTTCTACGCCCATCTGGGCCATTACCGTTGCCCGAAGTGCGGCCAGGAACGGCCCCAGGTCGACGTCGCCGCCACCCGGGTCGATTTCGTCGACGCTCGCGGCCTGGAGCTGGCCGTCCGTTCGCCGCGCGGCGCCTTCACCGTCCGCGCCGCCCTGCCGGGGCTCTACAACGCCTATAACGTCCTCGCGGCGACGGCTGCCGGCCTGGCCGCGGCGGTCGAGCCGGAGGCCATCGCCGCCGGTCTCGCCCAGGTCACCAGCTCCTTCGGGCGGATGGAGCCCATCAGCATCTCGGGCCGCCGCATCCTCATCGCCCTGGTGAAGAACCCGGCTGGGTTCAACGAGGTCGTCCGGACCATCCTCGGCGACCCGGACCCCATCCGGCTGGTCATCGCCATCAACGACAACGATGCGGACGGCAAGGACATCTCCTGGCTCTGGGACGTGGACTTCGAACGGCTGGCCGCCGCCGGCGACGGCATCGATTTCATCGTCACTTCCGGGACCCGCGCGGAAGATATGGCCGTTCGGCTAAAATACGGCGGGGTCGAGACGAATAAAATCACGGTTGAAGACGACCTCACCGCCGGGCTCGCCCGGGCCCTCAGGGAGACCGCCTCCGGCCAGACCCTCTACATCCTGCCGACCTACACGGCCATGCTCGAGGTCCGCCGGGTGGTCGCCCACCTGGGCCATGCCAGGCCGTTCTGGCAAGCCTGACTACCGACCGGCTCCGGCCGGCCTGCGGGGTGATCGGCATCGGCCCGGAGATAAAGATCTGCCACCTCTATCCCGACCTGATGAACCTGTACGGCGACCGGGGCAACGTCATCGCCCTCAAGCGCCGGGCGGAATGGTACGGCCTGCGGCCGGTGGTCGACGAGGTCTCTCTGGAGGCCAAGCCGGACTTCCGGCTCTATGACGTCATCTTCATCGGCGGCGGGCAGGACCGTGAGCAGCAGCTGATCTGCCTCGACTTCCAGAAGGTCAAGGGGTCGTCGTTGGCCGAGGCGGTCGAGGACGGCGTCGTCCTCCTCGCCATCTGCGGCGGCTACCAGCTCCTCGGGCGCTACTACCAGACCGGCGACGGGGAGCAGTTGCCGGGCATCGGTGTCGTCGACGTCTGGACCGTGGCCGGGAAGAAGCGGCTCATCGGCAACGTCGTCATCGAGACCGACGTCATCGAAGGGCCAGGGCCGCGGACCGTCGTCGGCTTCGAGAACCACTCGGGGAAGACCTACCTGGGCGGGGGGTTGCGGCCCTTCGGGCGGGTGATCAACGGGTATGGCAACAACGGCGAGGACGGCGGGGAAGGGGTCCTCTACCGCAACACCCTCGGGACCTACCTGCACGGCTCGCTCCTGCCGAAGAACCCGGACGTGACCGACTTCCTACTGCGCCGAGCCCTGGTGCGTCGGCACGGGGTGGCCGAACTGCGGCCGCTCGATGACACGGTCGAGCGGCGCGCGCACGAAGCGGCCATCCGGCGCGCCCGGTCAAAGGCCCATTGAAGCGGGCGCTGAAGCCGACGCGATGCCGGTGCGACGCGGGCCCGCTTCACGATGGCACGCTGGTTCGCCGCCGGGGCCGCCGGAATACGCGCCCCGGGGCCGGACAAGCTAGGCCCGCGGGCGTTTTCGTCATCCTGCGACGGCGCCGCGGACGAGCCACCACGATGAAAAATGCCAGTTCCTGGCGGTCTTGACAGCTCATCCGACGGGTGCTATCATGAATCTGGCGCGATACCCTACCCGGTATAAGCACCGCACCCCCGAGACCTTGCGGCTGGGCGGTGCGGCCGACGCCGAGAAGTGACTGCGGGAGGGGACGGAATGCCCAGGAAGACTCGTGAGGGAGCGGCCGCGCGGCGCACCAACGCCCCGGTGACCATCGAGACGCGTGAGTCGCTTGATGACCTGATCGGCGAACCGGCCGACGCCGGTCCCGCGGGGACCGGGCCGGAGGTCGCCGAGGGCCTCGTCAAGCGCCTGCGCCGGGTCGAAGGCCAGGCCCGGGGGCTCCAGAAGATGCTCGTCGAGGGCCGCGAGTGCGAGGACCTCATCATCCAGCTGGCGGCGATGCGCGAGGCCATCAGCAAGGTCGGCATGGTGGTCATCGGCAAGTACATGGAGAAATGCCTCCGCGAGGACATCGCCCAGGGCAAGTCCGGCAAGGAGGGCCTCGAACGGGCCCTGAACATCCTGATGAAGTTCTCCTGACCACCAGACTGATCGGGACCCGATCCCGTTCGTCAACGGAGGCGACGCGGCAATGGCTGACGACAAGGTCTACGACGTGCTCATCATCGGCGGCGGCCCCGCGGGGCTGACCGCCGCGCTATACGCGGCGAGGTCACGGCTGAAGACGGTCGTCCTCGAGCGTGGGATGGCCGGCGGACAGGCGGCCACGACCAACAAGATCGAGAACTACCCCGGCTTCCCGGACGGCATCCTCGGCCCGGACCTCGGGCAGGCTCTCGAGAAGCAGGCCGCCAACTTCGGGGCCGAGTTCGTCCAGACGGAGATAGAAGGGGTCGACCTCTCCGGCGACCAGTTCACGGTGAAGGCTTACGAAGGCGACTATAAGGGTCGCACCCTCATCCTGGCCACCGGCGCCGACCCGAAGAAGCTCGGCGTCAATGGCGAGGAGGAACTGCGCGGCCGCGGCGTGTCCTACTGCGCCACCTGCGACGGCGCGTTCTTCAAGGACCAGGAGGTCGTGGTCGTCGGCGGCGGTGACGCCGCGGTCGAGGAGGCCCTCTTCCTGACCCGCTATGCCAAGAAGGTCTCCATCGTCCACCGGCGCACCCAGCTCCGGGCGGCTCCCGTGATCCAGGAGCGGGCCAAGGCCAACGACAAGGTCGCCTTCGTCTGGGACTCCGTCGTCGACGAGATAAAGGGCGAGAAGCACGTCGAGGGCGTCGTCGTCAAGAATGTCAAGACCGGCGAGAAGACGACCATCCCGGCCGCCGGTATCTTCATCTACGTCGGGCTCGTCCCGAACACGGCCCTGCTCAAGGGCCAGATCGAGATGGACGCGCAGGGTTACGTCAGGGCCGGCGAGGACACCCTGACCTCGAAGCCCGGGGTCTTCGCGGCCGGCGATTGCCGCCAGAAGCCGCTGCGCCAGGTGGTCACGGCGGTGTCCGACGGGGCCGTCGCGGCGATGGCGGCCGCCAAGCATCTCGAGGAGGTGTGAACGATGGCCAATATCTTTACGATCAGCGATGCCGACTTCGACCTTGAGGTCCTCCATTCGAACATCCCCGTCCTCGTGGACTTCTGGGCGCCGTGGTGCGGCCCGTGCAAGATGGTCGCCCCGACCGTCGAGGCCATGGCCGAGGAATACGATGGGCGGCTCAAGGTCTGCAAGCTGAACGTCGATGACAACCCGGCGACCGCGTCGACCTACGGCATCATGGGCATCCCGACCGTGGCCGTCTTCAAAGACGGCAAGGTCGTCCAGAAGATCGTCGGGGCCCTGCCCCGCGAGACGATGAAGAGGAAGGTCGAAGCGGCGCTCTAGACGCTCGCGCCGACCTGCTCGCGACGAAAAGGCCAGAAACGCGGGAGGCTTCGACGTCGTCGCGTTTGCGGGCCTCGCGCTTCTGTGGTAACATCGTTCTTGTCGCGATGGGTTCGTGGAATCCGTGGCGCGACCGATCTCGGGAATACTGGTCTCGAGCGCTTTCGGGAGTAGCTGGGTCCTGGTGGGTCTCCCGGCCTTCAAAGCCGGCGGCCTGCGGTGATCCCGCGGGTGGTGGGTTCGATTCCCACATACTCCCGCCAAAAAAACATTCGGAGCCGTTTCTCCGCCTGTCGATTCCAGGTGGAGAACGGCTCCCTGTTGTTTCTACCGCCCATTGAACGGCTGGAAGACCACCCCGCTCGCGAGGAGCGGGTCGGCCACCTCGATGATCTTCTGCTCAGCAGATCCTCGGCAACTGTTCCCCCGCCAGCCGGTCCAGCCGTTTCGTGCCGCCCAGGGGCGTCCGCAGCCACAGTTCGCCTTTGCCCGCCCACGCCTGGACCACACCGATCTCGGCCGCCGTCGCCCCCAGCGGGTGGCGGCGCAGCCGCTGTAGGGTGGGGGCGACGGCCTCCGGGGCCACCACCAGAAGCATCTTCCCCTCGTTGGCCAGGTAGAGAGGGTCGAGTCCGAGGATATCGCAGGCCCCTCGGACGGCGTCGTTCACCGGGATCCGTTCCTCGTCGATGACGATCTCCACCCCGGCGGAAAGAGCGATCTCCTTGAGGGTCGTCGCCAGGCCGCCCCGCGTCGGGTCGCGCAGGAACTTGACGCCGGGCACCTCTTCGAGCACCGGCGCCACCAGGTCGAAGAGGGGAGCCGAATCCGACCGGACCGGGGTGTCGAAGGCCAGGCCCCGCCGGCGCGAGACGACGGCCACCCCGTGGTCGCCGACGGTGCCGGTGACCAGCACCCGGTCGCCGGGGGCGATGTGCGCGAAGGCCAGGTCGGCCTGGGGCAGGACTTCTCCGAGGCCGGTGGTGTTGATGAAGAGCTGATCGGCGGCGTCGCGTTCGACGACCTTGGTGTCCCCGGCGACGACGCGCACACCGGCTGTGGCCGCGGCCTGGCCCATGGACCGGACAACGGCGACGAGGGTGTCGAGGTCCAACCCTTCTTCGAGGATGAACCCGGCGGTGATGGCCACCGGCCGGGCGCCGACGGCGGCCAGGTCGTTGACCGTCCCGTGGACGGCCAAGGACCCGATGTCGCCCCCGGGGAAAAAGACCGGTTTGACGACGAAGGAATCGGTGGTCAGGGCCAGGCGTCCGCACCCTTTCGGCTGGATGACCGCCGCGTCGAGCAATTTCTCGCTCTGCTGACCGCCGAGGTAGGGCAGGAAAACCTCTTCAACCAGATTGGCGGTGAGCAGCCCGCCGTCGCCGTGGGCCAGGAGGATGCGGTCGGCGCGCCCGCCGCTCGCGCCGCCGTCGTCGGGGCCCTCAACCGTGCCGTGGCTGTGGTTGGCCATCATCCGCACCATCCTCTCACCGTTCGTAGCGGTAGTATGCGGCGCAGGCCCCTTCGGTCGAGACCATGCACGGTCCGACGGGCGCGGTCGGGGTGCACGGGCCGCCAAAGAGGGGACAGGCCGTCGGTTTGATCTTGCCCCGCAACACGTCGCCGCAGGAACATCCGGGCGGGTCCGGGGCCTCCCGCGCGGCCACGCCCAGTTTCTCCCGCGCGTCGCGGGCCGCCAGGTGGGGGCGGAGGGCCAGGCCCGACCCGGGAATCTCGCCGAGGCCGCGCCAGGTGGCCGTCACCGGCACGAAGCACCGTTCGATGGCCGCCCGGGCCAGGGGGTTACCCTCCTCGGCCACCGCCCGCGCATAGGCGTTGGCCACTTCCGTCCGCCCCGCGCCGAGCATCTCGGCCATCCGGTCGACGGCCAGCAGGATGTCCACCGGCTCGAACCCGGCGATGGCCGCCGGGATCCGCCGCGCGGCCAGAGGTTCGAGATAGGCACGGCGGCCGATGACCACGCTGACGTGACCTGGCAGGATGAACCCGGCGATGCCCAGTTCCGGGTCGGCCACCAGGGCAGCCAGGGCCGGCGGGACCAGCTTGTGGGCCGAATAGATCAGGAAATTGCGCACGCCCTCGTGTTCGGCGGCCTCCATGGCCAGGGCCGTCCCGGGGGCGGTGGTCTCGAAGCCGACGCCCAGAAAGACGACCTTGTCCCCGGGGTTGGCGGCAGCCAGGCGGACGGCGTCCAGGGCCGAGTAGACCACCTCGACCCGCGCCCCGGCGGCGCGTGCCTCGAGGAGCGAACGGCGCGAACCGGGCACGCGGACCATGTCGCCGTAGGTGGCTACGATCACGCCGGAACGGCCGGCCAGCTCGAGCATGGCGTCGATGTCCCCCTGCGAGGTGACGCAGACCGGACATCCCGGGCCGCTGACCAGGTCCACTTCCGGACCCAGCAGGGAGCGGAGCCCGGACCGCGAGATGGCGACGGTATGGGTACCGCAGACTTCCATCAGCCGGAGGGGCTGGGCCGCCGTCAGCCTGGCTTTGATCCGGTCGAGAATGGCCCGGGCCAGGTCAGGACGGCGAAATTCCCGGGTCAGGTCAGGGTTGCGGGCTTCCCGGGCCGGTTCCGCCACGGTGGCCATCGGCGTATGCCTCCTCGATGAGCCTCAGCGTCTCGCGGGCCTCGGCGGGGTCGATCTTGTTGAGGATGAAGCCCGCGTGGACCAGGACGTAGTCCCCGACGGCGAGGTCGGGCACCAGTGAAGCCTGGGCGCGCAGGCGGTTGCCCTGGATGTCGATGTCGGCGAACTCGCCGGCCACGGCGACGACCAGGCCGGGAACCGCAAGACACATGGGTTATCCTCCTCTTTTGCGGTCGTGGTAGCGCGAAAGGCAGCCCGACCGTCACCGGCCCGCCAGCCGCCAGCGGGCGACGACGGCCTGGCCGAGGGCCAGCCCGCCGTCGTTGGGCGGCACGCGACGGTGGCAGTAGACCTCAAGTCCCGCCCGCCGCAGTTCCTCGCGGCAGCGGAAGACCAGAGCGCGGTTCTGGAAGACGCCTCCGGAGAGGCCCACCCGCGTCAGGCCGCTCTGCCGAGCGGCCTCGACCGCCCCGCGGACCAGCAACTGGGCGACGGTCTCCTGAAATCTCGCGGCCAGCCGGGCAGCGGCCTGGCGCCTGGCGTCGGAGGCCAGCCGGTCAAGCCCGGCCGCTTGGATCTCCGCGACCAGCCCCCGGATGATGGGGGCGGTCTCCAGGACATCGCCGCGTGTTTCCACGGGGAACGGTTCGGGCCGGGCCGCGGTCGCGCTGGCCCCCCCGGCCGTCTCGGCCAACTCGGCGAGTTCCACCGCGGCCTGTCCCTCATAGGTCGCCCGGTCGGCGATCCCGAGGAGGGCGGAGGCGGCGTCAAACAGCCGGCCGCAACTGCTGGTCCAGGGCGAGTTGAAGCCCGTCGTCACCAGCCGCGCCACCACTCGCAGGTCTGCCGTCCGGCCGGGGAAGAGCCTGTCGGCCACGGCGAGCCCCTCCTCCGGCCCGTGGGCCGCCATCAGGTGGGCCAGGGCCAGGCGCACGGGGTCGACGACGGCGCGGTCGCCGCCGGGCAAGCGCACCGGGGCCAGGTGAAAGGCCCGGCGAAACTCCCGATAACCACCGACCAGGATCTCGCCGCCCCAGATCGTGCCGTCCTCGCCGTAGCCAGTGCCGTCGGCGATGATCCCGACGATCTCGCCGGTAAGACTGTTGTCGGCCATCAGCGCGGCCAGGTGGGCGTGATGGTGCTGCACGCCCACGGCCGGGCCGGGGCGCAGTTCGCGGGCGAGGGCGGAGACCTGGTAGCCGGGGTGGAGATCATAGGCCACCGCAGCCGCCCGGGCGAAGACCATGCTCTCCATGGTCTCCAGGGCTTCCCGATAGTGCGCGAGCCCCTCGCGGTAGGCCACTTCGCCGATGTGGGGCGACAGGAAGGCCTGATCGCCACGGAGCAGGCAAGAGGTGTTCTTGATCTCGGCCCCGGCGCCGAGGATGACGGGGACGGCGTCCCGGCTGTCTGCCGCCGCGTTCACCGCCGCCACCGCCGCCGCCGCGGTCCCCTCCGCCGCCACCGGCGGCACGGGCACCGTCAACGGCTGGGGCACGTAGCCGCGGGACCGCCGCACGAACTGCATCTCCCCGCCGACGACGCGGACCACCGAGTCGTCGCAGCGGTGGCGGATGTCCCGGTTGTGCAGGAGGAAATGGTCGGCGATGGTCCCGAGCTCGGCGAGGGCGGCGGCGTTATCCTTGACCAGGGGCAGGTCGGAGACGTTGCCGCTGGTCATGACCAAGATGTCCGGCGCCTCCCCCCGCGGCCCGTCCTGCCCTTCACCGAAGATCAGCGCATGCAGCGGGGTGTAGGGGATCATCACCCCGACGCTGCCCAGTCCCGGGGCGACCGAAGCGGCCAGTCGGGAGTCGCCGGGCAGCCGGTCGACGATGACGATAGGCGAAGCGGGGCTGCGAAGAAGCTGCTCCTCCTCGGCCGACAGCCGGGCGAAGCCCCGGATGACCTCAGGGTCGCGGGCCATGACGGCAAAGGGCTTGGCCGGGCGCCGCTTGCGTTGGCGCAGGCGGGCGACGGCCGCCTCGCTCGTCGCGTCACAGGCCAGATGAAATCCTCCCAGCCCCTTGAGGGCGACGATGGCTCCGTTCCGCAGCAGGCTGCGGACCTCATTCAGCCATTGGCCGCCGGCCCCCACCGGCCGGCCTTTGGCGTCCACCAGCCAGACCTCTGGCCCGCAGCTGGGGCAGGCGACGGGCTGAGCGTGGAAACGGCGGTCGGTGGGGTCGTGGTACTCGCGGCCGCAGTCGGGGCACATGGGAAAGACGCGCATGGTAGTCTTTTCCCGGTCATAGGGGACGTCTTCGATGATGGTGAAGCGCGGTCCGCAATTGGTACAGTTGGTGAAGGGGTAGTGGTAGCGCCGGTCGGCCGCATCGAAGATCTCGCGGCGGCAGTCTGGGCAGATGGCCACGTCCGGCGAGACGAGGACTTCCTTTTCCTCGTCCTCCCGGCTCTCGCGGATGGCAAACCCCCCGTAACCCGCCGGCGCCAGGACCTGACGGTCCCACCAATCGATGCGGGCCAGACGGGGCGGGTGGGCGCGGAGTTCGGCCAAGAAGGCCGCCAGCTCCTCGGGCCGGCCCTCCACCTCGATGGTCAGGCCGCGGGCCGAGTTGAGGACCCAGCCGGCGAGGTCGTGGTCTTTGGCCAGCCGGAAGACGTGGGGACGAAAGCCGACGCCCTGGACCATGCCTTTGACCTGGAGCGCCCAGCGCTGACGGTCCTCGTTGGCGGGGGCGGCCGGCGCGACTTGCGTGGCCGGCGCGACTTGCGTAGCCGTCCCGGCTTCAGGGGCCGACACAGCCTTCATGGCGCCACCCCCACCGTCGCCGCGCCGTCCCTCTTGGCCGCGACGCGTCCCTTGAGCCAGGCGACCCAGGCGGCCAGCCCCTCGCCGGTGCGGGCCGAGAGACAGAAGATCGGGGCCGCCGGGTTGAGCAGGCGCAGGTCTTCTTCCAGCCGGTCCAGGGAGAAATCGGTCATGGACAGGAGGTCCAGTTTGTTGACGACGACGGCCGCCGCCTCGCGGAACATCCGGGGATACTTGGCCGGTTTGTCATCGCCTTCGGACACCGAGACCATGGCTACCCGCAAATCCTCGCCCAAGTCCCAGGCGGCAGGGCAGACGAGGTTGCCGACGTTTTCGATGAACAGGATGTCCCTGCCCTCCCAGGGGAGGTCTTGCAGGGCGGCCCGGACCATCTGGGCGTCAAGGTGGCAGCCGCCCTCGGTGTTGATCTGGACCACCGGCACGCCGAGGCGTTCGATGCGGTCGGCGTCGCGGGTGGTGAAGAGATCGCCCTCGACCACGGCCATCGGACACGCCTCGCCCAGCTCGGCGATGGTCCGCTCGAGGAGCGTTGTCTTGCCCGAGCCGGGAGAGCTCATCAGGTTGACCACCAGGGTCCGGCCACGGGCCAAGAGCCGCCGGTTATCCGCGGCGATCTGGTCGTTGGCTTTGAGGACGTTGGAGACGAGCTTTACCTGCATGGGCGCTCACCTCAATCCCCTTCGAAGAGGTCGATGAACATCTCAAGACCACCGTCGAGCGACAGGTCCGTGGAACCGCAGGCCGGGCAGGGGCGGGGTAGGTCAAGGAGGTCGCCCACGGGAAAGGCCTCTCCGCACCGGCGGCACTTGGCCGTAGCCTCTTTTTCCACGATGTCCAGACGGGCGGCCGCAAAGAGGCCGGGCGTCCAGGCGGGGACGATTTCCCGCCCGGCGTCGAAAGAGAACCGCAGGGCCTCGGGGAGAACGCCACTCATCTTGCCAATGACCAGTCTTATCCGGGTGACTCGGCGGATGCCGTTATCCCGGGCGCTGTCGTTGACGGTGCGGAGGACTTCCTGGGCCAGGGAAAGTTCATGCATGGCGCGGCGGCCCGTCACCTCCTCGAGGGTCACTGTCCCAGCGGCGGCGAATCTCGCCGGCGAGCAGTTCAGCCGCCGCCTCCGCCGCCCGCCTCCCGGCGGCCGACAGCGGGCTGAACCTGGCCGTGGCCGCCTCTCCATCCTCGATCGGATAGGCCAGGACCGCGGCCTCGGCCGCTTCCGTCTCGACCCGCAGGAGCGCGGCGACGAGGGGGAGAGGGAGCCGGTGAGACGAGACGCTCGTTCCCACCAGCTCCCCCGGTTCCAGCCAGATCAAGCCCGGATGGCCGGCGCGATGGCCTGGTGCCATCGGGCGGTGGGTCGTCGCCGCCGCGTCGACGAAGAGCACCCGCGCGGCCCCGGCCGCGGCCACGGCCTCAAGACAATTCTCCGGACGGATTCCGGCGTCGATGAGGACGACCGGCGCCACCAGCGCTTTGACGTCGCCCAGCTTCTGGCCGAGCAAAGCGACGACCGCCGGGCCGAAGCCGTCGTCGCCGCGGTCCTCGTTGCCCACGCCGACGATGGCCGTCGGACCAGAGCCCCCAAGGAATTCGGCCAGACGTTGGCGTGGTGACAGTGGCGGTGACATGGCTCAGGACCGCCGCTTGACTTCCACGTAATGGGCGGCGCAGGAGATGCAAGGATCGTAGGCTCGGGCGATCATCTCCAGGTTGAAGGCGATGGTCGCGTCGTCGGCCTCGGGATGCCGGTGTAGGTAGCTGCCGAAATCTTTTTCTACGTTGGCCTGGTTCTGGGCCGTCGGGGTGATGATGTTGGCGTAGACCACCTGGCCGGCGTCGTCCAGTTCGTACTCGTGATAGAGGGTACCGCGCGGGACCTCCGTGGCCGCGACGCCCCGTCCGGCTCGCACCTTGGCCTCGACGTCCGCCGGCGCTTCGGGCCGCGGCCCGCCGTCCTCAAGGAGAAGGTCGATGACCTCGATGGCCCGCTCGAAGCTGTAGAGATTCTCGATAGCCTGGCACAGGTTGTTGTGGAGCGAGTTGGCCGACGGGAACCTGACCCCGGTGGCCAGGGCGGCCGCCTTGGCCCGCGGCGTCAGCTTGTTGAAGAACAGGTTGACCCTGGCCAGGGCCCCGGTGAAGTACGGCTCGCCGCCCGGCAGGCTGTGTTTGGCCGAGGAGTGGGGAACGACCCGTTCGTCGGCGATGGCCTTGTACTCCTCCACCGGCAGGACCGTCTCCGGGGCGGCCGAGGTGGCGATGCGCCGCCCGAAGAAGCTGAACTGATCCCCGTCGGGCGCCAGGGCGACGAAGCTGGTGGGCCGCGCTCCGTCGGCCGGCACGGTGTCATCGGGGTAGGTGAGGCCGCCGAAGATCTCCACCGTCTTTTCGGCCCCCGGCAGCAGTTCGACGAGGCGCTTGCGCACCGTCAGCAGTTCGTCTCGGGTCGGGACGCGCCCGAAACCGCCGATGATCGCGTTGACGGGGTGGATGGCCCGGCCGCCGACGAGTTCCTGGATGGTGTTGCCCAATTTTTTCATGGCCAGGCCCAGCTTGACTTCGTTCGGCAGCCGGGGCACCAGTTCGATCGCGCTGCCGGCACCCAGGAAGTCTGGCAGGGCCAGGAAATAGGTGTGCAGGACGTGGCTCTCGATGGACATGCCTTGGAAGAGCAGGTCTCGGAGGAGCTGGGTCTGGCGGGAGACCGTCAGGCCCAGAGCGTCCTCGAGGGCCAGAACCGAGGTGAGCTTGTGGCCCACCGAACAGATGGCGCAGATGCGGGAGACCATCATCGGGATGTCGCGGAAGTCGCGCCCCCGGGCCAGGGCCTCAAAGAAACGCGGCCCCTCGACCAGGCTGAACTGGGCGCGCTCGAGACGGTTGCGGTCGTCGATCTCGACCAGGATCCGTCCGTGGCCCTCGACCCGGGAGAGGTGTTTGACGTCGATGGTTCGCGGCATGGTGGGTCCGCCTCCTTTCCTTCCTTACCGTTCTCTGGGGTCCGCCCGCCCTAACTGGTCCGGGCCAGGTCGGCCTGGTGGGCGAAATTCCTGATGGCCCGGGCGACGCGTTCCCGCGAAAAGCCCTTTTCCTGAAGGATGGCCACCTCCGAGGCGAAATTGGCTTCTTCCACCGGACCGTGGCACCCCTCGCAAGGCAGGCCGTGGGACGGGCAGCGGGCGCGGCAGCCGCCGGCGGTGACCGGCCCCAGGCAGAGCTGACCCTTGGCTTTCAGGAGGCAGAGGTTTTCGTTGAACCGGCAGTCCAGGCAGACCGGGGTGTTGTGGGCGATGGGCAGGTCGCCGTGAAGCAGCGACGCCAGAGCTTCGAGGAACTGGTGCTTTTCGATGGGGCAGCCCGGCAGGGCGAAGTCCACCGGCACGACGGCCTTGAGAGGCCGGGCGACACTGGCCTTAAACAGGTCCTCATCGGTGCCGTAGACGATCCGGTAGAGGGTGTTGCGGCCGAGGTCGTTCAGGGCCCCGGGAATCCCGCCCCAGACGGCGCAGGTGCCGATGGCCACCAGGAGCTTGGACTTGGCGCGGATCTCACGCAGACGTTCCTCGTCTTCGGCGGTCACCACCGACCCCTCGACCAGGGCGACGTCGAACTCATCCTCGACGGGGTTGGAAGCGGCCATGATGAAGGAACGCAGGTCGATGGCCCCGACCACGTCGAGAAGCTCGTCCTCCAGGTTGACCACGACAAGCTGGTCCCCGGCGCAGGAGGTCAGGCCGAAGATGCCGACTTTTGGTTTGGCCACGCTCGTCACCCCCCTAGACCATTTCCGGCAGGTTCATGGCGTCCCAGTAGGTGAAGATGGGGCCATGGATGCAGGTGTATTTGTAGCCGACGCCGCAGTGACTGCACTTGCCGATGCCGCATTTCATCCGGCGTTCGAGGGACATGAGGATGCGGTCCTTGCCAAAGCCCATGTCCAGCAACTCGCGGAGGACGAATTTGTACATCACCGGGGGACCGCATACGGCGGCGTAGGCGTTGTCCGGGTCGATCCGGCTCTTCACGTGCGGGAACAGCTTGGTGACGACGCCGACGTCATGGCTCCACTCCTGCCCTTCGGGGACCTTGTCCACAGTCAGGTAGGTGTCGATGTCGGTGCGCTCGACGAGGCCCGTCACCTCCTGCTTGAAAAGCATATCCTCCGGCGCCCGGGTCCCGTAGAGCAGGGCCAGATGACCGAAATCCTCGCGGTTATCGAGCATGTGCCAGAGCAACGACCGCAGGGGAGCCATGCCCAGACCGCCGGCGATGATGACGACATCGTGGCCCTTCATCTGGTCGATGGGGAATCCGTTGCCGTACGGGCCGCGCAGGCCGACGATGGCGTTTTCCTTGAGACGGTAGAGGGCGCCGGTGACCCGACCGGCCTTGCGGACGCACAGTTCGATGACGCCGCCGCGGGTGGGGGAGGAACTGATGGAGATGGGGGCCTCCCCGGTGCCGAGCACGGAGAGCATGACGAACTGACCGGGCCGATGGCTCCAGTCGCGGTTAAGCTCCTGGTCGACGAAACGGAACTGGAACAGGCGGTGGTCGGAGGCCAGGGCTTCGCTGGCCACGAGCCGCGCGGGCAGCGGACGGAGCGGGTCGGCTTGCCGGGCGAGGTCGTGTTCCGTCAGCATTACACTTTCACCTCTTCGCGGATACGGCTGATGATCTCGATGATGTTGATGCTCGCTGGGCAAGCCTCGATGCAGCGTCCGCAGCCGACACAGCTCGGGCGCCCGTACTCGTCGACGAAGCCGACCTGCTTGTGGAAATACCTGTTCTTGACGCGGCTGTCCCGGTCTTCGCGGAAATTATGCCCCCCAGACACCAGGGCGTGGTCGCGTAAGAGGCACTAATCCCATCGTCGCACCCGGCTACCGCTGGCCCCGTCGAGGTTCAGGTGGTCGAAGACATCGTAGCAGTAGCAGGTCGGGCAGACCGACGAACAGGTGCTGCAGGAAAGGCACCTTCCGCCCGCCTCTTCCCAGACCTCGCTGTCGTATTCCAGTTCGAGGATCTGCGGCAGGCTATCCAGTTCGACCTGACTCTTCAAGGCCTGGGCGCGGCGGTTCTCGGCCTCTTTGTAGACCCGGACGTCCGCCCTTTCGACCGGCCGGAAGGCGTCGGGGTCGGCGACGACGATGTCGCTGCCGAGGCTGGTGCCCATGCGAAGGAAATAGGCGTCACCGATGTCGGTCAGGAACAGGTCGAAGCCTTTGTCGACATACTCGGAGCGCATTGACTTGCAAAAGCATTTGTCGTCCGGCTCACAGTTGGCGCCGATGATCACCAGGCGCTCACGCTTGGCGAAGTAATGAGGGTCGACGTAGTAACGGCGAAAGACCTCGTCCAGGATCAGCAGCCCGTTGATGTCACACGGGTGAACGCCAAGGAGGACCTTCGGCCCGTCCTCACCGTTGGGCGGAGGGTCGGTGAACCCTCCGTCCGCCGAGAAGCGGTACATTTCCATCTCCGGCGGGAAAAGGAACTTCTTGGGCGGCAACATCGTCCTCGGGTGGCGAAGGTCGATGGCCCCGACATCGCCATCCCCCTTTCCGACGCGGGAAAAGGACCTGACCCCGTCCGGCCTCCGCAAAGGAGCAAAAACCTCCCCGAAGGAGCCTAGCCCGGCGACAAAGCGCGGGAAATTCTCCTTGGGGAGGATGCGGACGTTGCCCAACTTGATCTCCAGCTTTTCCAACCCAGTTTCACCTCCCACATCTCGTACGGTCGAACTGGCACCGAATAAGGTGAGTGGTGACCCCTCCCTTCGGGGGCGAAAACTAGGACAGGTAACGGCACATATTGCGGAACTCATGCACGACTTGTGAGCACCTTCACAATCAGGGCTACAACGGTGAAACGCAATTAATATAGACTGTAGCATGTAAAGTGTTTGTGCGCACTTTCACTCTCACCCGGATTATACAGCGACTGCACGTCTTCGACAAGAGGGGTCAACGTTCAATACCTAAAGTTCTGCAATTCAAAACAGGCTAAATAGACTGACTGTAGCTGCAGTTTGGCCGTCGGAAGAGGTTCCAAGCTCAACCTCGCTCCTCAGACAAGGCTCAAGGACATGGTGACCAACAACCACTTCGCCCGCACCCGCCCAATATCGAAGCCGGCCCCGCCTGCGCCGATGCAGGCCGGGGCCGGCTTTTTCAACGCCCTGACAACTCGACCGTATCCCCGTCGGCCAGGATATGGCCGAGGCCCACCGCCTGCCCGGGGAAGCGGGCGCTCGGTCCCGTGACTCGGGCCCCTTTGAACCGTCCCAGCCAGGCTCGGTTCAACGCGTTGATGAAGTCCTCGACCGTGGCCTCCGGCGGCAAGACGATGGCCTCGGGCGAGACGTCCTTGCCCCTGGGCTTGCAGTAAACCCGCTTCAGTCCGCAGAGGTCCCAGAGGATCTGGCGGACCGCGTCGAGGCCCTCGCCCGTGGCGGTGGAGCAAGCGGCCGTGGGGAGGTGGGGGAGGGAGTCGCGGAGGGCCGCGAAGCGCGCCGGGGCGCCGGCCAGGTCGGCCTTGGCGCCGATGAGCCCGTAGGGGAGGTCGATACCCGCCTCCGCGGTCACCTCCGAGAGGACGCGTCGGAAGCCGGCGACCCCGTCATCGTCCAGGGCCACCACGAAGAGGGCGGCGTCGGCCATCCGGACGCAGCCCAACAGGGCTCGCCCACCGCCCTTGCCGTCCACGGCGCCATCCAGCAGCCCGGGCAGGTCGACCAGTTGGACGACCGCCCCGCCGAACTTGACCATCCCGGCCGCGGGCCTCAGGGTGGTGAACGGGTAGTCGCCGATGGCCACGGCCCGTCCCGTCAAAGTCTTCAGCAGCGAGGACTTGCCGGCGTTGGGCGCGCCCACCAGGACGACCTGGGCCGCGCCCTCCTTGGCGATGAAGAACTGGTCCTGATGCCTGACCGCCTTGCGCAACTTGGCCTCGTCGATGAGGCCGAGGACCCACTTCCGAAGCTCTCCGTAGGGTCCCTGATAGTAGCCTGGGAACTGCTCGAGGGCCTCCTGCAGGACCCTGATTCGCGCATGGCCTTCCAGTCCGGTTATCCGACGCCGGATGATCCGGCGCATCTCCTGATGGGGAATGGGCATGTCTCGTCAACCTCCTCATGAAAAGCCAAAGGCCACGGGGTTGCGCAGCGGCACCCGTGG
This sequence comes from Bacillota bacterium, assembly GCA_021787335.1. GTDB lineage: Bacteria > Bacillota > Sulfobacillia > JAJYWN01 > JAJZPE01 > JAJZPE01. Next base: position 31,924 of record JAJYMC010000019.1, on the reverse strand, counting down.
CCTTGTCATTTGGAGGCGGCGAAGACGCCGGCCCAACGAAGAAGGCCACAGGCGCCAGAGCACCCGTGGCCTTGATAGCGACTCCTGGCTGATGGTCAGCCGAGAGCGGGCCGGGTAGCGACTGCGCCTGAAAATGGGCATAGTTCGCCCAGGGCAGCCGCGAAGAGTCCCGCGCGGCGGTGGGTGACGCCGTGGAAACCCGTGTTGGACTTGACTCTGAAGCCACGACGCGCGACGTACACCGGTCAACCCTCCTCCGCAAGGAACCTTCAAGGTCAATATACCACCGCGCCGCGGGGGGTGGCAAGGCCGGTCCGCTCTCATTTAGGCCCGCTTTTTCCGATATATTGGGTGACGTACGGCCGCCGGACCCCGGCGCGCCGACCGGACCAGCAGCTTTCACCCCAAGGGGGCATCCGCGTGAACCGCCAAGCCAAAGCCTTCATCCTCGCCGTCCTGGCCGCCGTCCTGGCCGTCGGGCTGGCCTTGATCCTCGTCCCACGGCCCGCCCTGGCCGCGATGACGACCGTGCCGGTGATCCTCGATGGCCAGACCATCCAGGGGGTCAGCGTCGACGGCACGACCATGGTCCCCCTGCGGGCACTGTCGGACCAGCTCGACTGGCAGCTCGTCTGGGACGACGCCACATCCAGCGTCCGCGTCTCGACCAAGGACCCGAAGCTGGCCGTCAAACGAGCGGCCGACATCATCCGGCCGTCGGTGGTCGGGATCGTCGTCCGGCGCCCGGCCATAGACGATCAGGGTTGGCCGACCTACGTCACCTTCACGGGCTCGGGGTTCGTCGCCCACCAGGACGGCTACATCTGGACCAATTACCACGTGGTCGAGGGGGCGGCGGAGATCAAGGTGATGACCGCGGACCATCAGGTCTACTCGGCGAAGGTCGACAACTACGACAGCCTCGACGACCTGGCCCTGCTCCAGATCGACGCGGCCGGTCTGACGGTGCCGAACCTCCGCAAGGTCGACTCATCGGCCATCGGTGAACAGGTGGCGGCCATGGGCAGCCCCGAGGGCCTGCAGTTCTTCAACACCGTCTCGGCCGGCGTCATCAGCGGCGTCGGCGTCGCCACCGACGGGTGGGTGCCTTACATCCAGACCGACGCGCCGATAAACCCGGGCAACAGCGGTGGCCCGGTCTTCGACCTCGACGGCAACGTCATCGGCATCGCCACCTGGAAGATGGTCGGCGTCGACGTCGAGGGGTTCGGGTTCCTCATTCCCAGCGAGACCCTTGAGGACGCCTACGCTCACTTCCAGAAGGACGGCCTGATCCTGCGCCCGTTCCTGGGCGTGGCCACCATCGAATCGTGGGAGGCCGCGGTCGGCCTGCCGTCCGAGCCGGGCCTGGAGATAGGCGCGGTGACGGTGGGCTCGGCCGCCGAGAAGGCCGGGCTCATCCCAGGCGACCGGATCATGGCTTTCAACGGGCGGCCGGTTTCCCAACGCAACGACTTCACCCAGGCCCTGGCCGCCTGCGCGCCGGGCGACACGGTGACCATGAGCGTCCAATCCAAGGACGGCGCGCCGCGCATGGTCAGCGTGCTCCTCCGCAACCGGCCGTGGGCCCCGGCGGTCAACGAGTACTTCCGCGAGGACGCCGGTTACTATGGCGGCTTCTGGACGTCGCTGTCGGCCGATGAGGCCGCGGCCGCCGCCGACTACGGCAATCAGGGATACAAGCATAAGGACACCTTCGACCTCACCGAGCCGTTCACGTTCGCCGACGGCTACGCCTACGTCACGGTGGTCACGCCCTACCTGAGCGTGGCCCTGGATTCCTACGACGCCGAGGAGGCCGGCCGGTCCCTGACCGTGGCGGACCTCGAGGCCAAGCGGTCCCTTTATGCCAACACGCTCTTCGTCCACGTGAGCGTCCTCGAGGACTCGGCCGACGCCCTCACCGGCACCGCGGTCAAGCTCGTCCAGGGGAGCACGTCGCTCTACCCCGAAGCCTCGACCACACCGGACATCGCCAAGTCGGTCTACAGCCCTGAGCCGCCGGCCGTCCGCTGGACCCAGTATCACCGTTTCCACACCTGGGGCCTCGACCCGGACCGCGACTTCACGGTGCAGATAACCCTGCCGGGGGGCCGGGTCATCAGCATCCCGGTGGAGGTCGGACGGCTCAGGTAGAGCCGACGGCATCGCCGGAAGCGGGCTCCTGCCGAGACAGCGACAACGACCGCCGGGGCTGTCACCATCCCCGGCGGTCGTCCATTCCGTGCGGTCGGGGCTCCGTCCTGGACTACCCCTCTGGTTCATCCGTTGGCACATCGAAGATCTGCGGCGGATAGACGGTCGGGAACGGGGCGGCCTCGAACGACTCGCAGAGGGTGCCGAGTTCGCGGCAGGCCGGCGGGACCGGGCAGTACCCGTAGGCGCCGATCAAGAGCTGCACGCGCCCCTCGCTCTTGACAATCGCCCGTAGGCCGATGGTGACGCAGACGGTCGGGACGGTGTCGGTGGTCGTGAAACGGGCGCCAAGGCAGGTGAAGGTCACCACTTCGATCCGGCCGAACATCATCGACGGGTTGGGCATGTACAGGAGGACGTCTTTGTCGAAGCAAATGTAGGTTTCCGGGATGGAGATGGTGTACGTGACCCCCAAGGAGTCGGTGAAAACGACGCTCGCCGGTCCGCAGATGGTGGCGGTGATCCGCTGCAGGAGCGGTTCCCCCGGGACCGCGGACTCCGAGATCGGGCCGACCGAAGCCGGCCCCGCGGTGCAGCTGACGAAGGTGAAGGGCGGGGTGGGCGCCGGCGCCGCCGGGGTGATGACGACACCGGGGGCGGTGAACTCGACGCAGAACTCCTCGCACTGTACGTTGGAGCAGGAATCGAAGACCTTCTTCACGTCAACGCAGACGATCTCGGTGATCGGCGGGCACGGCGCGGTCTCGGTACACGGCCCTGGGACGACTCCGTTGCCCCCCCTGATGGGCTTCTGGATATCCATGGTTTGTTGGCTTACACCTCCTTCCTTTTTTAGACTATATACCCAGCGTCATGCGTGAAGCGGGACGGGGTGATTCCCCAATCCCGCTTCATGTTATGAACGGTGCCAGATAATGGTGCTCGACATAAGCCATTTACGCTGCCCTTTTGTTTCCAGCACTGTCTAAAATAACGTCAATTGGTGGTTTACAGAATTAGGCTGGTATCTATGTCACCTTTCGTCAAACCCTGAACCGTTTGGCATTTTGACATGTCGCCGGGAAATCGGCTACCCTCAGGATGACGGGCTTGTCCGCGAAATCCAAGTCCGAGAGGGGAGCGAATTTGAAGAAGAGAGCATGGTCAGTTAAGCTCTTTGCGGTCTTGCTGGCGGCGTTCGTGTTGCTGGCTCTGGCACCGGCACGTCCCGCGGCTGCATCCTGGTACCTCACGTATTACTACCATGGAGCCTCGATTGGCACCATTCAAGGCCGGCCGGTCGCGCAACCAACCACGACCCAGGCTCCGGTCTACCGGTACGGTGGCTGGTACACCTGGTACTCACTCTGGCATTGGCGCACCCATACGACGCCGCAACCGGCGCCGGCCCCCGCGCCCGCGCCCGCTCCGGCGCCGACCCCGGCGCCGCAACCGGCGCCGGCCCCCGCGCCCGCTCCGGCCCCGACCCCGGCTCCGCAACCGGCGCCGGCCCCCGCGCCCGCGCCCGCTCCGGCCCCGACTCCGGCTCCGCAACCGGCGCCGGCCCCCGCGCCCGCGCCCGCTCCGACGCCCACCCCGGCGCCGCAGCCCGCGCAGGTCACCCCGACGGCTGAGGAGACGTGGATGCTCAACGCCGTCAACCAGGCCCGGGCCGACAACGGACTGCCGCCCCTCAAGCTCAACCTGACCCTGACGGCCCTCGCTCGTCAGAAGGCTCAGGACATGGTGACCAACAACTACTTCGCCCACACCTCGCCGACCCTCGGAACGGCCTTCGACATGATGAAGAAGGCCGGCGTCCACTTCACCACCGCCGGTGAGAACCTCGGCGAGGCCAACAGCGTCTATTCCGTGCACTTACGGCTCCTGGCCAGCCCGACGCACCGGATGAACCTCCTGAACTCGACCTACACCGAGGTCGGGATCGGCGTCATCGACATGTCGCCCTCTGGCGCGATGGTGGCCCAGTTCTTCATCGGGAACTGATAGGCTGCGGGGACCTGGGACGAAGATAACTGACAAGCGCAAGGACCGACCGGCCCCGGCTCACCGGGGCCGGTTGTCTCTTGTCCGGAAGTGGGCCCGCCCCGCCCGAACACCCCCATGGGACGGGACATAGATTATAGGGCAAGTGTCACAGGCCATGGGGGTGGGTCTTGTTGGTCAGGCTGGTCATCAGGAACTCCGAGATCGCTCATCCGGATGGGCTGTTCTCCGACCTCCCAGAGACTCTTTGGGCCGCCGGGCGGGGGCTGGGAGTCCCGTTCTTCTATGACGTCGACTCCAACACCGTGCATCTCAACTCGGTCGTCCAGGGACGGACGGTGGTCATCGACCCGGGCCACGGGGGCAGAGACCGTGGCGGCCATGGAGTGACGGGGTACTGCGAGGCCGAAGGCGTCCTGGGCATCGCCCGGGCGCTGGCGGCGTTGTTACGTTCGGCCGGAGCGAGGGTCGTCCTGACCAGGGCTCAGGACGAGACGCTGCCGCTCGAGGAGCGGCTGGCCATCGTCAAGAGAGAACGCCCTGACGTCTTCATCCTCTTGCACACCGAAGGTCTCCCGGCCAGCGGTGGTCTGCGTCCGGCCGTCGTCTACAACTACCGGCGGCCGCTAGCCTCGTTCCGGCTGGCCGGCTGCATCGCCGCGGCGATGGTCACCTATGGCGGGATGCCGCCGTTCCTTCGGCGCTTCCGCCTGAGGGCCCGGGACATCGGCGGGTACAACGGGCTTCTCCTGGGATCCGGCGTTCCGGCCGTGGTCATCGAGTGCGCCAGCCACCACTACCCGGAGCAGGAGCGGCTCCTCCTCAACGAGGATTACCTCAAGCTCTGCGCCCGGTCCATCTACCGCGGTCTCTGCCGGCACTTCGGGGCCGAGATGGAGGACTTCGTTGAGACCACCGAGGAACTGCGCCATACCGGGCGGCCCGCCGGGCCTCCGGCCGACGCGTCCGGGCATCCCCAGGCACAGCTGGCCGTGGCCGTGGCGCGGGCCGAAGCCGCGCCGATGCCGCCTGCCGAAGCCGCGCCGATGCCGCCTGCCGAAGCCGCGCCGATGCCGCCTGCCGAAGTCGCGCCCGGGCCGCCCACCCAGGCCGCTCCGGCTCAACCGGGGCCGGTTACCATGACCCAGGTGACGGCGCGCCGCCAAATGGGCATGAGCCAACCTCAGCCGCATGCCCGTCCGGTGCCTGCATTGGCCTTTGCCGGTGGCCAGATTCTCCAGGTGGCCCCGCCGGGGCCGGTCCTCTCCAGCGTCGGGGTGAGCGACCGTGCCGCCGAGGTCATCGACGGGAAGCCCCAGGATACCGGAATGCCGCCAATGCCGGAGGAATTCATCCGCTGGCCACGGCCGAAGCCCGCCGGCTCGCCGGTGAGGCCCCACGGTTGAGGGGCCGCCGCGCAAAGGTGGCTGGAAGCCACGAAGAACGTGCCGTGGCAGGTACCCGACAAGCAACCGTGGCCGCCCGTCGAACAGCCCGGGCCGCCCGACAAGCCCGACTCGCCAGCCGAAACGGCGCGGCCCGAGACCGCACAAGCCCGGGGCGAGGAGATCAGGACGCCGCCGGGACCGCAGGTCTGGAAGCCCTGGCCGCCCAGGAGCGTTTGAGCCGTCGAACGTCTTCCGCTTGGCCGCCCGCCTAGGGCGGCTTTTTCGTCGTCGGGCCCCGGGGCTTGTTTGACCGAGCCCCGTCAAGGGATAATAAAAAGGAAACCCAAACCAAAGGGAGAAGTAGAAGGCGTCCCAAAAGGCGGGCGGCAAGCGCCGAACGGAGGTCCCACCGGTTTGACCAAGAACGCACTCCGCCAACTCCCATCAGTCGACCGGGTCTGGCGGGCCCTCGAGGCCCGGGGCGCGGTCGACGCTTATCCTCGCGCCCTCGTCATCCGAGAGATCCGTGACGCCATCGACGCCGCTCGGGCCGGGGAGGCCCCAGCGACCACCGCCGCCGGCTCGCGGGAGGCCGTCCTGTCGGCCATCGCCGCCACGGTCGAGGATCGCCTGCGGGCCAGGGGCAAGGGGGGACCGCGCCGGGTCATCAACGGGACGGGCGTCGCCCTGCACACCAACCTCGGCCGGGCCGTGTTGTCGGAGGCCGCCCGCCAGGCGGTGGCCTCCGTCGCCGGCGGTTACTCCGACCTTGAACTGGACCTGACGACCGGGGAGCGAGGGTCTCGCCTCGATCACGTCGAGGGGCTCATCCGCGAGGTGACCGGGGCCGAGGCCGCCCTGGTCGTCAACAACAATGCCGCCGCCGTCCTCCTGGCCCTCGACACGTTGGCCGAGGGCCGAGAGGTCATCGTCTCCCGCGGCCAGCTGGTCGAGATCGGCGGCGCCTTCCGCGTCCCGGCGGTGATGGCCAAAAGCGGCGCCCGGCTCGTCGAGGTGGGGACGACGAACAAGACCTACCTGCGCGATTACGAGGAGGCCATCACCCCCGAGACCGCGCTCCTGCTCCGGGTGCATACGAGCAACTACCGGGTGATCGGCTTTGTCGCCGAGGTCGCCCTGGACGAGCTGGTCGAGCTCGGTCGCCGCCGCGGCCTGCCGGTGATGGAGGACCTCGGTAGCGGCGCCCTGGTCGAGTTCGCCGCCCACGGCCTGCCGTCCGAGCCGACCGTGCAGCGGAGCGTCAGGGCCGGCGCCGATGTCGTCACCTTCAGCGGGGACAAGCTCCTCGGCGGGCCCCAGGCGGGCATCGCCGTAGGGCGCCGCGAGGTCATCGCCCGGATGCGCTCCAACCAGCTGATGCGGGCGCTCCGCATCGACAAGCTGACCCTCGCCGCGCTGGTCGCCACGTTGCGCGCCTACCTCGAGCCGGGGCGGGCCGAGCGCGAGGTCCCGGCCTTAGCTGCTCTGCTGGCCGAGCCCACGGCCCTCGCCGCCAAGGCCCGCCGGCTGGCCTCGCGCCTGCGCCTGCGGGCCGGTGGCCTGGGCCGGTTCACCGCCGAGCCCGACGCTTCACCGGCCGGCGGCGGTTCCCTGCCCGGGGTGGAGCTGCCGACCTGGGTCATCGCCCTTGAGCCGGCCGCCCCGGCCGCCCACGGAATGACGCCCAACGAAATCGAGGCCGGCCTACGCCGGGCCGATCCGCCGGTGCTCGTCCGGGTCAGTCAGGGACGCGTCCTCGTCGATGTCCGGACGCTGGCCAGGGAGGAAGTCTCCATGGTCGTCGAAGCCTTCGCCGGGCTCGCGCCCGCGCCCGGGGCGGGGGAGACCCAATGAGCGCTCCGGCCCACGTCGTCGCGGGCACGGCCGGTCACGTCGACCACGGCAAGACGGCCCTCATCCGAGCCCTGACGGGGGTCGATACCGACCGCCTGCCCGAGGAGAAGGCCCGCGGCATCTCCATCGACCTCGGCTTCGCCCGGTTGGCCCTGCCCGGCGGGATCGCGGTCAGCTTCGTCGACGTCCCAGGGCACGAGAAGTTCATCAAGAACATGCTGGCCGGGGCCACCGGCGTGGACCTCGTCCTCCTGGTCATCGCGGCCGACGAAGGGGTCATGCCGCAGACCCGCGAGCATTTGGACATCCTGTCCTTGCTGGGCCTCGAACGCGGCCTCGTCGCCGTGACCAAGGCCGACCTGGTCGACCACGACTGGCTCACCCTGATCATTGAAGAAGTGCGGGAGCTGGTCCGGGGGACGTTTCTCGAAGACGCCCCGGTGGTGCCCGTGTCCGCGGTCACCGGTGAGGGCCTGCCGGGTCTGACCGAGGCCATCGCGAAGGTCGTCGCCCAAGCCACCCCGCGCGACACCACCGGCTTCGCCCGCCTGCCCATCGACCGCGCCTTCGTCGTCCCGGGCTTCGGCCCGGTCGTCACCGGGACGCTGACCTCCGGCACGGTGACCCGTGACGCGGCCATCGAGGTCCTTCCGGAGGGCCTGGCCGCCCGCGTTCGCGGGCTCGAGGTCCATGACCGCAAGGTCGAGCGGGCTTTCGCCGGGCAGCGCGTGGCCGTCAACCTGTCCGGGGTCGACGCGGACCGGCTGCACCGCGGCCAGGTCCTGGCCGAGCCGGGTCGCTTCAGGGCCTCCCGCCGCCTCGGAGTCCGGGTCCGCCTCCTGACGGGGGCGCCGCGCCCGCTCGTCCAAGCCGCCCGCGTCCACCTCCACCTGGGCACGACCGAGGTCATCGCCCGCGTCTCGCTTCTCGACCGCGAGGAGCTGACCCCCGGCGCCGACGCCCCGGCCGTCCTCATCGCCGAAGAGGACGTGGTGGCCGGGCGCGGGGACCGCTTCGTCATCCGTTCGTATTCGCCGGTGACGACCATCGGCGGCGGGGTCGTCATCGAACCGTCCCTCGACCGCGCCGAGCGGCGGCGGGCGACGCTCTTGGACAGGCTGTCGGCCGTCGAGAGCGGGGCCCCGGAGGCCGTCGTGGCCGAGGCGCTGAGCCGCCGGAATGGCCCGACCACGGTGGGCGAACTGGCCCGGGCGACCTCGCTCCCCGAGGCCGTCGCGGCCGAGGCGGCGCGGTCACTGGTCGCCCAAGGGCGCGCGACCACCCTCGACGCGCGGGGCGAATACCTCTGCGACGCGGACGTCCTCGGGCGTCTGGCGGCGGCCGTCGCCGCCACCGTCGGCGATTACCATCAGCGCTTCCCGCTGCGGACCGGTTACCCCAAGGAAGACCTTCGGAGCCGGCTGGGCCTCGCCCCCAAGCCGTTCGCGGCCTTCGTCTCCCACCTGGAGTCGCGGGGCTTTCGGGCCGACCGCGACCTCATCGCCGAGGACGGGTGGGCCGTCCGTCCGGCGCCGGCCGAGTCCGCCGCGGCGGCCGCCCTCGAGGGCGCCTACCGCCAGGCCCTCCTCGACCCGCCGTCCGTGGAAGAGGCCGTGAGCGCGGCCCGGACGGCCGTCCCAGGCCAATGGCCGGCCGACGAGGTCTTCGCCAACCTGGCCGCGCCGCATCTGCTCAAGCTGGGCGACGACCTGTACCTTCACCAGGACGTGGTTGCCGAGGCCAGGCGGGCCCTGGCGGCCGCCTTCACCGGACGGACGTTCACGGCGGCCGAGGCCCGCGATGTCCTGGGGACCACCCGCCGGGTGGCCGTGCCGCTCCTCGAGCGGCTGGACGAGGCCCGCTTCACGCGGCGCGCCGGCGACTCCCGGACCATCATCGGGAAAGCCTAAGGAGGACGGCATGGAGATCAGGGTCGGAGTGGCCAAGACGCCCAAGTTCGGTCTGGCTGAGAGCGGAGACACGGTGGAGGTCGTCGAGCGGCCCCACGGCGGGTTGTCGGTGCTCCTCGCCGACGGCCAGGGCCACGGCCGTTCGGCCAAGGGCGTCAGCCGGATGGTCGTCAGCCGGGCGATGGCCCTCATCGCCGAAGGCGCGCGCGACGGGGCGGCCGCCCGCGCCGTCCATGACTTCCTCTTCGCCGCCCGGGACGGCAAGGTCTCGGCCACGCTGGCCATCGTCTCCGCCGACCTGCGGACGAAGACCGTGGTCATCTCGCGCAACGGTGAACCGCCCGTCCTGGCCCTCGTGCCAAGGCCGGGGGAGGGCTCCGAGATCATGTCCATCAGCGAGGACTCGGCCCCCATCGGCGTCTACGACCGGATGAAGCCGGCCATCGCCGAACTGCCGCTGGTCCCGGGACTGGTGGTGGCCGCCTTCACCGACGGCGCCCTGGCCGCCCCGCAGGACCGGCTGGTCGAGATCGTCGCCGCCGCCCGCCCGCAGCAGGCCGACGCCGTCGCCGCCAAGCTGCTCGACGAGGCGGTCAAGGCCGATCACGGCAAGCCCCACGACGATATGAGCGTGGCCGTCCTGACCGTCGGCGCCGGGAGCGACCGGCTGACCCCCATCAGGACCCTGGCCGTGACCTTCCCCGTGTGACCGCCCGCTCCGACTCTCTGTGACCGACACCTTCGACGCACCCCCGTGACCGCCCGTTCCAATCGGCCCCGGCACTGGAGGTCGCCGCCTTCCGCATCGCCATCGTCGGCGTCTGCGCGGCCGGCAAGACGACGCTGGCCGACGGGCTCAAGGCGTTCGGTTACGACGCGGTCTCCGTTCCCCAAGAGCACTCCCACATCCGGCGGCTCTACCGGCGGGTCGAGCCCGACTTCCTCGTGATGCTCGACGCCAGGCTGGAGACCATCCGGCGCCGCCGCCCCGTGCCCTGGGGGCAGGAGAGGCTCGACACGCAGCTGCAAAGCCTGGCGTTGGCCCGCCGGGAATGCGACCTGTTCCTGCCAACGGACGATCTGACCATCGACGAAGTCCGCGCCCAGGCTCTTGCCGCCATCGCCGGCGCCGCCAAGGCCGACGCCGCCACGGCGACCATCGCAAAGGAGGACACCCGATGACCCGCCTCGTCACCCTCGACGAGATCAAACGCGACCCGGAAGTCGAGACCTACATCCAGAAAGGCAACGAGGTCCTGGGGGCCATGGGCTACACCGAGCACTCCAGCCGCCACGTCAACCTGGTCTCGAACATCTCCCGCAACGTCCTGAGCTACCTGGGGTTCCCGGCCCGCGAATGCGAGCTGGCGGCCATCGCCGGTCACATGCACGACCTCGGCAACGTCGTCAGCCGGTCCGACCACCCGCAGATCGGGGCGATCATCGCCGGCCGCATCCTCGACCGCTTCGGCATGCCGTACGACGAGACAGCCACGATCATGGCCGCCATCGGCAACCACGAGGAAGACGTCGGCCAGGTCGTCAACAATGTCGGCGCGGCCCTGATCATCGCCGACAAATCGGACGTGCATCGGACGCGTGTCCGCAACACTGACCCGGCCACGTTCGACATCCATGACCGTGTCAACTACGCCGCCGAATACTCGTTCGTCCGTGTCGATGCCAAAAAGAAGACGATCACCCTCGAATTAAAGATTGACACGAAGATCTCTCCCGTGATGGAATACTTCGAGATCTTCCTGTCGCGGATGATCATCTGCCGCCGCGCCGCCAGTTTTCTCGGCTGCAACTTCGAACTCAGCATCAACGAGACGCGGTTGTTGTAGTCGGCCGCCGAACCGTGACTGCTTCATTCTGCCAGCGTCGCCAGCGGCGGTTCATTGACAATGATTTAGCGGCGAGGATATAATCAGTTTGTTGTGGATCTGTCCAGATAAACGGGCAATCTTTTTTGTCCTCATCTTTTAAGTTGGGAGGGAAGAAGAGTGGGCCTGAGCCAGCGTAGCTTGGTCTACCTACTAATCTTCCTCGTCGTCGTTGCCGGGACCGCGGGTTACTTCACGAAGGTGAACCCCGTCCTGGGCAAGGTCCGTCTGGGCCTTGACCTTCAGGGTGGTATGGAAGTCGTCATCGACGCCGTCGATACCCCCGATCACCCGGTCACCGCCGAGGACATGACCAAGCTGACCAAGGTCATCAATAACCGAATCAACGGGCTGGGTGTCACCGAGCCCACCATCTACCAGTCCGGCTCGAAGCGCCTCATCGTCCAGCTGCCCGGGGTCAAGGACTACGAGCAGGCTCTGGACGTCATCGGCCGGACGGCCTTCCTCGAGTTCTACGATCAGGAGAACTTCGTCAAGCTGCAGAACAACGACCCGACGGCCAAGCCCGTCCTGACCGGCGACGACCTGAAGAAGGCCGACGCGGTCATCCGGTCGACCGGCGAGAACGCCGTCACCCTGGACTTCAAGCCGGAAGGGGCGAAGAAGTTCGCCGCGGCGACCACGGCCAACGTGGGCAAGCCGATCTACATCCTCCTGGACAAGCAGGTCATCCAGGCCCCCAACGTCGAGGAGGCCATCACCAGCGGCCAGGCGCAGATCTCCCCGTACCAGACCTACGGCGAGGCCCAGAACATCGCGGTCATGCTGAACGCCGGCGCCATCCCGGTCAAGATCAGCGTCGGCCGGCCGACCGTGGTCAGCGCCGCCCTCGGCCGTGACTCGCTGGCCAAGAGCAAGACCGCCGGGCTCATCGGGGCGGCCGCCGTCGTCGCCTTCATGGTCCTCTTCTACCTGGGTTCCGGCGCCGTCGCCAGCTTCGCGCTGGCCCTCTACGCCGGGCTGACCCTCCTGACCCTGGTGGCCATGCACGCCACCCTGACCCTGCACGGCATCGCCGGATTCATCCTCTCGGTCGGTATGGCCGTCGACGCCAACATCATCACCTATGAGCGGATCAAGGACGAGCTCAGGCTCGGCCGGACCCTCCGCTCGGCCATCGACACCGGTTACAACAACGCCATGCGGACCATCGTCGACTCCAACGTGACGACCCTCATCGCCGGCGCGGTGCTCTTCTTCTACGGCACCGGCACCATCCGCGGGTTCGCCGTCACGCTCTGCATCGGTGTTCTGATGAGCATGTTCACGGCCGTGGTCCTCAGCCGGTTCCTGATTCGGAACATGGTCAACGCCGGCTTGATCAAGACCCCCAGATGGTTCTTCGGGGCCTGGGGAGGTTCGACCCATGCTTAACCTGCGTAAGCTGAGCTACATGAAGGCCAAGTGGGTCTTCATCGGGATTTCGTTGGTCATCACCCTGGCCGGTCTGATCTCGATGGGAGTCCGTGGCCTCAACTACGGCCTCGACTTTCAGTCGGGGACCCGCATCGACATCTCCTTCGGCCACCAGATGAACACCGCCGATATCCGTAACGCCCTGGTCGGCATCGGCCACGGCGACGCCAAGGTCCAGGTGGTCGGCACCGATAAGCACGAAGTCATCATCGTCACCAGGTCGCTGTCCACCGAGGACCGCCGGACGATGCAGGCCGGCCTCGAGGCCAAGCTCGGCAAGTTCGACGTCCTGGCCATGGACGACGTCGGCCCCGAGTTCAGCAAGGAACTCGTCAACACCACCCTGTTGGCCGTCGCCGTGGCCTCGATCGGCATGCTGATCTACATGACCATCAGGTTCGAGTACCGCTTCGCCACGGCCGGGATCATCGCCCTCCTCCACGACGCCCTCATCCTGACCGGTGTCTTCTCGCTCATCGGTAAGGAGATCAACATCCCCTTCGTCGCCGCCCTCCTGACGATGCTCGGTTACTCGATCAACGACACCATCGTGGTCTACGACCGCATCCGCGAGAACCTCAAGAAATGCAAGAAGGGCGAGGGCCTCGAGGAACTCGTCGACCGCAGCATCGGCGAGGTCATCTGGCGGTCCATCGGCACCTCGCTAACCACCTTGCTGGCCATCGCCGCCGTCTACGTCTTCGGCGGCCCGACCACCAAGGACTTCGCCCTGGCCCTCCTCATCGGCATCACCTCGGGCACCTACTCCTCGATCTTCATCGCCAGCCCGATCTGGGTCCTGTGGCGGAACGCCGACGAGCGCAAGAAGCTGCAGGCCAAGACGGCCGCGAAGGGCAAGGCCGCGACGCCGACCGCGACCGCGGGCAAGCCGAGCGCCGGCGGCGGCAAGAAGGCCTCGGCCAAGTCGGCCAAGGCAGCCAAGTCCACCGCGAAGTAAGCTCCAAGGAGACAGCTTCAGACGGGAACGTCGACGGCCGGGCAGCGCGCCCGGCCGTCTTGTCTTGTCCGTCAGCTCCCTGGGGCCTGATCGTCACCACCGCAGTTCCAGCTCCGGTGGCCCGCCGCTGAAGCCCCTTCGCAGATAGAGCGGCCGGCCCTCGTCGGTCGCCGTCAACCACACGCGCCTGGCGCCTTTCTCCTTGGCGGTGTCGAGCAGCCGCTCCAGGAGGATGGCCGCCAGGCCTTGTCGTCTCCAGGCGGGCGCCGTGTACATGTTCATGACGTAGGCTTCGAGGCCCGAGGGGTTGTCCGGGTACGGGACGCGCTCGAAGAAGACCATCCCCGACGTGGCCACCAGCCGGCCGTCGGCCACGGCCACCCAGGCCACGAACCGGCCGCTGGGCACGGCCTCGGCCAGGTAAGCCCGGAGGGCGGCTTCGAGACCGGCCTCATCCATCCCGGGCCTCAGGTCTCCGGTCTCACTGAGCAGGGTCAGCCGCAGCTCGACAAGCTGTTCCAGATCCGCCGGACCGGCCAGCCGGATGGTCGGGCGTCCGACCCGTCGCCTGCCGCTGCCGTCCGGTCGCCCGGCCTGACGCCTGCCGCTCATGCCGTGCCGCCTCCGGGTTCATCGGGCGCGCCGGCCGGGGGAGGGGAGGGCGCCGCCTTGCGCCGCTCGCGGAAACGGCGGACCTTCATCAGGTTCCCGCAGACGTCTTCGCACCAGCGCCGGGTGCGGTTCTTGCTCTCATCGTAGAAGACCCAGCCGCAGTCAGGGTTCTCACAGACCTTCACCCGTTCCGGCTCACCGTGGGTCAAGAGGTCGGCGAAGGACGCGGCGATACGGGCCAGCACCCAGTCCCAATCCTGCCGCAGGGGCACGCTCCCCTGGTGGTAGCCGTCGGCGTCCTTTGTCAGCCGGACGACCTCGGGCCCACGGGCGAGGACGCGGTCGAGCGCCGCCAGGTCGCGGTCGGCCGGGGCGCGCCCATGGCTGAGCCGGTCGACCATCCGCCTGATCAGGGCCCGCAGGTTGGCCAGGGCTTCGATGTCGTCCGGGCCGGGCCGGCCGGCCGCGCCGAAGCCCCAGCGGCCCACGAAGTCCTTCAGCCAGGCCGGCTGGCGAAGACGGTCCTCGCTCCGGCCGCTGCCACGATAGTCATGCCACTCGCTGTTGAGGAGGTCCAGGCACGGTGATTCCACGCGGTCTCCACCTCCACTCGGCTGAATTCTAGCCCGCCGCGGCGGTTCCTGCCGGCGGGGTCCCTTGTGACCCCTAAAATGGTTATTGACGATTACAGCAGGATCCGCTTATACTGGATGTGGTAACCAGCGATGGGACAATAGGGAGTTACATCAACCCGGGGGTGGAGCATGGACGAGAGCGTGGAGAGCCTTCTGTCGACGGCTCGAAAGGCGGGCTTCAGGGCCATGGCCGTCGTCCCGTACACGGCCTTCACGGCCTGGGGGGACAACGTCCGGAAACGGCCCGGCTACGACAGCTTCAAGAGCCTCCCGGGGAACGAGGACGCCCGGACGTCCCTGCCCGAGGCGAAGAGCATCGTCATGGGCGTGTGGGACTACTCGGCCGTGCCCGTTCCGCCCTCGTACCGCGGTCGGGTGGCCCGCCTCTACCTCAGTCGGAGCGACCTGCCAGACTATGGGGGACAGCCGGCCACCCAGGTCATGGAGGGCTTCTTCGGCCACCTGGGCTGGCGGTTCACGCGGAGGGTCCCCCGTCGGGAGACGGCGGTCGCCGCCGGCCTGCTCGTTCAGCGCCGCAACTGCCTGGGCTTCCTGCCCGGCGGGCACTCCTTCGTGGCCCTCTTCGCCTGGGCCGTCGAGGCCGAGTTGAAGCCGTGGCGGGCCTGGTTCGACGGTGGCGCGGCGGGCGCCGGCCCGGCCGTGGGCGAGCCCCTGGACTTCGTCTACCCGCCGGAACGCCGCGACCCATGCGGCGATTGCCGCCTATGCCTGGACGCCTGCCCGACCGGGGCCCTGGTCGCCCCATTCACGGTGGACCCTCGCCGTTGCATCGACCGGAACAACTCGCTCAGCGGCGAGGCCGTGCCCCGTGATATCAGGTCGAGGCTCGGCGGCTGGGTTTATGGCTGCGACGCCTGTCAGGAGGCCTGCCCGCACAATCGCCGCGTCGTCCGGGCGGGGAGCGGGGGAGGAGACCCGGCGGCGGCCACCGAGGGCTTCACCTGGCCCGATCTCAGCCTCGAGGGCCTGTCCGCGGTGACGGCCGAGGAATACGAGGCCGTCTGGTCCTCGCTCTTCGTCTTCAACTCCGACCGCGATGACCTGCGCCGCAACGCCATCATCGCCCTCGGCAACCTGGGCGACCGGGCCGCTGAGCCGTCGCTGCGGGCCGCTCTGGCCGACCCCGGCCCGATCATCCGCGGTCACGCGGCCTGGGCCCTCGGACGCCTGGCCACGCCGTCGGCCAGGGAGGCGCTCAGAACAGCCCTGGCGATCGAGGCCGACGCAACGGCTCGCGAGGAGATGACCCTGGCCCTGGCGGACGAGGGAAGGTCGGCGACGATCCATGACTGAACCTTCCGTGTCCCCGTTCTGGCGCCGCGGGCTCTGGGGCAACCGCGACTTCATGAAGCTCTGGTTCGGCGAGACCGTCTCCCTCTTCGGTTCCCAGGTGACGGCCCTGGCCCTGCCGCTGACGGCCATCTACACGCTGAACGCCGGACCGGCCCAGATGGGCTGGCTGCAAGCCGCCCAGCAGGCCCCGTTCTTCCTCCTGGCCCTCTTCGCCGGGGTCTGGGTCGACCGCGTCAAGCGGCGCCCCGCCCTCATCGGGACGAACCTCGGCCAGGGGACGGTCCTCGCCGTCATCCCGGTCCTGGCCTGGCTCGGCCGGCTGCGCCTCTGGCACCTCTACGCGGTGGCCTTTCTCATGGGCATCCTCGACGTCCTCTTTCAGCTGGCCTATCAGGCCTACATGCCGTCCCTCGTCGGGCGGGAGGAGATCCTCGAAGGCAACAGCAAGATGCAGTTGAGTTCCTCGGCGGCGTCGGTGGCCGGGCCCAGCGTGGCCGGCCCGCTCGTCGAGCTCATCACCGCCCCCGTGGCCGTCGCCATCGACGCCGCGTCGTTCTTCGTCGCCGCGACCGCCGAGGCCCTCATCCGCAAGCCCGAAACGGCCCCCGCCAAAGAGGCGTCGCGGCCGGCGCTGTGGTCCTCCATCGGGGAAGGCCTTCGCGTCGCCCTCGGCGACCGCTACCTCCGAGCCATGCTCGGCGAGGCCGCGACCTACAACCTCTTCGGCACCGCCGTCGGCACCCTGACGGCGCTCTTCGCCACCCGGCAGTTGGGACTGCGCCCGGCTGTCCTCGGCGCGGCGATGGCCGTCGGGAGTGTCACCTGGATCATCGGCAGCCTCTTGGCCGCGCCGCTGACGAAGCGTCTGGGCTACGGCCGGACCCTCTTCGCCGCCTACGTGGCGGCCTGCGCGGCCCCGCTGGTCATCCCGTTGGCCGGCGGGCCGGTGCCCGTCGCCGCGAGCGTCCTGGCGGTCTCCTTCCTCTTCAGCGGCATAGGCCTGTCCCTGTCCAACATCCAGGTGGTCAGCCTGCGGCAGGCGATCATCCCACGCCACCTGTTCGCCCGGGTCAACGCCAGCTACCGTTTCTTCGCCATGGGCGCGGCGCCGGTCGGGGCCCTTCTCGGGGGCTTCCTCGGCCAGGCCATCGGCCTGCGGGCGGCCATCGCCGTGTGCGCCGCGGGCACGCTCCTCGCCTTGCCGTGGGTCGTCGCCTCGCCCATCCCGGCCTTGCGGGTGCTGCCAGCCGGGCAGGACGACATCGAGAAGACCTGACGAATCCGGTCCGCACCGACGAAGATGGAAAGAGAGCGGGGGCCGTTGGCCGCCGCTCTCTTCATGTCTTTCATGGCTGGTTCAGTGCGCAGGTTCCTACGTCCGCGTTTCCCCGGTACCGGCGCGGCCGAAGCGCGGGCTACGCTTTTCGACGAAAGCGGCGACACCTTCGGCGAAATCAGGCGTCCCGGCGCAGCGCATCAGGGCCTGCCTTTCGAGTTCCAGGTGGGATTCGAGACTGGGGTAAGCGCTGGCGTTGAGCAGCCTCTTGGCTTCGGCGAAGGACGCCTGCGGCCCATCGGCCAGCCGCCCGGCGATGGCTGAGGCCTCATCAACGACCTGTTCCTGAGGCACGATGCGGGTCACGAGGCCCCATTCCAGGGCCGTCTGGGCCGACACCTGCTCGTCCAAGAAAATCAGCTGCGCAGCGCGGGCCGGGCCGATGGCCGCGGGTACGGTCAAAGACCAACCGCCGTCAGGGCACAGGCCGATGCTGGTGTAGGCCTGCTTGAACCAGCCGCTTGCGCTCATCACCCGCAGGTCGCAGGCCATGGCCAGGCTGAAGCCCGCGCCGGCGGCGGGCCCGTTCACCGCCGCGATGACCGGCTTGGGCAGGAGCCTGATGTCCGGCACCAGCCGGTGCAGGAACTTCGTCAATTCCCTGAAAAGGGGCATGGCCCCCGCGGCCACTCGGTCGCGGGCTTCTTTCATGTCCCCCCCGGCGCAGAAGGCGGGGCCGCTCCCGGTCAGCACCACGGCCCTCACCCCCGGGTCGTCCGCCGCCGTCTGAAACGCTTCGATCAACGCTTGTGTGAGGGAGAGGTTCAGGGCATTGTAGGCCTGGGGCCGGTTCATGGTCACCACCATGACGCCGTCCCGCTTCGAGCACAACAGGACCTCGTTCACCTGAGACACCACCTTAGGCCAGTAATCTCACCAAGAGAAGAATGGTGGCAAGGGCCAACACGGTGTTGCAGACGACCAGCAGGCGGTCGGCAAGCCATTTTGGCGGGAAGATGTCGCTAGGTAGAAGACTGGTCACCGGCGCCACGCAAGCCGTGGACGTACCGAGCCCCGAAGACCAGCAGATAGGTCAACCAGCCCAGGACCTGCAGCAGCGACGGACTGGCGCTGTAACCGAAGAGGGATTCGAGGAGGGCCCCGGCCGTCCCTTCTTCGCTCAGCCAGCGGCCGCTGTCCCAGAGATGCTCGATGAGGGCGGGCACGAGGCCGGCCTCCTGAAACTCGTGAAGCCCCCTGGCCACCAGGCCGGCGGCGAAGAGAACCAAGAGGGCGCCGGTGACGGCGAAGAACTTGCGCAGGTCAAGCCGCACCGCGGTCCGGAACAGCAGCCAGGCCAGGATAGCCGCGGCGCCGATGCCGGCCAGACCGCCCACGAAGACTCCCCGTCCGCTCGACGAGACCAGGGCGGCCTTGAGAAAGAGGACCATCTCGACCCCCTCTCGGAGGACGGTCAGAAAAGCCAGCCCGGCAAGGCTGAGGGCAGGGTCGGAACCCAAGGCTCCGCCGACGCGCGATTCCAGTTCGGTCTTCATCGCGCGACCCTGCTTTTGCAGCCAAACGACCATGAAGGTGAGGATGACCGCCGCGCCCGACATGACCAGGCCTTCGAAGATCTGCTCGGCCCGGCCGTCGAAGCCGCCGGTGAACCGCTGGAACAGGTAGCCGGTGATGGCGCTGGCCGCCACGGCGGCGATCGCTCCGGCCCAGACCGATCCGGCCAGACGAGGGCGTCCGACCTTGGATAGGTAGCCCAGAATGATCCCGATGACGAGAGCCGCTTCGAGCGACTCCCTCAGGGCGATGACGAAAGCTCCCAGCATTGGTTAAGCCTCCTTTAATGAGAATATTTCTCAGTTAGATTCTAAAGCATTTGCTGTGTAAAAGCAACTCCCAATTTGGCGGCTCGACCCGTTTAACCGAAATCTGTGGCCGTTTTTTGCCCGCTCGGACGGCCTTTCTCTGCATATCCGGGGTGACCTCTTCAAACCCTAAATCGAGATGAAGCTCGTCGTGGTCATCCTCACCCTGTTCGGGCTGGCGACAGCCGTGTGGCCCGGTTGGCTCGGGCCGGCCTTACTGGTTTCGGCCGGCTCGCTCTTTGTTTTGGGCTCCAATTTCGCGCCGGCGGCCCGGAACCCAGCCTCGGTCGCCATCGGTCTGGCGGTCGTCGGCCTGGCGGGCGAGGCCATCTTGATGGGCATCGCCAGGCGTCTCTATGGCGGCGACTGGCGGAGGCTCTTCGACTCGATGGCCGGCGGTCTCGGGACCCTCTTCGTGGCCGGCCTGCTCGTCGGTCCATTGTTCGGCATCGGCCTGTGGCGGGCGCTCGGCGGCGCGGTGGGCGTCGCCAGGCTCTCCCGTGGCGGGCGGGTCCTGATGTACCTCATCGCCGGGCGGGCCTTCAAGTTCGCCCTCGTCGCCGCGGCGACGGTGGTCTTGCTCAAGGGCGTCTTCATCGGATAGGGGGGCGGGGCGTGATCCACGACGACGGCGGCGTCTCCTATTCGGACCTCGGCCGGGCCGGCGGGGCCGTGATGCTGGCGGCCTGGCTCGGTTTCGGCCTCAACGTCGTCCTGGCGGCGGCCAAGGTCGCCGCCGGCCTGCTCGCGCCGAGCCAGGCGATGCTCGCCGACGGCCTCCACTCGGCCGGCGACGCCGCCGCGGCCTTGGCCGTGAGCATCGGCATCCGCGTCGGCCGCCGTCCGCCCGACGCCGACCACCCGCATGGTCACGCCAAGGCTGAAGAGGTGGCGGCCCTCATCGTCGGGGTCGTCCTGGCCGTCGCCGGGCTGGAGATAGGCATCGATTCGGTGGTGGCGGTCTGGTCCAGCGGCCCGACCGAGCCCGGTCTCCTCGCTCTCTATGTGGGCGGCGTCGCCATCGTCCTCAAGGAAGGCATATACCGTTACCAGTCCTGGCTCGCCGCCCGCGAGGGCAACCCGGCCCTGGCGGCGGCCGCGGCCGAACACCGTACCTGCGCCCTCAAGACGGGGATCACGCTCCTCAGCGTCGTCGGGGCCAGGTTGGGCCTGCGCTGGCTGGACCCGGCGGCCGGCTTCATCATCGGCGTCTTCGTCATGATCATGGCCGTGCGCATCTCGCGGCGGGCCATCGACGGCCTGATGGGTCGGGTGGCGGTGGTGGATTCTTCCAGGGCCGCTACGCCGCCGCCTCCACTGTAATCAAACCCCAGCTTAACCTGCCAATTATGGGGACCGGGAAGATGTTCCGCGGGCATTGCCGTTGGGCGAGGTGGAAACACTAGCCGATAGAAAGACCCGGAGGGGGAGTCCGTGATGAGATCGTATTCGCAGTTGATCCGCCACCCCGGCAACGCCTCGTTGTTCAAGGCCATCGAACTGTCGCTGGTCTCGACGGGGCGCGGCGTACCGCTCCACCTGCATGCCGAGGGGCTGCGCGGGACCGGCAAGACGACCATCCTCCGCAGCGCCAGGGCCATCCTGCCGAAGATAGTCCGGGTCAAGGGTTGCCTCTACAACTGCGACCCGGCGCGGCCGCACTGCCCGGAGCACCGCGGGCTGTCGGCGGAGCAACTCGCGGCCATCGGCGTGGAGACCGTCGACATGCCCTTCTGCGAGATCTCCCACTCGGCCAAGGTCGGGACCGTGGCCGGCTCCATCGACCTGGCCCGGATCACCGATCGCGAGAACCCGCTGGCGGCGATGCTCCCGGGGACCATTCCCCGGGCCCACCGGGGCATCATCCTCGTCGACGAGATCAACCGGCTCGCCGACACCTCCCCGGAGCTGGCCGACATCCTCCTCGACGTGATGGGGACCAAGCCGGGGCGCATGCAGATCGAAGAGACCGGGTTGCCGACAGTGGAGATGCCCGTCGTCGCCTCGGTCTGGGCGGCCTCGAACCCGGACGAGGACCCGGGTCCGCTGGAGAACATCCGGCGTCAGCTCTCCGACCGCTTCGACCTGGTCGTGAACATGGCCCGCCCGGCCAGGGCGACGGTCGTCCGCGACATCCTGACCCCGGCCGAGCCGGCGCCGGCGGCCGCCGACGGCGAGTCCGCGTCGACGCGGCAACGTCTGGAGGAGAAGATAGTCGCGCCCCCCGCGGTCCTGACGGAGGGTGTGAAGCAGGTCATCGCCGACCTGTACGTCAACTTCGGGCTGGAGAGCCTCCGTGCCGTCGAGGCCCTGGGCCTGGCGGCCTGCGTGTCGGCCATCCTCGATGGGCGTAACGAAGCCACCTCGGCCGACCTGACGGCCGTGGCCCAGATGGTCCTGCAGCACCGGGTCGACCTCTCGACCCTCGGCCAGACCATCGAGTACCTGGAGGAGCGGGCGGCGGGCCGCGAGGCCAGGATGGCCTCGGGGGCCGTGGCCGCCGCTCAAGCCACGGCGGCCTATGCGGCGGCGATGGCCAACGCCGCGGCCCAGCGGGCTCCGGCCGACCGCGGTGCGGACGGTGGGGACGCGGCCGACGTTCTCGCGGCCGACCCCGCGGCGGATCCCGCGGCGGATCAGCCCGTGGCCAAGGCCGAGAACCAGGGGACGGGTCCGGAGCCGAAGACCGAGCGGACCGACTGGGGCATCCAGTGGCACAAGCTCTTCGCCAAGTGGCGGGAACGGCTGGCCAACGCGGGCGGTGCGACGGGGGAAGGGCAAACCCCGGTCGACGCCTCCGACCGGCGCACCGACCGCCAGGCGGCAGGCGGCGGCTCACCGGTGCGCGGCGGACGTTCGACGACGGGCGCCGGGCAGGGCGAGCAGGCGGGCAGCGCCGCGGCCGGCGACCCGCTGGCCGGCGGCGCGGGTGGAGTGGACGGCGGGGGGACCCCGATGGCCTCGCCTATTCCCGCCCGGCCGCTGGTGGAGCTGCCTTCGCGGGATATCGTCGGCGGCGAGCCCTGGCGGAAGAAATGGCTTTGAGTCCGCGAAAGACGGGTGGCTAGAGCATGGCTCTGAAAGTCCGATATCTGCCTGAGGCCCGCGTCCGCCGTAAAGAGTGGGAGCGGGCCGCTTTGATGGTCGGCGCGGAGCTGACCTGCGGGCACGGCGTGCGCCTGGGCGAGACGGCCGTCCTCAGTCGGCGTGTCCATGTCGTCACGCCGGCGCGCCCGACCGAGGTCCGGGTGGTCATCGACGCCGACGCCGGTCGCGTCTTCTATGGCCGGCGGCTCACGGACGAAATCCTCCACCTGGACGTCTTCCACGAGGTGGCGCCGGTCGACCACCGCGCCGTGGCCCGCGCCGTTCTGCGGGCGGTCGAGGCCTACCTTCAAGACTTCGGGCCGGCCGGCCTGGACGCGCTGGCCGGGTCGGTCCGCACCCCGACGGCCGGGCGGCTCGGCGACCGCCTCGACGTCCAGACGGCCACCGGGGGCGGGCGGGCCACCGGTCTCCTGGCCTACGGCCAGAAGGAGTCGTTGCGCGAGGCCCATCTGACCCACGTCCACCTGGCCGTGCTGCTCGAGTCCCGGCATCTGCCGCTGGTCTTCTATCTGGTCGCGGCGGTCGAGGGCGCCGTCGCCGACGCCGGCCGGCAAATCCGCAAGATCGAGGCCATCGTCCACGAGCGCGGGGCGGGCGGGGGCGAGGTCGACCTGTCGGCCTACTCGGACTATACCGATTCCTTCATCAGGGAGCCGAAGCAAGGAGGGGCGGGGGAAGCCGCCCGGATGACCCGCGAGGGCGGGGCCGTTGGGCCGGAGGCCGCGTCCATCGGCGACCCCGACGAGGACGGCGAGAACCGCCTGCGGCAGGTCGCCGAGCTGACCGAGGACTTCGGGACGGTGGAGGAGCTTCGGTCTGTGCTCGAGGCCATCGCCGAACAGCGCGAGTGGCAGGACCTGGCCATGCGCCTCGACCGCTGGGAGAACGGCTCCGGTCTGGTGCGGAAGCTGAAACGGCAGAACCTCGTCAGCGAAGGGCCGGGCGGGTTGAAGCTCACCGGCGAGGGCGAGCGCCTGCAGCGTTATCTGAAGGTCCGCTTCCGCGAGATCGAACTGCGCCTGCGCCAGTCGGTTCGGCGCCGGCCTCTGGCCGCGCAGCCCGTCCGGAAGACCTCGTATGACCGCAGCCACCCGGTCCGCCAGGGGTCGGGGCGGATCTTCAACATCGTCCCAGCGGCCCGCGACGCTTGGCTCAATGACATCTGCATCCCCGCGACCGTTGTCGCCGCGGCCAAACGCAGCCTGGGGCAGGGTCCTGGGGGGCGCTTCGCCGTCGAACGCGAGGACATCCACCTCATCGAGCGAGTCCGCTACCTGCCCATCGACCTCTGCCTGCTCATCGACGCCAGCGCCAGCATGGCCGGAAAACGCCTGCGGGCCGCGCGTTTCCTGGCCGCCCACCTGCTCCTGTCGACCCGCGACCGGGTGGCCGTGATCGTCTTCCAGGAGCGCGAAAGCCAGCTCTGGGTGCCCTTCACCCGCAACTTCGGCGACGCCCAGGCCAGCCTGGCGCGGATCCAGCCGCTCGGCCTGACCCCCTTGGCCCACGGACTCATCGGTGCCCGGGACTACATGCTGCAGGCCCGCGTGCGCAACCCGCTGATGGTCCTCATCACCGACGGCATCCCGACCATCCCGAAGTGGACCATTGACCCGATGGCCGACGCCCTCGAGGCGGCCCGCATGGTGGGCCAGACCCGCATCCAGTTCGCCTGCATCGGCCTGGAGCCCAACCGGCGACACCTGCAGGAGCTGGTCGAGGCGGCGCGCGGGACGCTCTACGTGGTGGACGAACTCGAGAAGGAGACGATGGTCAAGATCGTCCGCGAAGAGCGCCAGAAGCGCATGACCGACGCCCGGTCGATGGCGCGGGTGTGAGGGAGCGGGCGGGGGGCGGGTCGGCCCGGGCCGGGCTTGCCCTCGGGCCGAATCAGGATTGTACGAGCTCGCGGCCCTCGGGGCGGCGCCAAAGCCCACGATGCCTGGGCTCGCGCGGGTCGATGGCGTCGCCTGGTCCTCGGGCTCGCTCGCTCTCTTAACTTCTGGGCCCTCACGGGCATCGCCGGGCCCGGGCGCCCCAGTCTCTTGGCCCCGCGCCATCGCCCGCGCGGCGGGCGAAGCCGTTGCCGGCGCGCGATGGCCGGAATGCATGCAACTGGATGTCGTGGCCGCAGGGCGCCGCCCCGAGGCCGCCGAGCTCGTTCAAAGAAAGGCGCCCCGGCGCAGAGCGGCGGGGCGCCGGCGAACCGGCGGCATCGTTCGACAAACACGGAAGGAATTTCCCACCTCGGCACGAAATCCTAGCGCATTGACATCCTCCCACCCCTCAAGGGGTGGGATTCCCGAAGGGAAGTTGCCAGGTTGCCCGGTCGGGATTTACTCCGAAAGGAGTAGGGTGCCGGGCTTCAGGGCCTTGTCAGGAGGCCCATCGTACCAGACATGTAGCCTGATACGAGTGATTGTGCCTTCACGGCAATGTTCCGAGCGGCCTGCAAATCGGCGTGGATTTCAAACCCACATCGCTTGCACCTGAATAGGGCTTGCGTACTCCGATTCGCCCGCTCCGCGTGGCCGCACCTGGAACAGGTCTGGCTGGTCTTACGAGGATCCACCCGTACAACGGGTATGCCAGCCCGGGCAGCCTTG
>JAJYMC010000019.1:0-6883 GCA_021787335.1 Bacillota bacterium | reverse complement strand
CAGTTGGGCGAACGCCCAGGAGTGGAGCATCCGGTTGACCTTCTTGGTAGCCTTGACCCGCTCTCGGATGCCGCGTAGTTCCTCCAGGGCGATGACCGGGTTTGCTACCTTCTGCGCTTCTCGGATGATGGCCCGCGAAACCTTATGGTTCACGTCTTTCATCCAACGGTGTTCCCTGTCCCGGTCTCGCTTGATGACGTGCGGTTTCTTGGCGCACGACAGGGAGTAGCGGCGGTTGAAGAACCGATTCCGCTTTGCTTGGGCAGCACGGCCGGAGAGGAAACGGTTTAACTTTCCGCTAGGAGTGGAGACGGCAGCAAGGTTCGCGACTCCCAGGTCAACGCCAACGATGTTGGTTCCGGCGGGTTCGGGTACGTCCCCCCGCGTGGGCAAGAGTAGATACCACCAACCCTTCTCCTGAATGAGTTTGGTGTCTCCCTGATGACCTTTCCCGGCAGCGATAGCCTCCAGGCGTGCACGGTAGTATGGCTCATTCTTGAGCGGAAGCCACAGGAACCCGCCTTTTGTGGTCAGACGCAAAACAAACCTATCTCCATCCGGAACGATCCGGTATCCGGGAGTGCCCACCCCGATTGGCTGAAGCCTCTTGATGACCGGCGATGCGTTCTTCAACCCCCCTTTTCCGCCGGGCCTTCCAGGACCGCGTGATGTGGCACGTCTGGTTCAATGCTACCCGTAACGATTCGGAAGGTAGCGAGACTTCGCCCTTGACCTGATGGTAAGCCTCCCGATGTAACCGCCCCCGGGAGGCGGTGTCCAGTTCCTTCGCCTTCTCCACCAGCAATGACAGGGCTTTCGTGTACTGCTCCTGCATGGCCGAAAGCGCCCGCACCTTCTTGTTGGTTGGCTGAAGAAGCCGAACCTTGAGCGAAACATCGTTTTCCACGTTTCCATTGTATACTACCGAACATATGTTCGTAAAGCGGAAAAGGGGGAAGCCGCCATTCCTCCCGGGATTAAAGCCCCGGGCTTCCTGGCGGCGACAATGTGACTGTTTTCCTCAGTCTCCTGTTCGCTTTGGCCGTGTTGGTGTTCTCGGTGCAGAACACCACCCCGATTGACGTGCGGTTCATGGGGTGGGGCTTCCACACCACCCTGACCCACGTCACCCTGGGAGCCACGGCCGCGGGCGCCATCTTCGCGCTGTTGCTTACCCTCACTCGCAGTGTCCGGGGCAGCCTCAAGGTCTGGGAGGCCCAGGGCAAGGTCCGTCGCCTGCAGGGCGAACTGAAGTCGGCCCAGGAGGCGCAACGGAAGCTGGAGGTGGAGTTGGAGCAATTGCGAGCGCCCAGGAAGAGCCCCGCCACGAGCGGCATGTCGGGCGGGAATACGTCCTACCAATGAGCCCACTGGTCCGGAGAGGCTTCGCCGGGACCGTCTGGGAGGTCGCCGAGCCAGACCCGGACCGCCAGGAGCTCTGGTCACGGGAATTGGACCTGCCGGCACCGGCCGTGCAGGTCCTCTTGAATCGAGGTCTCCACGAGCTGGATGAGGCCAAGGCCTACCTCCTGGCCGGCCCTGGGGACACCCATGACCCGTCGCTGCTGGCCGGGATGGAGTCAGCCGTCGAGCGCCTGGCCAAGGCCATCGAGGCGAAAGAGCGGATCCGGGTATACGGTGACTATGATGCCGACGGGGTTACCAGCACCGCGCTGTTACTGATGTTCCTGCGCGGGCTGGGGGCCGACGTCGACTTCTATATTCCTAGCCGCCTTGATGAGGGTTACGGCCTCAACGCCGCGGCCCTCAGGGAGGCCAAGGACCGGGGCATCGACCTCGTCGTCAGCGTCGACTGCGGCATCACCTCGCTGAACGAGGCCCGGATGGCCGCGGAGATCGGCCTCGACCTGGTCATCACCGACCATCACGAACCCCTTGAGGAACTGCCGGGGGCCCTGGCCGTCGTCAACCCCAAACGGCCCGACTGCGCGTACCCGTTCAAGGGGTTGGCCGGGGTCGGCGTGGCCTATAAGCTGGCCACGGCGCTGGCCCGGCGGTATGGCCGGCCGGAGCCGGGGGAATACCTTGACTTGGTAACTCTGGGCACGGTCGCCGACGTCGTCCCCCTGCGCGGGGAGAACCGGGCGCTGGTCAAGGCCGGGCTCCCGTTGATCAGACAGGGCACGCGGCTTGGGTTGCGTGCCCTCCTCGACCAGGCCGGGCTGAGCGGCAAGCCGATCACCGCCGAGAGCGTGGGTTTCGGGCTGGCCCCGAGGATCAACGCCATCGGCCGTCTCGGCGACGCCGGGGAAGCCCTGGCCCTTCTTGTCTCCTCGGACTGGCCCGACGCCTGCGCCCGGGCCGCCCGGCTGGACGCGGAGAACCGCTCCCGCCAGTCCCTCGAGGCGACCATCCTCGAACAAGCCAAGCGGCACCTGGCCGAGCACCCCGAGGAAGCCGAGGCCCCGGCCATCGTCCTGGCCTCGCCGGACTGGCATGTGGGCGTCGTCGGCATCGTCGCCACGCGCCTGGTCGAGCTCTATGAACGACCGGTGGTGCTTCTCGTCCAGCAACCCGATGGCGAAGCCCGCGGGTCGGCTCGCAGCGTCCGCGGCCTGAACCTGTTCGAGGCCCTGAAGGCCTGCGCCGAGATGACCTCACGGTTCGGCGGCCACGAACTGGCGGCCGGGCTGGCTGTTCCGCCCGGCGGGCTGGAACGCTTCCGGGAGGCCTTCCTGGCGACCGTGGCCCGGTTGTCCGAGGGAGTCGACCTGAGGGCGCGGGTCGATGTCGACGCCGAGATCGCCCTTGGGGCCACCGACCAGCGGCTGGCCCAGGCCCTGCGGCGCTTCGCGCCCTTCGGGGCCGGCAACCCGTCGCCCCTGCTGGCGGCCAGAGGGGTCGAGGTCGTCGACGCCCGCCTCGTCGGGGCGGACTCGAACCACCTGCGCCTGAAGGTCAAGCAGGACGGGCGGACCATCGAGGGCATCGCCTTCAACCTCGGTCCCGCCTTGGAGATGACCCGCCAGGGGCCCGTCGACCTCCTCTTCACGCCTCAGGTCAACGAATGGAACGGTCGCGAGCGCCTGGAACTCCTGGTGCGCGACCTTCGGCCGGCGGGGCAGGGGGAGACGGCGCCCATCACCGCGGCCGTGCCCGGCACGCCCAATCCCGCCACCCCCGAGCCCGCACCGCGCCCGGCCCTGGCCGGCCTGTGTGACCGGCGCGCCGCGACCGACCGTACGGCTGCGCTCCGGGAGGCCCTTTCCGACGTCGGCACGGCGCTGATCGCCGTCAACAACCGGTGGACCGCCCGGGCCCTCGAGGCCCGCCTGACCCTTACGCCCGGCCAACTCGCCCGATCCGGTCGGACCTACCTGATCTCCTCCGGCTCCGCCGAACTCCAGGTCTGGCCCGGGCCCATCGCCGCCGCCGGGCCCATCGCCGCCGCCGGGCCCATCGCCGCCGCGGGCGCCGTCCGCGCCGGCGCCGCTGCCACTGCCGCCCTCGCCGCCCCCGCCGCCCTCATCCTCTACCATCCGCCCTTCAGCGAAGGGCATCTGGCCCGGTTGGCCGCGACCGCGGCCGCCGCCGGCCTGGGCCCGCTCGTGGTCCACCTCCTCTACGGGCCGGCCGACATCCGCCTGAGCCAGGTCATCCTGGCCCGGCAGGCGCCCGACCGCGACGCCCTCGTCGGACTCTACCGCGACCTGCGCGAGCTGACTCAGCAGGGGACTCCGGTGCCTCTGCGGCGCCTCTTCCGGCCCGTCTCGGGGCCCTGGGAGCGGGGGCGGGCGCTGGTCGGGGTGACCATCCTCGAAGAACTTGGGCTCCTGAAAAGGATAATGACGCCTGACGGGGAATCCCTCATTCTGTCCATTCCGGCCCCCAAGGCCAAGCTCGACCTGGAGTCGAGCGACACTTACCGGCGGGGACGCCTGACCGGCGAGGCTTTTGCCGCATACGCGGACACAGCCCTCACGGCCGCGGCCGAGGTCCTGGTCGCCCAGGCCTTCGCCCCGGACGCCGCGAACAGGCGCCCAGAGGAGAGGGGAGCAATCGAATGACTCCGAAAGACGGCGAGTGGTTGAAGCAACTGATCCGCATCATCCCCGACTTCCCGATGAAGGGGATAAGTTTCAAGGACATCACGACCCTCCTCAAGGACGGCGAGGCTTGGCGGAAATCCATCCGCTCGCTGGCCGAGGCCTGCAAGGGCAAGGGCGCCGAGCTTGTCGTCGGTCCCGAGGCCCGCGGCTTCATCATCGGCGCCCCGCTGGCCTATGAGCTGGGCATCGGCTTCGTGCCCGTCCGCAAGGCGGGGAAGCTGCCCGGACCGACCCTCCGCGGCGAGTATAAGCTGGAGTACGGGAAGGACGTCCTGGAGATCCACCGCGACGCCATCCGCCCGGGACAGAAGGTCCTCGTCGTCGACGACCTCCTGGCCACCGGCGGCACCATCTCGGCCAGCGTCGACATGGTCAAGCAGCTCGGCGGGAACGTCGTCGCGCTGGCCTTCCTGATCGAGCTGACCGACCTCAAGGGCCGCGACAAGCTGAAGGACTTCGACGTCGTCAGCCTGATCAAGTACCCCTCCTGACGCCCGCGGCCGCCCCCCATGAATACGCTATGACCCTCGAAGAGTTGAAAGCCAAGGTCCTCAAGGACAACCCACAGGTCGACCTGAAGCCCCTGGAAGAGGCGTACGCCTTTGCGAAAAAGGCCCACCAGGGGCAATTTCGCGTGTCCGGGGAGCCGTACATCGAGCACCCATTGGCCGTTGCCGGCATCCTCGCCGAGCTTCAACTGGACGTGACCACCTTGGCCGCCGGTCTCCTCCACGACGTCGTCGAGGACACCGGCGTTTCGCTTGCCGACCTCCAGGCCCGCTTCGGCCCGGAGGCCGCCCAGCTGGTCGACGGGGTCACCAAGCTGAGCAAGATCGAGCTCCGGTCGCACGAGGAGGAGCAGGTCCAGAACCTCCGCAAGATGTTCCTGGCCATCGACCGGGACATCCGCGTGCTGATGATAAGGCTGGCCGACCGGCTGCACAACATGCGGACCCTCAAGTACATGCCGGTCGACCGGCAGAAGGCCAACGCCCGCGAGACCCTGGAAATCTTCGCCCCGCTGGCCCACCGGCTGGGCATCTTCCAGATCAAGACCGAACTCGAGGACCTGGCCCTGCGTTACCTGGAGCCGGAGAAGTACCACGACCTGGCCCAGCTGGTCCAGAAGAAACGGGTCGAGCGCGAGGCCTATATCGGCCGGTTCATCGACACCCTCCGCGAGAAGCTGGCCGCCGCCGGCATCAGCGCCGACATCCAGGGTCGCGCCAAGCACTTCTACAGCATCTACCGGAAGATGTACGAGCAGGGCCGGGACTTCGGTGAGATCTATGACCTCATCGCCGTCCGCGTCCTGGTCGATTCGGACCAGGACTGCTACGCCGCCCTGGGGATCATCCACACGGTCTGGAAGCCCATCCCCGGCCGCTTCAAGGACTTCATCGCCGTCCCCAAGACGAACATGTACCAGTCGCTGCACACGACGGTCATCGGGCCCGAGGGCGAGCCGGTCGAGATCCAGATAAAGACCTACGAGATGCACCGCACGGCCGAGTACGGCATCGCCGCCCACTGGCGCTACAAGGAGGGCGGCAAGGCCGACGCCGAGTTCGAGGAGAAGCTGTCTCTCCTCCGCGAGCGCCTGGAGAGCCAGCACCAGCTGACCGACCCGGGGGAGTTCATGGAGGGCCTCCGCTCGGACCTCTTCGCCGATGAGGTCTTCGTCTTCACCCCCAAGGGCGACGTGGTCGAGCTGCCGGCGGGCGCCGGGCCGCTGGACTTCGCCTACCACATCCACACCGACGTCGGGCACCGCTGCATCGGGGCCAAGGCCAACGGGAAGATCGTCCCCCTCACCTACAAGCTGAAGAACGGGGACATCGTCGAGATCCTCACCGCCAAGCAGGGGGCCGGGCCCAGCGCGGGTTGGCTCGACATGGTCGTCACGGCGGGGGCCAAGGGCAAGATCCGCCAGTGGTTCAAGCGTGAGCGCCGCGAGGAGGACATGGCCCACGGCCGGGACCTCATCGAGAAGGAGATCGAGCGCCTCGGCCTGAAACCGTCCGAGCTGGCCCGCCCCGAGTGGATGAAGGCGCTCCTGCAGCGCTTCGGCTACACCGCCGAGGACGACCTCTACGCGGCCGTCGGCTACGGCGGCCTGACCGCCCAGTATGTCGTTGGAAAGTTAAGGGAAGAGTACGACAAGGAGCAGAAGACCAAGCCCGTCGTGGACCTCTTCGAGCTGGGCCTGCCGACGACGGTTCCGACCCAGAAGACCCGCCCGACCATGGGCGTCCGGGTCAAGGGCGAGGACAACATGCTCGTCCGTTTCTCCCGTTGCTGCAACCCGATCCCCGGCGACCCGATCATCGGCTACATCACCCGGGGGCGGGGGGTCTCCATCCACCGGGCCGACTGCCCGAACGTCACCCACTACAGCGACAAGGTCCGCCTGGTCGACGTGGCCTGGGACACCGAGCAGGCTTCGGCCTTCTCGGTCGAGGTCGAGATCAACGGGATCGACCGGCCGGGGCTGATGGCCGACGTCCTGAACAACATCGCCGACTCCCGGACCAACATCCTGGCCGCCAACGCCCGGGCCGACCGGAACAAGATGGCTATCATCGACCTCGTCCTGGAGATACGGAACCTCGAGCAGTTGCGCTACGTCATCCAGCGGATAACCAAAGTGCGGGATGTCTTCAGCGTGTCGCGGGTCGTCCGCGACAAGACGAATTGACATCCTCCCACCCCTGAAGGGGTGGGATTCCCGAAGGGAAGTTGCCAGGTTGCCCGGTCGGGATTTACTCCGAAAGGAGTAGGGTGCCGGGCTTCAGGGCCTTGTCAGGAGGCCC
>JAJYMC010000053.1 GCA_021787335.1 Bacillota bacterium | reverse complement strand
TGTAAGAGAAGATGACACCTCCGATGAAACCGGTCAGGAAATCAACCGGGTTCAGACTCTTTACCAATGACAGTCTCAATCAGAGGCACCAGAACGGCCAGCGTGAGAATCGCCCCGATGGGTGACATTTGGCCGGTGCTGAGGTCGTTCAAGACCTGCACGTTGGCCGCCCTTGCCTCCTGACCGGTCAGGGCGCCAACGGGAGGTAGGATTAATACCTTCAACAGGGTTGTAGTTCCGAACGCCAGCAAGAGGAACTTGGGCCAGCTTAAGCTTTCAACCTTGCGGATGATGGATTCGAGACCATGCGTCACTTGTGACCACCTCCCGGAGTTTGTGAAGCTATCAGGAGTCAATGTCCGACGCTCTGATATCTTCTCAGACCAGCATGGAAGGCGGTGAACCCCGCCACCAGGTCAACGATGGTGACCAAGACCACAATGGCGAAGCCTTGGCCCAAAGAGGTTTGCCCGAACAGCACATTGGCCGGGACTGAGACGGCGACGGCCACCGGGAACATCCAAGTGAGCAAAAATCGAACACTCCCGGGAAAAAGGTTGGCCGGATAGGGCTGAAACTCCCACATCAGTCTGAAGGCGTTAGGAAAGCCATTCTGGCTGGGCGCCCAGAAGGAAGGGCTCACTGTCAATAAGGTGAAACCCAGAGTCGCGAGAAGCCCGATGACCATGAGGGCAAGAAATGCCATCACGTTGACCAGCCCCAGAGGGGGAAAGGAGTGGAGGGACCAGAAGACCGCGCCCAGCAAGCAGGCCAGGTCAACCACGCCGACCGGGTCAACTCCGGTACTTAAGAGCGTCACGACTGGCGAAATGGGGTAGATAAGCACTCTGTCCAGTTTGCCATTCCTGATGAACTCCGGCAACTGATTCAACCCCCAGAAGAAGAGGCCACCCATGGCAAACCGTAGGTTGCTTATGGCTCCCATGAAGACGGCCTGAGCCGGCGTCCAGCCCCGGATCGAGCCGCCGATGGAGAAGACCAGATAGAGGGCAGCCAGGTTGGTGACATGAAAGAGTAGGACGCCAATGGCTCCGATCAGAAAATCGCTTCGATAGGAGAGCATTGACTTGGTTGACAGGGACATCATCGAGGCGATTTGGCGAAACTTGGCCATCGCTTTCTCCTCCCTTAGCCACCGTTAACCCGCAGCTTTGAGATGGCCGCGAGATGCAAGAAGGCCCCAATGGTCATCAGGGCGGCGGCCCAGGCCGCCTGGCCCAGCAGGACACCGGGGATATCCGCCAACCCCAGGACCGCCCTGACAGGTGCGTCGACCAAGTAGGGGAATGGCGTCAGATAGGCCACTCGGCCGAGGCTTTCGGGCAACAGGATGATCGGGACGAGAAGCCCGGAAAACAGCTGCTGAAGCCAGGCAAAGGAAAGCCCAAGCCCCCACGAATTCTGGGTCCACAACGTGGCGGTGCCGATATTGAAGCTCAGACTGAACTCCAGGATGAAGACACCTGGCAAGAGCAACAGGAGCGTGAGATACTGGCTCCATGCCAGCCCAAGTCCAAGGCCGAGGGTCAGGCCGAGGAGGGCCAGGAAGGGCCAAAGGGCGAACGGAAGTCTGGTCCCCATGTACTCGCCAAGGGTCAGCCCAAACCAGGACCAGGGCCGTAGAAGGTCAAAGACGACGTCCCCGGATTTCACCCGCTCCGCCATTGAAGCCGCGTTGTTGAACCCGGCGAAGACACCGAGGAAGGCCGCCAAGGCGACATAGCTTACGGCCCGCGTCATCGGAACAGGCAGGACTCGTTCAGCTGCGGGGCTGTAGATTGCCCGAAGCAAGAAGGAGAGGATGGACGCCCTGGTGATGGGTTCGGCCAATTGCGACAGGAGGACGAGGCGATAGGCGGAGAGGGTGAGGATCCTGACCCGGAGGTGGGCCCCGGCAACCACGAAGGGGCCCCTGAGGGCGGTTCTGAGGACGCCCACGCTCATACCTCCCCGCCCGAGGCGTACAGTTTCCGAATCGCGTTCTCGAGGGTTGGCTCCTGAACCCGCACATCTGTGGCGTCGAATCGGCTCAATACGTGGGTCAGGACTTCGGCGCTGGTAAACCTGTCGCGATCAAAGGAGACGGTTAGGGTGTCGCCGTCCAGTTCCGCGTCGACCTCGGGCAGCGAACCCAGAGACCCCGGGTCGGCGGCCGAGGCCAGGGTGAACTGGATGACCCTCGTCGTTCCCGCCATCCCCCGGAGAACGTCAAGGCTCCCGTCGTACTTGACCGTCCCGTTCACAAGCAGGACGGCCCTTTCACAGATGGCCTCGACGTCCCCGAAGTCGTGTGAGGCCAACAGGATGGTCATACCAAGCTCCTTCTGGGCGTAGCGCAAGGTGTCCCTCAGCCGGTCCTTGGCCATCAGATCCAGTCCGATGGTTGGTTCGTCCAGCAGAAGGAGGGCCGGTCGGTGAAGGAGAACCGCCGCCATTTCGCATTTCATCTTCTGGCCCAGGCTCAGCTCCCTCACCGGCTGGTGAAGTAACTCGCCGATGTCCAACATCTCCACGGAAAAGTTCAGCCTCTTGACAAACTCCCCGCCCGGAATGTCATACATGGTCCCGAGGAAGCGGAAACTCTCCCGCACCGGCAGGTCCCACAGGAGCTGACTCCTCTGCCCGAAGACCGCCCCGATCCGAGCAGCGAGACGGGTCCGCTGCTTCCACGGGGTCAGGCCGCATACGCTCACTGCTCCGCGAGTGGGGGTAAGGATGCCGGTCAGCAGTTTTATCGTCGTGGATTTGCCGGCGCCATTGGGTCCCATATAGGCGACGGCTTCTCCCGCTGAGACCGAAAAGGAAACGTCCTTCACCGCCATGATGACGTCATGGCGGGGCTTGAGGACCGCGCCGATGGTCTCGCGCAGACCGCCCCCCGTGGGCTTTGCCCTGACGCTGAACTCCTTGGAAAGGTTTTCGGCCTTGATGATCACCACGACGGTGACTCCTCGCTTTCCTAGCTGGTCTTCAGGCACGCCAGGCAACTTGCTAGCAAAAAAAAGGAGGCGCCCCTAGCGGCTGCCTCCCTTGTTGTGTGAGCTATGGTGTTGTCGTGGATTCGCCGGGCACCCTGGGGTTTCCTGCCAGAACCGCAAGCACCTACAGCACCTTCACCAGGTGCCGTCGTTCCTCGTGGTAGCCCAGTTGGTCGTAAAGCCGGAGGGCCCGCTCGTTGAAGGATGAGACGCCGAGGCCGATGTAACGGGCACCGTTGTCGCGGCAGTAATCCTCGGCCTGCTCGAGGAGGATCGTCCCCAGGCCCTGGCCCCAGAGGCCCTTGTCGACCCCCAACTCCATGATCCAGCCCTGGCGGCCGGCGGGGGTATCCGAGATGGTCACCATGACGTAGCCGATGACCCGCCCGTCGGGCTGGCCTTCGGCCACATAGACGACGTGGGCCACGGCCTCGCGCAGCCGGTCCTTCCAGGCGTCGACGATTTGCCGTTTGATGGCTAGGACGTGGTCCGTAGTCCAGTTCCGGTACGGTGAGAGCTGGGCGGCCATGGCTTCGGGGGCGAAGGCGATGTCGATGATGGCCGGCCAGTCGCGGTCGCTTCCCCGCCGGATCTGCTTGAGGACGCTGGGGAGTGGTCGTGGTTCGCTCAAGGTTGTCCCCCTTTCAGACGAAAGGCCAGTTCCAGGGCACGGTCCAGGCGGGCGCCAAGGGCGGCGTGGGCGCCGAGGCCCGGGTGGACGTCGGCGGGCGCGGCCGATGAGCTGTCGCCCGAGAACCTGCCGACGTGCAGGAAGAACTCGATGGTCTTGCCCGAGCCGAGGATGGGCGAGGCCGTCACGTCGAGTACCGGCAGCGGGCCCCGGCCGCCGAAGTCGCCGTGGGAGAGGAAGTCGATGAGCCCCTCGAGGACCTCGCGGTGTTGCTCGAACCGGTCGACGGCGTTGGCCCTCAACTCGAACAGCGGCTTGACCAGGGCGACGATGGCCCCCTCCGGCCCGTCCCCCTCCGGCCAGGGGGCCAGCAGTGCGGCGACGGTGGGCACCCCGACCCGCAGGGACAGATAGGAAAGGTCCAGCGTGACCAGCGAGGGGAGCTGGGGGAGGGCGGCGGGGGAGACATCCCCGAGGTTGGTTCGCTCCATGTCGACGACCCGTGGGTCGGTCCTCAGCTTCCAGTCGAGCTGCCCGTGGCCGACGTCGACGGCGTAGACTCGGGCCGCTCCGTGCTGGAGCAGGCAGTCGGTGAAGCCCCCCGTGGAGGCCCCGGCGTCCAGGCAGACGCGGCCGCGCACGTCGACGGCGAAGTCGGCCAGAGCCCCGGCCAGTTTCAGCCCGCCGCGCCCGACGTAGGGGTTCTCCAGCCCCTTCACCCTGACCTCGGCCTCGGTGGCCACCGCCGTGCCCGGCTTGTCGACGCGTTGGCCGTCGACGATGACCTTGCCGGCCAGGACCCACCGGGCCGCTTCCGTTTCGTCCTCGAAAAGCCCGCGTTCGACGAGCAGCCGATCGAGCCGCGGGCGCTTCTTTCCGCTCATGGTTCCCCTTTCTTCCATGACTCTACCATGCTTTCCTGCCCCGGGACAAAGTCTGCCCGATGGACGGAAAGGATAGAGGCGGATACCCGGCGAATCCCCCAAGATAACCGTGCCGCTCGTGCCGCCGTAGCCTGCCGTCCAACCGTGTCGATGCGAGGAGGAAACATGGCCAGAGTCGGAATCATCCCTAACCTGGACAAACCCGACGCCAAGCGGGTCACCACCGAGCTTGCGGCCTGGCTCGAGGCCAACGGTGCCGAACCGCGCCTGTCCGAAGAGCACGCCGCCTCAGCCGGCCTGCCGGCCCTGGGCGTGCCCGTCGACGAACTCGTCCGCGAGATCGACTTCGCCATCGTCCTCGGCGGCGACGGCACCCTCCTCGGCGCGGCCAAGCTCCTGGCCCCGGCCGGCAAGCCCATCCTCGGCGTCAACCTGGGCCACCTGGGCTTTCTGACCGAGATCGAGCTGCCTGACCTATACAAGGCCCTGCCTGACGTCCTCGCCGGGCGCTACCAGGTCGAGGAACGGATAATGCTCGAGGCCCGGGTCATCCGCGACGACAACGAGACCCGCCGCTTCCTGGCCCTCAACGAGGTCGTCGCGACCAAGGGCTCCTTCGCCCGGCTCATCCAGCTGGAAACCTACGTCGGCGACCGCCTGGTGGCCACCTACCCGGCGGACGGCCTGATCGTCGCCACGCCCACCGGCTCCACGGCCTATTCGCTGTCGGCCGGCGGCCCCATCGTCAACCCCAACGTCGGGGTCATCGTCATCACCCCGATCTGCCCGCACACCCTGTACGCCCGGGCCCTCATCGTCTCCCAGGACGAGACGGTCCGGGTCCGGGTCATCGCCGAGCACCAGGACAACGCCCTGACCATCGACGGGCAACGCGGCTATCGCATTTTCAACGGCGACACCATCGAGGTCCGCCGGGCGCGCGAGACGACCAAACTGATGCGGCTCGAGGGCTGGAGCTTCTATGAAGTCCTCCGCCGCAAGCTTCAGGAGGGCGGTTATCGTTGAAGACTCTCCGGCAGATGAAGATCCTGGAGATCATCCGGAACGAGAGCGTCGAGACCCAGGAGCAGCTGGCCGAGAGGCTGCGCTCGGCGGGCATCGAGGCCACCCAGGCGACGGTCTCACGGGACATCCGCGAGCTGCGGCTGATTCGGGCGCCGAACGGGCGGGGCAAGTACCGCTACATCATGCCGGCCGACCCGTCGCCGCTGAACCGGATGCGCCGCTACTTCCGCGACTCGCTCCTCAACCTCGACTACTCGGAGAACATCGTCGTCCTCAAGTGCCTGCCGGGCACGGCCCCGGCGGTCGGCTCCACGGTGGACTCGCTGGGCTGGCCGGACATCGTCGGCACGGTGGCCGGCGACGACACCATCCTGGTCGTCACCCGCGGCCGCGAGGTGGCCCCCGAGGTCGTCGAGCGCCTGCGTCGCCTGACTCGCGAGACGAAAAGCGAGTAGCGGAGCGCAAAGCCCCGCAGATGGAGGTTTTGCCCCGTGCTCCTGGAGCTGTCGATTGAGAACTTCGCCCTCATCGAGAAGCTGAGGCTGGAATTCGGCCCCGGGCTCAACGTCCTGACGGGCGAGACGGGCGCCGGCAAGTCCATCATCATCGACGCCGTGGAGATGGTCCTCGGCGGGCGGGCCTCGGCCGAGGCCGTCCGCACGGGGGCCGACCGCGCCCTCATCGAGGCCCTCTTCGAGGCCGGCGACGGTCCGGCTCGCGCGGCCGCCGACGAGGTCGGCGCGCCGGTCGAGGACGGGACGCTCATCCTCGCCCGCGAACTGCCGGCCGGCGGCCGCAGCACCAACCGGCTCAACGGCCGCCTCGCCACCGCGCAGATGGTCAAGGAAGTCGCCCAGTGCCTGGTCGACCTGCACGGCCAGCACGAACACCAGTCGCTGCTGCGGTCGGAGCGTCACATCGACCTCCTCGACAGCTTCGGCGGCGCGCAATTGACGGCCCTTCGCGACCGGGTCGCGGCCCAGCACCAGGAATGGCGCCGGCTCGTCCGCGAGCTGGCCGGCTTCGTCGGCGACGAGAAGGACAAGGCCCGCCGGCAAGACATCCTCCAGTTCCAATGGCAGGAGATCGACGGGGCGAAGCTGGGCCCGACCGAGGAAGAGGATCTCGACGCGGAGCGCCGCGTCCTGGCGGCCGCGGAGAAGCTCTTCCAGACGGCCGCCGAGGCCTACGCCATCCTTTATGAAGGCGAGGACCGCGGCGGCGACCCGGTCGTCGATAGACTGGCCAAGGTCCTGTCGCCGCTCGAGGAGGCGGCCGGCATCGACCGTAACCTCCGGCCGCTGTTCGAGGCGGTCGAGGCGGCCCGCTTCCAGATCGAAGAGGCCGCCCGCGAGATCGGACGCTACCGCGACGGCGTGGAGTTCAACCCGGCGCGGCTCGACGAGATCGAGCGCCGCCTGGACCTCATCGGTCAGTTGAAGCGCAAATACGGCAACACCATCGCCGAGGTCCTGAAGTACCGCGACGAGGTCGCCGCCGAACTCGAACGGCTGGCCAACGCCGAAGGGCACATCGCCCGCCTGCGCGAGGACATCGCCACGGCCAGGGTCGAGCTTGGCCGGCTCTGCGAGGAACTCGGCCGGATCCGTCGCGAGGTCGCCCGCGACCTCGAGGGCGCCGTCGGCGAGGAACTGGCCGGGCTCGGCATGGAGCGGACCATCTTCAGGGTGCAGTTCGCCGAGAGCGAAGACCCGGACGGCGTGCCGGTCGGCGCCCGCGCGCTGGCCGCCGGTGCCAAGGGCACGGACGAGGTCGAGTTCCTGTTCTCGGCCAACCCCGGTGAACCGCCGCGGCCGCTGGCGCGGATCATCTCCGGCGGTGAGATGGCTCGGGTCATGCTCGCCCTCAAGGCCATCCTGGCCCGCGTCGACCAGGTGCCGACGCTCATTTTCGATGAGATCGACGCCGGCATCGGCGGCTTGGCCGCCCACAGCGTCGCCGATAAGCTGGCCCGCCTGGGCCAGGTGCGGCAGGTGCTCTGCGTGACCCATCTGCCGCAGATCGCCGCCGTCGCCGACCGTCATTTCGCCATCACCAAGACGGTCCAGGGTGAGCGGACGACGACCGCGGTGCGGCGCCTCGACGGCCAGGAACGCGTCGACGAGATAACCCGCATGCTCGGCGGCACGGCCGACAGCCGGGCCACCCGCGAACACGCCCTGGAATTGCTGGCGGCCGCGCAGGCCAGGCGGCCGAAGGCAGCGCGGGCCAAGAAATGATCCGGCTCCGCGCTCTTCGCCGAAGACGCTGAGATTCGAGGGCCCCGGTCCACCCGGACCGGGGCCCGTTTTTTTTGTGCCCGCCGAGACCGCCGACAAGGCCCGCGTCGCGCTCTGACGCGGGTCCGCGGGCGAATAAAAAAGCCCAGCTACGAGCAGGATAAGGCGCGTCAGACGTGCCCGCGACGCGTGCCACTCGCCGCGCGGGACAGCCACAGCGTGGGAGCGTGATCAGATGCGCGATGTCCCGTCGGGCCGCCGCGAACGGCGGAGAAGGATGCTCGGGCTGGTCCTCGTGGCCCTCATTGTAGTCGTCGCGGCCTCACCGCAATTCCGGTGGTTCACGGGCTTTCCGACCCACCTCCGGGTCACCCTCGGCCAACAGCAGTCGGTCCGCCTCGGCCTGCCGCTCGGCGTCTACGTCCGCTCGGACCGCGCCGACGTCGTCAGGATCCTGGCCAACGCCGTCGCCGGCAAGGAGAACTACTGGCGCGTGGGCCCCGGCGGCTCGGTGGGGATCGACGCCGTCCGTGAGGGCCACGTCTCCTTGGACTTCCTATTATTCGGACTCGTCCCCATCAAGCACCTGGCGGTCGACGTCGTCCCTGAGGTCAACGTCTCCCTGGGCGGCCAGTCCATCGGCGTCCTGCTTCACGCCGAAGGGGTGATGGTCGTCGGCTTCGCCCCGGTCGTGGCCGACAACGGCGACGTCTTCTACCCGGCCCGTGAGGGCGGCATCGAGAAGGGCGACCTCATCCTCAAGGTCAACGGCCGCAAGGTCGGCGACGAGGATGGCGCCGTTCAGCTCATCGATTACTTCGGTCGTCAGGGCGAACCGGTGGTCCTCGAGGTCAAGCGGGGCAATCGTGTCCTCCAGCGGTCGGTCTCGCCGGTCCTGTGCCGCGACACCGGCCGCTACCGTATCGGTCTCTATATCCGCGACGTCGCCGCCGGCGTCGGCACCCTGACCTTCTATGACATCGTCAGCGGCACCTTCGGGGCCCTCGGCCACGTCATCACGGACACCGAGTCCAACCGCCCGCTGAACATCAGCGACGGCCGTATCGTCATGGCCAACGTCACCGGCGTCCAACCCGGTCGCTCCGGGCGGCCAGGCGAGAAGGTCGGCACGTTCACTGACGAATCCGACGTCATCGGGACCATCGGCAAGAACACCGAGTTCGGCATCTTCGGCAAGCTCAACATCAAGCCCGGGGCGGACAACGGGGTTATCCCGATGGCCCTCATGCGTGAGGTGCGGCGCGGCCCGGCCGAGATCTATACGGTCATCGAAGGCCAGCGGGTCGAGCGCTTCACCGTGGAGATCGAGCGGGTCTCGACCCAGGACCGCCCGGACACCAAGGGACTCATCATCCGCGTGACCGACCCGCGGCTGCTGCGCAAGACCGGCGGCATCGTCCAGGGGATGAGCGGCAGCCCCATCGTGCAGGATGGGCGCCTTGTCGGAGCGGTCACCCACGTCTTCGTCAACGACCCGACCCGCGGCTACGGCGTGTTCGCCGAGTGGATGCTCATCGAGAGTGGCCTGATGGCCAACGAGCGGTCGGTCCGCGACGGTCGGAGGGCCGAACGGCTCGGCCTCGCGGGGCTCCTCGACCTCCTCAAACCCGCGCCACGGTTGGCTTTGGGACCCATATAACCCCTGGTAGTGCGGGGTTTGTTTTTTTGGTATTACAGGAGGATAATGGAAGCCTCCGCCGAATTTCCCCCATTACCTGAAGGACAGGATGGGGGTATAGTTGTGAAGGAAAAAATCAAAGTCCTGCTGGCCGACGACAACCGGGATTTCTGCGAGCTGCTGAAGGAATTGATCGAGAAGCAGAGCGACATGGAGCTGACCGGCGTGGCCTACAATGGCCTCGAGGTCATCGACCAGGTCACCAAGGCCACGCCCGATGTCATCGTCTTGGACATCATCATGCCTCATCTTGACGGCATCGGCGTGCTTGAGCGGCTGAACGGCCTCGGTCTGGCCAAGCGGCCCAAGGTCCTGATGCTGACGGCCTTCGGCCAGGAGAACATCACCCAGAAGGTGGTTCAGCTCGGCGCCGACTATTACGTCCTGAAGCCGTTCAACCTGGACGTCCTCATCAACCGCATCCGGCAGCTGGCCAACGGCCACAGTGCCACCCCGCTGCCCCTGCCCCGCGGCAAGAGCATGGACCTCGAGGTCACCAACGTCATCCACGAGATCGGCATCCCGGCCCATATCAAGGGTTACCTCTATCTCCGTGAGGCCATCCTGATGGTCATCTCCCGGGTCGAGCTGCTCGGCGCGGTCACCAAGGAACTCTACCCGTCCATCGCCAACAAGCACGACACCACCCCCAGCCGCGTCGAGCGGGCCATCCGCCACGCCATCGAGGTCGCCTGGAACCGCGGGAACTTCGACGTCATCAACAACCTCTTCGGCTACACCGTCAACCACGACCGCGGCAAGCCGACCAACTCCGAGTTCATCGCCATGGTCGCGGACAAGCTCCGTATGGAGAGCAAGGCCTCCTGAGCCACCGCCGCCCACTTCCTTCGGTCCAGGTCCGAAACTCCATTCGCCAACCGCAGCCCCGGCGCTCCCGGGGCTGTTGTATTTGTGCCCGCCCGCTTCCAGCCGGGCGGGCATACTAGGCGCATGGCAATCAAGGGCGTGGCCCGCGTCGGGCGCCGGACCAAGGAACTCGTCAGGAGGATGAGGCCCAGGGAGATCGCCGTCATCGCCCACCCCGACCTGGACCCGGTGGCGGCGGCGTCGCTGGCCGCGCTGCCGGCCGCGGCCGTGGTCAACACCTGCCCGTCGGCGACTGGGCGTTACCCCAACCGGGGTCCGGAACTCCTTGTGCGACAGGGCATCCCGGTCCTCGACTGCCCGGACCCGACCCTCATGGACCGCCTGGCCGACGGTGACGTCATCGAGATCGTCGGTGATGAGATAATTCGCGGCGACGAGGTCATCGCCGCCGGGACCCCGGTGTCCCAGGAGTCCGTCGCCAGGACCGCCGCCGAGTCGCGGCGCCACCTCCGACCGATGCTCGAGCGCTTCGTCCTGAACACGGCGGACCGGGTGGTCAAGGAACGCGACCTCTTCCTCGGGGACGTCACCCTGCCGCCGCTGGCCACGGACTTCCGCCGCCGTCACACCGTGGTCGTCGCCCGCGGCGCGGGATACCTGGAGGACCTGAGGGCCATCCGCCCCTATCTCAAGGACGCGCGGCCGGTGGTCGTGGCCGTCGACGGGGCCGCCGACGCCCTTCTGGCCGAGGGCATCCGACCGGCGGTCATCCTCGGCGACATGGACAGCGTCAGCGACGGCGCCCTGTCCTGCGGGGCGGAGCTGGTGGTCCACGCCTACAGCGACGGCCGCGCGCCCGGGCTGGGCCGCGTCCGCCGGCTGGGCCTGGAGCCGGCCGTCTTCGCCGTCCCGGGGACGAGCGAGGACGCGGCCCTCCTCCTGGCCCACGAGGCCGGCGCCGCGCTCATCGTGACGGTCGGGACCCACTCCAACCCGGTCGACTTTCTCGACAAGGGCCGTCCCGGCATGGCCAGCACGTTCCTGGTCCGGATGCGCGTCGGGCCCGACCTGGTGGACGCGCGAGGCCTGTCTCGGCTCGGTCAGGGCGGGCGGGTGCCGGCCGGCTACCTGGCCGCCCTGGTCCTGGCCGGGCTGTTCCCGGCCCTGGTCGTGGCGACCCTCTCGCCGGCCGCCCGCTCGGCCATCCACGTC
Source organism: Bacillota bacterium (assembly GCA_021787335.1). Lineage (GTDB taxonomy): Bacteria > Bacillota > Sulfobacillia > JAJYWN01 > JAJZPE01 > JAJZPE01. The sequence continues at coordinate 25,844 of JAJYMC010000053.1, read as the reverse complement.
ATGGGTTCGCACCTCCGGTCCATCCTCGGATTCTGACCCGTCATTGAATCCGGCCCCATCACGGCGGTGAGGTCCATGGTCGACCAGCGTTCCCTCGTCATCACCATCAGCGCCGTCTTCTTGGCCCTCGGCCTGGGCCTCCTCCTCGGCGGGACGATGCTCGGGGAAGGGGCCGTGGTCAGCCAGCAGCGCCAGGTCATCGCCCGCCTCGAGGGGGACTCGGCCAGGCTGTCCGAGGAGAACCACCTCTTCGGGGCCCGCCTGGTCGAGTCGGAGAACGCCCTCCGCGTCTACCGCGAGTTCGGGCGCAAGGCCCTGCCACGCCTGATCGACGGCCGGTTGGCCGGGCGGACCGTGGCCATCGTCTCCCTCGACAGCGACGCCATCATCGATCAGGCCGTGGCCGCCATCAGGCAGGCCGGGGCCGACATCCTCTCGGTGACCACCCTGACCGACGGGTTCGACCTTCGCCCGGCCGATCGGCGGTCGGCGGCGACGGACTATCTCGAGTTGACGGGGGCCTCCCAGGACCAGTTGGTCGGCCGCCTCGTCGACGCCCTGGCGACGGCCGTCATCGGGTCCTCGGCCACCGGGTCGGCGACGGCGGGGCCCGACCTCGCGTTCCTCGAGGACGCCGGGCTCATCCACCGCGCGGGGCGGTACGACCGCCGCCCGGCGGTGGTCCTGGTCGTCGGCGGTGACCACGGCGGGGAGAGGAACACGGCCCTCGTCGACGACCGTCTGCTGGCCGCGTTCACCGCCGAGGGCGTGAGGGTCGTCCTGGCCGAGCGGTCCGACTCCCGCGTCTCGACGATCGTCGTCGGGCAGAAGCGGGGCGTGCCGACCATCGACAACCTCGACACGGCCCCCGGGCAGGCGGCGCTGGTCTACGCCCTGGCCGGGGAGACCGGCGATTTCGGCCAGAAGGCGACGGCCCGTGAGGTGGTGCCTGAACTTGGACGCTGAGGTGCCGGCCGGCGGTGCCGCGGAGCCTTCCGCCGGCGGCCGCTCGGTGACCGTGGTCATCCCGGCCCACAACGAGCAGGAGCGCGTGGCCGCGACGGTCCGGGCGGCCAAGGGCCTGCCCGGCGTGACCGAGGTCCTGGTGGTCGACGACGGCTCGCGGGACCAGACCTCGGGCCGGGCCCTCCTGGCCGGAGCCAAGGTCATCCGGGCGCGCCGGAACCGCGGCAAGGGCTGGGCGATGGAACGGGGCTGGCGCTCGGCGGAGGGGGAGGCCATCCTCTTCCTCGACGCCGACCTCGAAGACAGCGCGGCCGAGGCCGCGGCCCTCATCGAGCCGGTCGTGGCCGGACGAGCCGACCTGACCATCGCCACCCTACCGCGGGGACCCAACGCCGGGGGCCTGGGTCTCGTCGTCGGTCTGGCCCGGCTGGGCCTGGCCAGGTTGGCCGGGTGGGAGGCGGCCGACCCGCTGTGCGGCCAGCGCGCGGTGTCCCGCCGTCTGCTCGAGGAGATCGGCGGGGTGGAGGACGGCTTTGGGGCCGAGGTGGCGATGACCATCGACGCCATCACCCGGGGCTACCGGGTCCGAGAAGTGCCGACGAAGATGACCCATCGTCTGACCGGCCGGTCGCTGGGCGACGTCCGGCACCGCTTCCGGCAGCTGGTGGACGTGGCGGCGGCCCTGGTCGTCAGATGGAGGTGGCACGGATGAAGAGTGGGGAACGGCGGAAGGCATCAGTGGTCTCGATGACGGCCATTCTGGCCGCGACCGCGTTGGTCATCCCCGGGCCGTCCTGGATCCCCGGCGGCTTCGGCATCACGCTGCGCGGGTACGGCCTCGGCTGGCTGCCCCTGATGACCGCGGCGGCGGCCTTTCTCCTCGCCTGGCTCCTGCTGCCGGCCACCGTCGGCGTCCTCGAGCGGCCCGGCCTGACCCGGGCCAACTACCGCGGCCACCCTCTGACCCGGGGCGCCGGACTGGCCGTCCTCCTGGCCTCACTGGCCGCCGCGGCCATCCCGGGCCTGCCGGGGCTGATGGGCCGAACCCCGGTCCCGGGGGCGCCCGACGGCGCCGACCTCTACGTCTTCCTGTTCGGGGCCTCGTTGGTCGGGGTGGTCGGCCTCCTCGACGACCTGGCCGGCGACGGGACCACCCGCGGCCTCTCCGGCCACCTGCGACAGCTCGGCTCCGGGCGCGTCACCACGGGGCTCCTGAAGCTGCTCTTCATCGCTCTGGCGGCGATCGCGGTGGGTTCGGTGGCCGCCCGGTTCAGCGCCGGCGCCAACCCCTACCTCGGACCATACTGGCCCGGCCTGGTGGCCACGGCGAACGCGGTGGCCATCGCCGGGACGGCCAACCTGATGAATCTCCTCGACCTGCGCCCGGGACGGTCGATCAAGGCCTTCCTGGCCCTGGGTCTGATGTACTTCGGCCTGGCCCGGTCGCCGGTCCACGGCTACTTCCTGGCCGCGCCCCTCGGGGCGGCCATCGCCGTCCTCCCGGCCGAGCTGGGCGAGCGGGCCATGCTCGGCGACGTGGGGGCCAACTTCCTCGGCTTCGTCCTGGGGGCGGCGGTCGCCTTCGACCTTCCGATTGCCCCGAAACTGCTCTACGCCGTCGCGGTCGTCCTGGCCAACCTGGCCGCCGAGCGGGTCTCCCTGGGACGGCTCATCGAAGCCAACGCCGTCACCGGTTTCCTCGACCGCCTGGGCCGGCGCCCGGAGCGTTAAGACTTTTCTTCCGGGGGGCCGGAGGATTACCAGAGGGGGTGGAGAATACTGTATGGGAGCCGGTGTCAGACCACCACGTCAAGGCGCGCCGGTCGAAGCCCACTATGTCTAGCTGGGCTTTATCCGTGTGTTGGCGGCGTTTTGGCGTCGCCCGGCCCCACCTAAGTCTGAAGGGGGGAAGCGGATGGGGATCTTCGATCGAATGCAGGAACTCGGGCACGAACAGCTCATCTTCTGCTATGACCGCACCTCAAGACTGAAAGCCCTCATTGCGATCCACGACACGACCCTCGGCCCCGCCCTAGGCGGTTGCCGGATGTGGCCGTACCTTAAGGAAGAGGACGCCTGGCAGGACGCCTTGCGGTTGTCCCGCGGGATGACCTATAAGTCAGCGGCTTCCGGTTGTGACTACGGTGGTGGGAAGTCGGTCATCTGGGCCGACCCGGCCACCGACAAGAGCGAAGAACTATTCCGCGCCCTCGGGCTTTACGTCGAAGCCTTGAATGGGCGCTTTATAACGGGCACGGACGTGGGGACGAAGTCTCCCGACTTCGTCTGGGCGATGGCCGAGACCGACCACGTCGTGGCCGTCCCCGAGGAGTACGGTGGGAGCGGGGACACCTCCATCATCACCGCCTTCGGGGTCTGGAAGGGGATCAAGGCCTCGGTCAAGGAGGCCTTCGGCAGCGACTCCCTGCGGGGGCGGACGGTCGCCATCCAGGGGGCCGGCAAGGTCGGTTCACACCTGGCGAAGTACCTCGCCGACGACGGGGCCGAACTGGTGGTCTGCGACGTCAACCCGGCCAACGTGGCCGAACTGACGAAGACGGTCAGGGCCCGGGCCGTCAAGCCGGAGGAGATCTTCGACGTCCAGTGCGACGTCTTCTCGCCGAACGCCCTCGGCGGGGCCATCAACGACCAGACCATCCCCCGGCTGAAGGCCAAGGTGGTGGCCGGCGCGGCCAACAACCAGCTGGCCGAGCCCAGGCACGGCACGGTCCTCTGGGAGAAGGGCATCGTCTACGCTCCAGACTACATCATCAACGCCGGCGGGATCATCCAGGCCGCCGATGAACTCGAGGGCTTCAACCGCGACCGGGCCTACCGCAAGACGGCCGGCATCTACGACGCCCTCAGCCAGATCTACGCCATCTCCCGGGAGAAGAAGATCCCGTCGGCCGAGGCGGCCGACGTCATGGTCCAGGAGAAGCTGCGGCAGCGCGGCCAACTGAAGACCATGTACCTGCCCCGTTAGGGGCCTGGCCATGGCCAGCCACGGCGTCCCCGCTGACCGCGTTCCAGGCCGCCGCATCCTCGTCATCAACCCTGGCTCGACCAGCACCAAGGTGGCCGTTTATGAAGACGACCGCCCCCTTTTCACGGGCCAGGTCGAGCACTCGGCGGCGGAGCTGGCCGCCCTGGGGAGCGTCGCCGCCCAGGAGCCCCTGCGGCGCAGGGCCGTCCTCGACCTGTTGGCCGGGGCCCGTCTGGACCTGGCCGGCATGGCCGCCGTGGTCGGGCGGGGGGGCCTCCTCAAGCCGGTGGGCGCCGGCGTCTACCGGGTCAACCCGGCGATGTTGGCCGACCTTCGGCGGGCCGAGCGGGGCGAGCACGCGGCCAACCTCGGAGGGCTCATCGCGGCGGAGATCGCCGCTGGCCTGGGGGTACCGGCCCTGGTCGTCGACCCGGTCTCGGTCGATGAGTTCGAGCCGGTCGCCCGCCTCTCGGGGCTCCCCGAGATCGAGCGCCGGAGCCTGCTCCATGCCCTGAACATCAGAGCCGGCGCCCGCCGGGCCGCGGCCGAACTCGGCAAACCCCTGTCGGAATTGAATCTTATCGTCGCCCACCTGGGCGGCGGCATCTCCGTCTGCCCGCTGGCCGGGGGACGGATGGTCGACGTGAACAACGCCAATGAGGAGGGGCCGTTCTCGCCCGAGCGCGCCGGCGGCCTGCCGGCGGCCTCGCTGGCGCGGCTGTGCTTCTCCGGCCGCTACGACCAGGACGAACTGCTCCGCCGGCTGAACAGCCGCGGCGGCATGGTCGCCTACCTCGGGACCAATGACCTCAAGGAGGCCCTCGGCCGCGCCCGGAGCGGCGACCACCAGGCCGGCCTGGTTATCGAGGCCATGGCTTACCAGATCGCCAAGGAGATCGGGGCGATGGCCACCGTCCTCAGGGGCCGGGTCGACGCCGTCGTCATCGCGGGTGGGCTGGCCCGTTCGGCCGAGTTCACCGACCTGATAAGGGCCCGCGTGGCCTTCATCGCCCCGGTCCTCGTCTATCCGGGCGAGGACGAGATGGCCGCCCTGGCGGCCGGAGCGCGTCGGGCTCTGGACGGCGAGGAATCGGTGAAAGACTACTCATGACCATCCACACTTTCGACGAAGCCATCCAGAGGGCCGCGGGACGCGGACCCAAGCGCGTGGCCGTCGCCGCCGCCGACGACCCGGTCGTCATCGAAGCCCTCGGGCAGGCGATGCGGCTCGGCTTCGTGTCGCCCGTCCTGATCGGAAGGGCCGAGGCCATCCGCGGCCTGGTGGCCGCCGACCCGGCCTGGGCCGGCCGGGAGCCGACCGTCGTCGACCGCCCAGACCCGCGCGAAGCGGCCAGGGAAGCGGCGGCGATGACCGGCCGGGGCGAGGCCGACATGCTGATGAAGGGGCACCTGCCGACCAGCGACTTCCTCCGGGCGGTCCTCGACCCGGCGGCCGGACTGCGTCGCGGCAACTTCCTCAGCCACATCGCCGTGGTCGGGCTGGCCTCATATCCCAAGCTCCTTTTGGTGACCGACGGCGGGCTCAACATCGACCCGGACCGGGAGCGCAAGGCGGCCATCCTCAGGAACGCCGTGGACGCGCTGGTCCGGCTGGGTACGGCGGAGCCCCGGGCGGCCCTCCTGACGGCGGCCGAAGAGGTCAGCCCGGACATCCCGGCCACGGTCGACGCCGCCGCCCTGACCGAACGGGCCGCGCACGGCGAGTTCGCCCCGGCGGTCGTCGAGGGCCCGGTGGCCCTGGACGTCGCCCTCTCACCCGCGGCGGCCACCGCCAAGGACATCACTTCGCGTATCGCCGGTGACACCGACATCCTCCTGGCCCCGTATATGGAGGTCGCCAACATCCTCGTCAAGGGTCTCATCTACCTGGCGGGGGCGCGGGCGGCGGGGGTCGTGGTCGGCGCGTCATCACCGGTCGTCATGCTGTCCCGGGCCGATACGCCGGACACCCGCCTCAATTCGCTGGCCATCGGCTCGCTTCTGGCATGAGCTAAGGCCCTTCAAGGCAAATATGATGTAAGGGCCGTCGTCCCGGATGGGCGAGAATCCCGACGGGACGCGGACCCACGGGGGGGATGAACGCTCAGACGCATGAACAGATGCCCCGGACCCGACCTAACGGAACGGAGCGATAGACAGATCCCCTCGTGGGAGGAGGACTACCATGGAAATCTTCTCTTACATGGAGAAGTACGCATACGAACAGGTCGTGTTCTGCCACGACAAGACCTCGGGCCTGAAGGCCATCGTCGCCATCCACAACACCACCCTCGGACCGGCCCTCGGCGGGTGCCGCTTCTGGACCTACCCCAATGAGGACGCGGCCATCCTCGACGCCCTGCGCCTGGCCCGCGGCATGACCTACAAGTCGGCCGCCGCCGGCCTCAACCTGGGCGGCGGGAAGTCCGTCATCATAGGCAACCCGCGGACCGACAAGTCGGAGGTCCTCTTCCGCGCCTTCGGGCGGTTCATCGAAAGCCTCCAGGGCCGGTACATCACGGCCGAGGACGTCGGCACGAACGTCGCCGACATGGACACCATCCATCAGGAGACCGAGTTCGTGGCCGGCGTGTCGTCCAGCACCCACGGCTCGTCCGGCGACCCGTCGCCGGCCACCGCCTTCGGCGTCTGGCGCGGCATGAAGGCCTGTGCCCGCGAGGCCTGGGGCGACGAGGACCTATCCGGCAAGACCGTCGCCATCCAGGGGGTCGGCAACGTCGGTTATCACCTCGGCAAGCACCTCCACGACGAGGGCGCCAAGCTCATCGTGACCGACATCAACGAGCAGAACCTCGAGCGGGCGGTCAAGGAACTCGGGGCCAAGGCCGTCAAGCCCGAGGAGATCTTCGGGGCCAAGGCGGACATCTTCGCCCCATGCGCCCTCGGGGCCATCCTCAACGCCGAGACCATCCCGCAGCTCAAGGTGCAGATCATCGCCGGCTCGGCCAACAACCAGCTGAAAGAGGAGAAGGACGGCGACGAGCTGCAGCGGCTCGGGATCATCTACGCGCCCGACTACGTCATCAACGCCGGCGGGGTCATCAACGTCGCCGACGAGCTCCAGGGATACAACCGCGACCGGGCGATGAAGAGGGTCGCCACCGTCTACGACAACGTGGCCAAGGTCATCAAGATGGCCAAGGAGCGCAAGATCCCGACCTACAAGGCCGCCGACCTGGTGGCCGAGGAGCGCATCAACAAGATCGGCGAGCTCCACAAGAAGTTCATCCCTTGAGAGTCGCCTTCGACCGCGAGATCGAGTTCGCGCGGGTCATCGTCCTCTTCGGCGCCTTCGGGAGCGGGAAGAGCGAGATCGCCTTGAACCTGGCCCATCGCCTGCGGGCCCAGGGCCACGACACGGCCCTGGTCGACGCGGACTACTACAAGCCGCTGTTCCGCTCGGGGGGCTTCAAGAACCCCCTCGAGAAGCGCGGCATCCGCGTCATCCTCCCGCCCGGGGAGCTGGCTCACGCCGACGTCACCGCGCTGCCACCGGAGATCTACGGGGTCATTGAGACCGGGCCGAACGTCGTCTTCGACGTCGGGGGCGAGACCGGCGCGCGCGTCCTCGGGGCCCTGGCGGGGCGGTTCCGGCCGGGTTCGTACGAGACCCTGCTGGTGGTGAACACCCGGCGCCCCGATGCCCGCACCGCCGACGCCCTCGTCGACGCGGCCGAGCGGATGAAGGCCATCTCCCGCCTGCCGGTGGCCGGCCTGGCCGCCAACACGAACCTGGGGCCGGCCTCCACCATCGAGGTGGCCCGCGAGGGCTACCAGTTGGCCGCCGAGGCCGCCCGGCGACTCGGCGTACCGGTCAAGTTCGTGGCCTTGGATGAGGGGCTGATGGACAGGCTATCCCCGGACGACTTCCCATTACCCGTGCTGCCCGTCCGCCGTTACCTCCTGCCTCCGTGGGAAGTCGAGGAGGAGGACTGATGCGTTCTCAAAGGGGGAACCAGTTTGGATAAGAAAGTCTCGTTCGACGAGGAAAGGTGCAAGGGTTGCGAGCTTTGCATCGAGGCTTGCCCCAAAGGGATCATCCATCTGGCGGACCATTTCAACTCCAAGGGCTTCCATCCGGCCGCCGTCACCGACGAAGAGCAGGCCAAGTGCACCACTTGCCTGCTGTGCGCCCGGATGTGCCCCGACACGGTGATTGAGATCTTCCGCCCGGAGAGGGTGGCAAGGTAGGGAGGGGAACGGATTGGCCGAACAGATCCTGATGAAAGGCAACGAAGCGGTCGCTGAAGCCGCCATCCGGGCCGGCTGCCGCTTCTTCGCCGGGTATCCGATAACACCGCAGAACGAGATCCCGGAGTACATGGCCAGGAAATTGTTCGAGGTCGGCGGGACGTTCATCCAGGCCGAGAGCGAAGTGTCGGCCATCAACATGGTCTACGGCGGGGCCGGCACGGGCACGCGGTCGATGACCTCGTCGTCGAGCCCGGGCATCAGCCTGAAGCAGGAGGGCATCTCCTACATCGCCGGGGCGGAACTGCCGGCCCTGGTCGTCAACATGGTCCGGGCGGGCCCGGGGCTCGGCGGCATCCAGCCCGCGCAGGGCGACTGGTTCCAGGCCACCAAGGGCGGTGGCCACGGGGACTACCGGCTGCTCGTCTTCGTCCCGGCCTCGGTCCAGGAGGCCATCGACCTCGTCGGCCAGGCCTTCGAACTGGCCGAGCACTACCGCAACCCGGTGATGATCCTCGGCGACGCGGTCCTCGGCCAGATGATGGAGCCGGTCGTCCTGCCCGAGCCGGTCGACCTGGCCAAACTCCCGCAGAAGTCCTGGGCGACCACGGGCACCGGGGGCACCCGCAAGCCCAACGTCGTCAACTCCCTCTACCTGGACGCCGAGCTGTGCGAGAAGCACAACTTCAAGCTCCAGGAGAAGTATCGCCAGATGACCGAGCGCGAGGTGCGCTTCGAGGAACTGAACATGGACGACGCCGAGATCGTCCTGACCGCCTATGGCACCTCGGCCCGCGTGGCCATCTCGGCCATGAAGCGGGCCCGCTCGGAAGGGCTGAAGGTCGGGATGATCAGGCCCATCACCGCCTGGCCGTTCCCATACGAGCCCTTCCGCAAGGCCTCCGAACGCGTCAGGGCCTTCCTCGACGTGGAGATGTCGGCCGGTCAGATGATCGAGGACGTCCGCCTGGCCGTCCAGGACCGGGCGCCGATCTTCTTCTACAACCGCATGGGTGGCATGGTCCCGACCCCCAAGGCGGTCCTGGAAGAGCTGCACAAGATCGACCACTCGCTGAAGCGTGACAAGCTCGGGGGGAGGTTGGGCGTATGAGTGTGAAGGTCTTCGAGCGCCCCAAGGCGCTGTCCAGCGTCATCTTCCACTACTGCCCGGGCTGCACGCACGGGATCATCCACCGGCTCGTCGCCGAAGCCATCGATGAGTTCGGGGTCCAGGGCAAGACCATCGGCGTGGCCTCGGTCGGCTGCTCAGTGCTCGCCTACAACTACTTCAACGTCGACTTCCAGCAGGCCGCCCACGGGCGGGCGCCGGCCGTGGCCACGGGCATCAAGCGCTGCCTGCCCGACCGCACCGTCTTCACCTATCAGGGTGACGGCGACCTGGCCTCCATCGGCACGGCCGAGATCGTCCACGCCGCCATGCGCGGGGAGAACATCACCGTCATCTTCGTCAACAACGCCATCTACGGGATGACCGGCGGACAGATGGCCCCGACGACTCTCCTCGGCCAGAACACGACGACCAGCCCAGGCGGGCGTAAGCCCGAGCGGGCCGGCCGCCCCATCCGCATGTCCGAGATGCTCTCGCAGCTCGAGGGACCCGCCTACATCGCCCGGGTCTCGACCCACAACGCGGCCCAGGTGGCCCGGGCCAAGCAGGCCGTCAAGAAGGCCTTCCAGGCCCAGGTCGACAAGAAGGGCTTCTCCATGGTCGAGGTCCTCTCGACCTGCCCGACCAACTGGGGGATGACCCCCAACGAGGCCCTCAAGTGGCTCGAGGAGAACATGCTCCCGGTCTACCCGCTGGGTGAGTTCAAGACCGAACCCGGCCTGCCCGGTCCCTCGGCGGCCAAGACGACCGTCCCGACTCGGGAGGTGAAGACCGATTGACATCCTCCCACCCCTCAAGGGGTGGGATTCCCGAAGGGAAGTTGCCAGATTGCCCGGTCGGGATTTACTCCCAAGGGAGTAGAGTTGCCGGGCTTGAGGGCCTTGTCAGGAGGCCCATCGTACCAGACATATAGCCTGATACGAACGATTGTGCCTTAACGGCAATGTTCCGAGCGGCCTGCAAATCGGCGTGAATCTCGAACCCACATCGCTTACACCTGAATAGGGCTTGCGTACTCCGATTTGCCCGCTCCGCGTGGCCGCACCTGGAATAGGTCTGGCTGGTCTTACGAGGGTCCACCCGTACAACGGGGATACCAGCCCGTGCGGCCTTGTACTCGATGAAGCCGATTAGTTGGGCGAACGCCCAGGAGTGGAGCATCCGGTTAACCTTCTTGGTAGCCTTGACCCGCTCTCGGATTCCTCGTAGTTCCTCCAGGGCGATTACCGGGTTCACCGCCTTCTGCGCTTCTCGGATGATGGCCCGCGAAACCTTATGATTCACGTCTTTCATCCAACGATGTTCCTTGTCCCGGTCTCGGTTGATGATGTGAGGTTTCTTGGCGCACGACAGGGAGTAGCGGCGGCCGAAGAACCGATTCCGCTTTGCCTGGACAGCACGGCCGGAGAGGAAGCGGTTCACCTTACCGTCAGGAGAGGAGACAACTGCAAGATTTGCGACCCCGAGGTCAACACCGATTACATTCGTTCCGGCGGGTTCGGGCACTTTCTCCTGCGTGGGCAAAAGCAGGTACCACCAACCATTCTCCTGAATGAGTTTGGCGTCTCCCTGATGCCCCTTCCCGGTAGCGATAGCTTTCAGGGGCGCACGGTAGTACGGCTCATTCTTGAGCGGAAGCCACAGGAACCCGCCGCTTGTGGTCAGGCGCAGCACAAACCTATCTCCATCCTGAATGATCCGGTATCCGCGAGTGCCCACCCCGGTTGGCTGAAGTCTCTTGATAACCGGCGATCCGTTCTTCGACCCCCTTTCCCGCCGGGCCTTCCAGGACCGCATGATGTGGCACGTCTGATTCAACGCTACCCGTAGTGATTCGGAAGGCAACGAGACTTCGCCCTTGATCTGATGGTAAGCCTCCCGATGCAACCGCCCCAGGGAGGTGGTGTTCAGTTCCATTGCCTTCTCCACCAGCAATGACAGGGCTTTCGTATACTGCTCCTGCATGGCCGAAAGCGCCCGCACCTTCCTGGTGGTTGGCTCAAGAAGCCTAACCTTGAGCGAAACGTCGTTTTCCACGTTTCCATTGTATATCACCGAACACATGTTCGTCAAACGGAAAAGGGGGGAAGCCGCCATTTCCTCCCAGGACCAAAGCCCTGGGCTTCCTGGCGGCGACAAAGTGACCGATCTCGAATGCATCTTCGCCGGCTTCGGCGGTCAGGGCGTGATGATGATGGGTCAGCTCCTGACCTACGCCGCCGGCATGGTCGAGGGTAAGAAGGTCAGTTACATGCCGTCGTACGGACCGGAGATGCGCGGCGGCACGGCCAACTGCACGGTGGTCATCGCCGCCGAGAACGTCGGCTCGCCGGTCGTCACCGACCCCGACGCCGCCGTCGTCATGAACCAGCCGTCCCTGGAGAAGTTCGAGCCCACGGTCCGTGAGGGCGGGGTCCTCATCGTCAACTCGTCGCTCATCGGGATCAAGGCCAAGCGCAGCGACATCCACGTCTACTACGTCCCGGCCAACGAGATCGCCACCGAACTCGGCAACGACCGGGTGGCCAACATGGTCGCCCTGGGCGCCCTGGTCGAGGCGACCGAGGTGGTCAAGATGGACTCCATCGTCGAGTCCCTCAAGAAGGCCCTCCCGGCGCACCGCCACAACCTCATCCCGCTCAACCGGATGGCCCTCGACCGCGGGGCCGAGATCGTCCGCAAGAACGGCAAGTGAGGGCAGGGGCGGCCCGTATGGGAGCGGCCGCATCGGGGCGGTCGAGGGCGGGCGCCCGTGCGTGCCTGCAGCTCAGGCAGACCCGGGAAGCCCGGCGGCTCCCGGGTCTTTTGCTTTCCCTAGGGCTTGGCGAGGGCGCAGCACGAAGAGCGCCAGCCGCTCAAAGGAATGGTCGGCGACAAGGCTCTGCTAACCTCGGCCTTCCGAAAGGGTCCTGTCCATAGCGGAGGGTGGCCCCGCCATGCCATTGTTCAGCGCCGGTCGCAAGCATTCCGTGGAGAAAGTCCCGGTCCAGGGGGGTAGGGACAGGTGTGGTCAAAGAAAAGAGGATGAAGGTGGAAAAAGAGGAATGTCGAACCAAAGCGAAGAAGTCCCCGGAAAGGGCTCCAGGAGGAGTCCGCACCGGGCTGTGACTGAACCCCAAAGACGAGGAGCGCAAAATACGATAATACGGGTGGGAGGGTGGGGACATGGCAGTACGGGCCATCGAGACCAAGGCCGAGACTAAGACGGGTACTAAGGCCCGACGTCAGACCCCTAAGCAGAGGGTTTTTGTGGAGCCTGAAGGTCGGCGAGAGGCCAGTTACGTGGACTATATTACCTTGGCGACCAATGGGGAGGGGCCAGTACTTAGCTTCTGGCAGACGGTATACACCGGTGTTAAAGGTTCTTCGCCTGAACCCCTTGAAACCCGCCTGGTCGTTAGACTAGCCTTTTCCTGGCCGCACTTCCTAAGGACTCACGCAATGTTCGAGAGAGTCGTGAACCAGCTAAGGAAGAAGGGATTTGTTGGATGAAGTCATTGGCTCTAGCAGCCAGCACGCAAGCCCCTTGCATAGATGACCTTTTTCTGGGGAACGATTTTGCTGTGGAGAGCATTCCCCCGAATGTTCTACGTAGAATGCAGCGAGCAGACCTACTGAGCAATGCCCCGAAGGTTTTCCGCATCACTATGGTCGACGATACGGGAGATGAGGAGCCCATGCCGCCTTCGGATGAGGTTCCTGGTGTGCGCGAACTAAGATGGGTTCGAGAAAACCAATCAAGACTTAGACCTTACGAAGGGCAGTGGATCGCCGTCAAAGGGTCAAGTCTAATCGGGGTTTCGAAAAGCACTGCAGAGCTGGCAAAGCTGGCGAAAGAACGCGGGATTCAGAACCCGTTCATCATGAAGATCAATCTTGGGAAGCTTAAGGATTACGCCTATGCCCAAGGCTAAATATGAGGTTGCTTTCGACTACAGCTTCAACTTTAACAGCGTTGTAGGCCACCCAATAGTGCCTGTAACGATAAACGGCAAGACTCTGCAGTCGACCGTGCCCTTTCTTGTTGACTCAGGGGCTTCGGTCACTACTGTCCATCCCTCCATTGTTGATGGAGTAGATCTTGACATGAGTAACGCCAAAGAAGTGGTTTTGGGGACCGCCGGTGGGGACGTTAAGGCCTTGGCAATCTCAGCGGTTAAGATTGAGATCAATCGCCATTTGTACACAGTTCCCATACGAATTACCGAGACGGCGTCTGAGGATTTCGGTCTCCTTGGGCGCGAAGGGTTCTTCCCGCTAGTCCAGGTTGCTTTTCGCGAGGCCAGGAAGAAGGTCTATTTTGCTTTTTCGCCCTAACATTGATTCGCGTGGAGACCCCTTATCTGTTTAGCGCCAGGTGAGCGCCCCTCCCAGGGCCGCCTGGCGCTTTGTTCTTGTCCTAATGCGACAAGGCCTTCAGATTGGGCACCTTGTGTCATGGTCTTGCTCAGTCAGGGACTCTAGGGAAGACTCTATGGAACCCTCCACGAAGTGCCCGCTGCCCGGCGGGAAACAATAACCCGGCCGGCCGCCGCTGAGACGAGCGGCCGCGCCGGGGGTGGGCGCGTTGTACGGGGCCGAGCTGAGCGCGGGGCGCGTGACCAAGGTGGAGCGGGGGTGGCCGGGGGTCGACCTGGTCACCGTCGAGGGCCGTTCGACGCCGGCCGTGGCCTATCCTGAGGTGGTCGGCGGCATCCGCCCCGGCGACCTGGTCGTCCTCAACACCACCGCGGTCGACCTTGGGCTGGGCACGGGCGGCTTCGACTTCGTCGTCGCCGCGGTGAACGTGCGCGCCGGCGGCGGGGCGGGGGAGGAGGCGGAGGCGCTGGAGGCCGGGGCGGGGGGCGGCCCGCCTTCGGGCGCCCCGCCTTCGCCGGGCCGCGTGATGAAATGGCGCTACACCCCGTCCCAGGTGGCCTGCCTCTCAGCGGAGGAGCCCCAGCACCCGGGGGCGGAGGCGGTCCGGGACTTTGCCGTGCTGGCAGGTATCCCGGTGGTGGCGGCCGAACTTCACAGCCAGGTGCCCATCGTCGCGGCCGGCCTGCGGGCGGCCTGGGATGGTCGCCCCGGAGACGGCGGCGGCCACGGCAGCGGTCATCACCCCAGGGTCGTCTACATCATGACCGACGCGGGGGCCTTGGCCGCCAGGTTCAGCCGGCTCATCCCGGCGATGAAAGAGGCCGGCCTCATCGACGCGGTGGTCACGGCCGGCCAAGCTTTTGGGGGCGACACAGAGGCGGTCACGCTCCACTCGGCCCTGGCCGCCGCCCGCGCCCACCTCGGGGCCGACGCGGTCATCGTCGCCATGGGGCCGGGGGAGGCCGGGACGGGCACCCGCTTGGGCTTCTCGGGTCTGTCTCAGGGGGAGGCCCTCAACGCCGCCTGGGCCCTCGGCGGGACCCCGGTGGCCGCGGCCAGGATGAGTTGGGCCGATCCGCGGCCGAGACACCGCGGGCTGAGCCATCACACCCTGACCGTCTTGCAGGTCGGCGCCCTGGCCCCGTCGACCCTGGTCCTGCCGGAGCTACCCGAGCCCATGCTCGGCGAGGTCCGGCGGCAACTGGAGGGCCTGCCGCCACGGCACCGGACGGTCGTCGCCTCGGGCCGGCCCGCCCTCGATCACCTGGATCGAATCGGGCTCAGGGTGACCACCATGGGCCGCGGCCCCGAGGCCGACCCGTACTTCTTCCTGGCCGCCGGCGCGGCCGGGGTCCACGCGGCCCGCCTGGCGTCGGCCACGGCTCAGCTCCGGTCGCCGGCGGTGTCCCTGGGCTCACCCGTGGTGCCCCCAGGCTCACCGGCGGAAAGCCAGACGGACAGGGCCTCGGCGAGGGTCGGCCCAGCGCCGCCGGGTCTCGCCTGACCCTCTGAAGCGGCCCGCCAAGACTGGGCCAAGTCCGCCAGCCAACCGCGGAGATCGGCCACGCGACCGCGGAAGACGAGGCCGTCCGGACGAGCAACGACGATGAACAAGGCGCGTCCCTCCATCTCTCTCGGGAAGCGCGCCTATTCTATGCCACATAAGACCGGATTATTTGTCTTGCGGGAAAGGGGTGTCGCCCGTGGGCCGAGGGCGGGTGGGCCGAGGGCGGATCATCAGGTCTGAGAAGCGTCTCGAGACCACCGACATCTACCAGGGCCGGATCGTCAACCTCCGTGTCGACCGGGTCCGGTTGCCCGGCGGGCGGGAGACCTCACGGGAGGTCGTCGAGCATCGCGGGGCCGTGGTCATCCTGGCCGTCGACCGCGGCGGGCGGGTGGCCTTCGTCCGGCAGTACCGGCACCCGGTCGGCGAAGCCCTCATCGAGCTGCCCGCCGGGACGCTCGAAGCGGGGGAGGAGCCGGCCGCCGCGGCCGCCCGCGAGCTGACCGAGGAGGTCGGTCTGGCCCCCAAGCGCCTCGAGAAGCTCGGCGAGTTCTTCAGCGCCCCGGGCTTCTGCGACGAGCGCCTGCACCTCTTTTTGGCCACCCGGCTGACCCCGGCCCAGGCCGAGCCGGACGAGGACGAGCGCATCGAGGTCCTCTGGGCCACGCCAGGTGAGGCCGCGCAGTGGGTCGAGGAGGGCCGCATCCGCGACGCCAAGACCCTGGCCGGCCTGCACTACCTGGCCCTCCGCGGGTCCATGGTGGACGCCGCCCGGTACGCCGCCACCGTCCCTTACCTCGTCCTCGCCCTGCTGGAGCGGCACGACGACGTCTGGGAGCGCCTGAAGGCCTATGCCGCCGAGGTCGAACACCGGCACAAACCCCGCCGCAGCAACCTCAACCGCGACGACCGCAGCAACCAACCGCATCGCCCGTCCCGCGGCCGGCTGAACCGGCGGATGCTGACCTTCCTCCTTCGCAACGCCTCCAAACAACTGAAACTGGGGGCCGAGGCCAACCCACGCGACCGCCGCTTCCTGGAGGTCGCCAGGGTCCTCGACCTGGCTCAACTGGAGCTCCGCCGGCTGGGCGTCGAGGAAGCGCGGGTCGAAGCCGAGCGGTTGTTCAGCCCGGCCTTCATCGCCCAGCTGGAGCAGGTCCTCTGGGCTCCGACCCACGGCGACCTGCCCGCGCCGGCGCCCCTTCTCCGCCGCCCGTACGACCGCGAACCCGACCAGGGGAGGCTGTTCGACATTCCTTGAACGACTACTACGCCGACTTCCACGTCCACATCGGCCGCGCCTCGAACGGCCGCTGGATCAAGGTCTCCTCGGCCGCCGACCTGACCGTCGAGAACATCGCCCGGGAAGCCGCCGGGCGCAAGGGTTTGGACCTGGTCGGCCTGGTCGACTGCCAGACCGGCCCGGCCCTTAGGGACCTGAGGGCCCTGGCCGCCGACGGCCGTCTGGTGCCCCTGAAGGACGGCGGGCTCAGGTACGACGGGCGTCTGACCATCCTTCCCATGGCCGAGCTGGAAGTCGGTTGCGGGCGGCCCTTCGTGCCCGGCCAACCGGCCGGCTCGGCCCATTTCCTGGCCCTCTTCGGGACCATCGAGCAGGTCGAGGGCCTGGCCGGCGAGATGCGCGGCCATGTCTCCAACCCCGACCTCAGCACACAGCGGCTTGACCTCACCCCCAGCCGCCTCCTGGACATCGTCGCCGGGCTTGACGGGCAGCTCATCCCGGCCCACGTCTTCACCCCGTTCAAGAGCCTCTACGGCAACTGCGCCGACTCCCTGACCGAACTCTTCCCGGGCGGCCTGAAGGACCGCGTCCCGGCCGTGGAACTCGGCCTGTCGGCCGACACCGGGATGGCCGACCTTCTCTCCGAGCTGGCCGGGATGACCTTCATCAGTGACTCCGACGCCCACTCACTGCCGAAGATCGCCCGCGAGTACAACGTCCTGGCCCTGGCCGCGCCGACCTACGGCGAGGTGGTCAAGGCCCTGCGGCGCGAGGACGGGCGGCGGGTCGTCGCCAACTACGGCCTCGACCCAAGGCTCGGCAAGTACCACCGGACCCATTGCGACGCCTGCGAGCTGACGGTCGAGGGCCCTCCGCCCGTGCGGACCTGCCCGCGCTGCGGGAGCCGGCGGGTGACCTTCGGCGTCCTCGACCGCCTGACCGAGATCGCCGACCAGGAGCCCGGGCACAGCCCGGCCCACCGGCCGCCATATCACTGCCAGGTGCCCCTGGAGTACCTGCCGGGGGTCGGCCCCAAGACCCTCGACCGCCTCGTCGCCGCCTTCGGCAGCGAGATGGCCGTCCTGCACCGGACCGGCCGCGAGGACCTGGCCGAGGTGGTGGGGGAGCGGGTGGCCGAGACCGTCATCCGAGGCCGTCGCGGCGAACTGTCCCTGTCCGTCGGGGGTGGCGGCCGCTACGGCCGGGTCCGGACATAACCGGCGCCCCGGAAAAATAAGGATGGAGGAGAAGCTCCTGCGAGGTGAGCGGCTTGTCCTTCATCGGGCAGTTCCGGGACGGTATCTTCAACTATTTCCGCAAGAACTGGACCCTCTATTTCTTTGTCCTCCTCCTCTTCGTGCTCGGCGTCGTGGCCGGGGCGGTGACCGTGCGGGCCCTCGGCGCCGACCAGAAACAGGAACTCGTCGACCACCTCCAGGTCTTCCTCCGCGGCCTCGGCCAAAGCGGGGAGACGGTCGACCCGCGGGTCGTCATGCAGCGGGCCGATTCGGTCCACCTGAAGACGGCGGTCGCCCTGTGGGTCCTCGGCGTCACCATCATCGGGCTGCCGCTCATCGCCGGCATCATCTTCGTCAAGGGTTTCGTCATCGGCTTCTCCGTCGGGTTCCTGGTCGAACAGATGGGCTTCTCCGGGCTCATCTTCTCGATCTTCTCCATCTGGCCGCAGAACCTGGTCGCCGTGCCGGCCTTCCTGATCGTGGCGGCGTCGTCCGTCTCCTTCTCCTGGATGCTCCTGCTGAACCGGCTCGCCGGCCGCAAGACCCATTGGGTCGAGGAGTTCACCTCGTACACGGTCCTCTGCGTGGCGATGACCGCCTTCCTGATGGTCGCCGGCCTCCTCGAGGGCTATGTCACGCCGGTCCTCATGCGCCTGGTCAATCAGCTCCTGGGCTGACACAACCTCGCTCCCGGCCGCCTTCGCCGGCCGTCCCGCCGCCCGCGGCGGGATTCCTATTGGGGACGGCGCCTGGACAAGCTATGGCCCGGAGAAGGATTTTCCACGTGGGCGGATAAGTAAGAGGTTTGGTCGCCGCAATCACACAACAGACGTCCACAGGAGGCCTGAAGACATGCTTGTTGGGGTCTTGAAGGAGATCAAGAACAACGAAAACCGCGTGGCCATCACCCCTGCCGGGGTTTCGGCGCTGGTGAAGGCTGGCCATAAGGTCGTCGTCGAGAAAGAGGCCGGCGCGGGCAGCGGTATCACGGACAAGGACTACAGCGAGGCCGGGGCGGAGATCTGGGACAGCAGCAAGAAGATCTGCGCCGACGCCGAGATGATCATGAAGGTCAAGGAGCCCCTGGCTCCTGAGTACGACCTGTTCCATGAGGACCAGATCCTCTTCACCTACCTGCACCTGGCGCCGGAGCCGGAGCTGACCAAGGCCCTGATGAAGAAGCAGGTCGCCTCGGTGGCCTACGAGACCGTGCAGCTGGCCGACGGCTCACTGCCGCTCCTCAGCCCGATGAGCGAGATCGCCGGGCGGATGGCGCCCCAGATCGGGGCCCATTTCCTGGAGAAGCCGCAGGGCGGCCGGGGCGTGCTCCTGGCCGGCGTACCCGGCGTGCCCCAGGGTGAAGCGGTCATCGTCGGCGGCGGCATCGTCGGCACCAACGCAGCCAAGATCGCCCTGGGCCTCGGGGCCCGGGTCACCCTGCTCGACATCAACACCAACCGCCTCCGTTACCTCGATGACATCTTCCACGGGCAGCTGGCGACGCTCATGTCCAACCACTATAACATCGCCTCGGCGGTCAAGCGGGCCGATCTCCTCGTCGGCGCGGTGCTCGTCCCGGGGGCCCGGGCTCCGCGGCTGGTCACCGAGGACATGGTCAAGACGATGAAGCCCGGCTCGGTCATCGTCGACGTAGCCATCGACCAGGGCGGCTCGATCGAGACCATCGACCGGGTGACGACCCACTCCGACCCGACCTACGTCAAGCATGGTGTGGTCCACTACTCCGTGGCCAACATGCCCGGGGCGGTCGCCCGGACCTCGACCTTCGCCCTGACCAACGCGACCCTGCCGTACGCCCTCCAGCTGGCCACCAAGGGCCTGAAGAAGGCGGCCAAGGACAACCCGGCCCTGGCCAAGGGGGTCAACGTCCTCAACGGCAAGATCACCTATCAGGCCGTGGCCACGGCCCACAACCTCGAGTACCACCCGCTGGAGTCCGTCCTGAACTGACCGGACCTCACCGCGGGCCTCCCCGAATACCGGGGAGGCCCGTTTTGTTGTTCTAAGGGCCCGGTGGTTCCATAAGTCTTTAACGGAAGTCTGCGGGGTGGGGAGGGGCGGCATGCGCGCCAGGCGCCCGGCCCAGAGCAGGTCCGCCGGTTGGTCCTGGCTGTGGGTCCTCATCGTCCTGATCGTCGTGGGGCTGGTCCTGCCAAGGCTGCTCGGGGCGGTGACCGACTACCTGTTCCCGTTACCTGAACTCGGCGCCGCCCAGCCGGCCCTCAGCCCGGGCGTCGTCCCGGAACGGGCGGTCTACCAGACCTGGCTGGCCGCTCTGGTGGCCTGGTGGCTGAGTCTACAACGAGACCGAGAGTAGGTTCGGCCTTCCTCACTTAGAAATTTACACCGCCAAAAGGAGTTTAAGGAATTATGTAGAATGAGTTATGTCGAATAGCCCGGCTGCCCACCGTTAGGGCCCTGCCTGGGGTCATGCGGTTGGGAGCCGGGTCGATTGTCCGGAGGGGTCGGCCCCAGGGTGTTTGCATAAAGGGCCGGGGTTGAGGGAAGTTTGAGCCTTGACCGGCGTCACATCCCGCGCGGGAAACCCGGAGAAGGAGAGTCCCAGGTGAAGAAGCTGATCGGTGACTTCATCGATTACCTGAGCGTCGAGCGTGGGCTGGCCCTCAACACGCTGGAGTCCTACGGCCGCGACCTGCGGCAGTACTCGGACTTCCTGGACAAGGGCCGGTTCTCCAGCATCGAGCAGGCCACCCGGGCCACGATCATCTCCTACCTCCTGCACCTGGAAAAGCAGGGCAAGGCGACGGCGACCATCGCCAGACGGCTGGCCGCCCTGAAGTCGTTCTACCAGTTCCTCGTCAGGGAGAAGATCCTCGAGCGCGACCCGACCGCCAACCTGGAGTCGCCGAAGCTCGAAAAGCGGCTGCCGCGGGTCCTGTCGGTGAAGGAAGTCGATCAGCTCCTCCGCCAGCCCAACCCGGTCACCCCGGCCGGGCTGCGCGACCGGGCCATGCTGGAGTTGCTCTACGCCACCGGCATCCGCGTCTCGGAGCTGGTCAACCTGAACCTGGTCGACATCAACCTCGAGATGGGCTACGTCCGCTGCACCGGCAAGGGGTCCAAGGAGCGCATCGTCCCGCTCGGCTCGGTGGCCCAGCGGAGCGTCCAGGAGTTCCTGCAGCGCGGGCGGTCCCGCCTGGTCAAGAACGCCGAGGAGCAGGCCCTCTTCGTCAATCACCATGGACGGCGCCTGACCCGGCAGGGCTTCTGGAAGATCGTCAAGAAGTACGCCGCTGATGCCCGTATCGACAAGGAGATAACGCCGCACACCCTGAGGCATTCCTTCGCCACCCACCTCCTGGAGAACGGGGCCGACCTGCGGTCCGTCCAGGAGATGCTGGGCCACGCCGACATCTCCACGACCCAGATCTATACCCACATCACCAAGGGCCGGCTCAAGGAAGTGTACGCGAAGACGCACCCGCGGGCCTGAAGGCGCGGGCGCAGACCGCTTGGAGTCTCTGACTTCCTGGCCTAACGGCCACGGAAGTCTTTTAACGTCGGGGGGAATCGTCCACGGAAGGCGAAGCGGTCCGAGTGAACCGGGTCATCCTGATCGTCCTCGACAGTTGCGGTATCGGGGCTCTCCCCGACGCCGCCGAATACGGCGATGAGGGCTCGAACACCCTCGGCAACCTCGCCCGGGCCCGCGGCGGGGTGAACCTGCCCAACCTCGGGGCCATGGGCATCGGCCGGCTGACCACGGTGGCCGGCGTGCCCCCGGTCGAGCCGGCCCGGGCCACCGGCGCCTTCGGCCGGATGGCCGAGCGCTCCCGGGGCAAGGACACCATCACCGGGCACTGGGAGATGACCGGGGTCATCCTCGACAAGGCCATCAAGACCTACCCGCACGGCTTTCCGCCGGAGGTCATCGATCCCTTCGAGAAGGCCATCGGGCGCAAGATCCTCGGCAACATCGTCGCCTCAGGTACCGAGATCATCAAACAGCTCGGCGAGGAGCACATGAAGACCGGCCGGCCCATCGTCTACACCTCGGCCGACAGCGTCTTCCAGATCGCCGCCCACGAGGAAGTCGTCCCCCTCGAGATGCTCTATCACTGGTGTGAGACGGCCCGCGCGCAGCTCACGGGGGACCACGTGGTCGGACGGGTCATCGCCCGGCCCTTCCTGGGCCGGCCCGGGAGCTTCTACCGCACCGAGAACCGCCACGACTATTCCCTGACCCCGCCGCACGCCACCCTCCTCGACGATCTCTTCGACACCGGCCAGCCGGTGCTCAGCGTGGGCAAGATCATCGACGTCTTCGCCGGGCACGGCATCACCGCCGCCCGTCACACCGGCAACAACGCCGAGGGCATCGAGGCCACCCGCGACTTCATCGCCGAGGGCGGCCACGGGCTCATCTTCACCAACCTGGTCGACTTCGACATGCTCTACGGTCACCGCAACGACCCGGAGGGCTACGCCAAGGCGCTGGAGGAGTTCGACCGCGCCCTGCCGACCTTGACCGGGACCATGCGGCCGGACGACGTCCTCTTCATCGTCGCCGACCACGGTTGCGACCCGACCACCCCGAGCACCGACCACTCCCGCGAGTACGTGCCGCTCCTGGCCACCGGCCGACCGGTGCGGGCGGGGACGGACATCGGGACCCGGTCGACCATGGCCGACCTCGGGGCGACCATCGCCGAGCTGCTGGGGTCCAAGCCCCTGGGCGTGGGGACGAGCTTCGCTAAGGAACTGATCAAGGGTAGGAACTGATCAAGGGTTGACAGGCTCGGGGGGTTGACCGACATGGACACGATTCGCCTCAGGGAGCGGATGAACGAAGCGGCCGGCTTCATCAAGGGCCGGGCCCTCGGCGGGCCCGCGGCCCGTGCCGTCGAGCCCGAGGTCGGGCTCATCCTCGGGTCGGGCCTGGGGCCGCTGGCCGAAGAGGTCGAGAACCCGCTGGCCATCCCATACAGCGAGATCCCGCACTTCCCCGTGTCGACCGTGGCCGGCCACGCCGGCCGCCTGGTCCTGGGGCGCCTGGCGGGCCGGCAGGTGGCCGTGATGCAGGGGCGGTTCCACTACTACGAAGGCTACTCGCTGGCCGAGGTGACCTTCCCGGTGCGGGTCCTCAAGGCCCTCGGGATCAAGGCCCTGTTCCTGACCAATGCCGCGGGCGGGGTCAACCCGGACTACACCCCGGGCGACCTGATGCTCATCCGCGACCACATCAACCTCATCGGCGATAACCCGCTGCGCGGACCGAACGACGCCGACCTCGGGCCCCGCTTCCCGGACATGTCTGAGGCCTGGGACCCGGATATCCGCGCGGCCGCCCGGCGGGTGGCCGAGGCTGAGGGCATCCGCGTCCGCGAGGGCGTCTACGTCGCCCTCAGCGGGCCGACCTACGAGACCCCGGCCGAGGTGGCCCTCCTGCGGACCGTCGGTGGGGACGCCGTCGGCATGTCGACCGTGCCTGAGGCCATCGTGGCCCGTCACGCCGGGCTCCGCGTCTTCGGGGTCTCCTGCGTCACCAACGTCCACCTGCCGGTGGGCCATCCCGGGCGGAAGGAAGTCAGTCACCAGGAAGTCATCGACGTCGCCAACAGGGCCGGCTCAGACCTCGGCCGCCTCTTGCGGGGGGTGCTCCGGTCCGACTGGGAGGGGAGAGCTTGACCATAAACAGACCAGACGCGCGACCCAACGTCTACCGTCCCTATGACCTCATCCTCAAGAAGCGCAACGGCGGCACCCTCGACGCCGACGAGCTGAGGTACCTCGTCGACGGGTTCGTCAGCGGCGAGATCCCCGATTACCAGGTATCCGCGTTCCTGATGGCCGTCTTCTTCCGGGGCATGGACGAGGCCGAGACGGCCGCTTTGACCATGGCCATGGCCGAGTCCGGGCAGGTCCTCGACCTCCGCGACATCGCCCCCGAGGCCGTCGACAAGCACAGCACCGGCGGGGTCGGCGACAAGACCTCGCTGGTCCTCATCCCGCTCGTCGCCGCCTGCGGCGTGCGCGTGGCCAAGATGTCCGGCCGCGGCCTCGGCCACACCGGCGGGACCATCGACAAGCTGGAGTCGTTCCCCGGCTTCAACACGTCCCTGACCCGTGAGCGTTTCCTCGAGTGCGTGACCCGCGCCGGGGCGGCCATCAACGGGCAGACCGGCGAACTGGCCCCGGCCGACGCCAAGCTCTATGCGCTGCGCGACGTGACCGCCACCGTGGACTGCATCCCGCTCATCGCCTCGAGCATCATGAGCAAGAAGATCGCCGGCGGGGCGCACGGCATCGTCCTCGACGTCAAGGTCGGCAGCGGCGCCTTCATGGACACCCTGGACCGGGCGCGGACGCTGGCCCGGACGATGGTCGGCATCGGCCGTTCGGTCGGGCGCCGGGCCGTCGCCGTCATCTCCAACATGGACGAACCGCTGGGTCTGGCCGTGGGCAACGCCATCGAGGTCCGCGAGGCCCTGGACACCCTGGCCGGCCGGGGGCCGGATGACCTCCGTCGCCTGTGCCTGGCCCTCGGCACTGAGATGCTGATCCTGGCCGGGAAGGCCGGCGAGGCCGGCGAGGCGCGCCGGCGGCTGGAGGAGGCCCTCGCTTCCCGCGAGGCCCTGCGCCGTTTCCGGGCCATGGTCGAGGCCCAGGGCGGCGACGCGAGCCTGGTCGACGACCCGGAGCGCCTTCCGAAGGCGGCCCACCAGGTCCCGGTGGAGGCCCCGGTGGACGGTTTCGTGCAGGCCATCGAGGCCCGCGAGATCGGCGTGGCGGCGATGCACCTGGGGGCCGGGCGGGCGCGCAAGGGCGACCCCATCGACCTGGCCGTCGGCGTCCTCCTGCGGAAGAAGGTCGGCGACCGCGTGCGGACCGGCGAGCCCCTGGCCGTGGCCCTGGCCAACAAGACCGAGACCATCCCGGCGGCCGTCGACCGGGTCAAGGCCGCCTATCGCCTCGGGCCGCGGCCGCCCGCGCCGCGACCGCTCATCGAAGACGTCATCAGGGAATGAGGGCCACACGGAATCGAGAAATCAGCGAGTGGAACAAAGGCCGCTCTTCGGGGCGGCCTTTTCATGCCCACCCGTCCCCCTGACGGTCATGAGCACGAACCAGTCCAAATATGAATTAACGATAACGCCCGTGCATCCGATGGAGGTGGGCTCATGCGGACTTGCGCGTCGACCCGCTGGGTGGCCGCGGTGCTGGTCACCGGGTTACTCTGGCCGGGGGTGGCCATGGCGGCGGCGGCCGGGGCGGCCCCGCTGGTCCAGCCGACGGCGGCGATGGCCTCGACGGCGGCCAGCCTGGACATAAAGGCCCCGTCGGCGGTCCTCATCGACGCCGGCAGCGGACAGGTCCTGCTAGAAAGGAACAGCCACGAGCGGCGGGCCATCGCCAGCATGACCAAGCTGATGACGCTCGTCCTGGCCTTCGAGGCCATCGAAGCCGGCAAGGTCGCCCTCCAGGACAAGGTGACGGCCAGCACGAACGCCTATAGGCTGGGCGGGGCCCAGATCTGGTTGGCCCCCGGTGAGGTCATGCCGTTGGAAGACATGCTTCGGGCGGTCGCCATGCAGTCGGCCAACGATGGCGCGGTGGCCGTGGGCGAGTACATCGCCGGGAGCGTCGAGAACTTCGTCGCCCTGATGAACCAGCGCGCCAAGGAGCTGGGGATGGTCGACACGCACTACATGAACCCGCACGGCCTCGACGAGCCGGACCACTACAGCTCGGCCTATGACATGGCCGTCCTCGGCCGCGAGGCGGTCAGGTACCCCAAGCTCCTCGAGTTCACCAAGACGTGGCAGTATTACCTCAGGGTCGACCCGACCACCGGCAAGGGGAAGACCTGGCTGGTCAACACGAACCGGCTCCTGGTCTCGATGCCCGGGGTCGACGGTCTGAAGACCGGCTTCACCAATCAGTCGCAGTACTGCCTGACCGCGACGATGAAGCGCGGCGACCTCCGGCTCATCGCCGTGGTCATGGGCCTCCCCGAAGGCAAGCAGCGCTTCGATGAGGCCGGCAAGCTCCTGAACTTCGGCTTCGCCAACTACACCGGGGTCCCGGTGGCCAAGGCCGACGAGAAGGTCGGCGAGGTGCCGGTGCAGCGCGGCCTGGCCGACAAGGT
The DNA here is from genome assembly GCA_021787335.1 of Bacillota bacterium. Lineage (GTDB taxonomy): Bacteria > Bacillota > Sulfobacillia > JAJYWN01 > JAJZPE01 > JAJZPE01. The sequence continues at coordinate 73 of JAJYMC010000053.1, read as the reverse complement.
CGAGGTCGTGCCCGAGGCGGGCTTCTCGGTGACCGTCCCCAAGGGCAAGGAGAGCGGCCTCAAGCGCGAGATC
>JAJYMC010000043.1 GCA_021787335.1 Bacillota bacterium | reverse complement strand
GCGCAGGGCGCCCTGGGGGGATGGCAGCCTACCGTTAGGCCTGATAAGCAGCTCGCCGGTAGCCGCCACGTCGAGGCGATAGTCAATTGCTAGACAAAAATCACATAGCCGACGGTCTCCCTGGATTATGAAAAGCAGGAATTCCGAGCCAAGGTGTGGAAAGACCTAATTCCTCATTCTTTCCTTCTGCAAGTTTTCCAAGAAGCACCAGCTAAAAAGGGATTTCCGGCCGACCCCTGGCACCCCGGGACCACAAACCTAGTTCAGACGCACCAGAGAGCGCACCGGGTCAAGAGTTGGTCCACTGAGACCGATTCAGGAAAAGGTTCTGCAGCCTCTCTTTTTTGTCGCCTTTTAACGGCTGGCCGCTGGTGCACGGATAGGGCCCCAAGCTGAGCTTTCCGCCCAGCCTCACCTCTCCGCATCCAGAGTCCACGGAACAGGAGGCGAGACGTAATGGCGACGGTCCAGCCCACCCCCCAGGCGCAGGACGCCGGCGTACCAAAGCGGTGCATCTGCAACAAGCTCATCTGCATCGTCCGCGGGGACAAGATCGAGATCAAGTGCAACAAGTGCAAGCGCCTGGTGACCATCCACACCAAGGGCATCGAGAAGATCGACTACCATGACCCATCGGCCTGACCGGAGGGCACTAAATGGAAGAGCAAGACGTCATCGACCTGCGCGACTACCTCAACATAATCCGCCGCCGCTTCTGGGCCATCGTCCTCGTGACCGTCGTCGCCGTGGCGACCAGCGGAGTCATAAGCTACTTCTTCATCGAACCCATCTACTCTGCGTCGACAAGCCTAATGGTCATCAAGAAGGACTCTCCGACCATCGACTACTCCACCCTGCTGATGAACCAGCAGTTGGTGAAGACCTACGGCGAAATCGCCAAGAGCCGGACGGTGGCCGAGCACGTCCTGGCAGAACTCCAACTCGGCATGACCGCGGCCGAGCTGCAGGGGACCGTTCACGTCAACGCGGTCCGCGACACGCAGCTCATCCAGATAAGCGCCGAGAGCACCAGCCCGACCCAGGCGGCGCTCATCGCCAACGCCGTGGCCAAGGACTTCATCCGGCAGGTCGTCGTGATAATGAAGGTCGAGAACGTCCAGGTCGTCGACCCGGCCATCGCCCCGGTGGCGCCGGTGAAGCCCAGGCCGAAGCTGAACATGGCCGTGGCCGGCGTGCTCGGGATCATGGTCGGGGTCGGACTGGCCTTCATCCTCGAGTACCTCGACAACACGGTCAAGTCCCCCGAGGACGTGCGGCGCTACCTGGACCTGCCCGTCCTGGGGACCATCCCGGTCATCGACCTCCGCCAGGAGGCGAGATACGGGAGGCCGCCCGCCCAGGCCGAGGTGGCGGCGGACAAAGAACGCGGCGGCGGGATAAAGGCCGTCAAATAAGGAGGTCACCAGATTGGCCAAGGAAACCAACGGCGAGAAGCTGGTGACCAGCCTCAGCCCGCGTTCCCCGGTCTCCGAATCATACCGCGAACTGCGCACCAACCTTCAGTTCCTGACCCTCGACAAGACCCTCCGGAGCGTCGTCGTGACCAGCGCGTCGCCGCGCGAAGGGAAGACCCTGACCGTGGCCAACCTGGCCATCACCATGGCCCAGGCGGGCAAGAAGGTCATCGCCATCGACAGCGACCTGCGCCGGCCGACCCTCTGCGAGATCTTCGGGGTCCATGAGCGGCAGGGCCTGACCACCGTCATCTCCGGGGCCGCGTCGCTCGACCACGCCCTGGTGAACACCAGGACCCGCGGGCTGCGGCTCCTCCCGTCCGGCCCGATGCCGCCGAACCCGGCCGAGCTTCTGGCCTCCGACCGGATGAAGAGCGTCATGGCCGCCCTTGAAGAGCGGGCCGACACGGTCATCTACGACTCGCCGCCGGTCGGGGCGGTGACCGACGCGGCTGTCCTGGCCAGCGTCTGCGACGGCGTCCTCCTGGTGGTGGCGGCCGGCAAGGTCAGCTACAAGCAGGCCCAGCGGGCCAAGGAACTGCTGGCCAACGTCAAGGCCAACCTCCTCGGGGTGGTCCTGGACGGCGCCCTCACCGACCGCGAGAAGGGCTATTATTACTACTACTACGGCGAGGGCGGGGAGAAGAAGCGCCGGTAAGGCGCCGCAACAAACGACATAGGCGCCCGCAGAGGCGCCGGCACAGACAACTGAATGCCTGAGGCCACTCGAGCCCGGAGGCTGCTCAAAAACCCAATAGCGTCACCCCGTGGGTTGGGGCAGGGGGATAGCTGGGACGAGGAAACGCCGTCTGTACATGGTCACTTGGCCGGCGTGGAGTCAGTAGTGAAACCGACAGCTCTAGCACTATTATGTGCCTGGCTGCCGGTTTTTTGGTCGGACGCGTCAGATGCGCCCGGGCCACCGGTAGCCAGCCTCCACAAGGGGAGCAGGTGGTACCGAGTGGCAGTCAGACAGATTGACGTCAAGGCAAAAGTGAAGATGGGACAGGCCGTTGAGGCCCAGGGGCGGCTCTGGGACCGGTTGAGCCCGGTGGCCAAGAAGCTCGTCATGTTGGCCTATGACGCCGTGGCCATCAACCTGGTGGTCACCTTCGGCCTCATCCTTCGGTTCGACGGGGACGTGCCCTGGAGGTACTTCCAGCAGTACTTCGTCGTGGCCGCGCCCTACACAATAGTTTGCCTCATAGCCTTTTACTTCTTAGGGCTTTACAACAGCATTTGGGAGTACGCCAGCGTCGACGAGGCCTTGGCCGCGGCTAAAGGGGCGGGGGTCAGCGCTGTAGCCCTAGCAATGCTCCTTTACCTGCCGCCGACGCACGGCTTCCCGCGCAGCGTCGTCCTGATGGCTCTGTTCTTCAACTTCCTGGCCCTGGCCGGCGGGCGGATGTCCATCCGCATCGCCAGGCGGCTCCAGGTCGTGGCCGACATGCGTGATCTGCGCGACCCCAAGCGGGTCATCATCGTCGGGGCCGGCCAGGCCGGGGCGATGACCCTGCGCGAGCTGCAGCGGCACCCCGAATTGGGGTACAAGCCGGTCGGGTTCGTCGATGACGACCCGCGCAAGCGTGGGCTGCGCATCAACGGCGTGCCCGTTCTTGGCACCAGCGATGACCTCAAGACCATCGCCCAGCGGCTGGCCTGCAACGAGGTCATCGTGGCCATGCCTGCGGCTGGGACCGCGCCCGTGCGGCGGGTGGTCCAGGAGTGCGCCGCGCTCGGAGTCAAGATAAGGACCCTGCCGGGGGTATATGAACTCATCGACGGCAAGGTCACGGTGAGCCAGATCCGCGAGGTTTCCCTGGAGGACCTGCTCGGCCGCGAACCGGTCCGGGTGAACCTGGCCGAAATCGCCGCCTACCTCGAGGGCGAGCGGGTCCTGGTGACCGGGGCCGGCGGCTCCATCGGGTCCGAGCTGTGCCGGCAAATCGCCCGGCTGCGGCCCGAGTCGTTGCTGATGCTGGATAACCATGAAAACGAGGTCTATGAACTCGACCTCGAGTTGGGGACCAGCTATATTGCGCTGAAACGGACGAGCATCATCGCCGATATCAGGGATAGGACCAAGATTGAGAACGTCTTCAGGACGTTCCGGCCGACGGTCGTCTTCCATGCGGCGGCCCACAAACATGTTCCGCTGATGGAGGCCTACCCCGAAGAGGCCATCAAGACCAACGTGTACGGGACGAAGAACGTCGCCGACATGGCCGCGCGATACGGCGCCAAGCGGTTCGTCCTCATCTCGACGGACAAGGCCGTCAATCCCAAGAGCGTCATGGGGGCGACCAAGCGGATGGCCGAGATGCTCATCCGGGGGTACAACGGTTCGGCCCCCTGCCGTTTCGTTTCCGTCCGCTTCGGGAACGTCCTCGGCAGCGCGGGAAGCGTCGTCCCGATATTCAAAGCGCAGATCGCCCGCGGCGGCCCGGTGACCGTGACCCACCCTGAGATGACCCGCTACTTCATGACCATCCCCGAGGCCGTGGCCCTGGTGCTGCAGGCCGGGGGGATGGGCGAGGGCGGCGAGGTTTTTCTCCTCGAAATGGGCAAGCCGGTGAGCATCGACTGGCTGGCCCGCCAGTTGATCAGGCTCTCTGGGTTCACCCCCGATAGGGACATCAAGATCACCTACACCGGCACACGCCCAGGGGAGAAGGTCCACGAGAAACTGGTTTCCGGGGAGGAAGTCCATGTGCCGACCAGCCACGACCGTATTTACATGGCCCAGAACCTGGAGGCTTCATGGTCCGATCTCAAGGAGGTCCTCGAGCCGCTAAACACGGTTTCGACCCTCAGTCTTCTACGGGGCGTCATCGAGGAGAACGCTGCCATGACCAAGTGACTGGCTACGAGAGCCTGAATGAGGGGCGGGAGGAAGGTCTTGAACCATCACCTGGATAGCCCCGGCGTTTTGAAAACGATATCCAAAAGTTTTGACAAAACCATTTCTTGCAAGGTGGCGGTAGACCCGCCACCTATCGCTAAGTGCTTTAGCTATCTGATGCTAAGAGAACACAGGTGGACTCTGCATTCCCGTTAACGGGAATTGTCGCCGATACTTTGGTCCCATGACCGGGAGGGCGGATGCAGTGCTCGACGATAAAGTGGTGCTCGTGACCGGTGGAACAGGTTCATTCGGCCAGAAGTTCGTTGAAATTGTGCTGCAGCGGTATCATCCAAGAAAGCTCATCGTGTTCAGCCGCGATGAGCTGAAGCAATTTGAAATGCATCAGAAATTCCCGGATGGCGAATACCCGTGTATGCGCTACTTTATTGGTGACGTTCGCGATCGAGATCGCTTATACCGAGCCTTTGACGATGTGGATGTGGTGGTCCACGCTGCGGCGATGAAACAGGTTCCAGCTTGCGAGTACAACCCGGTGGAGGCAATCAAGACTAATATCCTTGGCGCAGCCAACGTCATAGATGCGGCTATAGACCGGGGTGTACAGAAAGTAGTGGCATTAAGCACTGACAAGGCGGCCAACCCCGTTAATCTCTATGGCGCCACCAAACTGTGCTCTGACAAGTTATTCGTGGCTGGCAACAGTTACTCGGGTCAACACGTCACTAGATTCAGTGTCGTGCGATATGGCAATGTGGTCGGCAGCCGCGGAAGTGTGGTTCCCGTTTTTACCAGAGCACGTGAAACAGGTGTGCTCCCGATTACGGATACACGGATGACTCGCTTCTGGATCACCCTTGAGCAAGGTGTGAACTTTGTTTTGGAGTCTCTCGAGCGAATGCATGGCGGTGAGGTTTTCGTGCCGAAGATTCCTAGTATAAGGATAATAGACTTAGCCCGGGCCATCGCTCCGGAGTGCCAGATCAAGGTGGTTGGAATCAGAGCCGGGGAGAAATTGCATGAGGTAATGGTACCGGAGGCCGATGCCTGGCACGCGGTCGAGTATGATGACTACTTTATGGTATTGCCGGTCACCGAGAGCGGGGGCATCCAAAACTATGCCCGGCAAACCGGTGGTCGGCCGTGCCCAGATGGTTTCTGTTATGGCAGTGACACTAACCCACAATGGCTGTCGGTCGAGGAATTACGTTCGATGGTTGGTCTGGCGGAGGTAGAAGCAATTGACTGAGCTTGCAATTCATGGGGGCCGGCCCATACGTCAGACCATGCTTCCCTATAGCCGGCAATGGATAACCGAGGATGACATCGCCGCCGTCATAGAAACACTGCAATCCGACTGGTTGACGACTGGTCCTAAAGTGGGTCAATTCGAGAAAGCGTTTGCTCATTGGACGGGCGCCAGAGAAACGGTCGCAGTCAGCAGCGGGACGGCAGCGTTGCACGCAGCTATGTATGCGCTGGGAATTGGACCGGAGGACGAAGTCATAGTACCAGCCATGACTTTTGCCGCCAGCGCTAATTGTGTTGTTTACCAGGGAGGCACCCCGGTTTTCGCCGACGTAAAACCAGGAACGTTACTGCTCGACCCGGCTCAAGTCGAGACCAAGATCACCAAACGGACAAAGGCTATCATAGCTGTAGATTACGCGGGCCAGCCTTGTGACTATGATGCTTTGACGGCGATAGCTGAACATTATAATTTGGCCATAGTTGCCGACGCGTGCCACGCCTTAGGGGGAAGCTACAAGGGAAAATCGGTAGGCACCCTCGCTGATCTTAATACCTTCAGCCTGCATCCGGTGAAGAACATGACCAGCGGGGAAGGTGGGGCCATCACAACGGGTGAGGCCAACCTGGCTCAGCGGATACGGGTTTTCAGGAACCACGGTATTACCAGCGACCATCGGCAACGCGAAGCCGCGGGCTCTTGGTCTTATGAGATGGTCGATCTAGGCTACAACTACCGGTTGACCGATTTTCAATGTGCCTTGGGGATTAGCCAACTGCACAAGCTGTCGGATTGGGTTGCTCGTCGGCAAGCCATCGCAAGATGTTACAATGACGCCTTCGCCAGTCTGCATGCGGTTAGCCCACTAGCCGTCAGAGAAGGTGTGTCCCACGGTTATCACCTCTATGTTGTCAGGCTTGACCTGACGAGGCTGAATGTGGATCGGAGTGCGATTTTTTCGGCTCTCAGGGCGGAGGGCATCGGGGTCAATGTTCACTACGTCCCAGTGCACCTGCATCCCTACTATCGCAAGCGTCTTGGTACTGGGCCTGGTTTATGCCCCGTGGCCGAGCTGGCGTACGAGCAGATCATCTCATTGCCTATCTTTCCGCAAATGACCGACGCTGACGTGGGGAACGTAATCTCAGCCGTGTCTAAAGTGGTGACGTACTATACCGTCTGATAATGAGAAGCTTCCCCACCTGGTCATGCGGGCCGACGCCGGCACCGATGTGGGAACCGGCCATGTAATGAGATGTCTGGCGCTAGGTCAGGCCTGGCTTGCCCATGGCGGGAAGGCTAAGTTTGTGAGCCGTTGTCAAGGCGACGCGCTCCGCCGGAAAATCGAGGCGACCCACCTCACCTTCGCCGCCCTAGATAAACTGCACCCTGACCCTGATGACCTGAATACTACCCTCAGAGTGCTTGACAACATTGCTGCTCATGACCACCAACGTCCGTGGCTTGTCTTGGACGGATACCACTTTGACCAGTCTTATCAGAAGGCACTAAGAGCCACGGGCCATGAATTGTTAGTCATTGATGACAATGCGCTTCTCCCTCATTATTATGCAAGCGTACTGCTTAACCAGAATATCAATGCTGACCAATTAGCCTACCGGACAGAAGCCGACACCTTACTACTGTTAGGTATCCGCTACGTGCTGCTGAGGCCGGAGTTTCTAGCCTGGCGAAAGTGGCGACGACAAATCGCACCTGTGGCTACCAAGGTGCTTGTGACTATGGGGGGAACTGACACCGACAACGCTACCGCGTTGGTACTTCGAGCGCTAGAGCTATTGACCATAGAGGGGCTTGAAATAGCCGTTGCAGTGGGGCCGGATAACCGACATCTTGATGAACTTGTATCGATAGTCAGGGGTTTGCCCTTGACCGTGCAATTCCACCGTAACCCTGCCAACATGGCGGAGCTGATGGCTTGGTCCGACATGAGCGTCTCCGCCGGCGGTAGCACCCTGTGGGAGCTGGCCTTTATGGGGTTGCCAAGTGTGACGTTGGTCTTGGCCGAGAACCAAGAAGGGGCGGTCAGGCGGTTGGAAGAGCAAGGTGTTTGTCAAAGTGCAGGATGGGCCACGCAAGTGGATTCAAGGACCCTGGCTGAGCGAATCGAGTTTCTAGCTTACGCCGAAGGCCTAAGGCGTCGTTTCAGCGTTGCGGGCAAGGACCTGGTGGACGGTCTGGGAAGCCAGAGAGTCATCCAGGCTATGCTCAGTAAGCTAGGCGGGGAGGACTAGAACGTGTCCGAGACAGCTCGCCAAGCTCAGTTATTGTCGTGGGATACTAACCATTTTGGTCTTAGGATGGCCCGGTTCGCTCCTGAGAACGTGTCGGACATACAAACAGCTGTCGATTGGTCCCGAGACCAAGGCGTCAAGTTTCTGATGGCACGCTGCGACACCAGTAACGTCGCAGTCGTACACGAATTGCAGCACCACATGTTCCTACTAATGGATACGTTTGTGCATTATACTTTCTCGTTTGCTAAGAAAACCATTCCAGTTGATTCCGGAGTAATCCCGATACGTCCCTTCCAACCCGATGACATTCCCAAGATCCATGATGTAGCCCGCGACTCATTCAAGGGCTACGTGGGGCATTTCCATAGCGATCCCAGACTGGATCGGGAGACATGTGACTCGGTCTATTCGGAATGGGCGGTTAACTCCTGCCGTGATAGGAATCTAGCTGACGAGGTGCTCGTGGCGGACAGAGATGGAGACCTGCAGGGGTTTGCTACGTTAAAGGTGCTAAACGCTGTATCAGTGGAAGGGGCTCTCTTCGGTGTGGCTCCTAAGGCTCAGGGGCTAGGCATTTACCGGTCGTTCATGGTCAGAGGCATGCAGTGGTGCTTAGAACGAGGATTTGGCGAGATGGAAGTGGGCACCCAGGTCAATAACTATGCCGTGCAACGCGTATGGCAACGGCTCGGCTTCGAAATTCAGACCTCGGGCCACACTTTTCACCTTTGGCTGAATGATTGAAGACCTTGGTGCCCATGAGGCATAAGGGCCGATAAAGCCAGGATGGGAGAGATGAGCACTTGGACTATATAACCATCCTCGATCACCGGATTGGGCAGGGCTATCCAACTTACATTATTGCTGAGCTTTCAGCCAACCACCGACATGACTTCGAGCAAGCGGTGACGATCCTGAAAGCAGCCAAAGCGGCGGGTGCTGATGCGGTCAAACTCCAGACCTATACGCCAGATACGCTAACGCTCAAGTCCGACAATGAATGCTTCAAAGTCACAAGCCCACCTTGGGAGGGGCGTACCCTTCATGACCTCTATTTGGAGGCTTGTACGCCCTGGGACTGGCAACCTCGGCTCAAGGAGATTGCCGATGAGCTGGGATTGCAGCTGTTTTCCACCGCCTACGACGATGCGGCAGTTGATTTCCTACAAGGGATGGGTGTTCCGGCGTTCAAGATCGCTTCATTTGAGGTCGTGGACCTACCGTTACTGCGAAAGGCAGCCCTAACCGGCAAGCCGATTATTGTCTCCACAGGTATGGCGACACTGGCCGAGATTGACGAAGCTGTTCGAACAATTCGTGAGGCGGGTGGGAGCCAAGTGGCCTTGCTAAAGTGCACAAGCGCTTACCCCGCTCCCCCTGAGGAGATGAACCTTAGGACCATTCCTCACTTGGCCGATGGCTTTGAGCTGCCGGTAGGACTTTCAGACCACAGCTTGGACTTGGCTGTGCCGGTGGCGGCCGTCGCCCTGGGCGCATGCATTATAGAGAAGCACCTTACTATGTCCCGAGCCGCGGGTGGGCCTGACAGCGTTTTCTCACTGGAGCCACACGAATTCCGAGCGATGGTACAGGCGGTTCGGTCGACGGAGAAAGCCTTGGGCGCAGTTCATTATGGGGTAAGCGCAGGTGAGGCTACGAGCCGTGCCTATCGACGCTCCCTGTTTGTCATCGAAGACATTAGGGCCGAAGAAGTATTCACCTTGAGAAACGTGCGGTCCATTCGCCCGGCATGCGGTCTACATACCCGCTACCTGGGAGATATCATCGGTCGGCAGGCGACCAGGGACATCCAGCGGGGTACGCCACTTTCATGGGACCTTATTGGTAATTCCCGAAGGATGAGCCAGGAATGAGACGTGTGTGCATAGTCCAAGCTCGCACGACCTCGACACGTCTACCTGGGAAAGTGTTGATGGATGTAGCGGGTCGACCGATGCTGACCCAGCAATTGAAGCGTCTCAAACAGTGTCGGGCAATTGATGACATAACGGTAGCCACAACCCTTAACGACGCTGATGACCCTATCGTTGCTTTGGCTCGCGGCGAAGATGTCCGCTGGTTCCGCGGCAGCGAGTACGATGTTCTTTCACGATACGTCGGCGCTGCCCGCGAGTCATCAGCCGATATTGCTGTAAGAATCACCTCCGATTGTCCTCTTATTGATCCGGAAGAAACCGACCGAGTTGTCTTGGAACTGGAGAGCCACACCGACAAATGCGATTACGCTGCGAATACAGTCGAAAGGACTTTTCCTCGTGGGCTGGACGTGGAGGCGTTTTTCCGTGATACGCTTGAACGAATCGGGAGAGTGGCACGGTCGAGTCCGGCGCGAGAACACGTGACCTTCTTCCTTCTGCAGGAGCGCCCGGACCTGTTCCTGGTTCGCTCGGTGAAGGATGTCCAGGATAACTCTGACCTTCGCTGGACTGTCGATACGCCGGAAGATTTGGTGCTTATTAGGCAAGTTTATGAAGACCTTGACCTGGGGTTGCGTTTCATGTCTTATAGGACCATTCTGGCTTATGTCCGTCAGCATCCAACTCTAATGGCCATCAACGCCGCCGTGAAGCAAAAACAGGTCTAGGACGAGGGGGCCTTGATGGTGGACGTCGAAGCGTCACCGAAGATTGAATGGGTGAGCTGAATCGGAACCGGACCATTGAATGGTAGGTGCCCCCTCAATGGGAAGCGCCGAACGGGTGCAACCTAATTGGCTCGCCAATGTTGGCTGGTTGTCCGCAGCCAGGGTTTTCGGCTACCTCTTGCCGCTCATCACCCTGCCCATCGTGGTCCGTGTCCTGGGCCCCGAGGTCTACGGTAAATGGGTCTACGCCCAGGCGGTGGTGGGGTTCTTCGGCGTCGCGGCCAACCCGGGCCTGAGGACGTACGGTCTGCAGCAGGTGGCGGCCAGGCGGAAGCTGGCTGCCGGTTTGCTACCGCCCATCCTGTCCCTCTTGCTCACCGCGGCCCTGGTGAGCTACATCGGCCTCGTCGGACCCATTGCGGTCCTGACCCGCGACCCTACGTCCCGCGCCCTTGTCGTCCTCCTGGGGTTGAACCTCGTCCTCAGCTCTGTATGCGCGAATGACTGGGTCTTTTCCGGCCTGCAACGGTTCGACCGCGTGGCGCTATTGCAGGTGTTTTCACAGTTGATTACCACCGGAGGCGTGGTTCTTCTGCTGCGCCGGTCCGAGACGGTCTGGCTGTTGCCGGTCCTCGCCTTGGTGGCCACCGCGGCCGGCGGTCTTGTGGGCTGGCGCTGGCTCGGCCGGGCCGGCATCCGGCTAAGCCTCCGCTGGTCCCCGGGGGATTGGCGGGATGTCCTGCGGGTGGCCTCGTTCTATGGAATGGCTTCGGCCATGTCCATGGTCTACCAGAAAGCGGACCACCTCATGGTCGGCTGGCTAAAAGGTTCCGCCGCCTTGGGGCAGTATGGTGGCGCCTACCGGTTGATGGAGGCCCTAATGGGGTTCATCGCGATGGGAACCTCGGTGGTCATACCCTACGCCGCTGCGACTGCGGCCAGGGACCCTGGTGAGTTCCGCCAGCTGATACGTAAGAGCCTGTTGGTCCTTGCGGTTGTCTCGGTTCCTCTGGCTGCGGGCGGCGCGTTCCTCGCCGATGACCTTGTGGCCCTTGTTCTCGGTCCCTCGTACTCGGCGTCGGCTCCCGCCTTCCGAGTCCTGATGCTGGCGGTCCCGCTCGGCGGGCTATCGAGCCTCTTTGCCGGTGCGGTCCTGTACGCTCCGGGCCACCACCGGCGATACGCCCTTGCGGTAGGCATTGGGGCGGTCGTCAACATGGTTCTGAATGTCGTCCTCATCCCGCCCCTCGGCGGCATCGGAGCGGCCATCGCCACGGCCGTCGCTCAGGGCAGCGTGGCTCTGGCGGCGGTGGCCATGGGACGCGGTTATCTGGTGGGTGCCTTCAGCCGGTCCCTCCTCAGTCCGTTCCTGGCCAGCGGGGGAATGGCTATTGCCCTGCTTGTCCTCCAGCCTTATCAGATACACGTGGGGTTCAAGGTCATTGCTGGAGCCCTTGTCTACCTGGCCGCTGTTTGGATGTTGGATTTGCTAAATGGACGTGACCTGCGGGCGGCGATCCGGGTAGGGTCTTAATCATGACGTGGACTGGGAGGCCGGGCTAGTGGGAATGGCGGCGACCTCGGGCGTGTCCAAGGAATACTGGGACAATGTTTGGGCGGGGCGTAAAGTCGAGAAATACAGCGGACCTCATTTCGAGGCCGATCCACTGCTCAGACGTACCTCCCCCACGGGAACGGCCTTCGCTTTCTCGAGATTGGGTGCGTTCCGGGGGGCTGGATGGTCTATTTCCATAAGGAATTCGGCTATCAAGTTCATGGGGTTGACTATTCCTCCGCCATCTCCTTGGCCAGGGACTCCTGTGCGGGCCGGAGGTCTTCTCGTCTTGTCTTTCCCCAACGTGCGTGGGATCCATCGCTGGCTGATCAAGAACTTTCACCCGGCCGACTACGCCACTCACAAGCTGGAGCTTATCGACCACCCCGGCCTGCTCCGGAAGTACCTTTCTGAACGGTGCGACTTGCTCTATTTCGACTACTGGGTCACCTGGCGCCCCTTCTACTCCTTGCCCGGTGCGCTGGACCTCGTGTCCCGAGGGGCTCAGAAACTGCTCAAGCTGGCGCACCTCTACAATGTTCCGAATTCGCACTTCTCCCCCTTGTTATGGAGTGTTGCCCGCAAATGGTAAGAAAGCTAAATCGGATACGGGTCCTTTTTAACGTCTTTGCTGACGTCGACAACACCAACGCCCAAAGCCTGAACGCTCGGGATCTGGCTCTTCGCCTCGATCCTAAGCGTTTTACGAGCACCCTTTTTGTCACAAGTCGGCCGGACCCAAGACTCCTGAATCGGCCCGGCGTCAGACTGATTCGTCTGCCGCGCCGCCTTCGTTCGCTCGTCATCGCTCCCCACCTGGTCTGGGGACCTTACGACATTCTCTTCTACCCGCCGTTGGATCATCTATTGGTCTGGTACAATCTGGCCTCTTGGCTGGGGACCCCAAAGGCAATTGTGATGACCGTAGAGGGAATGGCCCAGCAGATCGAGGCGCTCCCGCCAAAAATAATGGACCGGTTCCTGAAGCTGTTGCGGACTGCGGATGCCACCTATGCCATAAGCCCATTCGTCGCTGAGACCGTGCTCCGTGAATTCGGCATGACGATAGGGTCTATCCCTATCGGCGTCGACACCTCGTTGTTTGCGCCAACAGACCGAGCCGGACGCCAAGAACCGGCGAAAGTCTTGTGTGTTGCCTCCATCCAGCCGCACAAGCAGATCCACCTCCTGTTGGATCTGGCGCGGCGAATCCCCGCCCAACGGGCTGAGTTCCATGTCATCGGCGACGCTATAGGTTCAACTTCCTATCGCGATGCCTTGTTGAAGCGCAAACAAGAGGAGAACCTACGACACGTTTCCTTTCACGGGAGGCTGTCCCAGCCGGAGGTCAGTCAATGGATGCGGGCCTGCGACATTTTCGTCTTACCATCACAGCTTGAAGGGACCCCCAAAGTGACTCTTGAAGCCGCCGCCACTGGTCTACCCTGCATCGTCTTCCGCGACTACGGAACGCCTTCGGTGTTAGATGGGGTCACGGGGTTTCAAGTGAAAGATCTGGATGAAATGACCGAGCGGCTCTGGCTCCTCCTCAACGACGATGAGTTCCGCCTTCGTTTGGGCTTGGCCGCAATCCGCCACATCCAGAGCTTTAATTGGGACGCCGTGACGAAACAGTGGGAAGAAGCCTTTGAAGCCGCGGTGGGGGCCAAGACATGAACCGAATTCCCCTAATTGGTGCAAAGGACGTGGCGAATCTTAGAGCTGGGCCAGAGGCTACGATGCCCTCGTCCTCATGGCCTGGCCTCTCCGGCATTCGTCCGCGGCGTCAAGGGGTCTCGGCCTGGTCACCTCAGGGTCTGCGGCGACGGATGGGGAACGCGGCGGTCTTGCGTGCCCGGCAGTTCGATTGGGACAACGTGGCCAAGCAATGGGAACAACTCCTTCTGGGCATTCATGAGGAATAGCATGAGGGTATTAGACTTAGCGCGGATAACCTCATCGATCTGGCGGGACGAGTTCAACAGAGGTCAACGCTTTCGGCGCTTGCTCACCTTTGTCGGGTGGCAGCTCTGGAAACATACTATCTCAAGACCTCTGACAGTAAGGCTATTCAACGGTTATAAGTTCATTGCCTACCCAGACTGCACGGTGTCGTCGAGCCTCCTGTATAGTCGGATGCCGAACGGCAGGGAGATCAGCTTCCTTCGTAAGCACTTGCGGGGCGGGACCTTTCTGGATGTTGGCGCAAATGTTGGTAGCATCAGTTTGATGCTTGCGGACAGGGTTGACCACGCGGTTCTCTTTGAACCAAACCCGAAGGCCGCATCTCGTGCAAGAGAGAACCTTTTTCTCAACCGGCTGTCATTTGACGTATACGAATTGGCCCTTTCAGATTTTGCGGGGAAGGCAAATCTCGAGGATCGGGGCAGTGTTAACACAACTAATCGAATCGTTGCAAGCCGAGATAAGACCGGCTTCCCGACGCGCGTTGTAACTGTAGCGACTTTGGATCAATTCCTCGACGAGGCTGGTTTAGGACTGTCACGGGTGAAAGTAATCAAGATTGACGTTGAGGGGCACGAGAATGCTGTCCTACGGGGAGCCCTCCGTTTTCTCCGTGTTGCCAGGCCAGACCTGATCATGTTTGAATACTTGCAGCGGACGGATCTCAGGGAAACGCTATCTCTTTTCGGATCAATCGGCTATCGGGTGTTCCACCTATCGCCGAACGGGCCAGTTCTTGTGGACGAGACAATACCGCCCTTGAGGGACCTTTTTGCCTGCCCAGACGAGTACTACTCGCGGATTATGGCTGGGCAACCCCAATGCGTGTCCCAATAGACCTCCTAAGTATTGACTCGCCGCGCCCTTGCGGGCACCAGTTTCACCTCTCCCGAGCAGGCGCGCGAAGCCATCGACCGCCTCGTCCTCAAACGACTTGGCCGACAACCATGAGCCGAGGCCACGCCCAGGGGATGGTCCTAACAGCCGAGGACGTCCCGGTCTACTTTCTGTGGGCCGTCGACTTTCAACGATTCTACCTTGAAGAGATTCGGGCCGCCGTAACATCACCAGGGCGCTGGCGCAGTCGTGGTTCTCTTCGACACTTGGACACCCTCTTTGCTTCGGGGGCGAGGGTTTTGCCCGCTGGCCTCGCGGCAGGCTGCGGCTAGTTTCGCAAAGGAGGGTTTGGTCGACTGGGTCTTGAGTTCGCTTGGTGAACGAGCCTCACTGGACGGAATCCAGAAAGCGGGCTTCGCCCCCAGGTTCCGGGCAATCGGCCGATCGGTCCTGTCTTGGAACCGGGTGAAGCTGGGATGGGTGGAGGTGACAGAGTCATGACCAGAGTCCTCTTGGCCCATCCCGCCGATCTGACCAGAGTCCCCGAGTTGGCCGCAAGTTGCGATTCCGTGGTGCTCTTGAGCTGGGCCTCGTCGGAGTATACCGGCAGCCTTGAGCGGGCTACGGGCAAGCCGTGTCTAGCCCTGAACGCTTTGGTTGAAAGCTATGAAAAGGTCGTTCGGCGTTCCCACCGGCTTTATTCCCGCGTCGTCCCGGACTCGCCGCAATACCGCGGGGTCAGCCTATATGAGCCATACATCCCCATGGCCACCGCTCTGCTTCAGCCGGTCGTCGTAGCCGACCTCCTTGATTCCCTCCTTGGCCGCCACGGCGAAGGCACGGAGGTCGACTTTACTCCTACCGTGGAACACGCTGCGACGCTGGACATGCTGAACGTGGCCCGCGGCTCGCCGCTGACCTTGAAAGTCTTGTCCCATGCCCCAGCACGACCGCATCGCTTGGCAAGGGCCCTGGGCGGGTTAAGGCGCCTGCTCGAGGAGACGGCTGCGGATGGGGATTGGGCCCAGGCTTTTTGGGTACCGCTTGAGGTCGTCGATGGGGAATACGCCGTTCGACAGCGGGCCTGGCCGGCGGCCTCTGGTCCGGCCGGAGGGAAATGGGTTTATGCCAGCTATGTGAACTGCGCACGGGCCCTTGGCCGTCATCAGAGTTGGGCCCAAGACCGGCCCCGCTGGGTCGTCAGCAACTACTCGGCGCGCCGGGGTCTTCCGCCCGGTGCCCAATTCCACTACCTGTGGCAGTACAAAGCCGGACATCAGACCATGGGGGACCGGCGTCGGGCCGTTCGTGAAGGCCTTCAGTTTCTTTGCGAGGCAACGGAGCTAGTTGACGGGTTCCCTCTGCGTGCCGTGCTGTCCGGCATCCTGCCGTCCGTATCCCGTGTTCTCCCACAGCTATTGGCGGAAGTAGACCTCATGGAATCCTTCATCCAGCAGGCGCGCCCCAGGGAGGTTTGGGTCGCCAACCAGTGGGGGAGCGAAGGGTACTTGGTGCAGACGGCGAGGCACCTGGGTGTTCCCGTGACCCAGGTCCAGCACGGCGTCCTGGAGCAGTACTATGCTTATGCGCCCATCTACTCAGACCGCTTCCTCGTCTGGGGGGATTTCTGGCGGGAGGCCGTCAACCCAGAGGCCCGCCACCGCATCCAGGTGGTTAACCCGGGGTTCGAGGTGGTCCCCGTGGCGAGGACACGTGGCCCCGGTCCGGCACGCGTCACGTTCTTCACCGCCCCGGTCCAACAGCTGCCATTCGCCAGCCCGGCGGTGGCTTGTTGGGAGGTCACGACCATCCTTGACCGCCTCGCCGCCGCCGGCCACCCCATCACCGTGCGCGTGCATCCCGCCGATCGCATCGAGACCTGGCGGAAGGCCTGGATTGATAACACCGGAGCCGTCCCTTCGGGGGTGCGGTTCGAAAAGGGCGGGCCACTGGAAGCTGTCTTGCAGGAAACGGATGTCGCCTTGATGTTCCTGTCCACCGTCTTCCTCAATTGCGTGGCCAGCGGTATTCTGGTCATTAGCCTGGGATGGTACCCGTTCATCTGGCGGGAGGCGCTCGAACGGGAGGGCCTCATACACTTCGCTGATTCGCTCGAAGAGGTCTTGGCGTTGGTGCGGGAGCTTGGGGCCAAACCAGTGGTCAGGGGCAACCTCAATCGCGTGATGGCCCCGGTCAGCTCTGCCGCCGGGAGTGGTTGACACCCCGGCGAAGCTGTTCCGCCTGAGAGGTCAGGGAGGGAACCGACATGGAACCAAGCGCATTTGTGTCCGAAGTGTACCGACGCATGAGCCTCAGATTCCCCTCGCCCCCAACTGGCTTGTCGTTTGAGCAGATGGACGGTGACCCCATGGTTGCACTCGCCTGCCTGCAATACAAGAGTGTCTTGCCGGCCAACAAAGAGGCCGCGATACTGGACATTGGTTTTGGGAATGGCTGGTTTATGGCGGCCTGCGTCAAGTTGGGTTACAAAAACCTCTATGGAGCCGACTTCGGTGTGGGGGGCAAAGGATTTATACGAGAGTGGTCTTCGGCAATTCGTGAGTTGTACGAAATCGAAAGCAATATCGGTGACTTCCTTGTCAACCAGCCGGAGAGATATGACTTCATTCATCTTTCACACGTCTTGGAACATGTCCCGAAATACACATTGCTCTATGTGGTCGATTCTATGTATTGGGCCATGAAAAAGGGCGGACGCCTCTTCTTGAGGTGTCCCAACATGGAAGGGCCATGCGCTTTGTCAAGCATGTATGTCACGCTGGGCCATGAGTACGGTTTTACCGGGTCAAACCTGTCTTCTCTTCTCAGCCTGTGCAACTTCGAAGGAATTGAGTTCCACCGGTTCCGCGACCCCATGCCCGGGGCGAGAAGACTTCTTGGCAGTTTCCTGCGCTGGGTAATCATCATGTGGTATGCCTTCCTGCACCGACTGTTCGGCGTCAATTATGGCAAGCAGTTTCAGAAGGAACTCATTATCTCTGCAGTTCGTGGTGAACTTCCCCCCCTCTTCGACGAGAAACATCGTTAGGGACGGTTATGACAGAAGATCCTAGGCCGTCGCCCCGGCCACCCCGTTACCGTCCCCGTCCGTCCTACCGCCTTCCCCAATGGCACGGCCAGCGGTATCCCGTGTCAGCCGTCATGGCCCCGGTCAGCTCCACCGCCGGGAGTGGTTGACACCCCGGCGAAGCTGTTCCGCGTGATAGAAAAGTGTGGGTGAATGCGCTTGCGCGTCCTCGTCCTGACTCCGTGGTATCCCACCGACACGAACCCGACTCAGGGTCTCTTCATCGAGCAGCAGGTTCGGGCCCTTTCCGAAGCCGGCTGCGAGGTGACTGTGGTTTCCCCGCGGCCGCGCTGGCTGCCCGTGCCGGGCCGGGAGAAGCGACAATGGCGGCAACGGCTGCCACGACGTTCGCAGGTTGGCGGGCGCGAGGTCTGGCTACCGCGTTACTGGCTCTTCCCGCTGGGTTTGGGTTGGCCCACGGCCGGCTCCCGCGCTTGGTTGGCGATGCGCCGCTTGGTGCTCGGTCTACACGCCCGTATCAACTTCGATGTCGTCCACGGCCACGAGCTCCTGCCGGTAGGGCTGGCCGCATCCAGCCTCAAGAAGGAACTGGACTTACCCATTGTCCTTACCCTGCACGGGGAGGATCCCTTCTTCACCACCAGATCCGGGACGACCGAGTACAACCGCCTGCGCGACACCCTCTGGGCCTCCATCGACCACGTCGGCGTGGTCGGTCGCCCGCTGTTGAAGTATGCCGGCACCCTCGGTTGTCCGGGCGAGCGGGTCAGCGTGATACCAAACGGGGTCGAGGTCCACCCAACCCCACCCGTATCGGCTGGATACCACGACGTGGCCGGGAACGGCCGGCTCGTCCTCAGCGTCAGCAACCTGCACCAGTCGAAGGGCATCGACCTAAACCTCAGGGCCCTGAGGGCCCTAGTCGACGAGGGGCTTTCGGACCTCCATTACGTGGTCATCGGCGAGGGCCCAGACCGCGCGGCCTTCGAGCGCCTCACCGAGCGCCTCGGTCTCCGGGACCGGGTCACCTTCCTCGGCCGGCTCCCCCGCGAGGAGACCATATCCTGGATGAAAGCCTGCGACCTGTTCTCCCTGCCTAGCTGGCAGGAGGCCTTCGGCATCGTCTACCTTGAAGCTATGGCTCAGGGCAAGCCGGTCATCGGGTGCCGCGGCCAGGGGGCCGAGGACATCGTGACCCATGGGGTTAACGGGCTCCTGGTCGAGCCGCACGACGTCGTCGGCTTGGCCACGGCCATGTGGCGGTTGCTCATGGAGCCGTCGTTGGCCGAGGCCCTCGGCCGCGCCGGCGCGGAGCGGGCTGGGGAGTTCTCCTGGGCGAGGAACGCCCAGGGCTATGGACAACTCTATGCGACCGTGACGGAGCGGGCGGCCCAGAGGAGGACGACATGAGTACTCATCCGGCGGCCGTCCGGCGTCCGGACGAGCGTCGCCCAGGCCCGCGGGTCGCGCTGCTCTACGTGGAGCCCACGTCCTACATCCTTTCGGACATAGATCACATCCGCTCCTCGCTGCCGGGGCTTCACTTCGATGTCTTCTTCCTCGAGAAGAACCTCTCGGCCAACTGGGACGTCGCCGTGAACCCCGGGGCGCGGTTAATTTTTGAGCCGTGCGAAGGTTTTCTCGGGCGGCTCAGATCCTTATGGGGTCTGCTGGACCGGCTCGATCCCACCAGGTACGAGGCTGCTCTGCTGCAAGGGTATTGGCCCTGGCCGTGGGCCGTCATCCTGGCCTGGTGCCGGTGGCGTGGGCTGCCGACGATAATGTCGAGCGACACGCAGCTTCCGGTGGAGGGTGGCCCGGTCACACAGGCACCGAAGCGGGGCCTCAGACGGACTCTCAAGCGGGCTGTCCTGACCAGGTTCTTGAGACTCAGCGCCTTCTTCCTGCCGGCCGGTTCCCGCCAGTGGGCCTACTTCGCCCATTATGGAGTACCGGCGGAGAGAATGCGGGTTCACCACATGACCGTTAACGTGGGGTGGTTCAAAGCCCGAGCGGAGGAAGCCCGCGCCGACCGCGTGGCCCTGCGCCGGCGGCTCGGACTGCCGGAAGACGCGATCGTGTTGGTTTACGTGGGCCGGTTGGTTGCCCGAAAAGCGCCAAGTGTGCTCTTGGAGGCCTATGCCAAAGTGCGGAGGGAGTTTCCCGCCTGCCGTTTGGTCTTAGTGGGCGAGGGGCCGGAACGGCAAGGCCTGGCCTCGCTGGCCGGTGTGTTCGGCGTCGAGGTCCGTCTTGCCGGGTTCCAGCAGGGTCTCGACCTTGTGGACTGGTACGCGGCGGCCGACGTTTTCGTCCTGCCGTCACTTCAGGAACCCTGGGGCCTTGTCATCAACGAGGCGCTGGCCTGTGGGCTGCCGGTAGTGACGACCGACGCCGTCGGGGCCGTGGACGACCTGGTGCACGAGGGTGAGAACGGGTATGTCGTGACCGCCGGGGACGCGCCTGCCCTTTCGCGGGCGCTGCGGCGGCTCGTCTCCTCTTCCGAGTTGAGGCGGCGGATGGGGGAAGCCTCGAGACGGGTTATCTCCGGATGGACCCACAAAGAGTCGGTAGCTGCTTTCGCGGCCGCTCTCGAGACCGTGAGGCCGGGTCTCACGAGCGCGTCCCCCGGGGACGAGAGGTGAACCATGTTTCAATTGGCGCTCATCTTCATCCTGGTTGCGGTGATGGGCTTCTGGGTCATAGTCCCGAGGGGGCTCGAGCCCGCCCTCGTGGCCATCGTCCTCCTGGCCATGCTTTGGAGCTACACCCCCGTCTTGACCGGCGCCGGCGGTTCAATGACGATCTTTGTGACGAAGTTCGCCGGATGGGGTCTGCTTTCGGTCCGCGTCTTCCGGCCGTTGTTGCTCAAGGCCAAGGTGTTGCGGCTTGACTTCCTGCACGCCGCGTGGCTGGCGTTCACCGGCTATGTCCTCTTCACCGCGGCCTATTCCGAAATCCCCTATTACACGCTGCAACGAGCCATCAGTTTGGCTCTCTTGGTCATGGGCACCTATTGGGCCCTCTGGGGTTACATCTCTGACTGGAAGAAGGCGGGGGAGGTCGTGGCCATTGTGGCCGGAATCGGTTTGCTGGCCATCGCGACCTCGGCCATCCTCCTGCTCGCCGGCTACAGTGGTGCCTTTGACGCCGGGCGGTTCGCCGGCAGCCTGGGCAACGCCAATACGGTCGGTTCGGTGGTCGGCCTGACCGCAGGCCCCCTGTGGTACTTGGGCACGGTCCACAAATCAAGGTTGTTGCGGATCACGATGCTCTTCTCCCTCGGGTTGGGGGTGGCCCTTACGCTGTTATCCGAGTCCCGGGCGGGTCTGGCGGGCCTCGTCGTCGCGGCTGCCGTCATCTTGCTCGGCCCTGGGCGCCCGCATCAGAAAGTGTGGGCCGGACTGCTGACCGTGGCCATCATTTTCGCCGTCCTGGAACTGCCGCTGGGGCCTTACCTACCCTCGCTGGCCGAACGATTTGAGGTGTCGAACGTCATGGAAGCCCGCCTGCCCCTCTGGCAGACGGCCGTGGACGTCGCCGCGAGGAGCCCCGCGCTGGGGTACGGTTTCGGCACCGCCCCTGTCTTGGTCCCGATGGGCCCCCACAACACGCTCCTCACGCTTCTCTTGGAGGTGGGCCTCATCGGTCTAGCCCTCTTCGCCGTGGTAGTCATGGCTGGCTTGAGCCAGGTCGCGAAGGCCCTTAGCGCCTCGGCCGTCCGAGAACACAAGCCCCTCGCCGTCGCCTGCCTATCGGTCACCCTGGCCGGGCTGACCAACGGTCTCTTCGAAAGCTGGTGGACTTCCGCGGGGAGCCTCGAGGGGGGGCTTTTCTGGGTCACCTTCATGGTCGGGGCGCGTCTGGCCCGCCTGCCCGTGAAGGGGGCCGCCTCGGTCCCGGCCGTGGCGACGGCATCCGGCGGGGGGGTGGGGGGCCGGTGAGGGCGCGGGGATTGATCAAGGATGGGCTGGCTTCGGCCGTGCACTGGTCCGGGCTGGGCCGGCTCGTGCTTAGTGGCGCGGACCTGACTGGCCTTCGGGTCCCGGTCTTGCTCTACCATGGCGTGGCTGAACGCCCCGGCCCCGACCAAGCCGGCCGGGCCGCGTTCGCCGCGCAGATGGCCTACCTCAGTCAACGGTACACTGTTGTGCCCCTGTCGCTGGCCGTCGAGGCCGTGCGGGCGGGGCACAAAGGCCCCACCGATTGGGCCGTGGTCACCTTCGACGACGGCTACCGGAACCTGCTCGCCAACGCCTTCCCGGTGCTCCAGGAGCACCGGATTCCGGCCACGGTCTTCGCCGTGCCGGGGTTCGCCGGGGCACAAGCGGTCTGGTCTTCGGCCGACCCGGAGAGCCGCCGGCTGCTCGGGTGGGGCGAAATGCAGGAATTGAGCCGGGCCGGGCTAGAATTTGGCAGTCATACCCTGACTCACGCCGACCTCTTGAATCTCCCGCCGGCGACGGTCCGGGCGGAACTCGCGGCGTCCAAGGACGCCCTCGAACAACGTCTCGGAGTTCCCGTCCGCGACCTTGCCTACCCGTGGTGCCGGTTCGACGAGAGGACGGTGGACATCGCACGGGAGGTCGGCTACACGTCCGCCTGCGCGGGCGGCTGGTGGATGCACCATTTGCTGCGGCGCCTCATGACCATGAAGCGCGTCCCTGTATACCCCGGGGACTCCCTCGAGGTCTTCCGGCGCAAGCTTGAGGGCGCCTACTGCTACATGAATATCGGGGCGACATCCCGCGACCGGCGGCGCGCGCCACCGGCCGCCGGGAACGCGGAGTAGACCCATGGTGCACTTGGTGGTCAGGGATTTCTCACAGGAAGAATGGAGCGCCGCCTTATCCGGGTTCGAAGGTCTGAACCTCCTGCAGACCTGGGCGTATGGGGAGGCCAAGACCCGTACCGGGCCGT
This sequence comes from Bacillota bacterium, assembly GCA_021787335.1. Taxonomy (GTDB): domain Bacteria; phylum Bacillota; class Sulfobacillia; order JAJYWN01; family JAJZPE01; genus JAJZPE01. The sequence continues at coordinate 15,358 of JAJYMC010000043.1, read as the reverse complement.
GGAAGGCCTGGAGAGCCGTCTTCCTCGACGACGAACGCGTGGTCGGGACGGTCCAGGCCCTCATTCGCCGGTTGCCGTTGGTGCCAGGGGGTCTGGTGTGGGTCAACCGGGGACCCCTCCTGAGGCCGCAGGATGGCGGCCAGCCACTGCTCCCGGCGGTGCTGAGAGAGCTCCGCCGTCACTGGGTGGAGGCACGGCACATGTACCTCAGGGTCGCCTTGCCGTCGGGCGACGGAGTGATGGCCCCGGCGGTCTTGGCGATGGCCGGTTATCGGCCGGTCCTGGCGGCTTCTGGCTGGGCCTCCGCCCGCTTGGACCTGTCGGGCACCTTCGAGACCTTGCGTGCAGGTCTTCAGCGGAAATGGCGGAATTGTGTCAGTAAGGCTGAAAGGTCGGGCCTGGAAGTTAGGTCCGGGATCGATGAACCCGGCTTCGGTGCCTTTCTTGAGGCCTACGAGCGAATGCTGGCGGACCGGGTATTTCGGACCAGCGTCACGCCAGACCTACTCTTCCGGCTCCAGGACTGCTCCGGGCCAAACGATAAGATGCTGGTTTTCAGTTGCCTGCGTGAAGGACAGCTTCTGGGCGCCATCCTCATCGCCAGATACGGCGACACCGGCGAGTACGTCGCGGGCGTCGTTGGGGCCGAGGGTCGGGCGGTAAACGCCGGACATCTGCTCCTCTGGCGGGCCATCGCCGAACTGAAGGCCCTTGGCTATCGCTGGCTCGACCTTGGCGGGATGGACCCGGTCCTCACCCCGCCGGGCATTTATCACTTCAAGGCCGGCCTTTCCGGCACACCATACCGCCTCCCGGGGGAGATCGAGGCCCACGACGGCAACCCGTTCAACCGACTGGTCCGCCAGCGGGTTGAAAGGGCGAGGCAACCGGCTTTCCCGAACCGGGACGGGCCCAGGGAGGGGGAGAAACCCTGAGAATACTGCACGTCATCCCGAGCTTCGCGGCGCGGTATGGTGGCCCCATCCATGCCGTCCACCATCTGATGCGGGAGCAGGCCAGACAGGGGCATCAGGTGGCCGTCATGACCACGAATGTGGACGGATCCGGCACCCTTGATGTACCGCTAGGGCAGCCCATCGAGATGGACGGGGCCGAGGTGTGGTACTACCCGACCGGCAGACCTCGGAGATGGTGCTATTCGAGGGCCATGGCGCTCGCCCTCCGAAGCAAGGTCAAAGATTTCGACATCGTCCACATCCACTCGGTCTTCCTGTTCCCAACGACGGCGGCCGCCTATTGGTGCTGGCGCCACGGTGTACCTTACATCCTCTCTCCTCACGGTTCTCTGGATCCGACCAGCCTAAGCAAGGGTTATCTGACCAACCGACTGACGGTGCTGGGGTCAAGGGTCCGCAAGTGGGTTTACCTACGCACGTTGGCCAAGCTCGACCTCGGCCGCGCGGCCGCCCTTCACTTCACATCCCAGCCCGAAATGGAGACCGCGGCCTCGCTTCGGCTGCTCGCCCCCGGTTTCGTGGCCCCGTTGCCGGTAGACATCCCGCGAACCCATGGCGAGGCGATTACCGCGCTGAGGTCTCGCTATCCGCAGTTCAAGGGCAAGAAGATTATCCTCTTTCTCTCGCGGCTCGACCCGGTTAAGGGGCTGGATCAACTGGTGCCCGCCTTGGGCAGGCTGGCGGCCCGACGGGACGATTTCGCTTTCGTTCTGGCCGGCGGAGGGGCAGGTGCTTACGAGGCCGAGGTGAAAGCTCTGATCAGGAGGCACGGTCTGGAGGCCAGGACCGCCATGCTTGGCAGGGTGGCGGGGGAAGAGAAGTGGGCCGTCTTCCGGGAGGCCGACATCTTCGCCCTGCCTTCATACCACGAGAACTTCGGCGTGGCCGTGGTCGAGGCCATGGGCTCGGGACTCCCGGTGGTGGTTTCCAACAGGGTAGACATATGGGGATACGTCAGCCAGGCAGGTGCCGGCTTTGTGACCGATCCCGTGGCGGAGCAGATTGCGGCCGCCTTGGAACGGTTGCTTGATGATGAAGCATTATGCCGGGCCATGGGTACCGCGGGCGTCCAGCTGGTGCGCGAGTCCTTCGCTGCGAGTTTCGTTGTGGCTGCTCTGGTGGAACGTTACGAGCTGTTCAGAGGCCGTGGTCATCAGGCCGTCAGGTCCCCGGATTCACCCCGTACGTTGGGGCCGTCCTGAAAGGGGTTTTGCCAGGGAGCTGAGCGATCTCCTCGCCAACCAAGATCGATTGGGTCACTACGCGGGGTTCATGGCCAGGCGGCGCTTCATCTTCATAGGTCGGTGGCTCAGGCACGGAGGCTACTGCCCGATCTGGCTCCTGCGCCTCTTCAAACACGGATTGGCTCGTTGCGAGGGCCGTGGGCCAACGAACACTCCGTCGCGGAAGGTGGGGTGGGCTGGCTCAGGAACGACCTCGTTCATTTGGACCACCGCGACCTCGGGCACTGGATGGACAAGCACAACCGAAAGGTGACGGGATCCGCGGAGCCCCGGTAGAGCAACAAGCCAGAGAACGTCAGATGATTCCTCGCGCAAGAAGGGATGAATATGAAGATCATGGTCGGCCGGGAGTGGAAAGACGGCTTTCCCGATTACCACTGCGGCCCCGGCGAGTACCGGCTTGAGGTGCTGGCCTGTCGGAACCTCGAGAAGATCGAGGGCCTGCACTTCGTGCGACGAAAGGACCCAAGGCTCTTATGGAACTACCTGCGTGAGATCGGGCCCACCGCCGTGCTCCGCAAGGTGGCTTCCCGGAACCACGAGAAGTACAGGAATGAGAAGTACGTCTCTTGCGGCCTCGGCAGGGTCATTGAGTCCGCCGACGAGAGCAAGTTCCCCCTTGGCCAAACGGTGGTCTTCCTCGCCCCCTGTCAGCCGGCATGCGCGGAGCGGGTCGTCCTGCAGGAGGAGATGCTCCTGAAGGTTGATCCGCTGGCGGAGCCCGAAGCGCCTTCCGACCACGTCCTGCACCTGCCGGTGGACGCTGACGAGGCGGCTCCGGACCGTTGGTGGGCACCCCTGACCGGGTGGTCCGGGTATTCTGGGCGGCATTTTGAGCGTGAACGCTGTGCCGAGACCCTGGGCCGGGCGCTATCGGCGGTCCGGCAGACCCCTTGGGAAGGCGCCCGGAGCCTGCCCGTCGACCGCGGGCCCGTGGCCGAGACGAAGGGACGGTCCGGCCCCGCTCCCACGCGGCGGCCTCCGCACACTGTCCTCTTCGGATACGGCAACTACGCGAAGACCATCATCCTGCCGAACGTCCGTCCTTGCCTGTCCGTGGACTGCATCCACGAGATCGACCCTACCCAGCTCCCCCTGAAAGAGGATGCCGACAAGGCCTGGGATACCTCCCCCGTTCCCAGGGACGACGAGAACTACGACGTCTGGTTGGTGGCCGGTTTCCACCATACCCATGGCCCCCTGGCCGTCCGGGCTATTGAGCAGGGGGCCTGGGCGGTCGTCGAGAAGCCCGTGGTCGTGGACGAAAGCCAGTTGGAACAGTTGCTGGCCGCCATGCGCACTTCCCAGGGGCGACTGTTTTCCTGCTTCCACAAGCGGTACCTTCCGTTCAACCGGTTGGCCCTACGGGACCTGGGTGTCAATCCTGGGGACCCGGTATCGTACCACTGCATCGTGTTTGAAGTACCATTACCCGAGTTGCATTGGTACCGCTGGCCGAATTCGGGAAGCCGTCTGGTTTCCAACGGTTGGCACTGGCTCGACCACTTCCTGTTCCTGAACGGCTATGCCGATGTCGAGTTCTTCGATATCGCGGCCGCCAGGGACGGGACCCTCAACTGCACCGTCGGCCTGAAGAACGGCGCTTTCTTCACCATGGCCCTGACCGACCACGGCAGCGCTCGCATCGGGGTTCAGGATCACGTCGAGTTGAGGGCGGGGGATGCGACCGTGCGGATCGTCAACGAGTCAGCCTACACGGCGGAGAGGGGCAACGCGGTCGTCAGAAGCCTCAGGGTCAACAAGATTGATACTTACAGAACCATGTACGAAGACGTGTGCCGTCGAATCGCCGAGGGAGGGGAAGGCGATTCGGCGCATTCCTTCGCGGTTTCAACCCGATTGGTCCTGGGCCTCCAGGAGAGACTGGTCGGCAAGCTCTCGGCTGGCATCCGTTAGCGGGAGGTTTGGTCTTGGTAGCGGCCCTGCTGTCCCCAATTTTCATCGCCATAGCCGGCCTGACCGCGGGGGGAATCCTCCTGGCTCTGGAATGGCGGAAGCTCGGCTCCCGCGGTCGCGTCGGCGCCTGTCTGTTTTGGTCGGGGACGCTGCTGTTATGGTTGGCCAGTTCTCCCGCCGTGGCCGTCAAGCTCGCCGGGAGCCTCGAGGCTCCTTACGTGGCGGAGCGAAGTTCGGACCCCGGGCCGCTTGAGGTGGTGGTCATCTTGGGCGGCGGTTACTTCAAAGGGCTGAACCCGAACCTGGATGATCTCGTGGGCTCGACGTATTCGAGAGTGGTCAGGGGGGTTCGGACCTATAAACAGACCGGCGCGCGCCTGATGGTCATGTCGGGGTTCACCGAGGACGCGGCACCGGACCGGATGGTCAGCATGATGAAGGCCCTGGCGGTCGAGATGGGGATCCCGCCGGCGAACATCATCACCGAATGCCGATCCCGGAACACCTTTGAGCACCCCTTGGAACTGTCAAGACTCGGCCGCGTTGACCCCGAGGAGACCATCGGTCTGGTAACCTCGGCCTGGCACCTTCCCAGGGCCATGGCCGCGTTCCGGAGGCTGTACCCAAAGGTCGTGGGCATCCCGGCCGACTCGTACATGGCCAGCTCGCCCGGGGGGGCCCTGGCCTGGGTCCCACAATCGGACGCCCTGAGCGTCACCACGACCGTCTTCCGCGAAAAGATCGGCTCCGTGTGGTACGTCTTCAGGGGTCTTGGCGCCAAGAGGGGACGTTGACGAATCGTTCGCCCGGCGAGGAGGTGCGGGACGTGAAACAGGTCACCGAGGACTACCGTTCCGGAGTCATATCCGTCGCGGATGTCGCCGCGCCGACGTGCCGGCCGGGATACGTTCTGGTCCACACCCGGGCCTCCGTGATCAGTCCGGGGACGGAGGGGGCGGCGGTCAGGTTCGGCCAGGAGAGCCTCCTGCAGAAGGCGCGGAGCCGCCCGGACCTGGTCAGGCAGGTGGTCGATAAGGTCCGGGCCGACGGGTTGCTCCACGCGTACCAAGTGGTCCAGGCGAGGCTTGACGTTCCTCTGTCCCTGGGATACAGTTCGGCCGGCCTGGTCCTCGAGGCCGGGACAGCGGTTGATGGTTGCGGAGTCGGGGATAGGGTTGCCTGCGCCGGCGCCGGATACGCCTCCCACGCGGAGGTCGTGGCCGTTCCAAGAAACCTGGCCGTCCGCGTCCCAGGCGACGTTCCTTTCGAGGATGCCGCCTTCGCTACCCTCGGGGCTGTGGCCCTGCAGGGTCTACGGGTCGCCGACGTCCGCGTGGGCGAGCGGGTCGTCGTCCTGGGGCTCGGCCTCATCGGGCTCCTGACGGTGCAGCTGCTGAAAGCATCCGGCTGCCGGGTCCTCGGCTTCGACCCGAATCCGAATCGTGTCGCCTTGGCCCGCGAACTTGGGGCCGACGGGGCCCACGAGCTGACCCCGTCCACGGCTGCCGCCGAAGCGGTCGCCAAATTCACCGAGCGACACGGGGCCGACGCGGTGATCATCGCTGCGGCAACCCCGAGCAATGAGCCGGTGGAGCTGGCCGGCGAATGGTCGCGCTTGAAGGGCCGAGTCGTGGCCGTGGGCGACGTTCGCCTCGACGTGCCCCGCCGGACTTACTACCAGAAAGAGCTTGACCTCAGGGTGTCGCGGTCCTATGGGCCGGGACGTTACGACCCGACCTACGAGGAGCACGGCATCGATTACCCGTATGCCTACGTCCCGTTCACCGAACAGCGGAACATGGAGACCTTCCTGCAACTCGTGGCCGAAGGGAAGGTGACCCCGGCCCGCCTCATCACTCACCGCTTCTCCATCGCCGAGGCCGACAAGGGCTATGCTTTGATCGGCGGGGCGGCCAAGGAACCTTACCTCGGCGTGGTCCTCACCTATCCCGCCGAACCAGACCTGCGGCGTCGGATGCCGCGGGGGGAAGTGGATCAAGTCAAGAGACCGGGGACCTGGACGGACAGGGCCCCGGCCGCGACGGGGGCCGGGGGCCGCGTTGGGGTCGGCCTCATCGGGGCCGGCAACTATGCCCGGCAGGTCCTCCTCCCGATGCTGAAGGCCAACGACGCCGCGCGGCTGATCGGGGTCGGCACGTCCCGCGGGCTCAGCGCCCGGCACGCGGCGGAGCGGTTCGGCTTCGAATTCTCGGCCACCGATGTCCGGGAGGTCATCGGGGACGATCGGGTTCAGCTGGCCGTCATCGCGACGCGGCATGATTCCCACGCCGCCCTGGCCGTGGCCGCCCTGCGGGCCGGCAAGCATGTATTTGTGGAGAAACCGCTGGCCATCGACGAGGAGGGCCTCCGGTTGGTGGTCGACGCGGCCGGACAGGCGGGCCGGCACCTGATGGTCGGGTTCAACCGCCGATTCGCCCCGCTCATCCAAATGGCGAGCGACAAGTTCCGTGGCCACGCCCGGCCGCTGGCGATGGTCTATCGGGTCAACGCGGGAGCTGTGCCGGCGTCCCATTGGACCCAGGACCCCGAGGAGGGTGGGGGCCGCATTATCGGCGAAGCCTGCCACTTCGTGGACCTGTTGCAGTACTTGTGCGGGTCCGAGCCCGTCTCGGTCTTCGCCGCGGCGGTGGCCGGTCAAGACGACACCGTGAGCATCACCATCCGCTTTGCCGATGGCTCCGTGGGCACGATTCTTTACTTCGCCAATGGGGATAAGGCCGTGGCCAAGGAGTATCTTGAAGTTCACGGGGCCGGCCGGACGTTCATCCTCGAGGATTTCCGCCGTGCCCGGTACACGGAGAACGGGCGGACCTCCGTCTGGCGGTCGCCCGTCAAGGACAAGGGCCAGAAGAGCGAACTTGAGGCCCTCCTCCAAGCGATCAATAACGGCCGACCGACGCCCATTCCTCTTGAGGAGGCGGTCCTGGCCACCCTGACCACCTTTCGCGTTCTGGATTCACTCCGCTTAGGGCGGGAAGTCCCGGTCGGCTGGTCCAAGGCTCCCGGGGTTGAAGAGGGGTAGCCATGCGCGTCTGCGTCATCGGTCTGGGTTACGTCGGTTTCCCCACCGCCTGCCTCGTGGCCCGGGCCGGGCACGAAGTGATCGGTGTTGACGTGAACCGCTCGGTCATCGACCGGTTGGCTCAAGGCCGGCTCCACATCGTCAACGAGGATGGTCTCGCCGAACTGGCCGAGGCGGTGCTGCGCTCGGGGCGGCTCCGGGTGGCGACGGTTCCCGAGCCGGTCGACGTGTTCATCATCGCCGTCCCGACGCCTTTCCGTCCCGCCCAGGCGGTGGACGAGGCCGCGGCGACGTCCACGTCGTCCCCGCTGGACAGGCCGCAGGGCGCGGCCGGCTTGCCGGGTCCCGACGGCCGCGGGCCGGCGGGTCCCTCCGAGCCACCCTTCCTCGCCGATCTGTCCTTTGTCGAGGCCGCCGTACGCGGCCTGGCCCCCCACGTCAAACCGGGCAATCTGGTCATCCTCGAATCGACGGTGCCCCCGCGCACTACCGAGGACGTCGTCCGAGCGACGTTGGAGCGGGAAGGGGTCGACGTGGCAAGGGTCCGCTTCGCCCACGCCCCGGAACGTGTCCTCCCCGGGAACGTGGTCAGGGAACTGGTGGACAACGACCGTATCGTCGGGGGTCTGACGCCCGAGGACACCCGCCTGGCCTGCGAGTTCTATCGGACGTTCGTGAGGGGCGAGGTCGTCGGGACCGACGCCGCCACCGCGGAGCTCGTGAAACTCATGGAGAACACCTTCCGGGACGTGAACATCGCCCTGGCCAACGAGTTCGCCAAGGTCGGGGAGGTCCTCGGAATCGACGTTTGGGAGGCGATCCGACTTGCCAATCGCCACCCGCGGGTCAACTTCCTCCGGCCGGGGCCGGGAGTGGGGGGGCATTGCATCGCCGTCGACCCATACTTCATCGCCGAGGTTGCGCCCACTGTCACTCCGCTCATCCAAACGGCGAGGATGGTCAACCGCGGTATGCCTGGGCACGCGCTCGAGTTGCTGGCTGACCTGGCGGGAGGGCGTCTCCCGGGTCGCGTGGCCGTCCTTGGGGCGGCCTATAAGGCCGACGTCGGAGACGACCGCGAGAGCCCGTCCTATGAAGTCATCCGGCTGCTCGAGGAACGAGCGGTGAAGGTCGCCGTTCACGACCCTCACGTGGAGCGATTTAGGAAGCCGCTCGAAGAAGTCTTGGCGGGCGCCGAGGCCATCCTTTTGCTGACCGACCACCGGGCCTACCGGTCGCTCGATCCCTGCGCCGCCGGCCGGCTCGTTGCCCGACGATTGCTTCTTGATACCCGCGGGTTCCTCGAGGCCGCCCCCTGGCAGGCCGCCGGGTTCAGGGTGGCCCGCCTTGGGGCGGGTATCCTCGAGGTGTCTCCCGGCAATTCTGAAGGAAGGGCCGGGAGCGGATGATCGCCAGGTACGTTCAGACTCTACGGCACCTGCGTCTCCGCCAGTTGGCCTGGCGCCCCTACCTGCGGGCCAGTCGGCTTCTGCACGGGAACATCGCGGCTTTGCGGTCCGCCTGGGAAAGCCAGGCTGCGGCCGTGGCCGGGTCCATTACCCCAAGGGTCCACAGCCCCCTCCGACCGGTCGTCGAGTGGGCCGCGGGGGCGACGCCGGGCTTGGCCCCGGGCCCGGGGCTTGGCCGGGACCACCTGGCCGTGGCCGAATCAGCCACCCGGCTTGAGTTCGCTTTCCTCAACCGCCGGATCTCCTTCCGGAACCGACCGGACTGGGGCTTCCCGGACGCCGGCCGACTTTGGCGCTACAATCTGCACTACCACGCCTATCTCGTGTCCCTGGCGGTCGCCCACCGGGCCACCGCCGAACGCCGTTTCTACGCCTCGTTCAAGGAACTCGTGAGCGACTGGATGTCGGCCAACCCCATGCCCCGGGGCGACGGGTGGCATCCGTACGTAATTTCGGTCAGGGTGGTCAACTGGCTCCTGGCCATGGACCTCTTCGCCAAGCCCCTGGCCGAGGACCGGCCCTTTCTGGACCAATTGCTCCGGTCGCTGGTCGGGCAGGTCCTCTACGTCGCCCGTCACCCCGAGTTCGACGTCGGCGGCAACCACCTCGTCGCCAACATCAAGGCTCTTTGCCTGGCCGGAGCCAGATTCGCCGGAGCCGTCCCCGACCGGTGGCTTGGCCAGGGGCTGCGGCTGTTGCGGACCGAGGTGGGACGTCAGGTGCTGTCGGATGGCGGGCACTACGAGCGCAGCCCGATGTACCACGCCATCGTCCTGGAGGACCTGACGACGGTGGCCGCCGCCCTGACCTCCGCCGGGATTCCCTGGCCGGACGGACTTCGCGGCGGCCTCGCCAAGATGACCGACTTCCTGAGCTCAATCCTCCACCCGGACGGTCAGATCCCGTTGTTCAACGATTCGGCCTTCGACGTCGCCGCTGAGCCCGGCGCTCTGCTCGCCTTCGTCAGGTCGGTTTTGGGAGAAGCTGGCCAGGTCCCGGGAGAGGGCGACCCCATCCCGGCAGGTAGCGGCCGTGATGACCCCCCGAAAGCGGCGGCCTTTGCGGCTTCCGGGTATTTCGTCTCCAGGAGGGGCGGCGATTTCCTGGTGGCCGACGCCGGGCCGACCTGCCCGGATGAACTCCCGGCCCACGCCCACGCGGACATGTTTAGCTACGAGCTGTCCGTGGGTGGGCGCCGCTTTGTCGTCGACAGCGGAGTCAGGGAGTACGAGGCGGGCGAATGGCGTGACTATGCCCGGAGCACAAGGGCCCACAACACCGTGGTCGTGGGTGGCCGGAACCAGGTCGACGTCTGGGCTTCCTTCCGCGTCGGCCGCCGGGTCCGTCCGAGCGACGTGTTCTGGCGGGCCGACCCAAATGGGTTCGCAGCGCTCGCGGCCGTCCATCGCGGGTATGGGCGCGCCCGCCCCCACACGCGAGTCCTGGTTGACCTCGGCGGCCCGGCCTGGGTAGTCATTGACGAGGTCGATGGGGAAGGGGCGGCCCGGGTCGAGAGTCTCATCCACCTGCATCCCAGCGTCCGGGTGACCCTTGAGGAAGACGGGGCGGTCTTCGAACAGGGGGATCGGCCCATGCGCCTGTTGGTGTCCGGAGCGGCCGACGTGAAACTGGTCACCGGTGCCCGGGAGCCTTTGAACGGCTGGTACATGCCGGAGTTTGGGCTCGCCGAGGCCGGCCAGACTCTGGTCCTCCGCGCCGGGGAATTGCCGTGCCTCATCACCTACGCCATTGTCCCGACGGGAGGCCATGGGGCCGTGCGGTTGGTGCGGGTCGGGCGGGACCGCGTCTGCCGGCTCGAACTTGAACGGGAGACCTACGAGATCCGTTGGCGGGTCTCAAGCCCGAGGCCCACGGTGGAGAAGATCCGGGCCGATCCTGGCGCCGAGAAGGTGTCGCAATGAACGTCATCCTTCTTTGCCACTACTTCGCCCCTGAACCTGGAGCCCCGTCGGCAAGACTCTTCGAGATATCCCGGGAATGGGCCAAGCACGGTCACGCAGTGAAGGTGGTGACCTGCTTTCCCAACCACCCGACCGGCGTGGTCCCGCCGCGCTACCGCGGGCGGCTGCAGGTCGTTGACGATCTCGGCGACATCAGAGTCTACCGCAATTGGACCTACGTCACGAGCAACGAAGGCGTGTTGAAGAAGACCATCGGGCACCTGTCGTTCATGGCCACCAGCGTCCTCCTGAGCCTGTTCCGAACCGGGCCGGCCGATGTCGTGGTCGTCAGTTCGCCGACCTTCTTTTCCATCTTCTCCGGGTACGTCTTCAGCCGCATCAAGCGGGCCCCCCTGGTCCTGGAGATCAGGGACCTCTGGCCGGCAGCCATCATCGAACTGGGCGTGCTCAGGAACCGGGCCCTGATTTACGTCCTCGAAGCTCTGGAGCTATGGGCCTACCGCGCCGCCAACCACGTGGTCGTGGTGACCGAGGCGTTCAAGGAGAACTTGGTCTCCAGGGGCATCGCCGCGGAGAAGGTCACCGTCATCACCAACGGCGTCGACCTTGAGCGCTACTCACCGGGGCCGAAGTCCGAAGCGGTGGGAGAGATGCTTGACTGCCGCGGGAAGTCCCTGGTCCTCTACATCGGGGCCCTGGGTATGTCACAGGGGTTGGAGTCCGTGATCGGGGCGGCCGAGCGGCTCAAGGGGAGGGGCGACGTCGTCTTCGCACTGGTCGGCGAGGGCGCGGAGAAGGCGAGACTGCAACGGCTGGCGGCTGAACTCGGGCTGGCCGGCGTGCGTTTCCTTCCGGCTCAGCCCAAAGAGCGGATGCCCGATTTCTACCGTACGGCCGACGTCTGCCTTGTTCCTTTACGCAACGTGGCTTTGTTCAAGGGATTCATCCCCTCGAAGATGTTTGAGATCATGGCCTGCGGTCGTCCCATCGTGGCATCCCTTGCCGGCGAGGCCGCCCACATTCTGGACCGCTCCGGGGGGGCCGTCGTCGTCCCGCCCGAGGACAGCGCGGCCATTGCCGGGGCCATCCTGGGCTTGGTCGAGGACAGGGTGGCACGCAATCGGCTAGGCGCGGCCGGGGCCGCCTTCGTCGCCCGGCACTACGATCGGGCGAAGTTGGCCCTTGAATACGAGCGCCTGCTGGCCCTGGCCGGGCGCGGGGCCGGGGAACAGTCCGTTGATTGGGGGAGCCGCCCGTGATGCTGGTCACCGGGGCCACCGGTTTCCTGGGGAGCCACGTGGTCACCCAGCTGCTCAAGGCGGGGGCTCGCCCGGCCTGTTTCGTCCGGCCGAGCAGCGACACGCGGGTCATCGAAGCTACGGGGCTCCCCCTGCGCGTCGGAGACCTCGGGGACGTCGGAAGCTTGGTGGCCGCCTTGAACGGAGTCAAGACGCTGGTCAATCTGGCCTCGCTTGGGTTTGGCCACGCGCCGTTCATTGTGGAAGCCTGCCGGCTGGCGGGTATAGAGCGCGGGGTCTTCATCAGCACGACGGCCATCTTCACCAAACTGGACGCTCGGACCAAAGCCGTCCGCCTCGAGGCTGAGAGACTCATCCGCGAGAGCGGGCTTGCCTGGACCATTCTCAGGCCGACGATGATCTACGGGACCGAGCGGGATCGAAACTTCGCCCGGCTCATCCGCTTCATCGACCGCTATCCGGTGGTCCCCATCCCGGGCTCCGGCCGTGGACTCCAACAGCCGGTTCACGTTGATGACCTGGCGGCGGCCGTCATCTCGGCCCTGGACCGGCCGGCTTCGTGCGGGCGGGCCTACAACCTGTCGGGGGAGCGGCCGCTGACCTATAGCCAGACGGTTGACGAGACCGCGACCGCCCTAGGGCGGCGGGTCATCAAGCTCCATGTCCCGTTGACCCCGGTTGCTTTGGCGCTTCGCCTGTACGAACGAACGGCGCGCCGGCCGCTCATCAAGGCGGAGCAGGTCCTCAGATTTGACGAGGACAAGGCTTTCCCGCACGATGAGGCGGCTGCGGACTTGGGTTTTTCCCCGCGTGCCTTCACCGTCGGGATAACGGCGGAGGTGGAGATGATGCGGGAGAAAGGGCTCATCCGGAGGGGACGGCCCTGACCATGGTCTTCAATGCCCTCGTCATCCTGGGAATGGCTATACCCGCAGCCTACCTGCTCACGGGCTGGGCCCGCGACTACGCCGTCAGGAACGGCGTGCTGGACGTGCCGAACGCCAGGAGTTCCCATCCGAAGGCCACCCCCAGGGGTGGAGGGCTGGCCATCGCCTTTGTCCTTCTGGCCGGAACAACCTTGTTGGGCCTGAGCGGACTGGCCCCCCGGCGCTTGGTCGTCGCCATAGCCGGGGGCGGCCTGCTGGTTGCGGCAGTCGGCTGGTTCGATGATCGCAGCAGCCGGCCGGTGGCCCTCCGTGTCTTCACCCACCTGGCCGCGGCGGCGTGGGCGGTGTTCTGGCTAGGCGGTCTGCCCACCCTCCGTTTGGGGAACAACCTGCTGCGGCTGGGCGTCCTCGGCGACCTGATGGCCGTCCTGGCCATCGCCTGGCTCGTCAATCTTTATAATTTCATGGACGGCATTGACGGGTTGGCGGCCTCTGAGGCCGTCGCCGTGGCCGCGACCGCGGGGGTCCTCTTGGCGACCGGCGGTGACACCGGGCTCGCGACTGTATCCCTCCTGATCGCCGGTGCGGCCGTGGGGTTCCTGGCCTGGAACCTGCCCCCAGCCAAGGTGTTCATGGGCGACGTGGGCAGCGGGCTGCTCGGATACGTGTTTGGGGTTTCGGCTCTTTACTCTGAGCGGTCCGGGTCCCTGCCCGCCCTGATCTGGGTCCTGTTGCTCGGGGTCTTCATCGTCGACGCCACCGCCACCCTGATTAGGCGAGTGCTGCGCGGGGAACGGTGGTTCGAAGCCCACCGGTCACATGCTTACCAGATGCTCACCCGGACGGGCTTGACCCATGGAGGAATGACGGGCCTAGTAGTGGCGGTCGACTCCCTTCTGGCCTTTCTTGCTTGGTTGTGCATACGGTACCCGAACGCCGTCCTTGCGATTGAAGCAGCGGCCCTCAGCTGCTTGGCCCTAGTCTGGCTGATTCTGACCGAACGGGTCCTAACTGGGTCCGGGAAGTCCTCGGCGTTGGCCTCCAATCGGCCTGATCCGAAGATCCCGGGACCAAGGGGGTGAGATGTTGGGGGAGAGGTATCGACAACTCGACAGCTTACGTGGGTTAGCGGCTCTCACGGTCTTCTTATCGCATACCTTGGGTCTTCGCATGGTCTCCCAGAATACGTCAGGGTTTTCGGGCCTGATCTCCCGGATTCTCGACCACACCGACCAGAGCATCTTGCACATCTTCTATGATGGTGGGGCGGCTGTTGACCTGTTCTTTGTGTAAGCGGTTTCGTTCTTGCCCTCCCTTACCTTGCCGATGACCGTAAGGTGGCAATGGACTTCGGAGAGATCACCGCTTTCTGGATCAGGCGAGTCTTCCGCGTCTACCCGGCCTACCTCGCGTCCTTGGCCCTAATGCTGGCCCTGAGACTGATTGTGTTTCGCCCCGGAGGACTGACCGGACTGGCCGACGGCTGGTCAACAACCTGGCTCCAGCCGATTACCTGGGCAATGGTGAGGGATTACATCGCCTTGGTTGGTCGTCACCCCTCCGGAATCAATGGTGTTGTCTGGACACTCATCATTGAGATGCGGATTGCCCTCGTTTACCCATTCGTCATAATGGTCTTGAGACGCAAGAGCCATGGTGGTGCCCTGGGGGTCATGGCCGCCAGTTTAGTCCTTCTCGCCCTGGGGAAGCTGTCCGGAGGGTTAATGGTTGAAACCAACTCCCTTCCCCTTTTCATCATGGGCGGTCTTGTAGCCAAGTATCGGAGTCATATCGTTCGAGGGTTGCGGGCCCTCCGACCGCCCATACTCGTCGCGCTTGGCCGTGGTTCTTTATTCAATCCGGTTCTCCGTGCCTGCGTTCAGCGCAATTGAGGTGGCTGGCCGGAGGCTCCTCTCGGGTAGTCTCGGAGATCTCGCCTCGGGGTTCGGTAGCGCTCTGCTGAAATGGGTTGTCTCCTCCTGACCCGTTCAAAGGTCAGCTCGGTTACCTTGTGGTCAGTCAGACATCACTCAACCTGTTCCCCGACTGCAAGCGGGGCAGGGCCGAGGCTGACAACGATTCTTGAAAGGGGCATTGTTAGCGTGAGGACCGCGCTCATATCCGGGATTACCGGCCAGGACGGCACCTACCTTACCGAATTCCTGCTGGGCAAGGGGTACGCGGTTCACGGCATCGTCAGGCAAATGTCCCCCCCGGGCATTCATCCACGCGAGCCTTTCAGTCTTGCCCCTGGGGGCTGTTCCTTGTCCTTTCACCTTGGGGACCTAAGGGATACGTCCGCCCTGCGAAGAATCGTCAACGCTGTTCAGCCGGATGAGATCTATAACCTGGGTGGGCAGTCCCGTGTGCAGGCGTCCTTCGAGGACCCCGAGTATACCATGGACGTCGTGGCTCTTGGAGCATTGCGGTTATTAGAGGCTGTATGCGAGTACACTGACCGGACGGCAACCATCCGCGCTACTATCAAGCTGGCAGTTCAGAGATGTTTGGCAAGGCTAGGAGCCCGTGTTGGTAACTGAAGGGCGAATGTTCCTTTGGCGGTCGGAAAGCATTCGCCCAAGAGGTTCAGGGTCGATTTGCCCACCCACGTTGGGATGACGATGGCCTGTTCCTTTACGA
>JAJYMC010000010.1 GCA_021787335.1 Bacillota bacterium | reverse complement strand
AAACTTCTGGGTGGACCCTCCGACGCGCCAAGAAAGAACTGCAACGGGTACTGCTGATCCGCCTTGGCTCCTGCCCGACCTGCGGCAGGCCGGTCATTCTGCCAGACACTTAACGTAGTAGTACTAGAGTCAGACATAACTCGCTACGCACAGACGAAAGGAGACGGCAGTGCCTCGCCGTCTCCTTTGCTTACGGATGGGTCATCACAGCACATGCATGTTTCGTCTCTAATCTCTCGCCGGCCTAGAACTAATCGTCGGAATGCTCTGGGCACGAGTCGACGAGGTCCGGTCTTGCTGTGGTCAACGATGAGGGAGCGGTGTCATCAAGTTCATCGCAAGTGCTATTCCCGCTTAGGACGGGCTTATTGAGCATGCTCAACCCGGCTGCTTCCGCCTTAAGGACATACTGCATGGGTTTCGTACGGTAGGCCGCTATCTTGATGCCTGTGTTTGACAGAGAACCGTACTTCTTCACAGCTCTCAAGACCAAGTCCGCCTCACGTTCATCAAGCTGCGGGCGAATCCTTGGGCTTGGTCCGCTTCTAACGTTAGGGAGCTTGCCGATTGTTGTCCACAATATCTCGAAATCACTTAGGTTGTTCATCGCCCTCGTGAGGCTAGGGGCCCAGGGTCCGTCCTGCTGTCTAATGTAGGTCATTCCTGTCAGCGTGTGCCCCAATTCCTGCCGGGCCGATAGATCGATAAGGTATAACATCTTAGTGAGTTTGAAGTAGCTCAATTGCCCAAGAAATTCAATGACAGTCAACGCAACATTCGCTTCGGGGGTTAGCGTCGGGGGATCCAGCCGGGATTGCGGGACACGGAACCGGGTGGAACCGGTTGCTTTCTTTTTTAGGCCTCCCACAGGATCTACTGCATTGGCAAGTGCCACAAAGTCAGAGGTCTGCTTGGCCGACGATCTTCTTATAAGAGCGCGAGGTCCCGGATGGTATAGAGGCATGACTAGATAGCCATTCCAGGGCCTAAGTTGTCCAACGTCGTTTTGCAGCTCAAACCCATGTGGTTTCAGGTAACTAAGAGAAGCGAGAGCTACCTTGCCCAATGTAACAACAACAGCGGGATCTACCAGCGTAATGGTCATATCCAGGTACGAGGAGCAATTCCTAAGCTCCTGTAACGTGGGGGTCCCATTAGTCCCGAGCTCATTCCTTGGATTGCACAGAACTGCGTTGGTGATAAAGACTTGCTCCCGGCGCCATTTGATATTGCCGAGCAGTCTTTCAAAATTCATGCCGGTCTGGTCACCGAATAACGGAATGCCGGTTCGATCAGCCCCGAGCCGACCGGGTGCCTCAGCAATAAACAGGACCCTGGAATGAAGGTTACCATTTGAAGGAGACAGCACTCTGGTACGTTGGCACAGCCGGCCACACAAATCGCAGTGCTGAACAGCTCTCGTTAGGTCCTCAAACCGGCGCTCTCTCGAAAACGAAGAAAACACGACTGACACCAATCATTCACCTCGCCTGAGTGGATTTCTCGGCGTTCGCTCCCCAGACACTACGCCAAAAAGCACCTGTGCTCAGGGGTGAGAAGAACCCTTTAATGTCTTCGCAGGGCACAGTGGATCCGAAACCTTTTTCAGCGACTGGTGCCGAATAACCTTCTGAGCAAGGCACCCAGACAGACATTTTCTTAACAGCGAGCAAGAGCAGCACGGCTCCTCGAAGTCGGCAGCAAGATGCTCTCGCACCTTATTTAGGTACGGTGACAGGGCCCAACAGTCCCTCAGCGAGTTAGTGTGAAGGTCTGAGAGCTCCGCGCTGCCCGCGACCTCTTCGGCGCGGATGTTCTTAAAGGCATCACAGGGGTAAATCCGAAGGTCTGGCCCCACAATCAGGCGATCCTGGGCTGCCATGCAAGTTGGGTCTTCGTTCAGAAGGAGTATGTTGTAGGGTGAGCCCACTCGCACGTCCAACCCCTGACCCCGAAGGCTTACTATCGAGGCCCGCAGAGCGACGTTCTGAATCGGTGTAAGCACTTGGCGCCCTATGAGATGCCCGCGCCCCTGAGGTACGAAACGGAGAACGCTTACTCGTTGAAGTCCGAGCTCTAGGGCCATTTTCCCTATCTCAGCTAGCTCCCCAAGATTCGTCTGCAACGGAACAAAATGAGCTTCTACGCGGAAGCCGGCATCTACGGCTAGGGACATAGCCCTGTGGGTTTGTTCGAAACTCCCAGCCTTTCTGGTAATTGACTCATGAGTTTCGGGCCTAGCCCCGAAGACACTGAAGACCAGAGCGCTCGCACCGCCGCGCTTCAACTGCTCCAGGAGCCTACTATAGTGAGGCGCATTTCCGGTCGTATAGAGTGAGACGTCAAGACCGAGGCGCTTAGCTGTCTGAACCATTTCGGGGAGGGGACCCCACAGTAGAGGTTCACCGCCCGAAAAGGTTACTTTACGGGCACCGAGATCAGCGGCCCCCTGCACGATGCGGGCGCAGTCGTGCTCAGTGATCTCCAATTGGGACGAAGGGCTCGCGTCGCTTGAGCAATGCACACAGCCCAACAGGCAATGCTGTGTTACTTCAATTTTGAGCTCATTCAGGTTCAGGCTCATCTGCAAGACCCCCAACGAAAGAACGTAGGGCTACCCTCCCCTGGGGCACGGTAGCGTGCGAGGAAACACATGTGATGCTTCCCGGCTGATAGCCAACCTCAGTGCAAAGGAAAGCGAGCAGATTGCACAAGCCCCAATAGTTGCCGTAAGCCTTCGTAAGAAAGTCATGATTCCGATAGACACATAGCAAATTGGCAACTGGTGGGTCTTCATCGCCCACCTGGAGTGCAAGATAGTTCAGACATGGCCCGCCTCTTGGACGCACTGTTTCCGACCCCGGCTGTGGAATGAGCATTGTGTACGCAACATGGTTGACTTTGCTGCGTGACTGAATCTTGGTTATTATGTTCTCAAGCTGATTGACGGGAGCCTCCGAACCCTCGTAATTCGTCAGCCGCCTAAAGTAGGTGCCCCACGTGGGTCTGGACTTAGTCATTCTCTCAAAAAGACCCCTGGAGCCGTTGTACTTCAAGTACAGTTCATGCCTATCCGAGTGCCGTCGGTGAAAGCTCTCGGGGAAAATCGTGGCCGCAACGATCCGGGGATCAGCCACGCCATTGCCCTGATGGAACTGGCTGACTCTCTCGTGGAGAGTTTCATCGAAGGCTGTTGAATCCTTGATGCTCACGACGAGGTTCCATTGGTCTCCGCCATCAAGGAGTAATCGGCAGGCTGCCAGCCACGCGAGTTGAAAGGAACTTCGCCGAATAACGGAGGGCTTAACCACGTGCTCTCCTCCTATTCAACTGACTAATTGCCCATCTACTCCTGCCTGCGGCCCCTCAATAAAAAAGTCCGCCCGGAACCCGCGCCAAACGGGCTAGGGAGGACCATGCTGCGTACAAGTTGTGAGGTCCAAACGAGCATTCGCGATTATGGGCTAGAGTCCTCTTTCAAAGGTGTCTTGGCCTGCGGATTTGACATAACTATCGCAGCCGCTTAGGCGCGCCCGCGAGAGTAAGAGGAAACTACCGGTGGAGAAGGGATTCGTGCTTCGCGAGCCGGACCAATTCCAAAACAGTAAGAGGTCATACCTCTCTGCCGCGAAACCCGGAACGACGGGAGGGACTCGCATGCTCATCAGTTCCTCATCCACGACCCGGAAGACAACGTGGGCGTGGCGGTGACGGACATCAAGGCCGGCTAGAAGGTCTTCGGCGTGAACCTGAAGGGGCGCTCGCCGGTGGACCTCGTGGCGGCCGACGATATCCCGCTCGGCCACAAGATCGCCCTGAAGCCGGTGGCCAAGGGCGAACGGGTGGTCAAGTACGGCGTGCCGGTCGGTCGGGCGACGGAGGCCATCAAGCCCGGCCAACACGTCCATGTCCACAATCTCAGGAGCCTGCGCTGGGCGGGCGCCAAGCGCCAAGAGGGGGTGGCCTCATGACCGCCGGCCGCCTGAGCCCAGACGCTACCCTCACCGCCAAGACCACCTTCCTCGGCTATCGTCGTCCCGACGGCCGGGTCGGGGTCCGCAATCACGTGGTCATCATCCCGCTGGACGACCTGTCCAACGCCGCGGCCGAGTCGGTCGCCCGGGTCATCCATGGGGCCATGGCCCTGCCGCACCCCTACGGCCGCCTGCAGTTTGGCGCGGACCTGGAGCTTTTCTTCAAGACCCTCATCGGCAGCGGCCACAACCCGAACGTGGCCGCGGCCATCGTCATCGGCATCGAGCCGAACTGGACGCAGAAGGTCGCCGAGGGCATCGCCGAGACAGGCAAACCGGTGGCCTGGTTCGCCATCGAGCGCCACGGGGACCTCGGGACCATCGAGGCCGCGTCGCGCAAGGCCAAGGAGTTCGTCCAGTACGCGACGTCCCTGAACCGCAAGGAGTGCCGGGTCTCGGAGCCGTCAGCATCAAGTGCGGCGAGTCGGACACCACGTCCGGGCTGGCTTCGAATCCGACCGTCGGGCGGGCCGTGGAACGGCCCGTCGACGCAGGGGCGACGGTCCTCTTTGGCGAAACCTCTGAACTCACCGGCGGCGAGGAGATCGTCGCGGGCCGCTTCTAGCGCCCGCCGGGCGGGCCAAGTTCCTCCAACTGTTCAACGACTACCTGGCCTTCATCGAGCGTGAAGAGGCCGACCTCCTCGGCTCCCAGCCGACCCAAGGTAACATAACGGACGGCCTGACCACCATCGAATAGAAGGCCATGGGCAACCTCCAGAAGATCGGGCGGGCGCAGGTCGATGGGGCGTTGGAGCCCGCCGAGCCGGCGCCGCGCAAGGGCCTCTGGTTCATGGACACGTCGTCCGCCGCCGCCGAGGCGATAACGTCGCCGAAGTCCTGGGCCATCGCGAGTTCGTCCTGACGAAGCTCTTCCGCACCGCATGAGCCGTCAGCGCATGAGCGGTCGGGCTCCTGACCGCGATAGCACCGTGACCCGCGCCGACCGACCCACGGAGGTGGAACCGATGAGCCGAGCCCGTGCCAAGCGCCCGCGCGCGGGCGCCCCGGCCCCGCTCAGTTTCAAGAAGCTGCGCGACCCGGCCCCGCTGTATGAGCGCCTGGCCGAGGTCATCCTGGAGAAGGTCGGGTCGGGGCAGATGGCCCCGGGGGAGCGGCTGCCACGGGAGACCGAGCTGGCGGCCTCGCTGGGCGTCAGCCGTCCCTCGGTCCGTGAGGCCCTGAAGATCTTGAGCGCCCTGGGGGTCCTCTCGATCCGCCACGGTGCTGGGGTCTACGTCACGGCGGCCAGCGCTGACGACATCGCCCGCCGGCTGGCCCCGAGCCCGGCCCTGCCGCCGGACGAACTGCACCACGTCTATGAGGTCCGCCGGGTCCTCGAGAGCCAGGCGGCGGCCTGGGCCGCCGAGATGGCCACCGACGAGGACATCACCGCCTTGCGGCTGGTCATCGAGGAGACGACCAAGCTCATCGAGGAGGCCGTCGCGACCGGGCGGGGCGCCCCGCCGCTGGACCGCCTGGAGCAGCTCGACACCAGCTTCCACCGGCGGGTCACGGTGGCCTCCCGCAACGCCGTGCTCATCCGGCTGACGGACAGCATGATCGACCTCGTCCGGGAGAGCCGCCGCTTCAGCCTGAGCATCCCAGGCCGGGCCATCCAGTCGGTCTACGACCACCGGCGCGTCTTCGAGGCCATCGCCGCCCGCCATCCGGTGGCCGCCGCACGGGCCATGCACGATCACCTCAGCGGCGTGCAACGCGACGTCTTCCGGGGCCGCGCCGCCTCGTCCGGCAAGCCGGCGGAGCAGCGCACCGCCCTGGTGACTGTCAATCGCGCGACCCGCCCGGCCAGGGCCCGGATAAGGACCAAGGCCCGGGCCGACCGCTGAAGACAAGGATTAGCCGGAGACCTTCCACAAGCTGTACTCGGCGGCTTGACATCAGAGCTGAGGGCCGATAACATGACGGGAGGGCGGCTCGTCCGGGCCGGCGCCCGTCGCCGGCCATGGCCGCGCCCCGGAGGTTCAGGCATGTCCATCTTCCTGTCTTACCTGCTCATTTTCCTGGCCCGCATCTGCGACGTCACCCTCGGGACGGTGCGGACCATCCTCGTCGTCCGGGGCAAGCGGGGCTTGGCCGCGATGACGGGCTTCTTCGAGGTCGGCATCTACATCACCGTCCTCGGGATAATCATGGCCGGCGGTTTCGAGGACCCGTTCAAGATAGTCGCCTACGCCCTCGGCTTCGCCACGGGGACCTATGTCGGGATGTTCGTCGAGGAGAAGCTGGCCATCGGCACCCTGACCATACAGATCATCCCCGGCGACGAGAGCCAGGCCGGCGCCCTCGCGGCGGCCGCCCGCGAGCGCGGCTACGGCGTGACCGTCCTGACCGGCGAAGGCCGCGAAGGCCCGCGCCACCTGCTGATGGTCACCCTCCACCGCCGGACCCAGGCTGGCCTCCTGGCCCTCGTCGACGAGCTCGCCCCCGGCTCGTTCATCACCGCCCTCGACACCCGCTCGGCCACCGGCGGCGTGTTCGCTTACCGGAAGGGGAAGTAGGACCGGCCGCTCTCGGACCGGTCACTCTCCAAGCCTGCCACAACGTTGAAGGAGCGCCCCTCGGCGCTTCTTTTTGTTTTGCGGACGCCGCACCTGGGGAACAGCCCTCCCCGGAAGGAGAACGTCCGCGGCCGGCAAAGTCTGGAAGCGGGCCCGTGTGAACGCCCCGAAAGAAAACCCCTTGGTCCCCCGTTTTGAATGGTGGAGGGATGGGAGGGACGTCCTTGGCCGAGACCCTCGAGGAACTGGCCGTCCGCGCCGGGGCCGGTGACGTCGAAGCCTTCCGCTCCCTGGTGGAGCAGGTCGGCGGGCCCCTCCATGCCCTCGCGAGTCACATCCTCGGGGGGCACGGCGAGGCGGAGGATGCCGTCCAGGAAACCCTGACGCGCGCCCTCATCGCCCTGCCGCGGTTCCAACCCAGGGGTGACGGGGCCTGCCTGGCCTGGCTGAGGCGGATAACGGTCAATGTCTGCCGGGACGTGCTTCGGGCGAGGAGGACGCGGCCGGCGACCGGCAGGTGGTCCGGGAGGCGGTGCGGCGGCTCCCGCCGGTGTACCGCGAGGTCGTGGCCCTCCGCTATGGCCAGGATCTCAGCTACGAAGACATCGCCCGGACCCTGGGGGTCGGGCAGCGGACGGTGGCCACGCGCCTTGGGCGAGCACTGGCCAGACTCCGGGTGGAACTGGGAGAGGACGGGATGGACCAATGATCAAGACCAGAAGCGCAGGCGAGGCCAAGGGTCACGCGGCTCTGGAAGGGCGGCTGCGCCAGGCGCTGATGGGTGAGGCCCTTCCTGAGGGGCTGGCCGACCGCCTTTTCGAGAAGCTCTCAGCGGGGCCGCTGGCCCAGACCGCGTCGGAGCCCGTCCGCCGGGGCGCGTTCTGGCCGGCCGGGCACGACCTGTCCCCCGGAGCCTTGGCCGCCTGCGTCGGGGCGGCCATGGTCATCGTTTATCTATTCGTGGTCGAAAGGCTCATGCTGCCCCCCGGCCTGTGAGGGCCAGCCGGTCCGCAGTCAGGAGGTGTCACTGATGGTCGACCAGTCCGCCGTCTCAGCGCCCGGCCCGGAGACCGTCCACAGGAATCCGGCCGTCGCGGCCGTCCTGGCTCTCTTACCCGGGCTCGGCCACCTTTACCTCGGTGACCGCAGGCAGGGCCTGATTCTGCTGGCCGCCGACATCGGCGGGTTCGCCGCCCTGTTCATCGGCCCGACCGCCCTCGCTCCGGGGCGGCAACAACTGGCCGTAAGCAGCTTTGTCTTCTATGTCCTTCTCTATCTGCCCGTCCTCACAGTCTACAGCGTTCTCGACGTCCTGCGGCGGTTCGCCGCCCCACAGCGGGCCGATCGCAGCGCCGCGGTCTGGGCCATCAGTTTCATCGCCATCGGGCTGGTCGGGGTGGGCTGGGTCCTCCGTCAGGCGACCCTCGAACGGGCCGCTGACATCCTCTTCGTCTGGCCGTTCTTCCCGCTGGGATTCGGCCTCCATTCCCTGATCGTTCACCGACGGGGCCATCGCCTTGGGCTGCCGGTCAGGCCGACTGGCGGTCTGGCCCTCCTGGTCTGTCTGACCGCCGTCGTCATCGGCCTCTGGGCCGCGCCCGTGCACCTGTATGCCACCGGTTTCCCGTTCACCTCGACGCTCCGTCTGCCGCAGGTCTTTAACCTCGAAGCGCCGCGCCACGTGGCCGAGCAGTGGCTCGACGAGACCCGGCCGGCCGCCGGCTTGACCAGCGTGACCTACGTCTATGACGGTGTAGGGAACGTCAAGGTTACCGGGGATCGCAACACGACTCAGATCACCATCCGGACTCTCGAAGTGGCCAGGGGCGAGTCCGCGGCCGCCGCCCGCGCGCGGCTGGTCGAGGGGGCGGTCACGTCCGTGACCACTGACGGCTCGCGCTTGGCGATTCGGCCATCGCCGCCGCCGGCTGAGCAGACGACGGTCACCCGCGACGTCGCCCTGACCGTTCCCGCCCAGCTGTCCGTGGAGGTGCGAACCCACTGCGGGACCATCCGCGTGAGCGGGGTGGACGGGGACGTCACCATCCGCTCGGACTGGGGCGAGGTCGGAGTGACGGGCGGCCCCGGCAAGATCGACGTCATCGGGGAGGACGGGGCCGTCCGCGTCACCGGGTCAGGCCCGATCAGCGCCGTCACGCGGCGGGGGCCGATAATCCTGTGCCTCCCATCCGACGCCTCCGTCGACCTGAAGGCCACGACGTCGGGCCTCATCAAGACCGCCCTTCAGGTGTCGAGGATGACCGACGACGAAGGGCGCAGGGCCTGGGCCAAAGTCGGCGACGGCCGAAACCTCGTGATCCTCAGATCCGCCGTTGGTGACATCGTCATCATCACCGGGAAGTGAGCCGTCAGGCCCAGCCCACACGACCGCCTCGCCCGGTTCCTCAGTAGACGGAAACCCGGAAGCCGTCGAGCCCCTCGCATCGCCGCGGGGGGCTCGTTTTATTGCGTCCCTGACTCGTCCAAGGCCAGCAGCTTCCGGTCAGCCTGCATATTTTGGTAAGAGGCGCCGCCTGGGGCCTCTATGAGACACGGAAAGGAGGGACGAAAGACATGGCTCGCTTTGAAGACCTCTTCGCCCCCTATTTCCCGTTCGGTAGCCGCAACCTCAAGCTCAGCGCCGTTCCCCGGAAGGGGACCGACGTCGCCGTGCTCCAGAGCATCTTCAACGTGATGCGTGACACGATGGAGGTCGACCTGGGCGCTCCCATCGCCATCGACGGTATCTACGGGTCGGCCACGGCCGGCGCGGTCCGCCGGGTTCAGAGCTATTTCGGGCTTTCCGTCGACGGCATCGCTGGGCCCCAGACCTACTTCGCCTTCGGGCAGGGGGTCAAGGGCAACGTGACCTACGGTGGACCGACCTTCGGCAACCGGACCCTCTCCCAGGGCATGACCGGTGGGGATGTGAAAGTCCTCCAGAACCGCCTGAACTGCTTCCGTTACTCGGTCCTGCTGGGCGGCGCGGCCGATGGCATCTTCGGCTCCAGAACCGCCGGGGCGGTGCAGGCCTTCCAGGCCGACGCCGTCGCCAACGGCGACACCGGGCTCGCCGCCGACGGGGTGGTCGGCCCGGCGACCTTCGACGCCCTCTGGATTTACACCTATGCCGGCGGGCGCGGCCTTTTCTCCGGGCGGAACGGCTTTGACGTCGTCTTCGTCCAGGTCATCCTCCGCGCCCTCGCCTACTACACCGGCAAGCTGGACGGCATCTACGGACCCAAGACCATCATGGCGGTCAAGGACTTCCAGGACTCCGAACATATCGCGGTCGACGGCGTCGCCGGACCACAGACCTTCTACCGCATCGGCCTCCGCAACCAGAACCCGGCGCCCAAACCACTAGAGACGGTGCAGTTCTGAGACCAAGTCCCGGCAGCACCATTCCGACATCACCAAAGAGGTTCAACCAGATGGCCCGATTCGGCGCCTTGTCCGCCGACCGACGGCAGCGTGGACGGCAGCACCTTTGACGCCCTATGGATCTACACCTTCGCCGGCGGCCGCGGGCTGTTCCAGGGCCGCAACGGCTTCGACGTCACCTTTGTCCAGTTCGTCCTGGCCGATCTCGGGTTCTACACCGGGGCCATCGACGGCCTCTTCGGCCCCAAGACCCAGGCGACCGTCATCGCCCCACGCGGTTCGGCCTTTCTCGCGCGTCTACCTCGCCCGCGGGCTCCAGCTCGCCGCGGACCGCCCTGTCCAACACGGCCCGCATCGAGAACCCCTCTTCCGCCAGCAACCGGCAAAGGTGCTGGGCGCGTTCGAGGGCCCAGGCCGCGTCGCCCGGGGAAATCTCCCCGCCCCGCAGGGCCTCGGCCAACTCCTCCAAGTCCAGCACCTCGTAGTTCAGCCCCTCGCGCACGACGACGTCAGCGAAAAGGTCGAGGACCTCGAGCCGGCGCGGTCCCCTCCGGTCGGCAGAGGTATCGGTTATCCTGGCGATGTCGATGTACCAGTCCCAAGGCCACGGGCCGTCGTCGCTCTCGTATACGCAGACGCGCCAGCCGAGGGCTGGGAAGTGCCAGGCTTTGAAACGCCGGACGACGGGGTGATCCGGGAAGGGGCGCTCGATGTAGGTGGCCGGTCCTCGCCGCTCGGTCAGGCTCAGCTGGCGCGGGTTACCTTCAGGGTCGATATGGACCATCCGGTCAAGGTCGACAGTCTCGCGTTTCACCCGGGACACCTCCCGGGGCTGGAGGTTCGCCGGAGAGGGCGTGCGTACCTGCAATTCGGCGGCCTGCGCCGTCGCGGCAGGAGAATCCCGCGCGACGGTGAAAACCTCGCCGGGGGTGATGACCGTGTCCGATTCGCGTTCGCCGGAAGCCCAACGGGGGGTCGTGGTCCGCGACGTTACGCCGGACCTCTTCGACGACCTCATCTCAGTTTGCTCCAAGACTCAACTTAAGGATCCGGTCCACGCCGAAGGGGTACAGATCAAGCGTGAGTGGCTGACCGAGGTCACGCGGGCCAACGGGCCCATCGCCAAGCTTGCCTACCTGGACGGCAAGCCGGCCGCCCAGCTGATGTTCTACCCTGAGGACGCCGGGCCGCAGGCCCCGGGGCGCCGCGACGTCCTCGTGCTCTACTGCGTCTTCACCGGGGCGCCTGAAGACCGCCGGCACGGTCTCGCCTCGAGCCTGCTGCGGTCGTTCCTAGAAGAGGTCCGCGCGGGTAAACTGAAGTCGGTGGCCGGCCGGCGGGTCCGCTTCATCCGAGCCCCCGTCTTCGAGACCGGCGAAGGCCTGTCCATGGCCGAGCTGTACGGCCGTTATGGCTTCAGCCGCGGGCCCGAGGGCAGCTTCGAGATGTACCGGGAGGTCCAGGGGACCTACGAGCCGCCGTCGAGCCTGAAGGCCGGATCGACGAGCCCTAAGGCCGTGCCGCCAACCGGAGACCGCCGCTGGCGGCTCCTCCCCGTCGGTCGGGCGCTGGTCTTCTACACGCCGCACTGCCAGTGGTCGTATGTCTTTGCCGAGCGGATGGCCGCGGTCATCCGCGAGATGTCGCCCAAGCACGAGGTCCTCCTGGTCGACGCCTGGCGCGACCCGGCCGCCGGCGATTGGCCGGGGGCGCAGGCGGTCGTCGATGGTATCCCCATCTACGCCCACGTCGCCGAGGGCGACGGCTTTCAGAGCGAGGTGGCGGCGGTCCTGAAAGAGGGGCCGCGTTGAAACCGTTTAAACGTCGCGTCTACCGCGGCTTCGGCCAGTTCTGGGGCGAGTTCCGTCACCTGCTGGTCAATCGACACAAGCTCCGGGCGGTGATGCGCGGGGGCTCGTGTCCTTCGCCTTCCGCGAACGGCTGATGCTGGCCGTCACCTCGGTCAACCGCTGCCGCTACTGCACCTACTACCATTCGAGGCTCGCCCTGGAATCCGGACTGGAACCGGCGGAGATGCGCGCGCTCCTGGGTGGGGGGTTCGAGGAGAGTCCGCCGGAGGAGGCCCCGGCCCTGCTCTACGCCCAGCACTGGGCGGAGGCCGAGGGGCGGCCCGACGCCGAAGCCGTCCGCCGGCTGACCGAGACCTACGGGCCCGAGAAGGCCGAGGCCATCGACCTCATCCTTCGGGCCATCCGCCTGGGTAACCTCAGCGGCAACACCTTCGACTACTTTCTGCACCTGATCTCTTTCGGCCGGTGGGGGCGGTATGAGCCGACCGGCGACCCCGCCCGGAACTGATTCGGCCCCCCGGGAACCCGAGGCCAGGTCTGTGACGTCTAACTGGTGGTCCCGCTCCTCACGGGCGGGGCCTTCATCTTTGAACCCAGGAGTGACCTCTGCCCTTGCGTCAACGCACCGTCCTCATCCTCATCGCCTTTTTCCTGGTGGCCGTGGCCGTCCCGGCCAGTGTCGTCATTGCCAACTACCACCGGACTCCGGCCGCCGGCCTCGACTATCCGGCCATGCTGGCCAAGATGCTGCCCGGGGGCGTTTTCACCGCGGCCCCCGGTGGTGCCGGCACTCCGAGCACTCCCGCCGGCACACCCATGGCGAAGCCGGTCTACCTTGGCCAGGACGGCCGGGCCTTCACCATCGAGCAGGCCGAGGCGGGGTTTTTCACGGGGGCCGGGGCTAACGGGCACCTCGTCGTGGTCTCCTGGAAGGGGCAGGCTCACGCCGAGGGTTTCTACAACGTCGCCGCCGCGGTCTTTGACGCCAAGGGGAAGCGGCTCACCGGCGAGGTCCTCTACCTCACCGCCGACGAGGGCCGGACCGTCCTCTTCACCGGCAAGGGCCGGACTTACCCCGGCTACGCCGGCAGCACCACCTACCAAGGCTCTTCCGAATGGCACGGTGGGCTCTATGCCGCCGGGGCCAAGTGGGAACAACTTTGGCCGGCGGACCCCGCTGCCTTCTGGCGAGACCGCGCGGCCGAGGTGACCGCGGACGGCTTCACCGTCTACGAACGCGTGCCGGTGCCTGGCGCGGTCCCGGGCCAGACCATCCCCGACTATCAGTCGGTGCTCGCCTATCACATGGTGTGGGATCCAGGCACAGAAAGCCTGACTCAGACCAAATAGGCTATGCCTCTATGGATTCCGCCGGCATGGCGCGGGCTAAAAGCGGTTTACAAAACGGTGTAAAGTGTGATACGATTCCCCTGAGAGGGGGAGTCAATCATGGCGAGAACCCGCAAAAAACAAGGCGCCGAGCGCAGGCCAGGCTCGCGCCGGGGCATGGTCACCCGCGAAACGCAGGTTTCCTACGGCCCCAGGGATGTGGAAGGGCCTTCTGTTGCTGCCCAGGCAGACGGAGGGCAGGGCGGCGATCTAGAGCGACTTCTCGACCTGATTGACGGCCTGAGGGACGTGGTCTCTCACCTCTTTGGCTCGTTCGCGCCAAGTGAGCTACTTGCCTCAACGCAACTGCAGAGAAGCTCCTATCGCGACATAGAAACAAAACTCAAGGCACATGGGAAGCTCCTGCTGGTCTACAACTCCAGCCCGTCTGCGGTACTGTTTGACCTGGGCCACCTCGAGAACCTTCGCGAAGATCTGGAATGCTCTTTGATGGGTCTCGAACGTCTGGCTGGCGGCAAGGGCGGATACAAGGCCCAGGAACTGTTGGACGCCCTCCAAAGGAATCGACCCAGTGAATGACTGGAAGCCGGGGAATTCCGGCGACCCATGGTTAGCTCTCGACCTTGCTTATCTCAAGGCTCATTTCGTAACACCAGGCGAATGGAACGACATGTTCTCTGGCCTTAGTCGAGCAATCGAAGACGTAAGGAAAAAGCCCGCCGCCGGGCTAGCTTTGGGACCGCCCTTGCAGGGCTATCGCAGGCTGAGGTTCTCGTCCGGGCGGATCCCCAACCGGGACCCGTGGCCCGATATGCGCTTGGTCTACCGAGTCGGGGAGCATGGCGACATTGTTGTTTTGGCTGTTGGTAGACGTCTTCCGGGTTACCCCGACGACGCATACGCTCGTGCAAGACGTAGATTGAGGGCTGAGCTCTAGCCCTACTCCCGAGTCCGTCGATAGCTTACGGCCTGGCTGCGCGCCGGGCTTTTTCGTTTCCTGCCGGCCAACGTTCCCGCCCGCCACTTGGCCCGATTACCTGGGACTTCCAAAAAGGAATTCCCCGAGCCTCGGTCGAATAGTTCGCCATTCGAAGATTCCGTCATCAGCTTCTGATTTTTCCCCCGAAGATTCCCCGATCGAAGACCATCAGCGGGAGGCGAGAAGCACACACATGCTGGCCATCACCAACGGAAAGATCCTGACCATCACCAAGGGGACCATCGAGAAGGGCACTGTCCTCATCGACGACAAGGGCAAGATCGCCGCCGTCGGCGCCGATGTCGAGGTGCCGAAGGGCGCCAGGGTCATCAACGCCCGAGGCAAGTGGGTCACGCCCGGCCTCATCGACGCCCACAGCCACGTCGCCATCTTCGGCGAGCCGATGGTCTGGGCCCACGACGACGGCAACGAGATGACCGACCCCAACACGGCCCAACTCCGTGCGGTCGACGCGATCAACCCCGAAGACCCGGCCATCCCCGACGCCCGCAGCGCCGGTTTCACCACCCTCTACACCGGCCCCGGCTCGGCCAACGTCATCGGCGGCACCGGCATCGCCATCAAGCTGCGCGGCCGGACCATCGAGGAGATGGCCATCCCGGGCACCGAGGGCATGAAGATGGCCCTCGGCGAGAACCCGAAGAACGTCTACGGCCAGATGCAGAAGAAGTACCCGGCCACCCGGATGGGCAACGCCGCGGTCCTCCGTGAGTCGCTGGTCAAGGCCCAGAACTACCTGAGGAACATCGAGCGGGCCAAGGCCGAGGCGGCTGAGAAGAAGGAGCAGCCGAAGCTGCCGGATCGCGACCTCAAGATGGAGGCCCTCGGCAAGGTCCTCCGCCGTGAGATGAAGGCCCGCATCCATTGCCACCGGGCCGATGACATCATGACCGCCGTCCGCATCGCCGAGGAGTTCAACCTCGACTACGTCATCGAACACTGCACCGAGGGCTACAAGATCGCCGACTACCTCGGCAAGAAGAAGGTCCGCGCGACCATCGGCCCGCTCTTCCTGGAGCGGTTCAAGATGGAGCTGCGCGACATCACCCTGAAGAACCCGGGCATCTGCGCCAAGGCCGGCGTCAAGGTCGCCCTCCAGGCCGACACCTTCTCGGGGACCCGCTTCCTGCCCATTCACGTCGGGACCATCATCCGCGAGGGGATGGACGAGGACGAGGCCTTCCGGGGCGTGACCATCAACTCGGCCGAGATCCTCGGGCTGCAGAAGCGCATTGGCAGTATCGAGAAGGGCAAGGACGGCGACATCGCCATCTTCGACGGCCACCCGTTCTCGAACTTCACGAGCTGCCTCTATACCATCATCGACGGCGAGGTCGTTTACGAGCATAAGTGACCAGCCGTCCCGGCACCATCCGGAGGTGTTCTCTTGAACGTCCGCAAGCGGCTCATCGACCCGAGTAACCTCGGCTGGCTCGAATTCCACCATTTCGGCGAGAAGGGCCCGAAGGTCCTCATCACCGCCGGGCTGCACGGCGGGGAGGCCACCGGGGTCCATACGGCGCGCCGGGTGATCGACTTCCTCAAGGCCGAGGAGGCCGCCGGACGCCTGTTGGACGGGCGCTTCGTGGTCCTGCCGGTGGGCAACCCGACCGCCTTCCGCCGCCTGCAGCGCACCTCGCCATATGACGAGCTGGACCTGAACCGCATCTTCCCGGGCGACAAGGACGGGACCATCTCCCTCCGGACCGCCGCCGCCATCTGGGAGGAAGCCGAGGACGCCAGCTATGTCATCGACCTCCACTGCTGCGGCACCTACGGCCGCAGCTACACCCTGGCCCTGTACGAGGAGCACGAGACGGCGCGGAAACTGGCTGAGAAGCTCTCGGTGGCGGTGGTCATCGAGTCCGGAGGGACGCGCGGCCAGCTCTTCGTGGAGGCGTCGCATAAGGGCATCCCGGCGGCCATCATCGAGCTGACCGGCGGCGGGCCCGTCGGCGAGGTTTCCACGGCCGCCTCCGACGAGGCCTTCGAAGCCCTGGTCGGCCTGTTCCGGGCCGAGGGCCTGGTGGCCGGCCAGAGGAACGACCCCCGGCCGGTCTTCCACGGCAAGCTGGAGGGTATCCGCTGTTTGAAGGATGGTTTCCTGCAGCCCCTGGTCGCCCCGGGCGAACGGGTGGCCAAGGGCCAGACCGTCGCCACCCTGGACGGCGAGCCGCTCCAGGCCCGCTTCGACGGCACGGCGATGCAGGTCCGCCCGTCGTCGCTGGCCTTCGCCGGGCAGCCGGCGATCGTCCTCGCCCCGCTACTCTAGGCCAGACGCCCCGTTGCTCCAGACTCAGACCCAAAGGCCGGTCGGGCACGGCCGGCTGAAATGAGGAGGCCATCCACAGTGATCGCCATCATCAACGGCAAGGTCCTGACCATCACCAAGGGGACCTATGAGAAGGGCACGGTCCTCATCGATAAGGGCAAGATCAAGGAGGTCGGGCCGGCCGACAAGGTGAAGGTGCCGAAGGGCGCCGAGGTCGTCGACGCCGCCGGCAAGTGGGTTTTGCCCGGCCTAATCGACGCCCACAGCCATCTGTCGCTGTTCGGCGAGCCGTCGGTGTGGGCCACCATGGACGGCAACGAGGTCACCAGCCCGAACACGGCCCAGCTCCGCGGGATCGACGCGCTGAACCCGGACGACGTGGCCATCAGGGACGTTGTCGCCGCCGGGGTCACCTCGGTCTACACCGGGCCCGGCTCGGCCAACATCATCGGCGGCAGCGGGATGGTCATCAAGCTCCGCGGCCGCGTCGCCGAAGAGATGATGATCCCCGGTACCGAAGGTATGAAGATGGCCCTCGGCGAGAACCCCAAGCGGGTCTACGGCGAGGGCAAGAAGCAGGCCCCGGCGACCCGGATGGGCAACGCCGCCGTCCTCCGCGACGCCCTCGTCGCCGCCCAGAACTACCAGGAGAAGATCGCCCGGGCCGAGGAAGAGGCCAAGGCCACGAAACCGGGCGAGGCGGCCAAACCGCCGAAGCTCCCGGACCGCGACCTGAAGCTCGAGGCCCTCGGCCGGGTTCTCCGCCGCGAGATGAAAGCCCGCATCCACTGCCACCGCGCCGACGACATCATGACCGCCGTCCGCGTGGCCGAGGAGTTCAAGCTCGACTACGTCATCGAGCACTGCACCGAGGGCTACAAGATTGCCGACATCCTGGCCAAGAAGAAGGTCCGGGCGACCGTCGGCCCGCTCCTGATGAGCCGCGGCAAGATGGAGCTCGAGGACGTCACCCTGAAGAACCCGGGCGTCCTGGCCAAGGCCGGGGTCAAGGTGGCCATCCAGTGCGACACCTCGTCCAACACCAAGTGGCTGCCCCTCCACGCCGGCCTGGCCGTGCGCGAGGGGATGCCCGAGGCCGAGGCCTTCCGGGCGATCACCATCAACCCGGCCGAGATCCTCGGCGTGGCCGACCGGATGGGTTCCCTCGAGGCAGGCAAGGACGCCGACGTGGCCATCTTCTCAGGCCACCCGTTCAACACCTACACGAAGTGCGAGAAGGTCTTCATCGACGGGGAGAAGGTCTATCAACTGACCGACCCGCTCCCGGCGGCCAAGTGCTGAGATAAGCGAGACACAGTCCGGGGCGGTCGCCGAAGACGGTGACCGCCCTGGCTCATTGGAGGTGCGGCAATGCCGGGCGTGGTCATCTGCAGCAAGAACGGTGACGTGGGCATCCGCGAGGCGGTCGAGGTCCTCCGCCGGGGGGGCTCGGCCATCGACGCGGTGGAGGCCGGAATCCGGCCGGTCGAGTCGAACCCCGACGACCACAGCGTCGGCTACTCGGGGCTGCCCAACCTGCTGGGCCAGGTCGAACTGGACTCCAGCATCATGGACGGCCGGACCCTGGCCACCGGGGCGGTCGGGGCGATCAAGGATTATGAACATCCCATCTCCATCGCCCGCAAGGTGATGGAGGACCTGCCCCACGTCATCCTGGTCGGGACAGGCGCCGAGCGCTTCGCGGCCGAGATGGGCTTCGAGAAGAAGGACCTCCTCACCGAAGAGGCCCGCCAGGTCTACGAGAAGCTCTGGACCGAGAAGTTCCCCGAGGTCTACGGGCACCGCGAGCGGTACCTTGACCGCATGCGCGAGCTGGTCAAGCACGCCGCCGACCCGGAGAAGCCCAACGAGACGGTGAACTTCATCGCCCGCGACGACCGCGGGGACATCGCCTGCGGCGTCTCCACGAGCGGCTGGGCGTGGAAATACCCGGGCCGCCTGGGCGACTCGCCGATCATCGGCGCCGGCAACTACGCCGACAACCGTTACGGCGCGGCCGCCTGCACGGGCCGCGGCGAGATGGCCATCCGCGCCGGCACCGCCCGCAGCGTCGTCCTCTACCTGAAGATGGGGATGTCGCTCCTCGAGGCGGGCACCGAGGCGATGAAGGACCTCCACGCCGTGGTCGATCCGTACATCGGGAGCATGAACATCGTGGCCATGGACGC
The DNA here is from genome assembly GCA_021787335.1 of Bacillota bacterium. Taxonomy (GTDB): domain Bacteria; phylum Bacillota; class Sulfobacillia; order JAJYWN01; family JAJZPE01; genus JAJZPE01. The sequence goes on along the minus strand of JAJYMC010000010.1, from coordinate 110,558 downwards.
CGGAGGGAACCACGCCGCCTTCACGAATTCCGAGGGCGCGACGTACGTGTTCATGACCACGGCGATGAAGGAACCTGAGGAAAAGCCGCGAATCCTTGTCCCAACGCCGGGCCTGACAAGGTGATCTGACTTGAAACCGGTCATCTTGACCTCCTCCCCGGATTGAAGTCCGAGGACCCTCCGAGGCGGCCCTAAGCCACCCTGGAGTCGCGGCTTGCGCGAGCAGCCGCGGATTTGGCGCCGGTCGGCACCCAGCGGTGACGGTCCCACCGTTGGGCCAGAGGCGCCGGGGCTTTGGCCTTCGCCCCGTCTCCCTTCGAGGGAGCCTGAAAGCCAGCTGCCTTGCAAAGAATGTTTCTCGCTGCGTTGGCGTCAGCATGAAAGATGGTCCTGCAATGGTGGCAGACGACCTTATGACGGACCGGACGGGCAACCGGCTGCCCACAAATGGCACATCGTGATGAGGTGCCCCGGGCCTCGACGGCGACGACCCGGATTCCCACGCGGCCAAGGGCCGCCTCCAGCGTCCGGCGCCAAAGGGCAAACGCCCAGAAGTTGTGAACCAAGAGGTTTCCTGGGCCGAAATCCATGTGCTCGCGGATGCCGGTCAGGTCTTCCAGGGCCACGTGGGTCACGCCGGTGCGACGGAGCCCGATGGCGACCTGCCGCGCCAGGGCCTGCAGGGCGTGCAGCAGGCGAAGCCGGCGTCTGCGGTACAGTCGTCGTACTGCTCTTGAGGTGCGGAGTTCCGGCCCATTTCTCCGGTCGTGGTGCGCGGACGGGTTCGGGCATCTCCACGGTGATGTGGGCATACCACCGCGTAGTCACACGGTCGTACTGAAGCTCACACGTTCTCAGTTCTCCCTCATAACGCAAGAGGCCGCGGGTCTGGATTACAAGGCGGTCACCCGGCCGCTTTCGCACGTCGGATGGAAGTGTCAGCGCCAGAGCCTTGCGGCTGACGGAGTAGCTCCGCGGCGACTTGACGAAGATGCCGCGGGATAGACGCTGGCCGGTCTTCCGGTCCTTCCAGTAGCGGGGCGGGTATGGCTTGTGCTCCAGTCTCCCCTGGCCAAAGGCACGGCGTAAGGCAAAGAACGACTGCCACGCGGCGGCCACCTTCTTGAGCGTCTCCTGGCCCACCTCTGATGGTAGCGCTCTGTACGCCGGGTGCGAGACGAACTCGCGGCAGAGGGCCTCATAACTTGGGACGCGCCCACCCGTAAAAAACGCCTGTCGGCAGCGGTAGTTGACGCTGTTCCAAAGCGCGGCAGCGCGATCAGCCATGGTGGCAAGAATCACGGCCTGAGTTCTTGTCGGCAGAAGGAGGAGAACACCTGTTCGCTTCACGGGTCTATTATACCACAGGACTGAAAAGAAGGAACACCACTCTTCCTCCCCTAAACGAATTCCAGGGCTTGTTGCCTAAGGATTCCGGTGGTGCTCATTGAGACCCACTATCGTGACCGGAAATCCGATCCGCTTCATCATCGGGGCTGACGCCGTCAAGCCGGAGCAACTGGCCGAGCTCTACAAAACCGTCGGCTGGCGCTTCGACGCCGCCGAGGGTAGTGAGGGCGACGCGGCCGGCGACGACGCCGGCGGGGAAGGGCCGGCGGAACGCGGCCCGCTGGAGCGGCTCGGGCGGCTCATCGCCGGCTCGAGCCTGGTGGTCACGGCCTGGGACGGGCCGGCCCTGGTCGGCTTCGGCCGGTGCCTGACTGACGGGGCCTTCATCGGCTACGTCAACAACGTCGCCGTGCGCCCGCAGTACTGGCGGCGCGGCATCGGCCGGCGCCTCGTGGAGAAGCTCATGGCCGAGTACCCTGGGGTGCTCTTCATGGTCAGCGCCAACGCCGACGTCGTCCCGTTCTTCGAGCGCCTGGGGTTCCGCGGTTACCAGACCACCTGGATGGCCCGCGACCCGCAGGGCGACTGAGAAAGGGCCGCGGCGCCCGCCAGCGCGCGGGGAGGAAAGCCATTGATCACCATCAGCGCGCGGGCTCACGGCAACCTCCGCCGCCACTTTCCCGGCGGGCGCGATGAAGCCGACTTCACGCTGCCGGATGGCAGCCGGGTGGTCGACCTCCTGAAGGCCATCGGCATGCCCGACGTAGAGGTCTGGATGGTCAGCGTCAACGACCTCCTGGCCAAACCAGAGCAGATCCTGTTCGACGGTGACCGGGTCAACATCTTCGCCCCGGTGGCCGGAGGCTAGAAACCCACCTTGCCAAGGGAGGCAAAGCAGCATGCCCAACGGATCTTGCGGCCAGATCCTCCGCGTCGACCTAACGCGCGGAGCCATCAGCGTCGAGACCCCGGATGAGAACTTCTACCGCGCGCACCTCGGCGGTCGCGGGCTCATCGCCCACTACCTGCTCAAGGAATTGAAGCCGGGCGTCGATCCGCTCGGCCCTGAGAACAAGGTCATCTTCGCCACCGGCGTCCTGACCGGCGCCCCCGTGGCGGGCAGCGGCCGCAACAGCGTCGGTGCCAAGTCGCCCCTCTCCGGCGGCTACGGCGACGCTGAGGCGGGCGGCTTCTTCGGTCCCGAACTGAAGCGGGCCGGCTTCGACGCGGTCATCATCGAGGGGCGGGCCAAGCGCCCGGTCTACCTCTGGGTCCATGACGGCCAGGCCGAGCTGAGGGACGCCGCGGGCCTGTGGGGCAAGAAGGCCTATGACGTCGAGCAGGCCATCCGGGCCGAGCTCGGCGACAAGGGCATCCGCGTCGCCCAGTGCGGCGTGGGTGGAGAGAACAAGGTCCGCTTCGCCTGCGTCTCCAACGACGTCACCCACTTCTATGGCCGCGGCGGCATCGGCGCGGCGATGGGGGCCAAGAACCTGAAGGCCGTGGCCGCCCGCGGGCACGCCCAGTACGCTTCGGTCAACGCCGAGCGGGTGAAGGAAATGGGCCGGGCGATGACCCAGCACATCACGGAGAACGAGAAGGGCTTCACCGACCTCGGGACGACGGGCACCGTCGTCGCCCTCGACGCCGGCGGTGGCCTGCCGACGCGGAACTTCCGCGACGGCTCCTTCGAGGGGGCGAAGAAGATCGACGGGACGACCATGCGCGACACCCTGCTGGTCGGCCGCGACAGCTGTTTCGCCTGCGCCATCCACTGCAAGCGGGTGGTCGAGCGGAAGCCCGGCGAAGGCCGCTACGTCATCGACCGCAACTACGGCGGTCCCGAGTATGAGGCCCTGGCCGCCCTCGGCTCCCTCTGCGGGGTCGACGACCTGGAGGCCGTCTGCAAGGCTTCGGAACTCTGCAACGCCTACGTCCTTGACGCCATCTCCACCGGCGCGGCCGTCGCCTTCGCCATGGAGTGCTATGAGAACGGCATCCTGACCAAGAAGGACACCGGCGGCCTCGACCTCCGCTTTGGCAACGGCCAGGCCTTGGTCCAGATGGTCGAGGACATCGCTCACCGGCGCGGCCTAGGCGACCTCCTGGCCGAGGGCGTCGCCCGGGCCGCCGAGAAGCTCGGCCCGAAGGCCCGCCGCTTCGCAATCCATGTCCGCGGGCAGGAACTACCGATGCACGAGCCGCGCATGAAGATGGGCCTCGGGATCGGCTACACCATCTCCCCGACCGGCGCCGACCACTGCCACAACATCCACGACACGATGTTCGTCAAGCGGGTCGAGTCGGTCAAGCCCCTGGGCATCCTGGAGACCATGCCGGCCACCGACCTGTCGCCGCGGAAGGTGAAGACCCTCAAGCGCGTCACCGACCTCCGCCACACCATCAACTCCCTGGGGCTGTGCCAGTTCGTCTCGTGGAGCTACGACCAGCAGGTCGAGCTGCTCCACGCCGTTACCGGCTGGAGCACCTCCCTCCTCGAGCTGTCGCTGGCCGGGGAACGGGCGGCCAACCTGGCCCGGGTCTTCAACGTCCGTGAGGGCCTCGCGGCGGCGAACGACCGCCTGCCGGACCGCTTCTTCCAAGGCCTCGGGAACGGCGCCATCGCCGGGACGAAGATCTCCCGCAAACTTGCTGACGCCGCGAAGGGTGAATACTACGCCATGATGGGCTGGGACCGCGAGACCGGCCGGCCCTCCGAAGCCAAGTTGGACGAGTTGGGCATCGAGTGGGCCGCGGCGCAATTGCCGAAGACCAAGGCCCAGGCCAAGGCGAAGGCGCCCGCCAAGCGGACCGCGGCGAAGGCCAAGTCCGCCCCGCGCCGCGCGACCCGGTCGACCAGGAGGAAGACGGCTTGAAGCTCGCTATCCTCAGCAAACGCAAAGGCGGCGCACCGGTCGTCGCGGTCGCCGCCGAGCAAGGTCTGATCGATCTGGCCGGACTGGCCCGTCGCGGGGGGCTCGCCCTCCCGGCGGGCCTTTCCTCGGACTCCCCGGACACCGTGGCGGTCGCCGCCGACAGGGCTTTCGTCGCGGCGGCCGGCCGCTTGGTCGCCGCCCTCGACCCGGCGACCGCGTGTGAGCTGACCCTGCGCCTCGAGGACGCTATCTCTTCCGGCTGCCGGTGCGCCGGCCGGGCAAGCTCGTCGCCATGGGGCGGAACTACGCCGCCCACGCCGCCGAGCTCGCCAACGCCGTCCCCGAAGAACCCCTGTACTTCACCAAGGCCACGTCATCGTTGATCGCTCACGGCGAGGAAATCCTCATCCCGGAAGGCCTCGACCGGGTCGACCCCGAGGGCGAGTTGGTGGTGGCCATCGGCCATGCCGCCCGCCGCGTCGCGGCCGACCGGACCTTTGACCATGTCGCCGGCTACACCATCATCAACGACGTCAGCGCCCGCGACATCCAGTGGTCCGACGTCGCCCGGTCGCGGCCCTGGTTTCGCAGCAAGGCCATCGACACCTTCGGGCCGCTGGGTCCGTACCTCGTCACCGCCGACGAGATCCCGGACCCACATGCGCTGCGCCTGACTCTCGCCGTCAACGGCGAGGTCCGCCAGGCCACCAACACCGGCGACATGGTCTACAAGATCCCGGAGATCATCGCCGCCGTCTCCAACCTGATGACCCTCGAGGCCGGCGACCTCATCGCCACCGGCACGCCTAGCGGCGTCGCCCCAATCACCCCTGGGGACGTGGTCCGGGTGACCATCGAGGGCATCGGCACCCTGGAGAACCCGGTCCGGCGCGACCCGTCCGGCGAGCCGGCCCGCTTCATCCGCACCAAACGAGGCTGAGAAGAAGGCGGCTCATGGACCAGACTCCGCTCCCAACCCAGCCCGCCGGGCCCGTCAAGACCTGGGTCCCGGCGGCCCGTTCACAGTCAGGACTGATCGTCGTCGCCGCCCTGGTCGGCCTAGGCGGCGGCCTGGCGTCGTTCGTCTTCTTCCGGCTCATCCAGGTCTTCGCGGCTCTGGGAGGATGCTTGGCCCCCCTTGGGCTGTGGCGTTTTCCGCTTTACGGGGCCGTGGGCGGCTTGGTCGTCGGCCCGATGATCTACTTTTGGGCCCGTGAGGCCAAGGGGCACGTGGCGGCATCTTCTATCCCGGCCTCTATATCGGGGCCATGATCGGCGGCGCATACGGCTGGCTCATCCACGGCCTCTTTCCGTGGACCGCGGGCCCGGGCGCCTACGCCATGGTCGGCATGGCCGCCCTCTTCGCCGGGATGACCCAGGCCCCCATCACGGGCATCATCATCCTCTTCAAGATGACCCAGGACTACCGGATCATCCTGCCGCTGATGCTCTCGTCGGTCATCGCCACGCTCCTCTCGGCGCGGCTGAGCGAGGAGACCATCTACACGATGAAACTGGCCAGGCGGGGCATCAAGCTGCGCCAGGGCCACCTGACCCGGGTCATGGCGGCCATCCCCGTGTCCGAGGCCATGTCCGCGCCGGTAGCCACGGTGCGCCCGGAGATGACCCTCGGCGACGTCGTCGCCCTGATGCAGTCGACCAAGCACAACGGCTTCCCGGTGGTCGACGCCGGGGGGCGGCTGGTCGGGATGATCACCCTCGAGGACATCCGCGGCACGCTCACCGGGGATGACCACGGGCACCTGGTCGGGCTGGTCACCCGGAGCGACGTCCTGAAAGCTTACCAACGCCGGCTTACCCTGGCCGGCGGTAGGCCGGCCGGTTCGATGGCCGGGAAATAGACCCGAGGAGACAGGGAGGGGAAACAGATGAGCCAGGAACCGCAGAATCAAGCGCCGTCCCAGGGCGCGGGCGCGACCGCCGGCCCCCCGGCCCGGCATGGCCCTTTCTACAACGTCTTCGTCCTCGGCGTCACCAGCCTCTTGACCGACATCAGCTCGGAGATGGTCTACCCGCTCCTGCCGCTGTTCCTGGTGATGAAGCTCGGGGTCGGCCCGGCCGTCGTCGGGACCATCGAGGGCATCGCCGAGAGCTTGGCCAGCGTGCTCAAGGTCTTCTCGGGGCACATCTCCGACCGGTCGGGGAAGCGCAAACCCCTGACCATCGCCGGCTACGCCGGCTCGACCGCCGGCAAGTTCGTTCTTTACCTGGCCGGGTCGTGGCCGATGGTCCTCGTCGCCCGCATCGTCGACCGCTTCGGCAAGGGGGTCCGGACGGCCCCGCGCGACGCCCTCATCGCCGACACCGTCCCCGCCGAGGCCCGCGGCCGGGCCTTCGGTCTGCACCGCCTGCTCGACTCGACCGGGGCGGTCATCGGCGTCTCCCTCGGCTACCTCTTCCTGACCCGGTATAATGGCAACTACCAGGCGGTCTTCCTCTGGTCGGTGGTACCGGCGCTCATCGGGCTCGTCGCCCTGAGCTTCGCCCGCGAGCCGGTCAGCCGCCGCAAGCTGGCCAAGGAGCTGAGCTTCAAGTGGGGGGCCCTGGACCGGCGGCTGAAGGCCTTCCTCATCATCGCCCTCGTCTTCTCCCTCGGCAACTCGACCAACGAGTTCCTCCTCCTCCGGGCCGGCAACGTCGGCTTCAGCGCGCCCACGGTCATCCTTCTCTATCTCGTCTACAACGTGACTTACGCGCTCATCTCCTACCCGGCCGGCCATCTCTCCGACCGCATCGGCCGCAAGACCCTGCTGGTCATCGGGTACGCCTTCTACGGGCTGGTCTACATCGGTTTCGCCCGGGTCCAGGCCCTGCCGCTCTACTGGTGGCTGTTCATCCTTTACGGGGTCTATATCGGGATGAGCGAGGGCGTCGAGAAGGCCTTCGTCTCCGACATCGCCCCCGGCAACCTGCGGGCGACGATGATCGGCCTGCACGCCATGCTCGTCGGCGTCGGTCTGCTGCCGGCCTCGGTCATCGCCGGCCTCCTGTGGAAGTTCTTCGGTCCCGTGGCCCCGTTCTATTTCGGGGGGATCATGGGCTTTCTGGCCTCGCTCGGTCTGGCTTTCCTGATCTGACCCGCCCCCAAGACCACGCAACCGCGAAGGAGGTCTCCGGAGATGAACGCCTACGACCTGGCCCACCAGCTCGCCCGGGCCGTCGCCGACTCGGATGAGTACCGCGCCTTCCTCGAGGCGAAGAAGAAGCTCGACGCCAACCCATCGGCCACCGAGATGCTCCTCGACTTCCGCCGCCGCCAGCTGGAGCTGCAGGCGGCCCAGATGATGGGGCAGGAGCCGGCCAAGGAGAAGGTCGAGCAGTTTCAACGGCTGGCGGAGATAATAAGCCTGCACGCCGACATCGGGGAGTTCCTGACCGCGGAGTACCGGTTCAGCCAGTTCTTCTCGGACGTCCAGCGGATCCAGATCGAGGCCGTCGAGGCCTGGTATAAGTTCGCCGACGAGATCACCGAGAGCCTGACCCGGGAGGCGGCGGGGGAGGACAAGGATGCTTGAAGGACGGCCGCTGGGACGCACCGGCCACCAGGCCACGGTCATCGGGCTTGGAGGCGCGTTCCTGTCCATCGAAGGGCACCGGCGGGGGGTCGCCACGGTCAACCGCGCCATCGACCTCGGCGTGAACTATCTCGACACGGCCAGCACTTACGGCGACGGCCACAGCGAGGAGTGCGTCGGCGAGGTCATGCGGACCCGGCGGGACGAGGTCTTCCTGGCGACGAAGATCCTCAAGCGGGGCAAGGCCGAGGCGGCCGAGGAGTTCCGCGAGAGTCTCCGCCGCCTGCAGACGGACCACGTCGACCTCCTCCAGATCCACGCCGTGCAGACCCGGGCCATGTGGGACGAGGTCGCCGCGCCCGAAGGCTCCTTGGCCGCGGCGGTCGAGGCCCGGGAGAAGGGCCTGGCGAGGTTCATCGGCATCACCGGCCATCACGACCCGGAGCCTCTCATCGTCGCCCTCCGGGCCTTTCCTTTCGCGACCGTCTTCTTCCCGGTCAACGCAGCCGAGACGCACCTCGGGGAGTTCACCGAGCGCCTCGTGCCGGTGGCCCGCGAGCGCGGGGCCGGCGTCCTGGCGATGAAGGTCCTGGCCGAGGGGGCCCTGGCCGGTCACGTCGACGAGGCCATCCGCTTCGCCCTCAGCCGGCCCATCGATGTGGCCATCCTCGGGGCAAGAAGCCCGGCCGAGATCGAGGCGGCCGTCCGCGCCGCCGAGGCTCACCGCCCGCTGACCGCGGACGAGGAACGCGCCTTAGTCGAGACCGCCCGTGAGGTCGCCGCCGGAGACCGGATGTGGTGGCGGAAGCGGAAATACTGAATGGAACGACGAAGCGGGGCCCGCAAGAGAGGTCTGGTACTAAAGAAGAGAAAAGATCAGAACTTCTGGCCCTGGGCAGGAAATGGAATATCAGGTGGCGAACCATTTGGAGGTTTTGCTAGCGACTTATTTCACAAAAAGACAATATCTGTGATACTGGTGAAATTTCCAGCTTTCAATCGCCGCGCCGAGCCTCGCCGGGCTGAGCCCTACAGAACAGGTACGGCTCGGCCGCAGACTGATTGACGCCGGTTTTTTCCTTGGATATATTGGTCTTTAGGGTTGTGCGTGCTCACGCTTTCACCACGAGCTCGCTTGACCCGGTTTTTGCTGCCTGTCGCCGGGCGTGGCCGCGCGCCGCGCCCGGAAAACCGTCACGGGGGGCACTTGCATGTTAAGCTGGGTGAACGTAGCTATCTTCCTCATCGCCGGGGTCGTCGTCGTCGCGGTGGGCCTGGGCATGGCCTGGCTCCTGCGGCCGAGTTACCCGGATCCCAAGAAACTGGACCCCTATGAATGCGGGGAGGTCCCCTTCGGGGACGCCCAGGTCCGCTTCAACATCCGGTATTACATCTTCGCTCTGATCTTCGTCGTCTTCGACATCGAGAGTGTGTTCATCTATCCCTGGGCCGTCCTCTTCAGGCAGCTCGGGGTCTTCGGCTTCTTCGAGATGCTCGTGTTCCTGGTCATCCTCGTCGTCGGTCTCGTCTATGCCTGGAAGAAGAAGGTGCTCGAATGGGTATGAACCAGACCAACGAACCAAAGTTGCCCAACGTCACCACCGAAGTCCCGGCACCCACGGGCACGGACTTCCGCCTCGGCCAGCACCTGCCGGGCATCCTCACGACCACCCTGCAGAAGGTCATCAACTGGGGCCGCGAGAGCTCCATGTGGTATATGTCGTTCGGTCTGGCCTGCTGTGCCATCGAGGACATCATGGCCGCCGGCGCCTCGCGCTACGACCTGGACCGGCTCGGCCTGTTCTTCCGGGCCTCGCCCCGGCAGTCCGACCTGATGCTGGTGGCCGGCACGGTGACCGAGAAGATGGCCCCGCGCATCCGGACGCTATGGGAGCAGATGGCCGAGCCGCGGTACGTCATCGCCCTGGGCACCTGCGCCATCGCCGGTGGCCCGTTCGCCGGCGGTTACAACACGGTCCTCGGCGTGGACAAGATCATCCCGGTCGACGTCTACGTCCCGGGCTGCCCGCCGCGGCCCGAGGCCCTCTTCTACGGCCTCCTCAAGCTTCAGGAGAAGATCCGTCAGCACAAGATCAAGCGGCCCGGGGTCGATGAGGCCCTCGGCCATGTGAAGATAAAGGCCCCCGCCGGCGTCAAGACCGACGGCCAGGGCGCCCCGACCGAGGGCGCTCCCGAGGAGGGGACCAAGTCATGAGCGCCGACACCTGGGAACTGATCAAGGTCGAGGCCGACAAGTACCTCGAGACGATGAAGTCCCTGAAGAAGGACGGACTTGACTACCTGTCCGACCTGACCGCGGTCGACTGGAAGGACAAAGGGATCATCGAGGTCGTCGTCCATCTGGCCGCCGTGAACCCGGGGACCGACCCCCGGACCGGCTTCGGCCGGCACGTGCGGGTCAAGACCGAGATCGAACGGGACCGCCCGTCGTTGGATAGCGTCACGCCCATCTGGCCCGGCGCCAACTGGTATGAGCGGGAAGTCTGGGACCTCTTCGGGGTCGACTTCCCCGGCCACCCGGACCTGCGGCGGATCATGACCCCCGAGGGTTTCACCGGGCACCCGCTGCGCAAGGACTTCGTCGACCAGCGGCAGAAGCGCGAGCGCGTGCCGCACACCCGCTAGGGCGCCAAGCGAAAACGAGGTGGAGCGAAAGATATGGCTGAAATTGACCTCAGAACGGTGACCGGCGGGGATAGGCCCGAACTCCGGGACGTGGTCCAGAAGGACCTCCATGAGGACGAGATCCTGGTCAACATGGGTCCGCAGCATCCCAGCACGCACGGCGTCCTCCGGGTGGTCCTCAGGCTGTCGGGCGAGACCATCGTCGACGCCTACCCGGATATCGGTTACCTCCACCGCGGCGTCGAGAAGATCGCCGAGGGTTGGACCTACCCGCAGTTCATCCCGATGACCGACCGGCTCGATTACGTCGCGGCGATAAGCAACGAGCTGACCTACGTCCTCGGCGTCGAGAAGCTGATGGGCCTCGAGGTCCCGCCGCGGGCCGCCTACATCCGCGTCCTCATGGCCGAGCTGCAGCGCGTCGCCAGCCACCTGGTCTGGCTCGGGGCCTTCGGGGGCGATATGGGCGCGCTGACCGTCTTCCTCTACTGCTTCCGCGAACGGGAGAAGATCCTCGACCTCTTCGAGATGGCCACCGGCGCCCGCCTGACCTACAGCTACATGCGCATCGGCGGGGTTCGCAACGACCTCCCGCCCGGCTTCGTCGAGAAGACCCGCGACTTCATCAAGCTCATGCGGGAGCGGCTCAAGGAGTACGACGCCCTCTTCACCGGGAACCGCATCTTCGAGGCCCGGACGAAGGGCATCGGGCCGCTCAGCGCCGAGTGGGCCATCGCCCTTTCGGCCGCCGGCCCGACCCTGCGCGGCTCGGGCGTGGCCTACGACGTCCGCCGGGCTGAGCCCTACCTGGTCTACGACAAGCTCGACTTCGAGGTCCCGGTGGGGAAGAACGGCGACACCTATGACCGGTACATCTGCCGGATCAAGGAGATGCACGAGAGCCTCAAGATCATCGAGCAGTGCCTCGACGCCCTTCCGGACGGCGAGGTCATGGCCAAGGTCCCGAAGGTCATCAAGCCGCCGGAGGGCGAGATTTACGCCATGACCGAGGCGCCCCGCGGGGCGACCGGGGTCTACATCGTCTCCAACGGCACCGGCAACCCGTACCGGCTCCACTGGCGGGCGCCGACCTTCGCCAACCTGCAGCTCATCCCGGACACGGTGCGGGGCTTCAAGATCGCCGACGCGGTCATGATCATGGGCAGCTTTGACGTCGTCCTTGGGGAGGTTGACCGCTGATGGCCGCCCTCGCCGATACCTGGCAGGCCCTGCTCGACTGGTACTTCGCCCTCCCCACGGCCATCCTCGTCCCCATCGCCGGATTGCTGAAGGTGCTGGCCGTGTTCGGGTGGATCGTCATCAACGTGCTCATCCTGATCTGGCTGGAGCGCAAGTTCTCCGGCCGCCTCCAGAGCCGCCTGGGCCCGATGCGCGTCGGCCGGCCGCACGGCTGGGCCCAGACCCTCGCCGACACCATCAAGCTCCTGGTCAAGGAGGACATCATCCCGCGCGGCGTCGACCGGTGGCTTTACGTCATCGCCCCGGCGGTCGTCTTCACCCCGGCCCTCCTGGTCTGGGCGGTCGTTCCCTTCACCAAGAACTGGATCGTCTCCGACCTCAACGTCGCCCTCATCTACGTCGCCGCCGCCGGCTCGCTGGCCGTCCTCGGCATCTTCATGAGCGGCTGGGGCTCCAACAACAAGTGGTCGCTCCTGGGCGCCATGCGCGCCGCGGCCCAGATCATCAGCTACGAGGTCCCGTCGGTGCTGTCGCTGATGGGCGTGGTGATGATCGCCGGCAGCCTCTCGCTGCAGGGCATCGTCGCCGCCCAGCACCGCGTGTGGTTCATCTTCCTCCAGCCGCTGGGCTTCATCATCTATCTAATCTCCACCATGGCCGAACTGAACCGGACCCCGTTCGACCTCACCGAGGCCGAGTCGGAGTTGGTCGCCGGGTTCAATACCGAGTACTCCGGCCTGCGGTGGGCGTTCTTCTTCCTCGGCGAGTACGCCAACCTCCTGGCCGCCTCGGCCATCGCCGCCACGGTCTTCCTCGGCGGTTGGAGCGGGCCGTTCCTGCCGGGCATCGTCTGGTTCGTCCTGAAGACCTACTTCTTCGTCATCCTCATCATGTGGATCAAGTGGACAATGCCGCGAATCCGCATCGATCAGATGATGGAGGTCGGCTGGAAGTTCCTCATCCCGGCCGCCCTCGTCAACATCGCTATCACCGGTCTGGTCCTGCTCGTCGTCTGAACCAATCCATGAGTCAGGTGAGGCCTACATGAACACTCTGGAAGACATCTACCGGTCGTCGGTGAGCTTCGCCAAAGGGCTCGGGGTGACGTTCAAGAACTTCCTCCGCAAGCCCGTCACCCTGCAGTACCCCGACGAACGGCCGGTCCTGCCGGTCGGCTACCGCGGCATCCCGGCCCTCCTTTCCGACAAGGAGACCGGCAAGGCGCGTTGCACGGCCTGCGGCATCTGCGCCCGGACCTGCCCGCTGGGATTGATCAAGATCGACTCCGTGCTCGGGCCGGACAAGAAGCGGATCCTCAACGACTACACCCTTGAGGCCGGCCGGTGTATGGTCTGCAACCTGTGCGTCGAGTCCTGCCCCTTCGACTCGCTGGTCATGGCCAACGACTACGAGCTGGCCGACTATGACCCCGATAAGCTTTACTTCCATAAGGATAGGCTCGTCGAACTGGGGCGGCCGTACGAGCACAGCGACCCGTTCCACGTCGATGAGCCGAAGAAAGCCGCGGCCGAAGCCAAGCCCGCCGGCGAAGCCAAGCCCGCCGGCGAAGCCAAGCCGGGCCCGGGAGGTGAGGGAGCTTGAGCTTTCCATTGACCATCAACCTCTACACCGTGTTCTTCGGCCTGCTGGCCTTCATCGCCCTGGTCGCCGCCTACGAGGTGGTCACCAACCGCCTCATCACCCACGCCGCCTTCTTCCTGGCCCTCGTCTTCGTGGCCATCGCCGGCATCTTCCTGATGCTCGGGGCCGAGTTCCTGGCCGTCACCCAGGTGCTGGTCTACGCCGGCGCGGTGACCGTCATGATCATCTTCGCCATCATGATGTCGCAGGCCGGTGAGGTCAAGATCGAGGAGTGCGGCCGGCCGCCCTTCACGCGGCGCCTGTGGATGCGGCTGGTCTCCAGCCAGTGGGGCCTCCTGCCGCTGGTCTTCGCGCTGGCCTTCGCCCTGGCCATGTTCGGGGTCTATGCCCGGGCGTCCTGGCCGGTGCGGATGCTCCTGGCCGACCGGGTCGGTCCGGCCACGCCCAACACCTCGCTGGTCGGGGCCCAGCTGTTCTCGACCTACGCCATCCCGTTCGAAGTCGCGTCCGTCGTCTTGCTCGTGGCCCTGGTCGGGGCCATCGTCCTGACGGGCAAGGAGGATAAGTCATGACCGCCGCCGTGAGCCAGATCCCCCTGGCGTACGTGCTCGTCTTCGGGGCCCTCCTCTTCGGGCTCGGCCTCTACGGGGCGCTCCTCCGGACCAACGCCGTCCGCATCCTGATGAGCATCGAGCTGATGCTCAACGCGGTCAACATCAACCTCGTGGCCTTCAACCAGTACCTCAGCCCGGGTTACGTCAACGGCCAGATCTTCTCCATCTTCATCATCACCGTCGCCGCCTCGGAGGCGGCCGTCGGTTTGGCCATCATCCTCGAGGTCGTCCGGCGCCGCAATGTCATCGATATCGATAAGATCAACCTCCTTAAGTGGTAAGGGGTAGGAGAAGGGTGAGATGATGCTGCCTTACGCCTGGCTTATCGCCGCCTTGCCCCTGCTGGCCAGCCTGGCCGTTATGTTCTTCGGCCGGCGCTTCAAGAACGGCGGGGACTTTATCGGCATCGCCGCCATCGCCGTGAGCTTCGTCCTGTCGCTGCTGGTCTTCGGCCAGCTGGCGGGCGGCGCCGAGCCGTACCGGTTCACCTTCACGTGGCTCAACCTGGGCGGGGTGCAGGTCCAGAACGGCATCGCCGTCGACAACCTCACGGCGATCATGCTGGTCGTCGTGACCCTGGTCAGCATGCTGGTCCAGATCTACTCGCGCGGGTACATGCACGGCGACGTGCGCTACACCCGGTACTACGCGACGCTGTCATTCTTCACGTTCTCCATGCTGACCCTGGTCCTGGCCGACAACCTCCTGCTCCTGTACATCGGCTGGGAGCTCGTCGGTCTGTCCTCCTACCTCCTCATCGGCCACTGGTTCGAGAACCCCGGCCCGCGCTACGCGTCGATGAAGGCCTTCATCACCACCCGTATCGGCGACGTCGGGCTGTTCATCGGGATCATCATCCTCTACCTGACCACCGGGGCCTTCGGGTTCCCCGAGGTGGCCGCGGGGGTGGCCGCCGGGAAGATCAGCGGGACGCTCCTGACCATCGCCGCCATCCTCGTCTTCTCGGGCGCGGTCGGCAAGTCGGCGCAGTTCCCGCTGCACGTCTGGCTCCCCGACGCGATGGAGGGCCCGACCCCGGTCTCCGCCCTCATCCACGCCGCGACGATGGTCGCCGCCGGCGTCTACCTGGTCGCCAGGTCCTACGGCATCTTCGCCGGCTCGCCCACGGCCCTGGGGGTCGTCGCCTGGATCGGGACGATCACCGCGGTCATCGCCGCCCTCATCGCCACGCTGGCCTCCGACCTCAAGAAGGTCCTCGCCTACTCGACCATCAGCCAGCTCGGCTACATGATGGTCGGCCTCGGGGTGGGCGGTTACACGGCCGGCGTCTTCCACCTGACCACCCACGCCTTCTTCAAGGCGTTGCTCTTCCTCGGTTCCGGCTCGGTCATTCACGCCCTGCACACCCAGGAGATGCACGAGATGGGCGGGCTGGTCAAGAAGATGCCCGTGACCGCCTGGACCTTCATCATCGGCACGGCCGCCCTGGCCGGCATCCCGCCCTTCGCCGGCTTCTGGTCGAAGGACGAGATCCTCCTCTCGGCCTACCACTACAACCCGATCATCTTCGGCCTGACCGTCTTCGTCGCGTTCCTGACGGCCTACTACATGACCCGCGCCGTCATCCTCACCTTCTTCGGCAAGCCGCGTGACCACCACAAGTACGAGCACGCCCACGAGTCGCCGGCCAACATGACCGGGCCCCTCGTGGTCCTGGCCATCCTGGCCGTGGTCGCCGGGTTCCCCGGCTCGCCGCTGATGGGCAACTGGTTCGGCAAGTTCATCCACTTCGGCGAGTTCGAGGCGGAGGCGGCGGTGCCTTCGGTCATGGCCATGGCCATCGGCGCGGCCCTCCTCGGCATCCTGGTCGGTTATGTCATCTACGGGACGAGGCTGGTCGACCGGCGCAAGGCCATCGCCGCGACCAAGCCGGTCTACACCTTCCTCAAGCACAAGATGTACTTCGACGAGCTCTACGCGTACACAGTCATCGGCGGGACGCAGGTCCTCGCGACCATCGCCGGCTGGGTCGACAAGAACGTCGTCGACGGTATCGTCAACGCGGTCGGTTGGTTGGGAGCCCAGATCGGCAACATCTCGGGCTGGTTCGACCTGACGGCCGTCGACGGCGCGGTCAACGGCGTGGCCGCCGTGGTCAGCGGGGCCGGCCGCCGTCTGCGCAAGTGGCAGACGGGTTATGTCCAGTCGTACGCGCTGACCTTCTTCGCCACGGTCATCATCGGCGTCATCATTTACGAGCTGATAGGGGGATAAGGTCGTATGAGCCTGCCAATCCTGACGCTGATCGTCTTCGTCCCGCTCCTCGGGAGCCTTCTAATCATGTTTGTCCCGAGGGAGAAGGACAAGGCGATCAAGCAGATCGCCCTGGTGGCCACACTGGTCTCCGCGGCATTAGTGGCTTACCTGTGGACCCAGTTCCGCTACGGCGTGGCCGGGATGCAGTTCACCGAGCGGGCTTCGTGGATCCCCAGCCTGGGCGTGCAGTACCTGATGGGGATCGACGGCATCAGCCTCTCGCTGCTCATCCTGACCGGTCTCCTGACCGTCCTGGCCGCCCTGGCCTCGTGGAACATCAACCATCGGTCGAAGGAGTACTTCGCCCTCTTCCTGCTCCTGACGACGGGCATGTACGGCGTCTTCGTCGCCCTGGACTACGTCCTCTTCTACGTCTTCTGGGAACTGGTCCTCGTCCCGATGTTCTTCCTCATCGGCATCTGGGGCGGTCCGAGGCGCGAGTACGCGGCCATGAAGTTCTTCATCTACACTCTGACCGGTAGCGTCCTGATGCTCGTCGGTATCCTGGCCATCTACTTCCAGAGCGGCCTGGGGACCTTCGACATGTTGGCACTGGCTCAGCACCACTACCCGGTGACCTGGCAGTGGTGGATCTTCCTCCTCCTCTTTCTCGGCTTCGCGGTCAAGGTCCCGGTCTTCCCATTCCATACGTGGTTGCCTGACGCCCACGTCGAAGCCCCGACGGCCATCTCCGTCCTGCTGGCCGGCGTCCTGCTGAAGATGGGCACGTACGCCTTCTTCCGCATCGCCCTGCCGACCCTGCCGGACGCCGCCCGAGCATGGGCGCCGATCTTCGCCGTCTTGGGTCTGATCAATATCGTCTACGGGGCCCTGGTGGCCATGGCCCAGCAGGACTTGAAGAAGATGGTCGCCTACTCGTCCATAAACCACATGGGCTACGTCATGCTCGGCCTGGCCGCCGCGATGGCCGCCGGCCCGGGCAACGCCCTGGCCGCCAAGCTGGCCATCACCGGCGCGGCCTACCAGATGTTCGCCCACGGCCTCTCCTCAGGGATGCTCTTCCTCATGGTCGGCGTGGTCTACGACCGGACCCACACCCGCGACATGAACAAGCTCTCCGGCCTCTACCTGACCTTCCCGGTCTGGGCCACCTTCATGGCCTTCGGTGCCTTCGCCTCGCTGGGCCTGCCGGGCCTGTCGGGCTTCGTCGCCGAGTTCTTCGTCCTCCTCGGGGCCTTCCCGATCTTCAAGGTCTTCGTCATCCTGGCCACCGCGGGTCTGGTCTTCACCGCCGCCTTCTACCTGATGATGATGCGGCGCGTGCTGATGGGCCAGAAGAAGCCCGAGTACGACAAGATGCCGGACGCCAACCCGCGCGAACTGACGACCCTGGTGCCGCTGACCATCATGATCATCATCTTCGGCGTCGCGCCCTCGATCCTGGTCAACATGATGAACCCGGCGCTGGTCCAGCTGGTGGCCAAGCTGGGAGGGATGTGAGTTGGATTACCTGTACATCCTGCCCGAGCTGATCATCGTCGCGGTCGCCCTGGTCCTCCTGGTGGGCGCCGCCCTGTCGCCCAAGGACCGGCAGGGCTACATGCCCGTGGTGGCCACGGCCGGCTTCCTGGCCGCCCTGGTCGCCGTCTATCCGGCCCTGGGCCAGGAGACCAACATCTTCGGACGGATGATCACCGTCGACGGCTTCGCCCAGTTCTTCAAGGTCATCTTCCTGATCGTCGGGGTCCTCGTGACCCTGTCCTCGGCCGGCTACATGAGCAAGCAGAAGACCTCGGGCGGCGAGTACTACGTCCTCCTGATGTTCGCCGTCACCGGCATGATCTTCATGGCCTCGAGCACCGACCTTCTGGCCATCTGGCTCGGTCTCGAACTGGTCTCCATCTCCTCCTACATCCTGGCCGGCTACCGGCGGGAGGACCCGAAGTCCAACGAGGCGGCCATCAAGTACTTCCTGATGGGCGCCATCGCCTCGGCGGTCCTTCTGTTCGGCTTGTCGCTGGTCTACGGCTACACCGGGACGACCAACCTCGTTGACATCGCCCAGATCGAGACGAAGGCGCTGGCCGGCCCGGCCGTCCTCGGCGTGGCCATGTTCATGCTGGTCGCCGGGTTCGGCTTCAAGGTGGCCATGGTCCCCTTCCACATGTGGGCCCCGGACGCGTACGAGGGCGCCCCGACGCCGGTCACCGCCTTCTTCTCCATCGGCCCCAAAGCCGCCGGCCTGGCCGCCATGATCCGCATCTTCCCGGTCGGCCTCTCCGCCCTGACCAGCAAGTGGTCGCTGCTGTTCGCGATCATCGCCGCGGTGACCATGACCGTCGGCAACCTGACCGCCCTCAGCCAGAAGAACATCAAGCGGATGATGGCCTACTCGTCCATCGCCCAGGTCGGCTACATCACCATCGGCCTGGCCGTGGCCACGGCCGCCTCCGTCAACGCGATCATGTTCTACATCATGGCCTATGTCTTCATCAACGCCGGCCTCTTCTCGATGATCATCCTCCTCGACGAGCGGGGCATCGGGCAGAAGATCGAGGACTACGCCGGCCTGAGCCAGCGGGCTCCGGTGGCCGCCGCGGCCATGGTCGTCTTCTTCATCGCCCTCATCGGCATCCCGTTCACCTCGGGCTTCTTCGCCAAGTTCTTCATCTTCGCGGCGGCCGTCCAGAGCGGGTTCATGTGGCTGGCCATCATCCTGGCCGTCAACAGCGCCATCTCCGTCGGGTACTACTACGGCGTGGTCAAGGCGATGTACCTGGACGCCCCGAAGGACGCCAGCCCGGTGAAGGTCCCGCGCGCCCTGGGCGCCGTGCTCCTCACCGGCGCCCTGGCCACCCTGGCCCTGGGCGTCTTCTCGGAGCCCTTCATCCGCCTGATCGGCCTGGCCTCGCTGCTTCGCTAGGGCCCCGTGGCGGCCCGAACCCCTTGGTGCCCGTGCGCACTAGGACGGTCTGAGCCGGACGCCGACAAGGTGCCCCAAGAGCGCGCTTCGCAGCCGGTCCCCATGGGGCCGGCTGCTTTGCTGCGTGGCTGGGCTTTTATGCCTCGGGCGGGAGCCGGCCCCAATTGGCACTTGGGCGCACAAGCACAAGCGCGGAATTATCAGGCGCTTCGGGAGACGAAGCAGCCCCGGTGGGGAAGGCCGGTCCCAACCGGAGACGGATGTGAGAGGGAGGGAGAGCAAGATATCATAGTATTAACTCAAGAAAGCGGGGGCAATCGGCGATTTTTAGGTGAATAAGTTTACAAAGACACCCAGGTGTGGTAGAATGGCACTAGAGGGATTGTGCCAAAGAACACAAATATGGTCCGTGAGGGAGAGACGGGGCTTGGCGCGGGAAAAACACTCCACCAGACACGAAATCCTGCACATGCTCAAGCGAAAGGGCAGCCTCAGCGTCGACGAGCTCAGTCAGGCACTTGGCATCACCCCCATGGGCATCCGGCAGCACCTGGCCATCCTCGAACGGGACGACCTGGTGACGCCGAGCCAGGTCCGAAGGGGGATCGGTCGGCCGAGCCACCTCTACTCGCTGACCGAGACCGCCCAGGATCACTTCCCGAAACACTACGAGGAATTCGCCATCAGTCTCATCAAGGACCTGGTTGAGATGGCCGGCCCGGAGAAGCTCGAGGAACTCCTCGCCCGCCGCGTCGACCGCGAGGTCAAGGTGCTCAAGGAACGCTGGCAGGGCCTCAATTTCAATCAACGGGTGGAGGAGCTCGGCAAGCTGCTCGACGAGCACGGTTCGATGGGCGATGTGCAGCGACTCGAGGACGGTTCGTACGCCATCCGTGAGTTCAACTGCAGCATCCACAAGATCGCCCAGGCCCACCCGGTGGTCTGCGAGTATGAGAAGAGGATGGTCGAGAGGGCGCTGGGCTGCATCGTCCATACCGAGGAATGCCTCGCCCATGGCGGCCAGCGCTGCACCTACATCGTCCGCCCGGCCGTCTGAGGCCCTTCGCGAGGGACGCTCTGGCTGAATAGGGAAAAAAAAGACCCGCCACCGCGGTTTGCCGTTGGAAGGACTGAGGACGTGGAAGTAGAATACTGTCGTTGGTAACAGCGGGCCGCGGAAACAACCGAGGAAATTGGATGACTTCTCCGTGAGGGGTGGGCACCCTGCACCGAGACGGTTATTTCCGGCCTCAGCCGTGGCCGGTCCTTTTGGCCCCGGGCCTGCGAAGGTCCGGGAGATATTGGCGGGCGCGCTTAACAAGCGGCCCGCTTTCGCTATCCACCGGAGGGCGGAACGTGTCATGACGGCGACCCATCGCGTTCGGCCGGCGGAGCCCGGCGATGTCCCAGCGATCGTGCGCGTCTATCGCAGCGACCTCATCGACGGGTCGTGGTGGCGCTTCGACCACAACCAGCGCATGTCGGCACACTTGGAAGACCTGACCCCGTTCCAGCAATGGCTGAACGGCGGCCCCTGGATGAACCCCGATTACCTGGCCGTCCATCTCCGGCGGCTGGCGGCCGAGGGCCACCGGGCCTATGTCGCCGAGGAGTATGTCCCGGGGACCGGGCCGGGGGCGGGGTGGCCGGTGCGAGGCGAGATCGAGGTCTTCCTCTACCACGAGGCCGCGGACCCCGATCGGCTCGCCGCCCACATCGGAGTCCTCCAGGTCGAACGGGGCTTTTTTCGCCGCGGCCTCGGCCGGGCCCTGGTCGAACGGGCCTGCCGCGAGGCGGCCGCCGGCGGGGCCCGCAAGGTGACCGTGGTCTGCGGCCGGGACAACCTTCCTTTCTATAGGAAGTGTGGTTTCAGCGGGCTGACCCCGGTGGTCACGGTCGAGGGTGGGCTGCCGAAGTCCCGGGAGGCCGGGCGCCCGCCCCTGGCGCCGCCGCCGGAGGGCCTCTTCGCCCGCGGGGTCTGGCCGTCGGTCGCCGGCGTCCACCCCGGACCGGGACAGACCTGGTTCCTCTATCGGGCCCAGCCGTACGACGACCCCGAGTTCACGGCCCACCGCCTTGAGGTCTCGCTCCTCGACCTGCCGGCCGCACCCGGGCGAGGCCTGCGCCAGGCGGTGGCCTTCTTCCGCGAGAACCAGATCGACCCGAACGAGGTCATCCTCTACTGCCTGGCCGAGCCGGACGGCGCCGGTCCGGATACCTCCTTCAGCCCCCTGGGCCGAGCGGCCCTCGCCGAGCTGCAGCGATGGGCGGCGGCCCTCGGCTACACGCACTTTCGCACCTACCTCACCGGCCCTGAGTTCTCCAAGCTCCGCTTCTTCTTCCGGATGAGTGAGGTCAGCCGGGAGTACATCCTGCGACGTTTTCTAACCGATTCGGAGGTGCATGCCGATGAGCAAGCCTGAAGACTTCAGCAAGCCAGAAGGTGACGGGGCCGCGCGGCTCTCCAACCCGGTCATCGAGGCCATCATGAACCGGGCTTCGGTCCGCCGCTTCGAGGACCGCGAGGTCCCGGCGGAGGTCCTGGAGACCATCGTCGCCGCCGGGCGGCAGGCCCCCTTCACCGGCCAGATGTACTCGGTCATCGTCATCCGCGAGCGGGCCCGCCGCGAGGAACTGGCCGAGCTCTTCGGCCCGATGGCCGTCAGGGCCCCGGTCTTCATGCTCATCTGCGTCGACTTCAACAAGCTCGAGCGGTTCATCGCCGCCAAGGGTCGGAAGAACCAGGCCAACGACCTGGCCATGCTCTTCCTGGGGATCCAGGACGCCGCCTACTTCGGGCAGAACCTCGTCCTGGCCGCCGACAGCCTGGGGCTCGGCTCGTGCTTCCTGGGCGGCGCGGCCTTCCACGGGGCCAGGCTCAGCGCCATGTGCGACCTGCCGAAGCGGGTCTACCCGCTGGTCGGGCTGGTCCTCGGCTACCCAGCGGGGCGGCGTCCCGGGCCGCGGCCCCGCGTGCCGTTGGACCTGGTCATGTTTCACGAGCGCTACCGGGACCTCAGCGAGGCCGACGTCGAGCGGGCCCTGGGGGTCATGGACGCCGGGCTCATCCGCGAGGGCTACTACCGCGATCTGAACGGCAAGATCCCCCTCCACGAGGGGCAGGACCAGATGACTTACGACGAGTATGGCTGGGGCGAGCACGTCTCGCGGAAATACGGGCAGCGGCCGATGGGCCGCTTCCTCGCCCCCCTCCTGGCCGACCTGAAGAAGCAGGGGATCGAGTGGTAGCTCGGCCCAGACGGCCCGCGACGGGGCGCCGCGCCCCGGCGCCCGAGCCGCTCGACCTCCACCGGCTGCTCGTCGATCGCTTCGGGCCGCGCCACTGGTGGCCGGCCAAGAGCCCCTTCGAGGTGGCGGTGGGGGCCATCCTGACCCAGGCCGTCGCCTGGCGCAACGTCGAGACGGCCATCGCCCGCCTGGAGGCGGCCGGCCTGATGTCGGCCCGGGCCATCGCCGCCGCCGACCCCGAGCGGCTGGCGGAACTGGTCCGCCCGGCCGGGTATTACCGGGCCAAGGCCGGGAAGCTTCGGGCCCTGGCCGGCCACATCGTCGACCGCTACGGCGGGCGGATCGAGGCCATGGCCGCCAGGCCCCTGGACGAGCTGCGCCCGGAGCTCCTGGCCATCTACGGCGTCGGGCGCGAGACGGCCGACGCCATCATCCTCTATGCCGTCGGGCTTCCGTCCTTCGTCGTCGACGCCTACACCTTCCGGGTCTTCGGACGGCTCGGCCACTGGCCGGAGGTCTTCAGCCGGCCCCGCTACGAGGATGTCCGGGCCTTTTTCCAGGCCCGGCTGCCCGCCGATGTCGCCATCTACAACGATTTCCACGCCCAGATCGACCGGATAGGCCATCATTTCTGCCTCAGGACGGGGCCGAAGTGCGGCGAATGCCCCCTGGACGCGGTGTGCCGGCGGGAGGGGGCCCAGGAGGGTCCATCGCCGCGCCGTTCCCGGCACAAAAGCCCAGCTAAAAAGGGCGCCGCCGGGGTCCGGCGGCGGCTCAAAAAGGGCTCCTAAACTTCGTCTACCAGGGCGGGAATTTGGGGGGTACGACACAAAGAGTTAAAATTTTTTTTCTGCCAAAGCAGGAGTTTCATTCCAGGTGGCGTATTTGACTAAATACCGAACGAAGTGTCGATTCAAAAAGCTCCGTATAAGGGCAAACCCATCGCAAGGTGGGGACGCAAAGCCTACGGGTCGGTGCGGTGAAGTCCGCCGCCGACGGCCGGGTTGCCGGAGGTCCATTGGGAAGGCAGTAATCGGTCGCCTTACCTGTCCTTCGGCGCCATGCGCCAAAGGACAGGTTTTTTTATCGGGCCTTTTCCGGCGATGAGCGCGCTTCTCCCACTCTCAGTATCGTCACCCGGGGCGAAGAAGTTTAGAGAAACGGCCCGGGGCCAACTAAAAAGATTGCCAAGTCTCTCGGTCCGGACAGGTCGGGTCGGGCAAGGAAGCCCGGCGCGGTGGTCCAAGGAGGGCACCCACGATATGATCTCGCAGGCTATCTTCCCGAAGGTGGTCCAGTACCTCGAGCGCGGCCTGGACGCGTCCTCCCTGAGGAACGCGGTCCTGGCCGACAACCTGGCGAATGTGGACACGCCGGGGTTCAAGCGCTCGGACGTCAGCTTTGAGGGGCTCCTCGAGGAGGAGACCCGGAAGGCCGGCAAGCTCGGGACCCAGGAATGGAAGCCGCAGGTGGTCGTGGACACCAACACATCGATGCGTCAAGACGGCAACAACGTCGACGTCGACGCGGAGATGACCAATCTGGCCGAGAACTCCATTTATTACGAGGCCTTGGTCAAGCAGCTGACCAGCCAGTTCGCGATGCTCCGGTCGGCCATCACCGAGGGGAGGCGTTAATTGATGCGACTCTTCTCGGCCATGGACGCGAGCGCGTCGGGCCTCACCGCCCAGCGACTGAGGCTTGACCTGATCGCCGCGAACCTGGCCAACGCCAACACGACCCGTACCGAGCAGGGCGGGCCGTACCGCCGCCAGGTCGCCGTCCTGGCTCCCCGCCAGGGACCGAACCTCTTCTCCGGGTTCCTCGGGTCGGCCACCCGGCCGGACGGCGGGGACGGGAACGGCGGGCAGGGACCCGCCGGCGCGGCCGGGGTCCAGGTGGTGGCGGTGGTCGAGGACCAGAGCCCGCCGAAACTCAAGTACGACCCGAGCCACCCCGACGCCGACAAGGACGGCTACGTCAAACTCCCCAACGTCAACGTCGTCTCCGAGATGGTCGATATGATGGAAGCGACGCGAGCCTACGAGGCCAATGTGACGGCCATCAACGCCGCCAAGACCATGGCCATGCGGGCCATCGACATCGGACGAGCCTAAGGGGGGCGTGAAGAATGAAGATCGACCTGACGATGCCCAGGCTCCCCGCGCCGCTGTCGACGGGCTCGACCGGTGCGGCCGGTGCCGGTACCGGCGCCGCCGTCGGGGACGCCGCGACCGGTGGGACCTCCTTCGCCGACCTCCTCAAGCAGGCGGTGGGGGATGTCAACCAGATGCAGCTCCAGGCCGAGCAGGCCGGGGCCGACCTGGCCGCCGGCAAGGTGACCGATATCCACCAGGTGATGATCATGACCGAGAAGGCCGACCTGGCCCTGCAGCTGGCGATCCAGGTCCGCAACAAGGTCATCGACGCCTACCAGGAGATCATGAGGATGCCGGTGTAGGAGCCAGCCCAGCTCGAAGGAATTCAGCCGCCGCCGGCCGCCGTCGCGGCCGGGACCGAGGAAGCGCCCATAGTCAGTCGCCGGGGGGGTGGAACCCCCGGGCCCGTATACGCCAAGGATGGCGGCTGGGGCCAGAATGGTCCCTTCATAACATGGAGGTTACTCTTGTTGTCTTTTCGGTCCTTCGCGGGACCGGAAGGACGCAAGGCGGCCCGGTGGGTTTCACCCCCTCTTTGTCTTTCCCGACCGGGCCCGCTCGACCGACAGTCTCCCGTCCCCGTTCGCTCCGGAGGTGTGACGCTTGGATTTCAACCTTATCCGCCGCCAGATAACCAGCACCTGGTCTCGCCTGACCACCCGTCAACGGGTCCTCGTGACCGGGGCGGCCCTTGTCGTCGTGCTGACCCTGGCCCTCTGGAGCGTCCTCTACGCCCGCGGCCCGCAGTACGCCACGGTCTTCTCCAGCCTCGCCGAACAGGACGCGGCGGAGATCGTCAAGGTCCTGCAGTCCCAGAAGACCCCGTACAAGCTGGCCGACGGCGGCACGAGCATCCAGGTCCCAGCCAAGGACGTCTACTCGACCAGGCTCGCCCTCGCCGGGCAGGGGCTCCCGCGGGGCGGCGTGGTCGGTTTCGAGATCATCGACCAGACCAAGCTCGGCGCGACGGACTTCGAGCGCCGGGTGAACTACATCCGGGCCCTTCAAGGCGAGCTGACCCGGACCATCCAGCAGATCGCCGAGGTCGAAGAGGCCCGCGTCCATATCGTCCTTCCCGAGCAGAGCTACTTCGTGACCATGGCCAAACCGGCCACCGCGGCCGTCTTCCTTAAATTGAAGCCGGGCGCCACCATTGGGAAGAGCCAGATCAAGGGCGTCGTCAACCTCGTCTCGCGCAGCGTCGAGGGGCTCAAGCCGGAGGACGTCTCGGTCATCGACGTCCACGGCAACCTCCTCTCGGCCGACCTCGACGGCGAGTCCGGGACGACCGAACAGGTCACCACCGGTCTCCTCGCGGTTCAGCAGACCTTCCAGAAGGACCTCGAGAAGAGTCTGCAGACCCTGCTCGAGCAGGTCCTCGGCCCCGGCCAGGTGGTCGCCAGGGTCACCGCCGAGCTGAACTTCGATGAGAAGGTCGTCGACAAGGACCTCTTCGAGCCCATCGACAACACCACCGGGATCGTCCGGACCATCGAGGAACTCGAAGAGACGATGTCGGGAGCCAGCGGGTCACCGAGCGGCCCGGCCGGCACGACCTCGAACATCCCGGGCTACGCCCAGACCACGGGCGGCGGGAACTCGAGCTCGGAGAAGCGGCAGACGAGCAAGACCTACGAGATCAACAACATCAAGGAACACACGGTCGTCGCCCCCGGGACGGTCAAGCGTCTGTCGGTGGCCGTGGTCGTCAACCGCGACCTCTCGGCCAAGGAGCAGACGGCCATCGAGGACACGGTCCGTTCGGCCATCGGCTTCGACACGGCCCGCAATGACCAGATCACCGTCAGCGGCATCAAGTTCGATACCAGCATGGCCGACGCGGTCGCCGCCGACATGACCCGGGCCAGCAAGCAGAACCGGTGGACGAGCCTGGCGGTGCGCGGGGCGTTGGCCCTGGTGGTCGGCTTCGTCCTCTGGCGGATCCTCTTCGGCAGCGGGAAGAAGCGCGAGGAGATCCTCAGCGACGTCTTCACCAGCAAGGAGCGACGGGCGCAGATCATCGCCGATATCGGCGAGGATCTACCCCCCGAGGAAGCCGAGCGGCGGCGGCTCCACGACCAGATCGACCAACTCGCCAAGAAGAAACCGGAGGAGTTCGCCAAGCTCCTCAAGACCTGGTTGGCTGAAGAGTAGAGAGAGGGAGACAGGACATTGGCTAGAGCGCCAGGTGGGCTCTCCGGAAAACAAAAAGCGGCCATCCTCCTGATCGCCCTGGGCACCGAGAACTCGGCGAAGGTCCTCAAGTACCTCGGCGAGGACGACATCGAGCAGCTCACTCTGGAGATCGCCAGCCTCAAGAAGATCCCCTACGAGGCGCGGGAGAAGGTCATGGACGAGTTCCACGCCCTCTGCACCGCGCAGGAGTACATCGACCAGGGCGGCATCGACTATGCCCGAGAGATCCTGGACAAGGCCCTCGGGACCCAGAAGGCGGTCGACATCCTGCACCGCCTGACGACCACCCTCCAGGTCCGGCCGTTCGACCTGATTCGGAAGACCGACCCGAGCCAGCTTCTGAACTTCATCCAGGGGGAGAGCCCGCAGACCGTCGCCCTCATCATGGCCTACCTGAACCCCCAGCAGGCCTCGGTCATCCTCCAGTCGCTCTCGCCGGAACGCCAGGCCGACGTGGCCAGGCGGATCGCGACGATGGACCGGACCTCGCCGGAGATCCTCCGGGAGGTCGAGAAGGTCCTCGAACGCAAGCTCTCGTCGCTGATGACCCAGGACTACGCGGCGGCGGGCGGGGTCGACACGGTGGTCGGCGTCCTCAACTACGTCGACCGCAGCACCGAGAAGTCGATCATCGAGACCCTCGAGGTCCAGGACCCCGAACTGGCCGAAGAGATAAAGAAGAAGATGTTCGTCTTCGAGGACATCATCCTCCTCGATGACCGGTCCATCCAGCGGGTCCTTCGCGACGTGGACCTCTCCAAGGACCTGCCGCTGGCCCTCAAGGTAGCCTCCGATGACGTCAAGAACAAGATCTTCAAGAACATCTCCAAACGCGCCGTCGACAACCTGCAGGAGAACATGGATTACCTCGGTCCGGTCCGGCTGCGGTCGGTCGAGGAGGCCCAGCAGAAGATCGTCAACATCATCCGTAAGCTCGAAGAAGAGGGCGAGATCGTGGTTGCCCGCGGTGGAGGTGACGAGCTTGTCGTCTAGAGTCATCAAGGCCAGGAAGCTCTACAGCGGGATGCCGAGGCTGGTGTCCACGGCTGGTTCCTCCGTCAAGGTCGTCGTCCGGGACGGCGCCGGCGGGGCCATCGAGACCTCGACCATGTCTGAGGTCCACGCCGAGCCCGCGGCCCGGCTGGTCAAGGACGCCGAGGCGCGGGCCGAGGCCGAGGCCATCGTGGCCAACGCCCGGGACGAAGCGGCGACCATCGAGCGTGAGGCCCACGAGAAGGGGCTCGCCGCCGGCCGCGAAGAGGGTCTGCGCCTGGCCCAGGAAGAGAGCCGCGCCATCATCGCCGAGGCCGGGCAGGTTCTCGAGACCGCCCGCGCCGAGCGCGAGGAGATAATCGCCGAAGCCCGTCCCGAGATCCTCCGACTGGCCCTGGCGGTGGCCCACAAGATCATCCGCGAGGCCACCGAGGACGATTCGCAGATGGCCTTCCGCGCCGCCCTCGACGCGGTCAAGAAGGTCCGCGACGAAGAGGAACTGACCATCCGGGCCAACCCCCGCGACGCGGTCGAGCTCGAGGAGCGGCGCCAGGAACTGCGGGCCGCCGCCCGAGGGCTGAAGAGGCTGACCATCACCGAGGACCCGACCATCGAACCCGGAGGTTGCGTCGTCGACGGCCCGCGGGGCAGCGTCGACGCCCGGCTCGAGCGGCAACTGGCCCGGGCCGAGAGGGCCCTCCGGGACGTGATGAACAGTGAGAAGTAAGAAGGCCGGGTCCGCCAAAGCCGAATCCCCGGAGGCCGAGCCCGCCAGGGCCGGCCGCTTCGAAGCCGATAGCTACCTGAAGCTCCTTGACAAGACGGATATCCTCGCCCTCAACGGCCGGGTGACCCAGGTCATCGGGCTCCTCATCGAGTCCGACGGCCCGGGGGTCAACGTCGGCGAGCTCTGCCACCTCTTCCCGCGCGGCAGCGCCGAGCCGATCCCGGCCGAGGTCGTCGGGTTCCGCAACGACCGCGTCCTCCTGATGCCCCTCGGCGAGATGGGCGGCATCGGCCCCGGTTGCGAGGTCGTGGCCACCGGCGAGCCGCTCCGCGTGGGGGTCGGCCGGGCCCTTCTGGGCCGGGTGGTCGACGGGCTCGGGCGCCCCATCGACGGGGTCGGACCACTGGCGGAAGAGGCCCAGTACGCCGCCCACAACGCCCCCCCGAAGCCGCTCGACCGGCCGCGTATCCAGGAACACCTGGCGGTCGGCGTGCGGGCCATCGATGGCCTCCTCACCTGCGGCAAGGGGCAGCGTCTCGGGATCTTCGCCGGGAGCGGCGTCGGCAAGAGCACCCTCCTGGGGATGATCGCCCGTAACACCGAGGCCGACGTCAGCGTGGTGGCCCTGGTCGGGGAGCGCGGCCGCGAGGTCCGCGATTTCCTCGAGAAGGACCTCGGTCCCGAGGGCCTCAAGCGCTCGGTGGTCGTGGTGGCCACCTCGGACCAGCCCGCGCTGGTCCGGATCAAGGCGGCCTTCGTGGCCACGGCCATCGCCGAGTTCTTCCGCGACAGCGGCCTGGACGTCCTCCTGATGATGGACTCGGTCACCCGGTTCGCCATGGCCCAGCGCGAAGTGGGACTGGCCGTCGGCGAGCCGCCGGCCACGCGGGGTTACACCCCCTCGGTCTTCTCCATCCTCCCGAAGCTCCTGGAGCGCTCGGGGACGGCCAGGCGGGGCAGCATCACCGGGTTCTACACGGTCCTCGTCGACGGGGACGACATCACCGAGCCGGTCACCGACACGGTCCGGGGCATCCTCGACGGACACATCCTCCTTTCCCGGGCCATCGCCGCCCAGAACCTCTACCCGGCCATCGACATCCTCGGAAGTGTCAGCCGCCTGATGATCGACGTCGTCCCCAAGGAGCACCGGGAGGCGGCCTCCGAGGTCCGCAACGTCCTCTCGACCTATCAGGACGCGGCCGACCTCATCAACATCGGGGCCTACGTCGATGGTTCGAACCCCGGCATCGACCGGGCCAAGGCGAAGATCGAGCCGGTGCGGGCCTTCCTGAGGCAGGACGTCTTCGAGAGGGCCGACTTCCAGGCGACCCGAGAGCACCTCCTGGGACTGGCCGGCGGAACACGGGGTGACGCGAATTGAAGCGCTTCACGTTCCGGCTGGAAAAGCTCCTGCGGCTCTGCCTCTCCCGCGAGAAGGCCGCCGAGGCCGAGCTGGCCGAGGCCCGGCGCCGCGAGGAAGAGGAACACCGGCGCCTGACCCTCATCGAGGTCCACCTGGTGCAGACGATGACCAGGACCCGGGAGCTGGAGCGGCACCCGGCCAACGTGACCGAGATCAAGAAGCACCGGGATTACCTGAAGAAGTTGGGGGCCGATCGGGAACAGGGACAGGCCGCGGTGGCCGCGGCCGCCGCCGTCGCCGCCGAGAAGATGCGGGCCCTCCTGGAGATAAGGACGGAGCGCAAGAGCCTCGAGAACCTGAAGGCCAAACGGCAGGCCGACCACACCCGGCAGGCCCTGGCCGAAGAGCAGAAGGTCTTGGACGAGGTCGGTGGGCGGGAAGCCGCGCGGAAGCGCACCCCGGCCTGAGGCGAAAGACCTCGCGGGAAGCGGATGACAGGTCGGATAAGGACGGAGGTGAGGACGAATGCGACGTGAATCGCTGCTCGATGATCTCGACCCGAAGGCCGATATCCTTGGCGGGCCTGAGCCGGAAGACCAGGGCAAGGGCAAAGGCAAAGGCAAAGGCAAGAAGGACAAGAAGGACCCGAAGGCCGACCGGGGCAAGAAGGGCGGCGGCCTGATGGCCGCGCTCCTGGTGGTCCTGGTCCTGGGGATCGTCGTCGCGGTCGGGTCGTTCGTCCTCGTCTCGGTCAACCCCAAGGCCAAGGAGACCCTCGCCGGGTTGCCGGTGGTGGGCAAGGTCTTCGGGGCCAAGCCGGCGGCCAAGGTCGACCCGCTCGAGGCGGACCGCCAGAAGCTGGCCAAGGACCAGGCCGACCTGGCCGCCAGGGAGGCCGCCCTGCAGGAAGCCCAGGCCGCCCTGGACGCCAAGACCAAGGAAGTGGCCGACCGCGAGGCCCAGCTGGCCGTGAAGGAAGCCGCCGTGGCCAAGCTCCAGTCGGAGCTGCAGAGCAAGAAAGACACCGTTGACAAGCTGGCCCGGCTGTATGACCAGATGAAACCGACCGAAGTGGCGGCGGTGACCGAGCGGCTCGACGACGAACTGGTCGTGGCCGTCCTCAACCGGATGGATGAGCGGCAGGCGGCCAGGGTCCTCGGGGCCATGTCCCCGGCGACGTCGGCCAGACTGAGCCGGATGATGGTGGCCCTCCAGTCAGGACAGTGACGAGAGCAAGCTTCATCCAATAGAAAGCCCACGGCGAAAGGAGGTGAGAACGAGATGTTTCAAGCGGATTTTGAACCGATGAGCATGAGCCTTATGGACACCCCGTCCGCGCAACCGGTGAGACGGCGCGACCGGACCGACCGGACCGAACGCACCGAACGTGGCGGAACCAGCGACTTCGCCGAGCACCTCAGGCGGGCCGGGGCGGACGGGACCAAGTGGGCGAAGACCGAGCGAGCCGGCCTTAAGAGCCGGACCGCCGGGCGCCGCCGCCAGGACCCGACCCCGGACCAGACCGAGCGAGCCGCCCTGGCCGGCCAGAACGGCCGGACCGAGCGGGCGGAGGTCAGAAGCGACGGGGAGCGAGGCGGGGAAGACGGACGGGTGACCGAGACCGGCTCAACGAGATCAGAGGCCGCGAAGGCCGCGGGGCTCACCGAGGGGACGAAGCGGACGGCGGAGACGCCGAACGGGGGACCCCAGAGCCCGACGACCGAGAAGGTCGCCCCCCAGGAAGTCGCCCCGACGAACCAGGACGGGACGGAGCCGCAGGGGCCCACCGCTGATGCCGGTCGGGTTTGGCCCAAGAAGGCTGAAGCGACGGCCGCGGACACCTCCCCGCTCGAAGCCGTAAGCGACCAGGCCATCCAGGCGATGATCGCCGAGGCGAGGGGAAAGGCCCAGGGGTTGGGCGGGACAGTCCGGACAGGCGCCCAGGCCCAACCGGTCTCCAAGGACACGCCGGACCTTCAGGGCACAGCGGTCCAGGGGACGGTGGGCAAGGCCGAAGCCGGACGGACGGAGCCGGACGGAACGGTCCCCCGAGCGACGGCCGGAGCGGCCGCGGCGGACCAGGCCAAGAATGACGGCCAGGGCGCGCGGGGGATGAACCCCAGCGGGCTCGGGCAGACGGCCCGGGGAGCCGAGGCAAGCACGGCCCAGACCCAGACCCAGACCCAGACCCAGACCAAAGGTCAGATCCAGGGGCAGGCCCCGATGGACAAGGGCTCGACCGACCCGGACGGGCCGGGGACGCGGGCGCCGAATCTTGAAAACGTGACGAGTCAGATGAAGCCGGCCGCGACGGACGCCGCCGCCAGGACGGGCAAGACACCCCGGACGGCGGGGGACCGGAAGGACGGTGAAGCCGATGGGGACGCGGGCCAGACGGCCGGGGTCACCGGGACGGCCCAGAGCGCCGAGGTGGGGACGACCGAAGGACTGGCGAGAGCCGACCTGAAGTCGGTCGCCAAGGACCGGGTCGACGGAACGGGGCGGGCCGCCGAGGGCGGTGCGACCGGACGGACCGAGACGCGGAAGGCGGGCGGAGAGCCCGGGGCCGCGAACGCCGACCGGCCGCGGACCATGGACGACCCGACCGCCGGACAACTGAACCGGACCACCGGCCAGGACGCCCGGACCACCAAGACGACCGAAGCCCGCGCGAGCGGCGCGGAGGACGGCAAGCCGGCGAGCACGCGGCCGGACCCGAGCGACCTCATCAAGCAGATCGTCGCCAGGGCCAGCGCCCGTGGGGACGGGAACGGCGGCGAGATGAGAGTCCAGCTGAAGCCGGAGTACCTGGGACCGTTGAACCTGCGGGTCATCGTCGAGCGCGGCGGGGTGACCGCCCACCTGACGACCCAGAACCAGATGGTGAAAGAGGCCCTCGAGGCAGCCCTTCCGCAACTGAAGGAGGCCCTCGCCGGGCAGGGACTGCGGACCGACCACATCGCCGTGACCCTCGGCCAGGACGCCTTCTCCGCCCAGATGATGGGGCAGGGCGCGGCGGCCTGGGGACGGCAAGGTTGGGACCGCGGGACCGGTTGGGGGAGTTTCTCCCAGGCGGCCGTGCGGACCGCCGGCGGGGTTGCGACCCCGGCCCGCGGACCGGCGCCGACGGCCATCCGGCCGACCGGCGGACACGCCCTCGACTACGTGGCCTGAAAGAGGTGGACCGAGATGAGCACGATACCGACCACATCGCTCTCGACCGGGACCCTGAGCCAGACCCCGCCGGCGATGGGCACGGCGCAGGTCTTCGAGGGGCCGAAGACGCTCGGCAAGGACAGCTTCCTCAAGCTCCTCGTGACCGAGCTCCAGTACCAGGACCCCCTGAAGCCCATGGAAAACACCGAGTTCATCGCCCAGATGGCCCAGTTCTCGTCGCTTGAGCAGATGCAGAACATGAACGGCGACGTGAGCAAGCTCCTAACCCTCTCTCTGATGGGCAAGACGGTCAGCGGCAAGGACGTTGACAACCAGGCCGCGCAGGGCGCGGTAGCCGGGATCAAGTTCGGTGAGGGCGGCAAGATCAGCCTGACCGTGGCGGTCCCCGGGTCCAACGGCGGCACCACCCAGACCGAGGTCCCCCTGGCCAACGTGACCGTGGTCGCGCCCGCGTCGGCACCGTCGCAAGGAGGCTGAAAAACGTTGGACCCCAGGATCTACGGGGCTTTCCCGGTGAACGGGCCGCGGGGAACGTCGGGACCGCAAGGACCACAGGGGCCGCAGGGTCCGCGCGGACCACGGCCGACCGGCGGACCACGGCCGACCGGCGGGGCGCCGGCGACGACCGGACCGGGGGCCGACTTCCGGGACATCCTGCAACAGCAGGTGGACCGCGAAAAGCTGAAGTTCTCGCTCCACGCGCGGGAAAGACTGGCCGGCCGGAGCCGACCGCTCGGACCGGAGGACCTGGCCAAGCTGAGCGAGGCGGTGGACAAGGCCTCGGCCAGGGGAGCCAGAGAATCGCTGATCCTCATGCGGGACATGGCCTTCGTGGTCAGTGTGAAGAACCGGACGGTGATCACGGCCGTCGACGGCGAGCGGATGAAGGACAGCGTCTTCACCAACATCGACAGCGCCGTCATCGTCTGAAGCACCAGGTAAGGCCGACAGGCACGGATGCGTGACAGGGCCGGACCTCTTTGAGGGGGCCCTGAGGACCGCCCGAATGACTGAGGGCGGCAACTACAAGGAGGTCAATCAACCATGATGCGTTCGATGTACGCGGGCGTCTCGGGCCTGCGGAACCACCAGATCAGAATGGACGTCATCGGCAACAACATCGCCAACGTCAACACCGTCGGCTTCAAGACCGGCCGGGTCAACTTCCAGGAGATCTTCAACCAGACCATCCGCGGCGCGTCTTCCCCCCTGGGGTCGCGCGGCGGCACGAACCCGCAACAGGTCGGCCTCGGCATGGGGCTATCCTCCATCGACACCCTCCAGACTCAGGGCAACCTGCAGACCACCGGCAAGATGACCGACCTCGCCATCCAGGGCAACGGCTTCTTCGTCCTCAACGCTGACGGCAACCTGGCCTACACCCGCGACGGGGCCTTCGACCTCGACGCCAACGGCAACCTCATCAACCCGTCCAACGGCATGAAGGTCCAGGGCTGGATGGCCGACGCCACCGGCGCCTTCCCGGCCAAGAACCCGAACACCATCAAGGACATCCAGATCCCGGTCGGTCAGAGCATCGCCGCCGCCGCCACCGCCAACGTGTCCTTCGCCAAGAACCTTGATGCCGGAACCCCTGTCGCCGGGACCTATGTCACGTCCATCGATGTCTACGATTCACTCGGCGCCCGGCGCTCGGTGACGATGACCTTCAGCAAGACGGCGGTCGCCCCCGGTCCGCCCCCGACGAGCACCTGGAGCTGGACGGCCAGCGGCGACGGCGCCGGGACCGGCAGCCTGACCTTCAACGCGGCCGGTCAGTTGACGGCCGGTGGAACGGGCACGATGACGGTCACTGGTAGCGCTGGGGCCGGAAACTTCACCACCGCCCTCAACTTCACCGGCCTGACCCAGTACGC
Source organism: Bacillota bacterium (assembly GCA_021787335.1). Lineage (GTDB taxonomy): Bacteria > Bacillota > Sulfobacillia > JAJYWN01 > JAJZPE01 > JAJZPE01. Next base: position 75,829 of record JAJYMC010000010.1, on the reverse strand, counting down.
CACCCAGTCGACGGTCGCCGCCACCGGCCGCGACGGTTATCCGATGGGCTCACTGATGACCTTCACCATCGACTCCACGGGGACCGTCACCGGCGTCTACTCCAACGGCCTGACTCAGAAAATCGCCCAGACGGCCGTGGCCACCTTCGCCAACCCGGGCGGCCTCCTGAAGATGGGCGAGAACCTCTTCCAGGAGTCCAACAACTCCGGCATCCGGGACATCGGTGAGACCGGTACCGGCGGCCGCGGGACCATCGCCCCCGGCACCCTCGAGATGGCCAACGTCGACCTGTCCCTGGAGTTCACCAACATGATCTCCACCCAGCGCGGCTTCCAGGCCAACTCGCGGATCATCACCACCTCCGACGAGATGCTCCAGGAGCTGGTCAACCTCAAGCGGTAAGCCAGCCCATGAGCGATAAAGTTTTCTCCCGGGACTAAAGCCTGAACGGCAACGCCCCAATGGGAGATCAGACGGGCGGGGGACGGACCAAGCTCCGAACGGCAACCCTCCACCAGATGCCCACCGGCCCCCGCCCACCCCCCTCTTTTTTCCGGCCCCGCGCCGGCCCCAAAGCCGAGGCCGCCCGGCCAGAGGAGGCAGTCCAAGTGATCAAGGTCACCCGTTTCGACCGTTCCGAGCTCTACATCAACGCCGAATTGATCGAGTTCATCGAGGGTACGCCGGACACCGTCATCACGACGACGACGGGGAAGAAGATCGTCGCCCGGGAGCCCGTCGACGAGGTCATCAAGCGGATCGTCACCTACCGGCGCCAGATCTACGGCGCCCGGCCGGTCCGCGGGAGGAGGAGCACCTGAAGATGCGCTTGTCACCCGATCGAAAGCCCGCGCCAAGCATCCCCGGCCGCCGCGACGAACGCGGGGCCGTATCGGCCGCCGTCCTGATCATCGTGGTGGTGGTGGTCGTCGTCGCCGTCGTCGGCGGGGGGCTGTTCATGGTCCTCGGCCGCAAGGGCGGCGAAAAGCCCGTCGTCGCCAAGACCTACCGGGTTGGCGAAGTCTCGACCAACCTGGCCGATCCCGGCAGCAAGAGGTTCATCAAGATCGTCCTCGAGGTCGAGGTCGACGGCGACAAGCCCGTGCAGGAACTGCAGAAGCAGTCCAGCGCCGTCAGGGACGCCGTCCTGGCTGTCCTCAGGGCCAAGACCCTGGACGAGGTCCAGGGGGCGGACGGGATGGCCGCCGTGGCCGGCGACCTGACCAAGGCCATCGGCGGGTTCCTGACCAAGGGCAAGGTCCTCAAGGTGAACTTCCTGGAGTTCATGACCCAGTAGTCAAGGCGATGGAGGGACCGACGTGTCCGAGATCCTGACGCAAAAAGAGATCGACTCCCTCATCGCCTCCCTGTCCACAGGCGGGCTGGCGGTCGAGGAAGCCAAAAAAGAGGACCGCCCGGTCCGCATCTATGACTTCCGGCGGCCGGACAAGTTCTCCAAGGACCAGATCCGCACCCTCCAGATGCTCCACGACAACTTCGCCCGGCTGCTCACGACGACGTTTTCGGCCCACTTCCGGACGATGGTCCAGACCAACATCGCCTCGGTGGACCAGGTCACCTACGGGGAGTATGTGCGGGCGCTGAAGAACCCGGCCATCGTGGCCATCGTCAACCTGGCCCCGCTGCCGGGCAACGCCGTCCTGGACATCAGCCACACCATCGCTTTCCCGATGATCGACCGCCTCTTCGGCGGGGCCGGCCAGACCGACGAGCGGGCCCGGGCCCTGACCGAGATCGAGGTCATCGTGATGGAACGGATCTTCGTCCAGTTCCTCGACACCCTCAAGGAAGCCTGGAAGAACATCAGTGAGATCAAGCCGAAGCTGGAGACGATCGAGTCCAACCCGCTCTTCGCCCAGGTCGTCGGGTCAACCGAGATGGCCGTCCTGATAACCTTCTCGGCCAAGCTCGGGGAGGCCGTCGGGAGCATCAACTTCTGCCTGCCGTACCTGGTCATCGAGCCGATCCTGCCGAAGCTCTCGGCCCAGCACTGGTTCTCCACCAGCCAGCGGACGGTCGCCCAGGCCAGTCCGGAGCTCCTGCAGAAGCGCCTCGAGGACGCCACCATCCCGGTCTCGGTGCTCCTCGGTGAGACGAACATCAGCGTCCGCGACCTCCTGGGGTTGCAGGTCGGGGACGTCGTCCAGATGGACAACCCCGTGACCAGCGAGATGAAAGGGTTCATCGGTAGCCGGGTCAAGTTCCGGGGCCGCCCGGGCAACGTCGGCAGACGAATGGCCTTGAAGGTCACCGCCCTGGCCGGCGGCGAGGAGGAGGACTATGAGTAAGGAAGTTCTGTCCCAGGGTGAGATCGACGCGCTCCTCAAGAGTGTCGAGGAGACCGGCGGCGAGCGCTTCACGGATACCGAGAAAGAGGCGCTCATCGAGCTGACCAACCTCTCCATCGAGGCGGCCGTCGGGGCCATGTCCGCCCTGATCAGCCGGGAGCTCGAGTTCGAGCGGCCGGAGATCAGCCTGAACCGGCGGAGCATCGTCGAGAAGAAGGTCCCGGCCGGGGCCGTCTGCGTGAGCGCCCTCTACGAGGGGGCCGTCACCGGCCAGGCCCTGTGGACCGCCGAAGGCGCCCTGTCGGCCGTCCTTTGCGACGTCCTCCTGGGCGGCGACGGGACCAACCCGCCGGAGAGTCTCGGCGAGACCCAGCTGACGACCCTCAAGGAAGCCTTCCAGAACGGTCTCGAAACGGCGGCCGAGGCCCTGACCGGGGCCCTCGGCGACAAGATCAAGCTGACCGCCGGGGCCACCAGCGCCGCCGGCGCCGGCCACGAGGAGGTCGCCTACTTCTCCGACTTCGACCCGGACCACGTCTTCGTCGAACTTGTCGGCAAACTCAGCCTGCCGGACCTGGCCGAGGGCGACATCCGCATCCACTACCCGGCCGAACTGGCTCGGGAACTGCTGAGGCGGCTGACCGCGCAGCAGCAGGCGGGCACCGATGAGGATGAGGAGGCCGCCGGCGAGGTGGCCGCCGGGCAGGACGAGATGGCCGAAGCGCGGGCGGATGACGAGGAGGCGGAGCCCGATGAACCCGAACTGCCGCCGGAGGTCATGACCAGGCCGCAGGCCACGAGCGCCAAGACCCAGCGGCCGGCGGCCAAGCCCCCCGGCCGAGTCGTCGGCAGCGTCTCCAAGGTGCAGGTCCAATCGGCCAAGTTCGAGAGCCTGAAGCCGTCGCCGACGACCTCCGACCCGCAGAACATCGACCTGATCATGGACGTGCCTCTGCACCTCACGGTCGAGCTGGGTCGGACGAAGATGCAGGTGCGGCAGATCCTGGCCCTCGGGACCGGGGCCGTCATCGAGCTCGACAAGCTCGCCGGGGAACCCCTCGACGTGCTCATCAACGGACGGCTCATCGCCAAGGGCGAGGTCGTCATCATCAACGAGAACTTCGGCGTGCGGATCACCGACGTCGTCAGCCAGATCGAAAGGGTGCAGAACCTCAGGTGAACTCCCTCGACTTAGCTTGGCAGATAATCAAGTTCCTCTTCTTCTTCGCCCTCGTCATCGGGCTCGTCTTCGCCACCTCTAAGCTGGTCGGCAAACGGGTCGGCGGGGCCCGCGGCGGCAAGTTCCTACACGTCATCGAGGGCGTGCCGATGGGCCAGAAGTCCGGCCTCTACCTCATCGAACTGGCCGGCCGAGTCCTCGTGGTGGGCGTGACCGAGAGCCGGATGAACCTCCTGACCACCTTCGACGGCCCCGAGGCGACCCGCCTCCTGGCCGAGGGCGGCGAGGAGATCCCGGTCGAAGAGGCCCCGGTCAACCTGTTCGGCTTCCGGCGAAAGGGCTCCGGCGGCCGGACCTTCGCTGAGGAGATGCAGGAGAAGATCGAGCGGCTCCGGGCCATCGGGACCCGCCGGGCCGGCGAGAATGGGCGCGGCGCGGGGCGCCGCGAAGACGGTGGAACGGAGAGCGACGAGCCTTGAGGCGCAAGACCACGAAGGGTAAGCCCAAGTCCATATTCTCACGAAGCCGCGGCTTCTGGTTCGGGCTGGCCCTCCTGGTCATCCTCGGGGTCTACGCCGTCGGCGGCGCCGAGGCCGTCCTGGCCGCTCCGGCCGGGGGAGGGATCGGCATCCCGAGCCTCAGCGTGTCAGTCGGGACGGCCCAGACCCCGGGCCAGGTGGCCAACAGCGTGCAGATCCTGCTCCTGCTGACCGTCCTCTCGCTGGCGCCGGCCATCCTCATCCTGACGACCTCGTTCACCCGCATCATCATCGTCCTCTCCTTCGTCCGCAGCGCCCTGGCCACCCAGCAGATGCCGCCCAACCAGGTCCTCGTGGGGCTGGCCCTCTTCCTGACCTTCTTCGTCATGGCCCCCGTCTTCGGGCAGATCAACCAGGTCGCCATCCAGCCCTACATGAACGGCCAGATCACCCAGCAGCAGGCCTTCGACCGCGGCATCGTCCCGCTCCGCCAGTTCATGCTGGCCCACACGCGGGCCAAGGACCTGGCCATGTTCGTCGAGTTCTCCGGCCAGAAGCCGCCGGACCGGCCGGAGGACGTCGCCACCTACGTCGTCATCCCGGCCTTCGCCATCAGCGAGCTGAAGACGGCCTTCCAGATGGGTTTCGTCCTCTTCATCCCCTTCATCGTCATCGACATGATCGTCGCCTCGACCCTGATGTCCATGGGCATGTTGATGCTCCCGCCGATGATGATCTCGCTGCCCTTCAAGATCATCCTCTTCGTCCTCGTCGACGGCTGGCACCTGGTGGTCAGATCACTCCTCCTGAGCTTCCACTGACTTTGAACCTTGGAGGTGAACCCCTTGACTGAACAGTACATCATGGACCTCGGCCGGCAGGCGATGACCACGTCCCTCATCGTCGGCGCGCCGCTCATCGGGATCGGGCTCCTGGTCGGGCTGGTCATCAGCATCTTCCAGGCGACCACCCAGATCAACGAGCAGACCCTGACCTTCGCCCCGAAGATGGCGGCCACCGCCATCGGCCTGGTCGCCTTGGGCCCCTGGATGCTCAGAGTCCTCGCCGACTTCACGACCAAGCTCCTGGAGAGCCTGCCGACGGTCATCCGCTGAACCCGCGCCCGAAGCCCCGCGTCGCACCGACATCCCCGGAGGGAACCACGTGGACCTCACCCAGCTCGTCCTCAACCGCATGGATACCTACCTGCTGGTCCTGGCCCGGACGAGCGGCATCTTCTCCGTGGCCCCCTTCCTGGGCAGCCGGTACATCCCGGCCACCGTCCGCGCGGCCCTGGCCCTCCTGGTCGCCCTCCTCCTCCTGCCGCTGGTCCCGGTGACCCCGGTGGGGGCCGAGAACCTCATCGGCTACACCGCCGCCCTCGTCACCGAGGCGGCCATCGGTCTCGCCATCGGCTACGCCTCGCTGCTCATCCTGGTCGGCGTCCAGGTCGCCGGGCAGATCCTCGACCTCGACATGGGCTTCTCCATCGTCAATGTCGTCGACCCGCACCTCAACCTGGAGTCGCCGCTCATCGGCAACTTCCAGTACCTCCTCGGGCTCCTCTTCTTCCTCACCGTCGACGGCCACTACTGGCTCTTCGCCGGCCTCGCCCAGAGCTTCAAGGCGCTCCCGCTGGGGGCCGCCGGGCTCCTCGGGTCCGGGCTCACCGGGGCCACGGGGACGGGCGCGGCGGTCGTCGGCCTGATCGTCGACATGTTCGCCCAGATGTTCGCGGTCGCCGTCAAGCTGGCCCTGCCCATCCTGGCCGGGCTCTTCCTGACCACCGTGGCCCTGGGCATCATCGCCCGGACGGTCCCGCAGATCAACGTCTTCATCATCGGGCTGCCCATGAAGACGATGGTCGGCACGGCCCTCCTGGCGGTCATCCTGCCCCTCTACGTCTACGCCCTCGACTCCGCGGTCGGTCAGATGTACTCGACCTTCTTCGGCGTCGTCGGCGCCCTGAGGTAGGCGGACGTGTCGCAGGAACGCACCTTTTCAGCCACCCCACGACGGCGGCAGCAGGCCCGCGAGCGCGGCCAGGTCTTCCGCAGCGTCGAACTGACCTCGGCGGTCATCCTCCTGGTCACCTTCGCCGCCATCCGCCTGGCCGTCCCGACCATGGGCCGCTCCATCACCGCCTACGTCGTCGACAGCCTCTCCAAGCTCCCGACGAACGACCTGACGGCGCTCGACATCCGCAACCTCTTCATCGGCGCCGGGACGGTCGGGCTCAAGGTGGTCATCCCGGTCCTCGGAGCCGCCTTCGTCGCCGGCCTGATGATCAACGTGGCCCAGGTGGGGTTGGTCCTCACCGGCAAGGGCCTGACCCCCGACCTCTCCCACATCAACCCGGTCCAGGGCTTCACCCGGTTGTTCTCCCGGCGGGCCTGGGTGGAGCTGGCGAAGACCCTCCTGAAGATGGTCATCGTCGGCTGGGTCACCTACTCGACGGTGCTCAGCCAGGCCAAGAACCTGCCCAAGCTCCTCGACATGGGGATGGTCGAGTCCCTCCGGTGGGTCGGCACGGTGACCTACTCAGCGGGCATCCGGGCCGGGGTGATGATGCTGGTGATGGCCGCCTTCGACTGGTTCTACCAGTACTGGGAGTATGAGCAGGGCCTGAAGATGACCCGCCAGGAGATCATCCAGGAGAGTCGGGAGACCGAGGGCCGCCCGGAGATCAAGGGCAAGGTCCGGGAGCGCATGCGACAGCTCTCGCGCCGCCGGATGATGACCCAGGTGCCCAAGGCCGACGTGGTCGTCACCAACCCGACCCACTTCGCCGTCGCCATCCGCTACGACCCGCTGAAGATGAAGGCGCCGGTGGTGGTCGCCAAGGGCCAGGGCTACGTGGCCCTCCGGATCAGGGAGATCGCTCAGGCCGCCCGGGTCACCATCGTCGAGAACAAGCCGCTGGCCCAGGCCCTCTACAAGACGGTCGAGATCGGCCAGTCCGTCCCCGAGCAACTCTACCAGGCCGTCGCCGAAGTGCTGGCCTTCGTCTACAAGCTCAAGGGCAAGATCTGATGGCCCACGGAAGGGCCGATTGATTCCAGGGAAGGAGCCCCAAGATGCCCGTCAACGGCGGAACGCTCACCTCCAGGATCTTCAAATACAGCGACGTCTTCGTGGCCGTGGCCGTCATCGGCATGATCGTGATGATGGTCGTGCCCCTCCCGACGGCCCTCCTTGACCTGCTGCTGTCCTTCAACCTGACCTTCTCGCTGGTCATCGTGCTGGTCACGATGTACACCTCCGAGCCGCTGCAGTTCTCCATCTTCCCCTCGTTGCTCCTGGTCACCACCCTCTTCCGCCTGTCCCTCAATGTCACCTCGGCCCGGCTCGTCCTCCTCAACGGCTATGCCGGCGAGGTCATCCGGACCTTTGGCCAGTTCGTCGTCGGCGGTAACCCGGTCGTCGGCTTCATCGTCTTCCTCATCCTCGTCGTCATCCAGTTCATCGTCATCACCAAGGGCGCCGAGCGCGTGGCCGAAGTGGCCGCCCGCTTCACCTTGGACGCCATGCCCGGCAAGCAGATGGCCATCGACGCCGACCTCAACGCCGGCATCATCACCGAGAAAGAGGCGCGGGCCCGCCGCCTGACCATCGAGCGCGAGGCCGACTTCTACGGGGCCATGGACGGCGCCTCGAAGTTCGTCCGCGGCGACGCCATCGCCGGCATCCTCATCATCGTCATCGACATCATCGGGGGCTTCATCATCGGCATGGTCCAGCGCGGCCTGTCGGTCACCGAGGCCCTCAGCACCTATACCCTGTTGACCGTGGGCGAGGGGCTCATCACCCAGATCCCCGCCCTCCTGGTCTCGACGGCCACCGGCATGATCGTCACCCGCGCCGCTTCCGATGCGGCCATGGGCCACGACCTCGTGGCTCAGCTCCTGGCGCAGCCGCGGGTGCTCCAGATCGCCGGCGGCGTCCTCGGCCTCCTGGGGCTCGTCCCCGGCCTGCCGAAGATCCCGTTCTTCGCCCTGGCCATCCTGACCTACTGGCTCGGCACCTACATGCGGCGGGCGATCAAGACCGACGCGGCCGAGGCCGAGGAGAAGGCCAAGGCCGAGGCGGTCGAGGCGGACAAGCGCCCAGAGAACGTCCTCACCCTTCTGCAGATCGACCCGCTGGAGATCGAGCTCGGCTACGGGCTGATCCCGCTGGCCGACCGGACGCAGAACGGCGACCTGGCCGAGCGGGTGGCCGCCATCCGCCGCCAGATGGCGCTGGAACTGGGGCTCGTCGTCCCGCCCATCCGGATCATGGACAACATGCAGCTCCGCCCGAACAACTATGTCATCAAGCTCCGCGGGATCCAGATCTCCCAGGGCGAGCTGATGCTCGGACGCTTCCTGGCGATGAACCCGGGGGTCGTCGAAGAGGAGATCGAGGGCATCCAGACCCACGAACCGGCCTTCGGGCTACCGGCCCTGTGGATCACCGAGGAGCAGCGCGAGCGGGCCGAGGTCCTCGGCTACACCATCGTCGACCCGGGTTCCGTCCTGGCCACCCACCTGACCGAGGCCGTCCGGGGCCACGCCCCCGACCTCCTCGGGCGGCAGGAGGTCCAGACCCTCATCGACGCGGTCAAGCAGCACCACCCGGCGGTCATCGAGGAACTCATCCCGAACCTGATGACCCTGGGCGAGGTCCAGAAGGTCCTCCAGAACCTCCTCCGGGAAGGGGTCTCCATCCGGGACCTGGTCGCCATCACCGAGTCACTGGCCGACCACGCTCGGCAGACCAAGGACCCCGACGTCCTGACCGAGTACGCGCGCCAGGCCCTCTATCGGACCATCACCCGGCAGTACGGGCTGGACAAGGGTCCGAACAACGTGGTCACCCTGGACCCCGAACTGGAGCAGACCATCCTGCGCTCGGTCCAGCGCACCGACCAGGGCTCCTACCTGGCCCTGGACCCCGAGGTGAGCCAGCGGGTCTATGGCTCCCTCCGCGAACAGGCTGAACGACTGACCGCCCTCGGGCGGCAACCGATAGTCCTCTGTTCCCCCATCGTCAGGCTCTACTTCCGCCGCCTGATCGAGAAGGCCCTGCCGAAGCTGGTCGTCCTTTCCTACAACGAGCTGGACTCCGGGGTGGAAGTGGAGTCCGTCGGGACGGTGAACGCTTAAGTGAAGGTGCGAAAATACCAGGCCAACACCCTGGCCGAAGCGATGGCCCTGGTCAAGCGGGAGATGGGCCAAGAGGCCATCATCCTCCAGACCAAGCGGGTCAAGCCCGGCGGGCTGATGGGCCTTTTCACCCAGGGGGTCGTCGAGGTCACCGCGGCCATCGACGACGAGATCGAGACCCGGCCGGTGGCCCCGGTCGGGAAGGCCCCGGCCCAGTCGAGGGCGAAGTCTACCAGGGCCCCCCGGTCATCGCCGGCCGGCGGGCGGAAGAAGAAGGCCGTCCCGAAGGCCGCGACCGCGGCTCCGGCCCAGCTACAGGGGCCAAGCCAGGCTCCAATCCAGGTCCCGGCCCCCGTCGCCGCCGCGTCCCCCGCCACGGCCGCCGCGGCCGCCCCGGCCGTCGTCGGCAGCCTGGCCGTGGCCGAGCACGACCCGGCCCATGAGGCCTCGGCCCTCGAGAACGAACTGGCCAAGATGAAGGATATCCTGGCGACCATGCTCCGCCAGATGGAGCCCCCGGCCGCCGCTCAGGACCTGCCGGGGCGGGTCAAGGCCCTCCACGACACCCTCCTGTCCCAGGACGTCAACCCGCGGTTGGCCCACGAGGTGGCCCTCCGCCTGAGCCAACCCGGCCTGACCGGCGCCGCCGGCGACGACCCCCAGGGCCAGCTGGCCGAGTGCATCCGGGAGATGACCGGCGAGCCACGCCCGATCGACTTCCGCGGCGGGCGCCGGGTGGTCGCCTTCCTCGGCCCGACCGGGGTCGGCAAGACCACGACCATCGCCAAGCTGGCGGCCAACTTCTCCCTCCTGGAGAGGAAGGACGTCGCCCTGATCACCTGTGACACCTACCGCATCGCCGCCGTCGAGCAGCTCAAGACCTACGGGCAGATTATCGGCGTCCCGGTCGACGTGGTCTTCTCCCCGCAGGAACTCAAGGAAGCCATCCTCCGGCACGCCAAGCGCGACGTCATCCTCATCGACACCGCCGGTCGCAGCCACCGCAACGTCATGCAGATGTCCGAGCTGAAGGGCTTTCTCCAGGCGGCCCGGCCGGACGAGACCTTCCTGGTCCTCTCGGCCACGACCAAGTACCGCGACGCCATGGACATCGTCAAGAACTACGGCTTCGCCGGTTTCGACCGGCTGCTGTTCACGAAGCTCGATGAGACCTCGACCTACGGGATCATCCTCAACCTGGCGGCGGCCACCCAGAAGGGCCTGTCGTACTTCACCACCGGCCAGAGCGTCCCCGAGGACATCGAACTCGCCAACCTGCCCAAGCTGGCCAGGCTGCTCACGAGGGGGTCCGACAATGGTTGATCAAGCGGAACGCCTGCGCCTGCTGGCGGAGAAGATGAAGCAGGAGGCCAAGCAGAAGGGTGCGACCCGGGCCCGGGTCATCGCCGTCACCAGCGGCAAGGGTGGGGTCGGCAAGACCAACGTCACGACCAACCTGGCCATCGCCATGGCCCAGGCGGGCAAGCGGGTCCTGGTCATCGATACCGACCTCGGCCTGGCCAACGCCGACGTGGTCCTCGGGGTCACCCCGCAGTTCAGCCTGTCCCAGGTGCTCAAGGGCGAGAAGGCGATCGAGGAGATCGTCGTCGAGGGCCCGGCCGGGGTCAAGCTCATCGCCGGGGGCTCCGGCTTCCAGGAGCTCATCAGCATCAACAACCCGCGCCTGTCGCGCTTCCTCTCCAGCCTCGAGGCGATGGAGGAGATGGCCGACATCATCCTCCTCGATACGGGGGCCGGCCTGTCCAAGAACGTCCTGTCGTTCGTCCTGGCCGCCGACGAGGTCATCGTCGTCACCAACCCCGAGCCGACCGCCCTGACCGACGCCTACGTGACGATCAAGGCCATCGTCAAGAAGAGCCCGTCGGCGCGGCCCAAGCTCCTCATCAACCGGGCCGGCGACGAGGAGGAGTTCCACTCCGCCCAGAGCCGGCTGGTCAAGGTATGCCAGCGCTTCCTGGGCATCAGCCTGGACGTCCTCGGCTACATCCTCGACGACCCCAATGTTTCCCGGGCGGTCAAGAGCCAGAAGCCGTTCCTCCTGGCCTACCCGGGCACGCCGGCCAGCCGGTGCCTGAAGCGCCTGGCCGACAAGCTCCTCGGGGCGCCGGTGTCCAAGACCACCTCGGAAGTCAAGGGGGTCAGGGGCTTTTTCGGCCGGCTGGTCCGCACCTTTTCGAGCAGCACGGCTTCCTGACGGGAGGGTTTGGAAGAAGTGCCTACAGACAGAGATCTGAGAGTCAACCAGAAAGTCATGGTGGAGATCCTGGCCGGCCCCCAGGCCGGAAAGTACAGTACCCACTTCATCGAGGAGGCCAAGGACGGGCTGGTCATCGCCGCCCCGCTGGTCCAGGGCACGGCCCTGACGCCCGGCATCGGCGCGCTCCTCAGGCTCGACTACACCGGGGACGCGGCCGCCTACTCCTTTGAGTCGGAAATCCTCCGGCTGCAGGCCGGGGTCACCGCGATGTGGGTCGTCGCCAGGCCCGACACCATCCAGCGGATGCAGCGCCGCACCCATGTCCGGCTGGAGATCAGCCTGCCGATCCTCTACACCATCCTGGCCCGGCCGGATGACCCCTCACCGGAGCTGTCGGCGCAGAAGAACATGTCCGTCTACCGCGGCCGGACGAAGGACCTCTCGGGCGGCGGCTCGATGATCGTCCTCGACCAGAAGCTCGACTCGGGCACCCTCGTCGACCTGGAGGTCCAGCTCAAGCCGCGAGAGACGATCAACCTGATGGGCGAGATCGTCCGGGTCATCCGCACCGAGGACAAGGGGACCTACACCGATTACTGGACCGGCGTGAGGTTCCTCGACATCGACGACCACCAGATGGACACGATCATCAGCTTCATCTTCGAGGAGCAACGTCGCCTGCGGCGAAGGGGGCTCATCTGATTTGGGCAGTGGAAGACTGGCGCTTCTCGCCGGGCTTGTGGCCGCCGGCCTGTCGGCGCTCCTGGCCGGTGGGGCGGGCGTCACCGAGACGGAGATGTTCACCCGTTCGGCCCTCGCCTTCGTCCTCTTCGCCCTGTTGACCAAGGGCGTCGCCGTCGCCGCCACCTACCTCGTCCCAGAGTTGGCGGGCGGGACAGCGGGGCCAGCGGAGGTCAAGGGCGGGACGGACAAAGGGGCCGTGAGCAGGGGGGCCGTGAGGAACGCCCCAGCCGCCCCGGACGACCGGGGCGGGCGCCTGAACGTGGTCCTTCCGGGGACCTCGGCTGAAGAGATGCTGAACGCGGGAACGGGTAAGGAGGTGGCCGGTTGATGGCAGCCGTCGCCGACGACCGCGAAAGACTCTGGACCCTCTATAAGAAGGGGAAGGACCTGAAGGCCAGGGAGGAGCTCATCCTCACCTACGCCTCGCTGGTCAAGTACATCGCCGGACGCCTGGCCATGGGCATGCCCCCCAACGTCGAGCTCGACGACCTCATCAGCTACGGCATCTTCGGACTGATCGACGCCATCGAGAAGTTCGACCCGGGGCGCGGGGTGAAGTTCGAGACCTACGCCATCGCCCGGATCAAGGGGGCCATCCTCGACGGCCTGCGGGCCTTCGACTGGGCGCCGCACTCTCTTCGCCTGAAGGCCCGTGACCTGGAGCGCGCCTACGGCGACCTGGAAGCCAAGTTCGGCCGGTCGGTGACCGACGATGAGGTCGCCGAGCACCTGGGGATCTCCCTCGACCAGCTCCAGAACCGCCTGGCGGAAGTCTCCTCGCTGGCGCTTCTATCCCTGGATGACCTGTGGCCCAACGAGGGGGCCGGCGACGGACTGGTCCGGCCGCTCGACACCCTGGTCGACGAGAACTCTCCCAACCCAGAGACCTTCGTCGTCTTCGAGGAGAAGAAGGCCGTCCTGGCCGAGGCCATCGACAAGCTCCCCGAGAAGGAACGCCTGGTGGTCGCCCTGTTCTACTACGAGGGGTTGACGGCCAAGGAGATAAGCCAGGTCATGGACCTCTCGCAATCCCGCATCTCGCAGCTCCATTCGAAGGCCATCCTCCGCCTGCGCGGGAGACTGAGCCGGCTCAAGGGCCGCCTGGTCTCCTAGCCCGGGCCCCGCGGCCGGACGCAGAAGGAACTGTTCCCCCACGCTCCATGGAAAGTTGGTTGGGCGATGAGCAAGCCGGAAGCTATTGAAATCGAAGCCCGTTCATTGCAGGACGGCATCGCCAAGGCCTGCGCGACCCTGGGCGTTTCGCCCAAGGAGATCGAGGTCGAGGTGCTCGAGAAGCGGCCGACGTCCGAGGACGCCGACAAGCGCTTCCGACTGCGGATAACCCCGCGGTCGGCCAAGGCCGCCGCCGCGGCCGAGCAGGCCGCCAAGGAGGCCGAAGCGGCCGACGACTCCCGCGACGGGAGCTGGCTCATCCTCAGCCGCGAGGATGGCATCTACCTGGTGGTCAACCCGCCGACCGGGTCTGGTCGCCCGTGCTCCCTCGAGGGGGTCACCCGTGGCCTGGCCGACGCCAAGGTCCGGGGGGTCGACGCCGCCGCCGTCGAGGGGGCCGTCCAGGCCCAGTCCTCGCAGCCGGTCAGGGTCGCCGCGGCCCAGCCGGAGATCATCGTCGACGGCAAGGCCGAGGTCACCGTGTCCCGCGACAAGATGCAGGCCGAGATCGTGGTCTTCCGGCCGTCCGGCGGCCGCAAGGTCTCCTTCGACGACGCCCTGCGGCTCCTCCGGGAGCGCGGCGTGGTCGCCGGCATCGACGAGCCGGCCCTCCGCCGGGCCATCGAGCTGGAGTCGCCGCGCCTGCCGGTCATCGTCGCCAACGGCAAGAACCCCGTCAACGGGGAGAACGGGCGCATCGAGTACGGCTTCGCCGCCGACCGGGCCGCCGGCCGTCCGGCCGAGATGGAGGACGGGCGGGTCGACTTCTACAACCTCTCCATCGTCGAGAACGTGGTCGCTGGGCAGGTCCTGGCCACCCGCGTCCCGGCGACCGACGGCGAACCGGGCCAGACCGTCACCGGCGAGCCCATCAAGGCCAAGCCGGGCCGCCCGGTCAACATCCTCGGCGGGACCAACACCGAACTCGTCGAGAACGGCGCCAAGCTGGTGGCCACCTCCGACGGGCAGGCCGTCCTGGCCTCGAACGGACGTCTCAGCGTCTTCCAGGTCTATGAGGTCAAGGGCGACGTCGATTTCTCCACCGGCAACATCGACTTCATCGGCAGCGTCACCGTCCGCGGCAGCGTCGCCCATGGCTTCTCGATCAAGGCCGGGAACGACGTGACCATCGAGGGCCATGTCGACAGCGCCACCATCGAGGCCGGCCGCAACGTCGTCATCCGCGGCGGCATCCAGGGCCGCGGCAAGGGGCGGATCAGCGCCGGCGGCACGGTCAGCGTGAAGTTCATCGAGAGCGCCGAGGTCACCGCGGGCGGTGACATCCTCGTCGGCGAAGCCGTCATGCACTCGACCATCAGCGCTCGCCGCAAGGTCCTGGTGAGCGGCAAGAAGGGGCTCATCGTCGGCGGTCAGATCAAGGCCCTCGAGGAAGTGGGGGCCAAGGTCGTCGGCTCAACCTTCGCCACCTCGACCGACATCGAAGTGGGCGTCGACCCTATCCTCTATCAGGAGATGGTGGCCACGGCCAACGCCCTGAGGGAGACCGAGGCCGACCTCATCCGCACCCAGCAGGCCATCAAGTTGCTCAAGGACATGCAGGAGAAGGGCGAACTGCCCACCGACAAGCGGGCCCTGCTCCTCAAGCTCACCCGCAACCAGTTCCAGCTGACCGGGAAGCGCGAGGAGCTGACGAGCCGCCGGGCCGAGATCGAGAAATCCCTCGAGCAGCGACAGCGCGGGCGGGTCCGGGCCCTCGAAGTCATCTACCCCGGCGTGCGGGTGACCATCGGCCACTCGACCATGCTGGTCACCGATCCGGTCATCCGTTGCAGCCTTTACCTGGCCGAACACGGCGAGATTGCGATCGGCGCCTACTGACCCGGCCCGTTACCGGACCCTCGGAAAATTAACGGGCCGCCCTCCGGGCTTCGATTAGAAGGACGAAGCCTGATTTTAAGAAGGTGGTTAGGGTGTCCCTCAAGTCGGTCGACCTCCAAACGGCCATCCCTAAGTCGACGGAGGTCGCCAAGGTCAAGCAGGTCGAGGACCGCGAGGCCGGCAACCGGCAACAGCAGTTCGCGACCCAGTTCCAGAAACGCGTCGAGCGCCGCCAGCAGCAGGTCAACTCGGCCACCGACCGTCGCGGCTCGCGCGTCGACCCGGACGCTGACAACGGTCGGGACGGCAGGCAGGCGGCGGACGGCGAAGGCCGGCCGGGCGCCGGCGGCCGCGAGGAGAAACAGGCCCAGGACCGGAAGCCCGAACCCGGTCCGGGCAAGGGTAAGCGCCTGGACATCACCATCTAGTCCAGCCGGGAGGCCCCACGATGGTCAAGGTCAAGGACATCTTCATGTGGGCCGGCGGGTTCCTGGCCCTCATCGGCTCGGTCTGGCTCGGCATCATCGCCGGGGCGCGCGGGCGCGCCCGCCGGCGGGGGCTGGCCGGACTGGACACGACCGCCGCTCGCACCATCCAGGACCTGGCCGCCCAGTTCGCGGAGGCCGCCGAACGGGCCATGGGCGAGATCGACCGGCGCAGCGACGAGCTCCGGCTGCTGTTGGGCAAGGCCGAAGACCGTCTGGCGGCCATCCGCGAGGCCCGGCCCGAGCCGGCCGCGGTCGCCACGGCGGCCACGGCGGCCACGGCGCCAGCCGCGATGGGCCGCCAGGTCCCGCCCAGGGCGACCCCGTCCGACCTCCGGACCGACCCCGAGGGCAACCTGAAGAACCGCTTCGCGGTCGTCTACGGGCTGGCCGACCAGGGGCTCCCGGTCGACGAGATCGCCGCCAAGGTCAAGATGACCAAGGGCGAAGTCGCTCTGATCATGGGTTTGCGGAAGGCGAGGTGAGACCATGTCGGCCGAGGGAAGGGCCTCGCTCATCCTGGGCCTCGGGCTGGGGCTGATCCTGGCCGGGTTGACCCTGACCGTCTTCCCGCCGGTCCCCACCTCCGCCGAATTCGAGGCCGGGGCCAGGGCCCTGGGCATGGTCTACCCGTCCGAGGTCAAACAGCCTGAACCGCCGGAGCTGCCGGCGCCCCCACCGGAGGTCAAGGAGGTCGTCGTGGTCATCCCATCGCGGATGCCGGCCGACATCATCGGCCAGATCCTCGAGAAGGGCGGGGTCATCGGCAACGCCAAGGAGTTCGTCGACAAGGCCGTGGAGATGAAGGCGGACCTGGACCTGAAAGCCGGGGTCTACCACTTCCTTCCCGGAGAGAAACTGGAAGTCATCATTGCCGCGCTGCTCAAGGGCGGCGGCTGGTGAGCCAAGGAGGGCTCGGAATGATTCGAGGGCTTTACACCTCGGCCGCAGGGATGCTGGCCGAAACGCAACGCAACGACGTGCTGGCCAATAACCTCGCCAACATAACGACTTCCGGTTACCGCCAGGACAGGCTGTCCGTCGGGGCCTTCCCGGCGATGCTCCTCAGCCGGCTCGAGCCGGGCCAGCGCCCGGTCGAGGTCGGGTCGGTCGGCGGCGGCGTCCAGGTCGTCGAACAGCGCGTGTCGTTCCTGCCCGGGACGGTCCAGGAGACCGGGGTCCCGCTCGACCTGGCCCTCTCCGGCGACGGCTTCTTCGTCGTCCAGACACCGGGGAAGGCCGGAGGCGCCGCGGGCGAGGCCTACACGCGGCAGGGCCATCTCGGCCGCACGGCCGACGGGACGCTGGTCACCGCCGACGGGCTGCCCGTCCTCGGAGAGAGCGGACCGCTCCAACTGAACGGGCGCGACGTGGTCATCGCCGAGGACGGCTCCATCACCGTCGACGGCACGGCCGCCGGCCGCCTCAGGGTGGTCGACTTCGCCGACCGGCAGGTCCTGACCAAGCTCGGCCAGACCCTCTTTACCGCGCCGGCCGGGGTCACCCCGACCGCCGTCCAGTCGCCCCAGGTCCGTCAGGGCTACCTGGAGATGGCCAACGTCAACCCGATCGAGGCCATCACCGAGATGATGGCCCTGGTCCGCAGCTACGAAGCCGGCCAGAGGGCCATCCAGGCCCAGGACGAGACACTCGATCGGGCGGTCAACGAGATCGCTCGGTTATAAGGAGGCGGACTGAATGATCAACGCTCTCTGGTTGGGCGCGGCGGCCATGTCCGCCCAGCAGCTCAAGGTCGACGCCATCGCCAACAACCTGGCCAACGTCAACACCACCGGGTATAAGCGGGGCCGGGTCAACTTCCAGGAACTCGTCTACGAGCCCGAGGGAACGGGCGCGGCCGCGGAGCCGGCCTATGGACCGGTCACCGTGCTGGCGGGGACGGGGATCCGGCCGATCGGCGTGGAGCGCCTGACGGACCAGGGTACCCTCCAGAGCACCGGGCTCGAGACCGACCTGGCCCTCGACGGCGAGGGATACTTCGCGGTCACCGGGGCCGTCGGCGAGACCTACTACACCCGGGACGGCCACTTCAGCTTCGACGGCGCCGGGAACCTGGTCACGGCCGGTGGTGACCAGGTCGTCATCGACGGGGCGGCGCCCCTTCCGGCCGGTGCCAAGAACGTCACCATCGCCGGCGACGGGAGCATCACCGCCGCGGTCGACGGCCAACAGACGCCCAGCCGGCTCGGGCGGATAAGCCTCTTCCGGTTCGCCAACCCGGGCGGCCTGGACGCTGTCGGGCACAACCTCTTCCGGGCCACCGAAGCCTCCGGCGATGCCGCTCCGGACAACGCGGCCCAGGCCGGCGCGGCCGGCTCGGGAAACGCGGCCACCCGCATCCGCCAAGGGTTCCTCGAGGCCTCCAACGTCTCGACCCTCGACGAGATGGTCGGCTTGATGCAGGCCCAGCGGGCCTACGAGATGAGCGCCAAGGTCATCCAGAACGCCGACCTCATGATGGCCATCGCCAACGGCCTGCGCCGCTGATCCACTGAGGAGGAACCATAGGTGAACGGTCTGACGCCCATCGGCAAGGTATCCACCCAGCTTCCGTCGAAGATACAGGCGGGGAACGGCCTCGGCGGCGCGGCCGCCGCTCGGTCCGGCCCGGCGGCCGCGGAAGAAGACAGGCTCAAAGGCCTTTGCCGGGAGTTCGAGTCCTTCTTCCTCAATGAACTCCTCAAGCAGTCCGGCACCTTCGGAGGTGGCGGGACCGCCTGGGACGCGTCGGCCGACGAGGCTCAGGGCGAGACGGGGCCGGCCGGCGGGAAGGTGTACGCCGCCATGGCCACTGAGACCCTGGCCGGCGAGGTCGCCAAGATGGGCGGCCTGGGCCTGGGCGACCTCCTTTACGACTACCTCAAGGACAAGGACGCCGGAGTCCGGTGAAAGTGGGCTGAGAGGGGGCGAGGTGGATGTCTATGGAGCTCCGGAACTGCCCGCGGTGTGGGTCTCTCTTCGCCTACACGGGTAGGAACCTCTGCGCCGCCTGCCTGGCTCAGGAGGAGAAGGAATATGACGCCCTGCGGGCCTTCCTCAAGGACAACCCGCGGGCGAGCCTCGAGGAGACGTCCGAGGCCACCGGGGTCAAACCCGAGCGCATCCTGAAGTTCCTCCGGGAAGGCCGCATCGTGGCCGCCCAGGAGGCACCCTGGTTGGAGTGCGAACGCTGCGGCAAGCCCATCGTCGCCGGGCGGTTCTGCCCGGAGTGCGCCAAGAAACTTCGCCAGGAGCTTCACCTGGAGGGCCCGGGCGACCGGCCCGACCGCAGCGACCAGGACCGGATGCACGTCGCGGACCTCATCAAGAAGGGTAAGAGCTAGTCCCAAGCTATCAGAGGGAGATAACCGGCGAAGAACTGAGCGGACCCGACCGTGGTCGGCCGCGATGGCCAGCCACAGCCCCACAAGCTCGGCATCTTCAGTCCGATAATCTCAGTGGAAGGGTGTTTGGGCTGACTCTTAAGGAGGGTTCCCGATGAAGATCTCCCAGAAGCAGATCCAGGACCTGCTGAAGACCTACTCTCAGCGGGCGCCGGAGAAGGTCGGGAGCGAGACCACGTCCAAGAACAGAGAGGCCGTCAAAGAGAACGGCCCGGTGGACAAGGTCACCGTCTCCGATCAGGCCCGGGAGGCCCGCAAGGTCAAGGAGGTCATCTCCAAGCTCCCCGAGGTCCGCACGGACAAGGTCGAGGAGCTGAAGAAGCAGGTCGCCGAAGGCGCCTACAAACCGAAGTCCGAGGACATCGCCGAGAAGCTGCTCGGCCGGATCCTGGGCGACCGCGTGCGCTAGAGGCCTGCTCTCAAGTCATCCCCGTGAGAAGGTGGGTCGGGTGATTCAGGAACAAGTGGACCGGATGACGGCCGTCCTCGACCAGGAGGCCGACGTCTACCGGGCCTTGGTTGACCTGTCGGAAAAGAAAAAGGCAGCTCTGGTGGCCGGTGATCTGGAGGCTCTCGACGAGGTCGTCCGGGCCGAGGAGGCCCTCCTCTGGAAGGCCGGCCGGGTCGAGGAGACCAGGCAGACCATGGCCACCGAGCTGGCCGACGAGCTTGGCCTGAAGGACGGCGAGCGGACGCTTGTCAGTCTCACCGAGGCTGTCGGGGAGCCGTGGTCGGCGCGGCTTCAGGAACGACAGGGCGAGCTTCTCAAGGCCATCGGCGACCTGGCCGTGAAGAACGAGGCCAACGGCCGCCTCATCGAGCAATCCCTGGCCCAGGTCCGGCTGACCGTCGGGCTCCTGGCCAGGAGCCGACAGGTCGGCGCGGCCTACGGGCCGGCGGGCAAGGCCGCCGTCGACGACGCCCCGCTGAAACTGGACAAGCAAATCTAGACGATCAGGTCCGGGTCCGGGCCAGCCGGCCAAGGACCGCTTCGAGAAACCGGGACAAGGGATGGTCCCGAAGGTAGGTGCTCACGGATGAGGTCTTCGTTCATGGGCCTGGAAACGGCCCGTCGCGCCCTCGAGGCTCAGCAGACCGCGTTGCAGGTGACCGCGCACAACATCGCCAACGCCAACACCCCGGGATACTCCCGGCAGGTGATGGCGATGCTTCCGACCGCCCCGTATACCGTGCCCACGCTCTCCCGTTCCGTCGGAGCCGGGCAGGTGGGTACGGGCGTTTCTGTCTCCGACATCAGCCGCGTCCGGGACGCCTTCCTGGACGCCCAGATGCGCGACGTCCAGAACACCATCGGGGACATGGAGGCGCGCCGCGACGCCCTCCAGGAAGTGGAGATAATCTTCAACGAGCCATCCGAGTCAGGGCTCCACAGCGTCATGGACGCTTTCTGGCAGTCCCTGCAGGACCTGGCCAACAACCCCGAGTCGCCGTCCGTCCGGTCCGCCGTCCAGCAGGCCGGGGAGAACCTGGCGAGCGCCTTCCGGACGACCTATCGCCAGCTCACCGACCTCCGGGACAACATCGATAGCGTGATCCGGGCCAGGGTATCCGAGATCAACGACATCGCCAAGGAGATCGCGCAGGTCAACGGGGAGATCGCCAACGTCACCGCGGTCGGCGACAAGCCCAACGACCTCCTCGACAAGCGCGACGCCCTTCTCGAGAAGCTGTCCAAGTATGTCGACGTGACCATCCAGCCGGAACAGAACGGGGCCATCTCGGTCTTCGTCAACGGCATGGCCGTCGCCAGCCCGTTCGGCTACAGCGCCATCCAGATCACCAATGATCCGGCCAACCACAACTACGCCGCCCTGTCCTGGCCGACCACTCCGCCCACCCCGGCCCAGCTCAAGTCGGGCGAACTGAACGGCCTTCTGACCGTCCGCGACAGCCTCGTCGATGACTACCTCGGCCAGCTGGACAACACCGCGGCGTCCCTGGCCACCTCGATCAACGCCATCCAGACGACGGGTTACGGCCTGCCGGGGACGACCCCGCCGCCGCCGGACTTCTTCACCGCCCAGGGTGGCGGGCCCATCAACGCCGCCAACGTCGAGGTCAACCCGGCCATGACCCTGGCCGACATCGCCGCCGCGGCGAACAATGGCAGCCCGACCCCGGATAACCCGGGCGACGGCTCCAACGCCCTGAAGATGGCCGCCGTCAAGAGCCAACCCGACGCGGTCTACCTCGGCGGATTCAGCCCTGACGACTACTTCCGGGCCCTCATCGGCAAGGTCGGCCTGGAGACGGGGGAGACCACCCGGATGGCCGACGGCCAGGGCCTTCTGGCCAAACAGATCGAGAACCAGCGCGACGCCTTCTCGGGGGTGTCCCTGGACGAAGAGATGGTCAACATGATGCGTTACCAGTACGCCTACCAGGCGGCGGCCAAGCTGATCTCGGTGACCGACGACATGCTCGACACTCTGATCAACCGGCTCGGTCGCTGAGCGGCGCGGTGAGGTGAACTAAGATGCGGATAACCACGAATCAGCTGGCCCGAAACATCCTCTTCAACCTGAGCGAGAACTCCCAGCGGACCGATCTGCTCCAGCGGGAGATGTCCAGCGGCAAGCGGGTCACCGTGCCCTCCGACGACCCCAACTCGGCCATCAAGATCCTCCACCTGAAGACGGCCCTGATGGAGAGCGACCAGTACGCCCGGAACCTCGATGACGGCCAGGGCTGGTTGCAGACCACGGAGGCCGCTCTTGACAGCGTCGAGCAGATCGTCGCCGACGCGCAGACCCTCAGCGTCCAGGGAGCTAACGGCTCGCTGCCGGCGGGGGCCCGCGACGCCCTGGCCAAGAACGTCCAGGAGCTCTACAATCAGCTGCTGGCCCAGGCCAACTCGATGTACGGCAACCGCTACCTCTTCGGTGGGACGAAGACGCTCACCCAACCCTACACCGAAGCCGCCGGCGTGGTCACCTACAATGGCAACGCCAGCGACATCAAGCGGGAGATCGGCTTCGGCCAGACCGTCGCCATCAACCTCACCGGCGACAAGGTCTTCGGGCCGCCGGCCGGCGCCGTCGATGACGTCTTCACTACCATGACCAAGGTCCGCGACGCCATCAACTCCGGCGACGTGGCCGCCCTGTCCGGCCAGCTCACGACGGACCTGGCCGCGATCCACGACAACATGCTGGCCCAACGGGCGGAGATCGGCGCCCGCGTCCACCGCCTCGACCAGACCAAGGACCGGCTGTTGGACGCCAAGACCAACTTCTCCGACCTCCTCGACAAGGAGCAGAACGCCGACATCGTCGAGGTGGTCATGAACCTGAAGATACTGGAGAACGCCAGGGACACCACGCTGGCCACGACCGCCCAGCTGATCAAGACGACCCTGGTCGATTTCCTGAGGTGACATAAGGGGTGACGGAGATGCTTGTTGACACTCAGCGCTTCGGCCAATTGGAGATCGAGGAAGGAAGAATCATCTCCTTTGACGAAGGGTTACCCGGTTTTGAAGGCCTGCGAAAGTTCGTCCTCATCGAGCGGGACGAGCAGTCGACCTTCATGTGGCTGCAGTCCGTCGAAGACCGGCGATTGGCCTTCGTGGTCATCGTCCCGGCCGAGTTCTTCGCCGGCTACCACCTCGAACTGACCGAGGAGGACCGCCGCTCGCTGGAACTGCGCCGGCCGGAGGAGGCCGCCGTCTTCGCCATCGTGGTCGTCCCCGACGACCCGCGCGAGATGACCGCCAACCTCAAGGCCCCGATCGTGGTCAACGTGGAGACCAAGCGGGCCAGGCAAGTCATCGTCAACACCAAGGGGTACGGCCTAAGACATAAGCTGCTCGGCGGCTCCGCGCCGAAGCGGCGCCCCGCCAGGGCTGGTGGGGGAGAAGACCAGCCGCTGCTCTCGGTGGCCGTCTCGAAGTAGCTGACGGATCACCGAGACCGGTTGCCGGGCCTGGGGTGCCCCGGGGCGGGTTGGGGGATTCACCGAGAGCCAGGGAGGGCTGGGAAGAAATGCTCGTTCTGACGAGGAAGCTCAAAGAGAGCATCATCATCGGTGACGATATCGAGGTCACCGTGGTCGACGTCAAGGGAGACCAGGTCAAGCTGGGGATATCCGCGCCGAGCCACGTCAGCGTGCACCGGCGCGAGGTCTACGAGGAGATCCAGCGGGAGAACCGGGCGGCCGCCAAGCCGCACGTGGCCGATCTGGAGAGCCTCGACGAACTGGTCCGGAAGGGCCGCAAATAGAGCTGCGAAGAGACCATTCGCCCGGGCGGCCGAAGCCGCCCGGGTTTTGGTTTTCACGGGGCACGGAAAAACGAGTTCCAGGTAGCGCGGGGGAGAAAACGCCCTCTGCCGCGGGTTCCGTGGCCCAGCAAACAAGGTGAAGAAAGTGGGGAGCAATCACTAAAGGATTGCCCCCTTTTCTTCGATATAGAAGGTGGAAGGCCAATAAAGAGGTCTTCCGGTCCCCACGAAGCTCAGGGTCCGAGGCCGAACGCGCTTCCGGCCGGGCGCGCCAAAAGCCGAGGTCCAGGGTGGAGTGGGGCAAGGGCAAGGAAGCCCGAAACCATCAAGGAGGATGAACGAGTCAATGAGGATCAACCAGAACATCGCCGCGTTGAACGCGTGGCGGAACCTGACCCGGACGGATGAGAGCCTGAACAAGTCTCTCGAACGTCTGTCCAGCGGTGTCCGGATCAACCGGGCCGCCGACGACGCCGCCGGGCTGGCCATTTCCGAGAAGATGCGCTCCCAGATCCGTGGCATCAACCAGGCCCAGCGGAACGCGCAGGACGCCATCAGCTTGATCCAGACGGCTGAAGGTGCCCTCAACGAATCCCACGGTATCCTGCAGCGTATGCGGGAGCTGGCCGTCCAGGCCGCCAGCGACACGCTGACCACCAGTGACCGGCAGGAGATCCAGAAGGAATTCGACCAGTTGACCTCGGAAATCGACCGGATCGCGACGACCACCGAGTTCAACACGAAGAAACTCCTCAACGGCGGCGCCGGCACCATCGTCACCGCCACCAACGACAACGTCGGCGCGCTCGAGGCTTCGGGCGACACCGTCGCCGGAACCTACGCCCTTACCGCGGCCACCCTGGCGACCAAGGCTTCGACCGTGACCACGGCCACCTTCGCCGCATCCACGACCGCCCTCGGCGGTACCGGCGGGACGGTCACCATCGCCGGCGAGACCTTCAACTTCTCGAACACCAACACCGTCCAGGAGGTCCTCGATGCCGTCAACGCCAAGACAAGCACCACCGGCGTGCAGGCGACGTTCACCGCCACCCAGGGGATCACCTTCCAGACCCTGTCGGTGGGTTCGACCGCCAAGTTCTCGGCCTCCGCGACCGGCGCCCTGGCCGGCGTAGCCGCCACTTCCACCGGCGCCGACGCCACGGTCACCCTGGCCGGCGCGACCACCTACTCCGCCATCGGGAACCGGGTCACCGTGACCTCGGGCACGGCCAAGGGCCTCTCCTTCGACCTCAAGGCCGCGGCCGGCGCCAGCATCACCGTCGGCGCGTCCAACGCCCTGACCCTCCAGATCGGGGCCAACAAGGACCAGACGGTCTCGGTCTCGATCAACAGCGTCACCGCCTCGTCCATCGGCGTCAACGGCCTGAACGTGACGACCAAGGACAACGCCGCGGCGGCCCTCGCCACCATCGACTCGGCCGTGACCAAGGTCTCGTCTGAGCGGTCCAAGATCGGTGCCGTTCAGAACCGCCTTGAGTACACCATCGCCAACCTGGGCACCGCCTCTGAGAACATGACCGCCGCCGAATCGCGCATCCGCGACGTCGACATGGCGCAGGAGATGGCCAGCTTCACTCGGAGCCAGATCCTGATGCAGGCCGGCACGGCCATGATGGCCCAGGCCAACATGAAGCCGCAGGCGGTCCTCCAGCTCCTGAAGTAACGCCAGCGGCGTGAGCCGCGACAGCCCACCGGCCCGGGGCCGGCCGAAGTCCGGTCGGCCCCGGCGCCTAGGGCGGGGAACCCCCCGGGCAGGCGGGGACTATTCCCACGGGAACACCAGGATGGTGAGACCTATGTCGATTTCCGGAATCCATCCTTCGCCCATAAAAGAGCCGAACTCGTACGCCGCCAGGACCGCCCAGGCCGAGTTCGTGCCCCTGCTACACCCGCGTCCGGCGGAGACGCCGGAAGAGCGGGACACCCGGGAGCCCTCCCGGGCCGAGCTCGAACGGGCCCTGGAGAACGTCAACCGCGCCGCCACCGTGGCCAACGAGAAGATCAGCTTCGTCCTCCACGACGCGTCCGGGCGGTTGATGGTCAAGGTCGTCAATAGTGGCACCGGCGAGGTCATCCGGGAGATTCCTCCTAAGGAAGTCCTCGACGGCGAGGCCCGGATCCGCGAGGCCATCGGCCTCTTCCTGAACCGCAAGGTCTGAAGTCCGTTGCATCAGGGGTGAGTCAGTCATGGCTGGTCTGTCCATCGGTGGGTTGATCTCGGGCCTCGACACGGACAGCCTCATCAACCAGTTGATGGCCATCGAGCGGAAACCCATCATCGACCTGCAGGGCAAGAAAACCAAGCTACAGGCCCAGGCCGACGCCTGGCGGGACATCAACACGCGGCTCTACAACCTGCAGAACAAGGCCTATGACCTCAAGCAGGCGTACAGCTTCTATAGCCGGACGGTCAGCTCGACCGACGAGACCGTCGCCTCGGCCACCGCTTCCACCTCCGCCGCCCTCGGCACCTACGCCCTCAAAGTCGCCCAACTGGCCCAGGCCCACGTGGTCGCTTCGGGCAACTACACCAACCCCAACGCCAGCCTGGGTTACTCCGGAACGCCGACGATCAACGGTCAGACCGTCACCATCGCGGCCACCGACACCCTGAACTCCATCCGTGACAAGATCAACGCCACCCCGAACATCGGCGTGCAGGCCGGCGTGGTCCAGGTCGACGCGACCAACTATCGGCTCGTCCTGACCAAGAGCCAGTCCGGCGCGACCCAGATCGCCTTCGTCGACAACAACTCGGCCCTGACCAACCTGGGCCTCCTCGCCGGCGGTGTGGCCAACACCATCCAAGCCGCCCAGGATGCCCAGTTCACCATCAACGGCATCAGCGTCAGCCGCAGCACCAACACGGTCACCGACGTCGTGCCGGGCCTGACCCTCAACCTCAAGAAGGCCGGCACGGCCCTTTCGCCGCTCTCGGTCAACCTGGAGGTCAAGAACGACACGGAGAAAGCCGTCTCGGCCGTCCAGGCTTACGTCGACCAGTATAATTCGTTGATGGACTTCATTGCCGACAAGACCAGCTACGACAAGGACAAGAAGGTCGGTGGGGCGCTCTTCGGCGACGCCGGGGTGTACCAACTGCAGTCGTCTCTGCGGCAGTCGGCCACCGCGGCCGTCCCCGGCCTCCCGGCCACCCTCAACAACCTGGCCCAGGTCGGCGTGAGCACCGGGGTCTACGGCAGCCCCGACGGCAAGGCCGGCAAGCTCACCTTCGACGCCCAGAAGCTCCGCGACATGCTGAACTCCAACCGCGACGGGGTGGCCAAGCTCTTTGGCGCCCAGCGGGTCAACGTGGCCCTGCCTACGGCGACCAACCTGACCACCGTCACCGCCAGTTCCACCCAGCCGGGCAGCTACGCGGCCGCGGACGTGACCAACGGCGACACCACGGCGGCCCGCTTCGGGACCCCGGGCGGCGGCTGGATGGGCGGCATGGCCCTTAACGGGACGACCACCGAGTACCTGACGATAAACTTCCCGACCACCCAGACAGTCGACGAGGTGCGGGTCTTCACCCTCGATTCGGCCACCAACCCCGCCGCCGCATACGGGATCAAGGACTACAAAGTCCAGTACTTTGACAGCGCCACGGCCACCTGGAAGGACGCCGCCACCGTGACCGGTAACACGTTGGGCGCGGTGATTTCGACCTTCTCCCCGGTGTCAACGACGGCGGTCCGCCTGGCCATCACGGCCACCAACGCGACCGACCAGTTCGCCCGGGTCCTCGAGGTCGAGGCCTACCAGAAGAACTACGGCGCCGCGGTGCGGACCTACGACCTGGCCAACGGCTACACCAAGTCCGGCGGGGTCATCCCGAGCCGGCAGGACGGGGTCAGCCGCCAGGTCAGCCGGATCGACGACCAGATCAACCGGATGGAGAAACGGCTGACCAAACACGAGGAGACCCTGCGGGCCCAGTTCACGGCCCTGGAGAAGGCCCTCGAGAAGATGAAGTCGCAAGGCAGCTACATGGCCCAACAGCTAAGCCAGCTAAGCCAGCCAAGCTGAGCGAAGGCCGGTTGGGCCTTGTCCGGCCGGGCAGGCGGGACATCTCCTCAAGATAACGGGGTGTCGGACGACGATGTTCACAAACCCTTACGAGCAGTACCGCAGCACGCAGATCGAGACCGCCAGCCCCGAAAGGCTGCTGGTCATGCTGTACGACGCGGCCATCGGCGCCCTGAGCGGCGCCCGGGCGGCCATCGTGGGCAAGCGCCGCGAGGAGGCCAACCGGTACTTCGTGAAGGCCCAGGCGATCATCACCGAGCTCCAGGGGAGTCTTGACCTGAGCGTCGGCGAGGTGGCCAAGAGCCTGTTCGCCCTATACGAGTACTTCAACCGCCGGCTCATCGAAGCCAACCTCAAGCAGGACGAGGCGGGCGTGGAGGAGGTCCTGGGACACCTCAGGGACCTCCGGAGCGCCTGGAAAGAAGCCAGCGTCCTGAACGCCACCTCGGGCCGGCCGGTGAGCCTGGCCAATGTCAGCGGTTGAAGCCTGGAATCAGTTCGGGGGGAGGATCTCCCTTGACTCTGTCCGAGACCCTGCGTGAGACAACCGCACAGTACCGCGAACTCCTGGCGATAAGCCGGGAGACCCCCGCGGCGGCCGCCGCCGACGACCTGGCCGGTCTGCTCGGACTGCTCGAGCGACGCGACCGGGTCTTCGGGCGGATCCGCGAGCTCGGGCCGCAGCTGGCCGAGGGCTCGCTGCCGCCCAAGGCGGGCGCGGAACTGGCCGGCCTCATCCGCGAGACGATGGCCGCCGACCGCCTCAGCCAGGCGGCCATCAGCCGGCGGTTGAGCCTCGTCCGTCAGGGACTCGGCGAAGTGCAGCGCGGGCGGGCCACCGGAAGGGCATACCGGAAGGCCAACACGGCTCCGCAGCCGACCGCGCGGTTCATAGACGAGGTCAGGTAGGAGGGGCTGACCTTGGCAACGACCTCAAGAGATGCTTTGAGCGGGGGCCCCGCGGCATTTGCAGCCGGGGCCTCCGCCCGCCAGCAAGCTGAGATGGCCCGCTTCCTGGTCGAATTCGGGCTGCGGAACGTGGACGATCTCAAGGCCTACATCCGGCGCCTGGAGACGGCGGTCAACCTGTCGGCGATGGCCGACTCGCTGCCTCCAGGGGCTGGTGTCGGCGTGTCCATCGTCGACACCGCGGGGCACATCCTGAGGGCCGACGGTGAGTTCGCCAAACGGCGCGGGGTGTCCCCGGAGAACCTCGCCGGCCGGGACATCCGGCAGGTCCTCGAAGAGATTAACTCCGGCCAGGCCGGTTGCGTTCCCCGGTCCGGCCCCGACGGCGAGGACCACTCCGACGACGCCCTGGTGACCATCCACGGGCAGTCGAAGGAGATAATGAAGGCCAAGCAGCTCGCCCAACGGGCGGCGGCGACCGACCTGACGGTCCTCCTGACCGGCGAGAGCGGCACCGGGAAAGACCTGTTTGCCCGGGCCATCCACCAGATGAGCCCGCGGGCGGCCCGGCCCTTCGTCGCCGTGAACTGCGCCGCCATTCCCGAAAGCCTGATGGAGGCGGAGGTCTTCGGCTACGCATCCGGAGCCTTCACCGGGGCCCGCAAGGGCGGCAAGCCCGGCAAGTTCGAGCTGGCCCATCAGGGGACCATCTTCCTCGACGAGGTCGGCGACCTCGCCCCGGCCCTGCAGGCCAAGCTCCTGCGGGTCCTCCAGGAGGGCGAGATCGAGAAGATCGGGGCGACCGCCCCGGTGCGGGTGGACGTCCGGGTCATCGCCGCCACCAACAAGAACCTGGCGGCCATGGCCGAGACGGGGCGCTTCCGAAAGGATCTCTACTACCGCCTGAACGTCCTCCGGGTCCACCTGCCCCCGCTGCGGGACCGTCCCCAGGACACCCCCATCCTGGCGGCGATCATCATGGACCGTTACAACCGGCGTTACGCCGGCCTCACCCCGAAGGCCCTGACCCCCGAGGCGATGGACCTCCTGACCCGCTACAGCTGGCCGGGGAACATCCGCGAACTCCAGAACACCCTGCGGACCGTCTTCTCCATGGAGGACGCTCCCGAGATAAAGCCGGAGCACCTGCCGCCCCACATCCAGCAACTGGCCCGGGTGCCCCGGGGGGTCGGCCAGAAGACCCTGGACAAGGTGGTCGAAGAGGTCGAGCGGGAGATGATCGCCGAGGCCCTCCGGGCCACCGGCGGCAATCGGGCGAAAAGCTCCAGGCTGCTCGGCCTGCCCCGGTCGAGTTTCTACGAGAAGCTCGAGCGCTACGGGCTCGGGCACGACCCCGAACGGGAAGTCGCCACGGACGCCGTCGGGGACGACTAGTTCGACAAGAGTCGACAAATAATGTCGGTTCAGCGGACTGTCCGGCTTCCGGACAGTCCTTCGTTTTGGCCCCCAAGACCATGGTAGAAGGGGTTTCGGCGGGCGCGGCGGGCGGATGTGTCCAGGCCCCGGACGACCCCGGGCCGGCGGGCGGGCCGGAGCCGGCTCCGGGACACCCCAATATAGCTGGGGTTACAAGGCGCCGCCGGGGCGCCCGTGGACTTGGCACGGGTCTTGCTTATATATGGGGGTGAGGCCCAAGACCAGCTCTGGAACGGGCAGAGCCGACCCGCGCCGGGAGCGAGTCAAAGAGCGTAAAGATCAAGCACCACGAGTTCGACAACATACGAAAGGAGGGTGGCCAAGAGAACCGGGCTATCCGCAGTGAGCATCGATCTGCGGACAGAACCGAGAAGTTGTTTCCGAAAAGGGCAAACCCGCTGAAAGGCGGGGACGCAAAACTACGGGTCTAAAACCGGGTAACCCCGGTTACGACGGCCGAGTTGCCGGAAGCTGCTCTCCTAGGAGCTCGCCGGGCACTGGCCATGGCGGGCTTTATTGTTCTCACCTCCCGAAGAAGGGAAGGTTGGCCAAGAACGCATGACTAGAGAGCGGTTTCTAAAGGTCTATATCAACGCGATGGTCGTCAGCGGCGCCGCGGCCCTTGTCTTCACGGCGTTCACCACGCCGGTAAGAGATGTGCTTGGGGCCGGGTTCTTCTTTGTCGCCGCCGGTATCATCGCCCTGATGCCAGTGTCACTGGCCAAGAACAGTTCCATCAACGTCGGGTTCGCCCTGACCTTCGCGGCCATCATGCTCTTCGGGGCCGCGGGGGGGACCTGGATCGCGATGGCCAGTGCCCTGGCCGGCTCCCTCTACCCGAAACGGCTTAAGACGCAGAAGCTTCTATTCAACACGGGGTCGGTGGCCCTCTCGGGCTTCCTGGCCGGTCTCGTGTACGACGTGGCCGGCGCTCACCTGGCCGGTTGGACCCTTCTGGGGGTCCGCTTCCTCGCCACTCCGCTGGTCTACTTCGTCAGCAACAGCTTCTTCGTCAGCTTCGTCATCGGATTGTCCCGCAAGGAATCGGCGGTCCGGATCTGGTTCGAGAACTACCGCTGGCTGGCCCCCAACTACCTGCTGCTGACCCCCTTCGGGGCGGCCTTCGCGCAGGTCTACCGGGTCACCGGGCTGCTCGGGGTGGCCGTCTTCCTCCTGCCTCTGCTGATGGCCCGCTACTCCTTCCAGCTCTATACGGAGAAGACCAAAGAAGTCGAGGTCAGCATGACCAAGCTGAAGGAGCACGCGGCGACCATCGAACGGCAGAACTTCGAGCTCAACAAGCGCATCAGCGAACTCTCGGCCCTGCACCAGACGGCCACGGCCATCGGTTCCACCCTGAACCTCCATGAGATCCTGGACCTGATCATCGACCTCAGCGCCAAGACCATCGGCTACTCCATCGGGTTCTTGATGCTGATCCAAGAGGAGACCAACCGAGTCAGCTTCGAGATCGTCCGCGGCTTCGAGCAGAGTGAGGGCCCGGCCTATCTGGACCGGGAAGCCTGCCTCGAGGCGGCTCTGCATACGGCCAGGACCCAGAGGGTCTACACGCTCTCGCCGATCGACAAGGTCATCAGCCTGAAGAACTACCGTGAGAACCGGACCACTGAGGACGCCATCGTCTTCGTGCCCCTCGTCGTCAAGGGCCAGACCCTCGGCGTGATGGGCATGGCCTGTTCGAAGGAATCCCTGGAACAGCAGGAGGACGTCCTCTCCATCTTCGCCTCCCAGGCCGCGGCGGCCATCGCCAACGCCAAGCTCTACGAATCCACCGAGCAGATGGCGGTGACCGACGGCATCACCGGTCTCTACAACCACCGCCACTTCCAGGAGGCCCTGGACCAGGAGCTGCTGAGGGCCCAGGGGCAGTCCTACCAGCTGTCCATGCTCCTCATCGACGTCGACTACTTCAAGGTGGTCAATGACAGTTACGGCCACCCGGTCGGCGACGAGTTCCTGAAGGAGATGGCCGAGGTCATCCGCGGGTCCATCCGCGGGACCGACATCGTCTGCCGCTACGGCGGCGACGAGTTCGCCATCGTCCTGCCGGGGGCCGACTCCGCGACGGCCGAGGAGATCGCGGAAAAGCTCCGTTGGACCATCGCCGACCACCGCTTCAACGTCGGCGCGGAGGCCCAGATCAGCACCACCGTCAGCGTCGGCGTGGCCACCTACCCGTTGGACGCGTCGAGCAAGAAGGAGCTCATCGACCTCGCCGACCGGGCCGCGTACCACGCCAAGGAACTCGGACGCAACCGCGTCTCGGTCATCACCGCTCTGCGCTCCCAGGAAGAGGTCCCGGTCGGCCTGGGCGTCACCCGCGGCCTGAACCCCGAGTCCTACCTGGGGATGCTCAACACCGCCTACCTCGATACGATCAGAGCCCTGTCCTATCTGGTCAACGCCAAGGACCCGTACACCTACGGGCATTCGTGCCGCGTCGAGCATTACTCGGTCAAGCTCGCCACGGCCATGGGGCTACCTGACGAGGAAGTCCGTAACATCCAGCGGGCCGCTCTTCTCCACGATATCGGCAAGGTCGGGATCAACGAGCTCATCCTGCGCAAGGAGGGGCCGCTGAGCCCGGTCGAGTACGACATCATGAAGCAGCACCCGCAGATCGGCGCGCAGATCCTGGAGCGAGTCGACTTCCTCCGGGACCTGGTGCCCCTGGTCTACCATCACCAGGAACGGTTCGACGGGACCGGCTATCCCAGCGGTCTCAGCGGCCTGCGGATCCCGCTCGGCGCGAGGATCATCGCCGTGGCCGACGCCTACGAGGCGATGACCAACAACCGGCCGTACCGCGGCAAGCGCAGCCCGTCTTCGGCCGTGCAGGAACTAAAGCGCTGCGCCGGCAAGCATTTCGACCCAGACATCGTCGAGATCTTCGTCCGATTGATCACCGACGAGTGGGCCGGCGCCCATGATTCGGAGGTGGCTACCGGATGAACCTGAGTCAGTTGTGGCGCAAGTTCATGGTCAGATTACTGTCCCTGTTATGACCCCTAAGGAGGAACACCCGATGCATAGCAGACGTTGGTCGATGATCGCCGTCCTGGTCTTGGCGGCCATGGTCCTCAGCATGGCCTTCCCCACCGGGGCCGTGGCCGGATCGGCGAAGCACGAGAAGTACTCACGGAATCTGGCGAGGATCCTGGACACCAGCACCGCGTCGGTGCCGGTGATCATCGAGGGTCCGCAGAGCCTGAACGGGGTGATCGAGGCAGAGGCGAAAAAGGATGGGGGACACGACGATTACCTGTCCGCCATCAACGGACACGCCGTCATGCTGCCGGCCGCGGCCATCAGGGCCCTGGCCAACAACCCCCTGGTCAACCGGATCCAGTATGACGCCAGGGTCCAGGCGTCGATGGACATCGTCGACCAGGCCGTCGGCGCCAGTCAGGTCTGGACCGGCGCGCCCGGCTACACCGGCTCCGGGGTCGGCGTGGCCATTCTCGATAGCGGCATCTACCCGCACCCGGACCTGAATGGCCGCATCGTCGCCTTCAAGGATTTCATCAACGGCCGAACGGCCGCCTATGACGACAACGGTCACGGGACCTTCGTCGCCGGCGTCGTCGCCGCGGACGGTTCGGTGCCCTCGGCCGCCGGCACCTTCAAGGGCGTGGCCCCCGGGGCCAAGCTCATCGGGGTGAAGGTCCTCGATCAGACCGGCCAGGCCCGGATGTCCAAGGTCATCGCCGGCATCCAGTGGACCATCGAGCACCGGTCCGACTACAACATCCGAGTCATGGTCCTCTCCCTGGGCGCCAAGGCCGATGAGCCGGCCATGTTCGACCTCCTGGTCAACGTGGTCCAAAAGGCCTGGAACGCCGGCATCGTGGTCGTCGTCGCCGCCGGCAACGCCGGCCCGGGTGAGAAAACCATCACCACCCCGGGTATCTCCCCGATGGCCATCACGGTCGGGGCCATCAATGACCACCGCACGGCGGTCACCGCCGACGACACCGTGGACACTTACTCCAGCCGCGGGCCGACGCCCTTCGAGGGCTTCAACAAGCCCGACCTCGTGGCCCCCGGCAACAAGGTCACCTCTCTCCGGGTCCCGGACTCCTATCTGGCCCGGACCTACCCGCAGAACGCCATCGACGACAACTACTTCACCCTCTCGGGGACGTCCGTGTCGACCCCCGTGGTCGCCGGGACGGTCGCCCTGATGCTGCAAAAGGACCCGCGCCTGACCCCGAACGAGGTCAAGAACCGGCTGAAGAGCTCCGCCCTCGACAATCCAGCCGTGCCGGCGACCGCCGAGGGCTCGGGCGAACTGAACGCGCTGGCCGCGGTCAACTCGACCCTTGTCGACACCAGCAACATGATTTCCTACAGCAGCCCGTCGACGGGCACCGTCCGGACCATCGATGCTTCGACCATCCTCTGGTCGGACACCATCCTCTGGTCAGACACGATCCTCTGGTCGGATACCATCCTCTGGGCCGACACGATCCTCTGGGCCGACACGATCCTCTGGTCGGATACGATCCTGTGGTCTGACACCATCCTCTGGTCTGACAGCATCATGGTCAACGGGGAATAGGCCATCCGGGCCGGCCCCGTGGGGTTTTACTCTGAGGAACGGCCCTGCTCCCCTGCGGAGCAGGGCTTTTCCTTTGCCGGGGGACCGCCTTGGCGACTCAAATCCCTGCTCGGAAGGGGAAAAACCGCTAAAGTCGGACCCCCGATTCTCCGACTATGATAGTAGGCCCATACACGGCCCCGGGATGCCCGGGCCCGCGGGGCGCGCCGGCCGGAGGGTCGGCCCTAAGGAGGTTGCCGAAAAAAATGCAGAACGAGCAGCAGCAGGTGGCCACCGAGGACAAGTTCGTCGTCTTCCAGCTGGGCGGAGAGGCCTACGGCGTCGATATCAACAAGGTGCAGGACATCAACCCCATGACCAAGATCACCCAGGTGCCCAGGGCGCCGGAGTTCGTCGAGGGGATCATCAACCTGCGCGGACGGGTCATCCCGGTGATCGACCTCCGGAAGCGGTTTGGACTCCCCCCGCAGGACCACACCAGGTCCACCGTCATCGTCGTCGTCGAGGTCGAGGGGAACACCATCGGCGTCGTCGTTGACGCGGTCTCCGAGGTCTTGCCCATCCCACGGTCGACCGTCGAACCGCCCTCGCCGTTCATCGCCGGCATCGACTCCGACTATCTTCGTGGGGTGGCCAAGCTGGGTGACCGGCTCGTCATCCTGCTCGACCTGGAGCGGGCGTTGAACCGCCAGGAGAAGGGCGCGTTGAAGGACAAGCGGTTCCTGCAGGCCGCCGAGAAGGCCGTCTAGAGCCTGAGGGCGGGGCGCCCGGGGCCCCGGACGGGGCCGGGCGCGGGTCGGTGAGTGGGCAGTGACGGGAGGAAAAGGGCAAGCTATGACAGCCAACCTGGAAATCACCCCGGAAGACCTGAAAGTCTTCCTCGAAGAGGCCGAAGAGCAGCTCCAACTGCTTGAAGGCGACGTGGTCAAGCTGGAGAAGGCCGGCGAAGACGCCGAGCTGCTCCAGGAGATCTTTCGGGCGGCCCACACCCTGAAGGGTTCATCGGCCACCCTCGGCCACCAGCCGATGGCCCGGCTGACCCATAGCATGGAGAACGTCCTCGACAAGGTCCGCAAGAAGAAGCTCAGCCCCAGCACGGACGTGGTCAACCTGCTCCTCGAGTGCCTCGACGTGCTCCGGGGGATGAAGGACGACATCGCCGACGGCCGGGAGACCAAGGTCGACCTGGAGCCGCTCCTGGCCAGGCTGATGACGGACGCCGGCCCGGCCACGGGTCCGACGGCTCCGGCCCCCACGGGAGCGGAGGCGGGCGGCCAGGGGGCCGTCGACGTCGCCCGGGAGTTCGTCACGCAGCTCTCCGACGAGGAACGGGCCCGCCTGGCGGCCGGCATGGCCGAGGGTGCTCAGGGCGCCATCTGCCGGGTCACCTTCGACCCGGAGTGTCTGATGACCTCAGTCCGCGCCTACCAGGTCCTCCTGGCCCTGGGCGAGGCCGGACAGGTCCTCAATAGCGTCCCCAGCAGCGAGGACATCGAGGCCGAGAAGGTCGGCCACGAGCTGACCGCCTACCTCCTAACCATGGAGGACAGAGCCCAGCTCGAGACGACCGTCAAGGGCATCGGCGACGTCACCCGGGTCGAGGTATCGGTGGCCCAGGCGGCGCAGGGTGGACCCCGGACCGCCGAGGGCCGGGTCGGCGGGGCCCAGGCCGGCGGGACGGCCCCCCAGGGCGAAGCCCGGGAAGGCGCGCAGACCAAGAAGAGCGCGACCACCGTCCGAGTCGATGTCAACCTGCTCGACAACCTGATGAACCTCGTCGGCGAGCTGGTCATCGACCGGACCCATCTGGCCCAGATCCTCAACCGGGCCGACCAGGCCCAGGGGACCTCCGAGGTGACCGACGACCTCGGCCGGACCTCGGCCCACATCGGCCGGGTCACCACGCAGCTCCAGGAAGAGATAATGAAAGCCCGCATGCTCCCCATCGAGAACCTCTTCAAGAAGTTCCCGCGGATGATCCGGGACCTGGCCCTGAAGGCCGGCAAGGAGATCGATTTCGTCGTCGAGGGTCAGGAGACCGAGCTCGACCGGTCGGTCATCGAGGAGATCGGCGACCCCATCATGCACCTCCTCCGGAACTCGGTCGACCACGGCATCGAGTCTACGGCCGACCGTAAGGCGGGCGGCAAACCGAAAATCGGCACGATCCGCCTGAAGGCTGAGCATTCCGAGAGCCACATCATCATCACCGTCAGCGACGACGGGAAGGGCATCGACGTCGAAAAGGTCAAGGCCTCGGCGGTCCGCAAGGGCTTCCTGACCGAGGCGCAGGCCCGCCGCCTCAGCGACAAGCAGGCCATGGACCTCATCTTCCTGTCCGGCCTGTCGACCGCCCAGACGGTGACCGAGGTCTCCGGACGCGGCGTCGGGATGGACGTGGTCCGCAAGAACATCGAGCGCCTGAATGGCTCGATCGAACTGCACACCGTCCCCGGACACGGCACCGAGACCCGCATCAAGCTGCCTCTGACCCTGGCCATCGTCCGGGCCCTCCTGGTCTCGCTGGACCAGAGCGTCTTCGCCATCCCGCTGACCTCGGTCTCGGAGACCCTTCGCCTGACCCCGCAGATGGTCAAGACGATCAAGCGCAAGGAGGCCATCATCGTCCGCGACTCGGTGCTCCCGCTGGTCCGGCTGGCCCGGGTCTTCGGGATGCCCGAGACGGGCAACGAGACGGTCGGCTACGTCGTCGTCGTCAACAGCAACGCGCAGCGCCTCGGTCTGGTCGTCGACGGGCTCGTCGGCGAGCAGGAAGTGGTCATCAAGAGCCTCGGCGGGTTCATCGGCAACATCCAGGGCCTGTCCGGGGCGACCATCCTCGGCGAGGGCGACGTGGCCCTGATCATCGACGTCGGCAGCCTGGTGAAGCCCGACGCCAACCTGGGCCGGATGGGATTGGTCAGTTGAGTTCGGACGAGGTCCCGGCGAGAAGGCCCGCGGGCCTGGAGGAGGCACCATGAGCAAGTCCATCGTCATCACCAGAGCCCAATACCGCGGGGCCCGGAAGGCCGTCTCGGAGGGCATCCTACGGGCCGGGCAGTCCCTCTCGACCATGGTCGGCCGGGAGATCGGGATGGGCACCCCGGCGATCAAGGTCGTCCCCGTGCGCGACGTCCCGGGGTTGGCCGGCGGGCCGGAGACCACCGTCGCCGCCGCCTACCTGGGCATCTCCGGCGACATCAGCGCCCACATGATCCTGTGCTTCGACCTGCGCAGCGCCCATAAACTCGTCGGTTACCTCCTCGAGAAGGCCCCGGGGGACCCCGAGTCCCTGGAATTCGACTTCATGAGCCGTTCGGCCCTCAGCGAGGTCGGCAACGTCACCTGTTCCTCGCTGCTGAACGCCCTCTCGGACCACACCGGTCTGGCCATCAGGCCGTCGATCCCGGTCCTCGTCGTGGACATGGCTGGGGCCATCCTCAGCGCCGCCCTCGCCGAGCTGGGACCGGTCGGCGACGAAGCAATGGTCATCGAAACGGTCTTCGGGCAGGAAGGCGAGGCCGTCAACGGCCATCTGTTCCTGCTGCCAAGCCCGGAGGCCCTCGCAACAATCATCAATCACCTGGGAGCCCGAGCCAAATGTCCGATCGAATCGTCTCGATAGGCCTTGGAGAATTCAGCGTCTCCGTCGACCCGGAGACGACCCTCGTGGCCTACGGGTTGGGGTCGTGCATAGGCCTGACCCTCTATGACCCGGAGGTCGGAGCCGGCGGCATGGCCCACGTGGTCCTGCCGGAACGCCCCTCGAACAGCGCGGATGACGGGGGCGCCAAGTACGCCGACACCGCCGTCGACCGCCTGGCCGCCGAACTCGAACGGTCCGGGGGGAAACGCGGGCGGATGGTCGTCAAGATGGCCGGCGGGGCACAGCTCCTGGCCCTGCCCCTGAACGGCCACCACTGGGACATCGGCGAGCGCAACATCAACGCCGTGAGGAAGTCCCTGGCCCGCTGCGGGTTGGTCCTGGCGACTCATGACGTCGGCGGGGCGCACGGGCGGACCCTACGGCTCCACATCCATGACGGCCGGGTCGTGGTCTCCACCATCGGTCGCGGTGAGAAGATCCTGTAAGGCCGCGTCCGCGGCCGAGTCGCGAAAGGGGATGGCTCCAGTTGCCAAAGGTTCTACTGGTCGATGACGCCGATTTCATGCGGATGAGGAGCGCCAAGCTCTTGACGGAGAATGGGTACGAGGTCGCCGAGGCCGAGAACGGGCAGGTCGCCGTGTCCAAGTACGAGGCCCTCAAGCCTGACATCGTCCTCATGGACATCACCATGCCGGTCATGGACGGCATCGCCGCCGTCAAGGAGATCCGGCAGCGCGATCCCGGGGCGAAAATCGTCATGTGCAGCGCCCTCGGGCAGCAGACGATGGTCCTCGAGGCGCTCAAGGCCGGCGCCAAGGACTTCATCGTCAAGCCGTTCCAGCCGGACAAGATCCTGGCCACGGTCAAGAAGTTCGCCGGGTGACCGTCGTGACGGAACGCCTGCGGGCGCTGGTCGTCGACGATTCGGCCTTCATGCGCAAGGTGATCAGCGACCTTCTGGCGGCCGACCCGGACATCGAGGTCATCGGGACGGCCCGGGACGGGCTTGAGGCCCTGGACCGCATCAAGCGGGACAAGCCCAGCGTGGTCACGATGGACGTGGAGATGCCGAGGATGGACGGACTCGCCGCCCTCGAACGGATCATGACCGAGTGCCCCGTGCCGGTGGTCATGGTCTCGAGCCTGACGCAGGACGGCGCCGAGACGACCATCCGGGCCCTCTCCCTCGGAGCCGTCGACTTCGTCGGCAAACCATCGGGGACCATCTCGCTGGACATGGCCAAGGTCCGCCAGGAACTCATCGGTAAGGTCAAGCTGGCCACCCGGGTCAGCCTGGCCAGCCTGCGGCGGTCCGTCCACGGGCACCTCCGACCGCGCGACAAGAGCTGGTCGGCGCTGGCCGGCGAGCCGGTTCGGCGCCCCGATGACGGACCCGCCCCGCGCCCCGTCAAGGGTCGGGCCGGGTCGCCGGTCGACCGTCTGGTGGTCATCGGCAGCTCCACCGGGGGCCCCGGGGCCCTGCACACCGTGGTCCCCGACCTCATCCCGGCCAGGGGCACGGCCTTCCTCATCATCCAGCACATGCCGGCGGGTTTCACCAAGAGCCTGGCCGAGCGGCTCAACGAGCTGTCCGCGGTGACGGTCCGGGAGGCCGTGGATGGTGAACCGCTAACCGATGGCGTCGCCCTTCTCGCCCCGGGCGGCTACCACCTGACCGTGACCCCCGACCGAGCGGTGGCCCTCAACCAGGACCCACCGCAGCACGGGGTCAGGCCCAGCGTGGATGTGACCCTGGAGTCGGCCGTCGAGGCCTTCGGCAAGCGCTGCGTCGGGGTCATCCTGACCGGGATGGGCTTCGACGGGGCCAAGGGCATGGCCGCTCTCAAACGGGCCGGCGGCCGGACCATCGTCCAGGACGAGGCCAGCTGCGTGGTATACGGGATGCCCCGGGCCGTCGTCGAGATGGGCAACGCCGATCTGGTCGTCCCGCTTGAAGAGGTGGCCGTGGCGGTCAACCAGTCAGTCGAACAGATCCCGCCGCCGGGCCGGGAAGAGGGAGGGAAGAGAGCCGTTGGAAGCTGAGTACGAATACTTCTGCCGGCAGGTGGAAGCCCTGACCGGTGTGCACCTGGCCTCATACAAGCGCCCCCAGATGGAACGCCGGCTCAGGTCGTTCATGGGTCGGGTCGGGGTCGACGGGTTCGTCTCCCTGGTCTGCCTGCTCGAACACGACGCCCGGCGGCTCCAGGAGTTCAAGGACTTCCTGACCATCAACGTCTCCGACTTCTTCCGCAACACCGACAAGTTCGACGAGCTCCGAGAACGTATCCTGAAGCCGGCCGTGGCCCGCGGGCAGCGGCTGCGAATCTGGAGCGCCGGCTGCTCGAACGGTTCCGAGCCCTACTCCCTGGCCATCATCCTCGAGGAGCTCGGCGCGCCCAACGGCCACACCATCTGGGCCACCGACATCGACGAGGACGCCCTGCGCAAGGCGAAAGCCGGCGTCTACCGCGGCTACGAGATCCGTAACGTCGACCCGGCGCGGCGGGAGCAATACTTCACCCGCACCGGCAACGACGAATGGACCATCGCCGAACGGTTCCACCGGCGGGTGGACTTCGCCGTCCACGACCTCCTGGCCCCGACCTTCCCGAGCGGGTTCGACCTCATCCTCTGCCGCAACGTCGTCATCTACTTCACCGAACCAGCCAAGGATGAGCTTTACCGGAAGTTCAGCGAGAGCCTAAAGCCTTCAGGCATCCTGTTCGTTGGCGGGGCGGAGAGCATCTTCAAGGCCCACGAGCTCGGCTTCGAGAGCGTGGCCCCGTTCTTCTACCGCAAGCGGGCGGCCTGATAAGACTCAGGAGGCCGCAGAAACGATGATCAGACGGATAAACATCGCCGAGGTCCAGGCCGGTTCCTGCCTAGCCCGGCCGGTCTACAACCAGCGGGGCACCCTCGTCATTCCCATCGGGACGCAACTCAACGAGGGTCACCTGCGACGGCTCGGCGAGACCGGCGTGCGCGACGTGTTCATCGACGACCCGAGCATCCCCGAAGTGGAGGTCCACGACCCCATCTCCGAGGCCACCAAGGCCTTCGCCGTCGAGGTCCTGAAGGACCTCTTCGACCGGGCCGCGGCCGGGACCCTCAGGGGCGGCCTGGGGCCGCTCTACAATAAGGTCTCGCAGGTCGTCAAGGATATCCAGGACGACCTGGCGGAGCAGCGGGACCGGGTCACCAGCCCGATCGCCGACATCGAGGGCGTGGATTATCTAGTCGCCCACTCGCTCTCGGTGACCGTCCTGGCCATGGACGTCGCCCGGCACGGTAACTTCGCCCCGAAAGTCTTCGACCTCGGTTTGGGCTGCCTGCTCCACGACCTGGGAATGGCCGCGGTGCCCCCCGACCTCCGGCATAAGCCGGAGCCGCTCAGCCCGGAGGAACGCCAGGTCGTCCACCGGCACCCGCAGGAAGGCCTCAGGCTCATCGAGGAGACGCCGGCCCTCAGCGCCTTCACCAAGGTGGTCGTCCTGCAGCACCACGAGCGGGCCAGCGGCAACGGTTACCCCAAGGGGCTGAAGCTCAAGGACATCTACCCGCTGGCCAGGCTGATGGCCATCGTCGACGTCTACTCCGCCTTCCTCAGTGACCGGCCGCACCGCGAGCGGTTCACGCCCCAACGGGCGATGGACTACGTCGTCTCGAGCGCCGGGTTCGATTTCGATTTTGACTTGACCCAGGAGTTCGCCCAGCGAGTGGCCCCCTATCCCGTCGGCACGCTGGTCACCCTATCGACCGGGGAGCGTGGGGTGATCGTCGAGGTCCGGGACGGGGTGGTCACGCGGCCGGTGGTCCGGCTCTTCACCGATCCGTCGGGCGCCGCGACCGGGCAGTTCAGAGATGTCAACCTGTCGTTGCCGGAGCACCAGACGACCCTCATCGTCGACTCCGGCCAAGCGTGAGGAGGAGCGCGCCCGATGAGCAACATGGAATACGCCAACCCATTCGTACTGGATCTGGCCAAGAAAGGGACGGGGAGAATGCGAGTAGAGTTCATCAACCCCTTCGTCAAGGCCGCTTATGACGTCCTCCTGGCGGAGGTCAAGAGCGAGATCAAGAAGGGCGAGCTATCCATCCAGTCATCCGCCTTCACGGCGGAAGAGGTCACGGTCATGATCGGCGTCGTCGGCCAGGTCCAGGGCGTCGTCCTATACGGCATGTCCGAGCGTACGGCGAAGAACATCGTCTCGGCGATGACCGGACAGACCGTGCCCATCTTCGACCGCATCGTCGAGAGCGCCATTGCCGAGCTGGGGAACGTCATCACCGGGCGGGCCTCGGTCGAACTCGAGAAGGCCGGCTTCTCCTGCCGCGTCACCCCGCCGATGGTCATCGTCGGGCGCGGGGCCATCATCTCCACCGTGAGCATCCAGCGGCTGGTCATCCCGGTCGAGGTCTCCAGCGGGGCCATCGAGATCAACGTCGCCCTGCGCGAGTCGAGCTAGGGACAGCGGCCGGAACAACCGGAACAAGCGGGTTGACCCCCGCCGGCCGACCGGCGTGCGTCGGC
This sequence comes from Bacillota bacterium, assembly GCA_021787335.1. Classification (GTDB taxonomy): domain Bacteria; phylum Bacillota; class Sulfobacillia; order JAJYWN01; family JAJZPE01; genus JAJZPE01. The sequence continues at coordinate 33,484 of JAJYMC010000010.1, read as the reverse complement.
CTTCATAGCCATAAGAATACAAGCCCGCCGGAGGGTCCGGCGGGCTTTGCCGCCTTCGGAGCCGCGACCGAGCCTGGGCCGGAATAACCCGGTTCCGAGCGGGGATATTAACCCGCAAGAGGGGGGTGTTTCCAAATGGTCGGTATCGCTGGACAGAACACAGCCGAGGTGAAGACGGTCGCCAAGACGGCGGTCCCCAAGGTGGCCTCCAAGGCGATGGCCGCCAAGGCCAAGCCGAGGTCGCCGAGGCCCAAGAAGGAGAAGCCGGAGACCCCGCAGGACCGGCTGAAGAAGCGGGTCGCCGATGAACTCGGTCTCCTCGAGAAGGTCCGTCAGGGCGGCTGGGGCAACCTGACGGCGGCTGAGACCGGTCGCATCGGCGGGTTGATGACCAAGTGGACGCGGATGGGCCTGCTGCGGCCCGAGGAGCAGGCGCCGGGCGCCGTCACCACGGGCGAGAAAGGCTGAGCGCTCGAATCCATCCTCTGGAAGAAGACCAAGGACCTGCTCCGACAGGTGGGACGTCCCACCCCGGCGAGCAGGTCCTTGCTCACACCCCGGGCTTTCCGCCCATATATTAACGAGGTACCCTAACGCCCGGTGGGCCTTTCGGAGGAGAGCGGATGTTCCCAGTCTCGTCAATCATCCTGGCCTTCGCCCTCAGCCTCGACAGCTTGGGGGTGGGCACGGCCTATGGCCTGCGTCGCCTGCGCGTGCCGGTCGCCTCGATCAGCCTCATCAGCCTGACCTCGGGAGCCGTCTTCGCCGTGGCCATGGCCCTCGGGCGCCTGGTGTCGACGATGGCAGCGGCCCACCTGGCCCGGGTGGCTGGGTCGCTGGTGTTGGTCGCCCTGGGCATCTGGGTCGTCGTCCAGGCCTGGGCCGAGCGGGCGGCCGTCAACGGCCACCCCGGCGCCGACGGTCGGGTCGAAGTGGCCTCGCTCTACGTGCGGTCGGCCGGTTTGGTCATCAAGATCCTCCGCGACCCGATGGCGGCCGACATCGACCGCTCCGGGACCATCACCCAGCCCGAGGCCGTCGTCCTCGGCCTGACCCTGGCGTTGGACTCGGCCGGGGCCGGCTTCGGCGCGGCTCTGGCCGGCTGGCTGCCCGTCTGGACGCCGTTCCTGGTGGCCGCGGCCGGCTTCGCCTGCCTCACCGCCGGGCTCTTCATCGCCTCGCGGGCCGCCGCCCGTTCAGCGGCCCTCGTCGAACGGCGGGTGGCCGGCTTCATTCCCGGCGTCGTCCTACTGTGCCTCGGCTTCTGGCGGCTTCTGTAACGAGGACTTCCTGAAGAGCGGCTTGAGGGCCGGCCGGGCGAAGCCGGGGGCGTTGGCCCAGACCCAGGGCCGGGCCGTACCCCAGGCAAAGAGCAGCCCGCCCAGGCCGAAGATCAGGCCGCCGAGCGATCGCAGGGCCAGGAACGGCCGCAGGGTCGACTGGACCCACATGAACTCCCGGGCGAGGACCCGCAGGCGATAGACCTCCAGGGCGCCCGCGGTCAGGAGGGACAGGCCCATCAGGCCCATCCCGGCGTTCAGGAGCCACAGGGAGAGGTCGACGTCGCGGCGCCCGGCCGCGTCGGTGGGCCGGTAGCGGTCGAGGATGTAGAGGACAAGCCCCAGGACGAGGAAGCCAAAGAACCCGCCCAGGGCCAGGTGGGCGTGGCCCGAGGTGACGTAGGTCCCGTGAATGTAACGGTTCACCGGTGGGATGGTCATGACCAGGCCGATGACCCCGGCCCCGGTGATGTTCCAGATCACGGCGGAGAGGATGAAGTAGGTCGCCCGCGAGAGTCCCCAGTCCGAATGGCGGGGGCTACCGCCGGACGACCGGCCTTCACCGGACCGCCTGCCCCGGCCCATCCCGCGCGCCGTCCGGAACGAGATGTAGACGAGCATTCCAATGGGGACGACCTGGACGAAGCTGAAGACGGCGCCGATGGTTATCCAGAAGGCGGGCAGGCCGATCCAGTAGTAGTGGTGGCCGGTGGCCAGGGCCCCGCTGAAGATGACCAGGGCCGCCTCGACCAGGAGCCAGCCCTCGATGGTGCGGCCCGGGACGCCCTTCGACCGGGCCAGGAGGGCGACGATGGCCACCGAGGCCAGGATGTCCAGGGAGCCCTCCTCCCAGAGGTGGACGATCCAGAAGCGGACCATCTCGTCGACGGAGGGGTTATGGTAAGAGAAGGTGGCCGCCAGGAGGAGCAGCCCGGAGACGGGGACGGAGAAGGCGACGATGAGGGGCACCGGTTTGAGGGCCTGGCCGGGGCGTTTGGCCAGGGTCCCGACGATGTTGACGGTGAAGAGGAGGAACCCGAGGACGATCAGGAGCTTGAATGGCCAGGGTGACTCGAGATACTCGCGCCCCTCGGTGTAACCCAGCAGGAGGGAGGCATAGATGGCGAGGAGGGCGGCGATGATCACCCAGAACTGAACGGCGGCGAGGCGGCGGCTCCAAAGCGTGGTCTGCAGGTCGTGGGCCAGGAAGTAGTAGGTCGCCCCCATCAGGCCCAGCATCGGCCAGAAGACGGCCAGGTTGAGGTGGGTCGCCCGGCCACTCTCGAAGGGGATCGGGATGTTCAGGTTGGGGAGGACGAGATGGATCGCGCCGACGTTGGCCGCGACGACCTGGAAGGACAGGAGGGCCAAGACAGCCAGGGCGTATGGCACGGCAACGCGGGCCGAACGGTCGATGTCCGACATGGACGCCCCATCGGGTCGCTGGGCCTTCATCGTCCCGCCCCCTTGGGCTTGCCGGGTTGGCCGTCCCACATGTTCGGAACTGTGGCGATGTACTTGAGGAATTCGAGGATGGACTCCGCGTCCGCGGGGGCGACGGCCACGTGGGCCGTCTTCGTCGTCGGCCGGATGACCGGGCCGGTCGTCAACCAGTCGGTGATCTCCTTGTCGCTGCGCCGGTCGGTCACCCGGGTGAGGTCGGGGGCGTTGTACCCGCCGTTGCCGAAGATGGTGTGGCACTCCACGCAGCCGGCACGTTGCCAGGCCTGCTTCCCCAAGACAGCTAACGGAGACGGAGAATCGCCGAGTGAACGCACACTGAGATAATTAAGCCAGATAAAGATGGCCATTCCGGCCGTCGCCACGGCGATGAAGGTCAGGCCGAAGAGGCGCTCCCGGCGCACCTCACCGCGGCCATGCGTCGAGCGCTTTGACTGGCGGCTATCGGAGTTTTTCTTACTCGACCGGTTCAATCGGGCCCCACCCTCGTCGCCCCCTCGCCGGAAGTTTCTCCCTGCTCAACGCGAGACATGCGCCCACGCGAGCCGCGGCCGCTCGGCAGGATACGGTCGTCGTGCCGCCGAACTAGCTGCCGATGGGAGGGGTTCGACGATGAGCAGGACAAACGCCAACGCCGCCACGGACTACCTTGTGGCGGCGGTTCAGTTTGCGCCGACCATCCTCGACAAGGCGGGCAACCTCGCCCGCCTGGCGGCCCTGGTCGGCGAGGCCGCCCGGGGTGGCGCCAAGCTGTGCGTCCTGCCGGAGATGGCCACCACGGGCTACGTCTTCAGCGGGCGCGAGGAGATCGCCGGGCTGGTCGAGCCGGTCCCCGGCCCGACCACGCGCTTCTTCGGCGAGCTGGCCCGCCGGCACGGGATGCACATCGTCTACGGCTTCCCCGAGGTCGACCCGGCCACCGACTTCTACTACAACGCCGCTGTCCTCATCGGACCCAACGGTGACGTCCTCGGGCGCTACCGCAAGATGCAGTCCTTCATCAACGAGACGGTCTGGGCCCGCGACGGGGACCTCGGGCCGGTCGTCATCGACACCGAACTCGGCCGCATCGGCCTGATCATCTGCATGGACGCCGCCTACTTCGAGACCGCGCGGCTCGAGGCCCTCGCCGGCGCGGACGTTCTGGCCTTCCCGACCAACTGGCTTGGACCCGCGCCCAGCCTCGAGTGGCGGGCACGGTGTCTGGAGAACGGCGTCTACCTCATCTCGGCCGACCGCTGGGGGACCGAACGGGGGGTCAAGTTCGCCGGCGGGAGCTGCGTCATCGGGCCCGAGGGCGAGGTCCTCGGAGCCCAGGTCACCGGCGATGGGGTCGTCTTCGGCCGCGTCTCCTTGGCCCGCGCGCGGGACAAGCGGCTCGACGGGGTGGGCGACCGTCTGGCCATCCGCCGCCCCGAGGCCTACCACCGACTGGTCATCAACTCGTACCTCTGGTACTACAAACACACCATGGGCGGGCTGCCCACCGGCGAGGCCGAGGTGGCCGTGGTCCAGTTCGGCCGGCCGGCCGACGTCCCGGCGGCGATGGCCGCGGCCCTCGACGCGGTGGGCTTCGACGGGGCTGGCCCGCCCGGCGCGGCGGGGCAGGGCGGCTCGCCCGGGCCGCACCGTCTGGCCGTCTTTCCCGACCTGACCGGCCTCGTGCCGGCGGAGCCCATCCCCGGCCCGTTCTCCGAGGCGGTCGGCCGCCTGGCCGCCGCTCGCGGGACGCACATCGTCTACGGGGCCGAGGAGACGCAGAGCGAGCGGGTCTACCGATCCGCCGTCCTCGTCGGCCCGGGCGGCCTGGTCGGCCGGTATCGTGGGCTCCACGTGGCCCCCGGGGAGGCCTGGGCCCTCGGCGATCTCGGCCTGCCCGTCTTCGACCTACCCTTTGGACGGGTCGGGCTACTCCTCGGCCGCGACCTCTACGTCCCCGAGGCCGCCCGCTGTCTGGCCAAGGGCGGTGCCGACCTCATCTGCGTGGCCGCCGACCTGGCCCGCCCCGAGGACGACTACCTCTGGGAAGAACGCGCCACCAGCAACAGCACCTACGTGGCCGTGGCCAACCGGGTCGGGCCCGGGCCCGGCAGCGCCATCTATGGGCACCTCGTGCGCAAGCAGCCCGGGGCCGAAGTCCACCTGGCCTCCGGCCGGGACGATGCGGCCGCCCTGCGGCTTGATATCGCTGATGACTCCATGGTCCGCCAGAAGGAACACCTGCGCCGGTTGCAGCCCTACTGGTACGGACCACTGGTGGCGGGGAAGACGGGAGGTGGGGGCCACGGGCACCAGAGCTGACGTGGGATTCGGCAAAGCCGACGCGGTCTTCCTGAACGGCTCGGTCCTCACCGTCGACGCCCGGAACAGCACGGCCGAAGCCGTGGCCCCGACCTATGAGGAGGTTCGCCACGCCCTCCTGGTCACCGGCCGGCGCTACCTGGAGCTGGGCATCACCTCGAGCCACGACGCCGGCAGCGGGGCGGTCTCCATCCGGGCGATGGCCGAGAAGGTCTTCACCCCAAGAGTCCGCCGCCCGGAAGCCCTTGGAATTTATTCCGGGGAGGAAGGGCAACGTTCCGCTTTTCCAGTTTTGTGGTATAATGGACCCATGAAGCGAACAAGCGTTCTCCTTCTTCTGCCGACAAGACCTCAAACCGTGATCCTCGCCACCGTGGCTGACCGCGCCGCCGCGCTTTGGAACAGCGCCAACTACCGCTGCCGGCAGGCGTTCGTCACGGGTGGGCACGTTCCCGGCTACGAGGCCCTGTGCCGCGAGTTCGTCTCGCACTCGGCGTACAGAGCGCTGCCGTCGGACGTGGCCCAGGAGACGCTCAAGAAGGTGGCCGCCGCGTGGCGATCGTTCTTCGCCCTCCGCCGTGCCTTTGGCCAGAGGAAACTGGAGCGCAAGCCACACCCGCCCCGCTACTGGAAGGACCGGAAGACCGGCCAGCGTCTTTCCCGCGGCATCTTCATTAAGTCGCCGCGGAGCTTCTCCGTCAGCCGCAAGGCTCTGGCGCTGGCGCTTCCGTCCGACCTGCGGCGGGGACCGGGCGACCGGCTGGTGATCCAGACCCGGGGCCTCTTGCGGTATAACGGAGAGCTGAGAACGTGTGAGCTTCAGCCGGACAGCGTGACCAGGCGCTGGTATGCCTACATCACGGTGGAGACGCTCGAACCCGTGCGTGCCTCACGACCGGAGAGATGGGCCGGGATCGACCTCAACGCCCGAATCCTGGCCGCCGTGGCGGTCCAGGGCTGTGCTGCGGTTCAGCTATACAGGGGCCGGGAGATCTGGAGGGAGTTCTCGTACTGGACCCGGCGGATCGCCAGGGAGCAAGCCCGCCTGGCCCAACAGGGGCTCCGCACCTCCAGGGCGGTGCGACGGTTGTACCGTAGGCGCCGGCTGCGCCTGCTGCACGCCCTGCAGGCCCTGGCCCGGCAGGTTGTCGTGGGGCTTCGTCGCGATGGCGTGACCAACATGGCCCTGGAAGACCTGACCGGCATCCGTGAGCATATGGACTTCGGCCCAGGGAACCTCTTGGTCCACAACTTCTGGGCCTTTGCCCGGTGGCGCCGGACGCTAGAGGCGGCCCTTGGCCGGGTGGGGATCCGGGTCGTCACCGTCCAGGCGCGGGGCACCTCCTCCCATTGCGCCGTCTGCGGGCAGCCGGTCGCCCGCCCGGTCCGCCACAAGGTCGTCTGCCACCATTGCGGGACTGTCTCTCATGCCGACGCCAACGCCGCGAGGAACATCCTGAACAAGGCGGCTGGCTTTCAGGCTCCCTCGAAGGGAGACGGGGCGGAGGCCAAAGCCCCGGCGCCGCTGGCCCTGCGGTGGGACCGCCACCGCTGGGTGCCGACTGGCGCCAAATCCGCGGCTGCTCACGCAAGCCGCGACTCCAAGGCGGCTTAAGGCCGCCTCGGGGAATCCCCGGATTTCAATCCGGGGAGGAGGTCAACGACGGTAGCTCCAGCGGCCCGACGGCTGGCACCCAGGAGGATTACACCAGTCAACCAGGCAACCGCGGGATCCTCTACCACTCGCAGAAGGAACTGGACTAACTCATCGAGGAGGCCCACGCCCACGGCTTCCAGGTGACCGCGCACGCCGTCGGCGACCGGGCCATCGAGATGATGCTGAACGCCATCGAGCAGGCCGTGGCCAAGTGGCCGCGGGCCGACCACCGCCACCGCATCGAGCACTGCGCCATCTGCCCGCCCGACCTCATCGAGCGGATAAAGCGGCTCGGTGTCGTGCCGGTGGCCCAGCCGGTCTTCTTCTGGGAGTTCGGCGACGGTTATCCACGCAACTACGGGCCCGACCGGGTGCGCTGGATGTTCCCCGTGCGGGCATACGTCGAGAAAGGGATCATCGCTGCCGGTGGCTCGGACTGCCCGGTCACCCGGGTCGACCCGCTCTGGGGGATTTACGAGGCCATGAGCCGGGTGACCATGAACGGCCGGAGCGCCGGGGCCGAAGGCGACCTGACCGGCGCCCGCCCAGAGGAGGTCCGGGACGCGTCGGTGCTCTTGACGATGGTCGGCGGGGAAGTGGTCCACGGCGCCTTCGAAGCGGACGCCCCACGAAGGAGCGGATGGCAATGAAGGTCATCAAGAACGCCGGGCTCATCGACGGAACCGATCGGGAGCCCGCGGCCAAGGCCACGGTGACCGTCCTCGGGCGCTGCTCGCCCTTCCCCGGGACGGGCGGGAACTGCCCCGGCTATCTTCTGGAGTCGGGCGGCGTCCGGGTCCTGGTCGACTGCGGCCCGGGGACCCTGGCCCGGCTGGCCGGGCTCCTCAGACCCGGGGCTCGGCCCTCGCCCGGGCTAGGGCCCGGCCCGACCACCGAGAGCCCCTTCGCCGGCCTCGATGCCGTGGTCATCAGCCACCTCCACGCCGACCACTTCAGCGAGGCCATGAGCCTGCGCTACGCCATCGCGGCGGACATCCGCGACGGCTTTCGCCACAACCTCCTGCCGGTCCACACGCCGCCCGGCCCGGCCACCGAACGGGATATCATCGCCTACCCGAAGGCCTTCGACCTCGGGACCGTCGACGAGGGCGTCCCCCTGGCCATCGGACCCTTCCGCTTCGAGTTCCGCCGGACCGATCACCCCTACGCTTGCCTGGCCATGCGGATTTCCGCCGGGCCCTCGACCATCGCCTACACGGCCGACACGGCCTGGGATGACGGTCTCGTGGCCTGGGCCGCCGGCGGCGCGGCGCCCGGCGCGTCCACCCCGGACCTGCTCCTCGTCGAGGCCAGCCTGCAGGACGCCTCGGCCCACCTGCGCAACCTCGGGCACCTGACCGCCCGCGAGGCCGGTCGCTTCGCCCGCCTCTGCGGGGCCCGGCGCTCCGTGCTCGTTCATCTCTATCCCGAATTCGACTTCGCTGTGAGCCTCCGCGAGGCCGCCGAGGGCTATGGCGAAGCCGGCCGGGCAGCGCCGGGCCAGTCTTCTGCCGCCGCCATGCCGGCGTCTGACTCGCCGCCGCTCATCCCCGCCGAGGGCGAGACCTTCCAACTGTGACAGGAAAGCCCGGGGCCGGATAGAATAGACCTTAACCGAAGGGAGAGATGGCACTTGAGGCTATCAGATAGAGTCAAGCAGATCACCCCGTCGGCCACCCTGGCCATCGACACCAAGGCCAAGCAGCTCGCCGGCGAGGGCCTGGACGTCGTCAACTTCTCCGTTGGTGAACCGGACTTCGACACCCCGCAGCACATCAAGGATGCCGCCATCGTGGCCATCCAGGCCGGCTTCACCAAGTACACCCCGGCGGCCGGCATCGCCGAACTGCGCGAGGCCATCTGTAAGAAGCTCAAGGACGACAACGGTCTCGACTACAAGCCGAACCAGATCGTCGTCTCGGCCGGCGCCAAGCACTCGCTGTACAACGCCTACCAGGCCCTCTGTAACCTCGGCGATGAGGTCATCGTCCAGGCCCCGTACTGGGTCAGCTACACCGAGATAGTCAAGCTGGCCGGGGCCGTTCCGGTCATCGTCGAGACCACCGCCAGAGGCGGCTTCAAAATGACCCCGGCGGCCATCGAGGCCAAGCTGACCCCGCGGACCAGGGTCATCAACCTGAACAGTCCGTCCAACCCGACCGGCGTCGTCTACTCGGCCGACGAGCTGAGGGCCATCGCCGAACTGGCCGTCAAGCACGACCTCTACGTCGTGGCCGACGAGATCTACGAGAAGCTGCTCTACGACGGGGTCACCCACACCAGCGTCGCCAGTTTCGGGCCGGAGATAAAGGCCCGGACGGTGGTCATCAACGGCATGTCCAAGGCCTACGCCATGACCGGCTGGCGGATGGGTTACACGGCCTCCGAGCCCGACCTGGCCAAGGTCATGGCCGACCTGCAGGGCCACATGACCTCGAACCCCAACTCCATCACCCAGAAGGCCAGCGTGGCCGCCCTCCTGGGGCCGCAGGAGCCGCTCCGCGAGATGGTCAAGGAGTTCGGGCGGCGCCGCGACTACATGGTCAAGCGGCTCGAGGCCTTGCCCGGCTTCGACCTGGTCATCCCGCAGGGCGCCTTCTACGTCTTCCCGAGCGTCAAGGGCTGGATCGGGCGGACCGTGGGCGGCCGCAAGATAGCCTCTTCCGACGACCTGGCCGGCCTCATCCTCGACGAGGTCCAGGTGGCCCTGGTGCCCGGGACCGGCTTCGGCGCCCCGGACTGCGTCCGCTTCTCCTACTCGACCTCGATGGACCGCATCAAGACCGGCTGTGACCGGATCGAGAGACTCCTCAAAGGGCTGTGGTGACGACGAGATTGGCTTCGAACGAGGCGGCCCGGGCATCCCTGAAGCGCCTGGGCCGCGAGCGACTGGCCGTCATCGGCCTCGGCCTGAACAACGCGGCGCTGGTCCGTTTCCTGCTGCGGCAGGGCGCCCGGGTGACGGTCTTCGACCGGAAGAGCCGCGAAGAGATGGCCGGGCGGCTGGCCGAACTCGGCCCCGGCCTGGCCGACAGCCCCAACCTGAGCCTCAGCCTCGGGCCGGACTACCTGTCCGGCCTGCGCGGCTTCGACCGCGTCTTCCTGACCCCCGGCATGCGCAAGGACCAGCCCGAGATAAGGGCGGCGGCCCGCGAGGGGGCCGCCATCACCGGCGACTTCGAGCTGTTCTTCGAGCTGTGCGCGGCGCCCATCACCGCGGTGACGGGCAGCGCCGGGAAGACCACGACGACGACCCTGGTCGGCCTCATCCTGGAAGCCGAATACGCCGGCAAGAAACCCGTCTACGTGGGTGGGAACATCGGCCGGCCGCTCATCGACCGGGTCCTCGAGATTCCGGCCGAGGCCGAGGTCGTCCTCGAGCTATCCAGCTATCAACTGCAGATGGTGACCCGCAGCCCCGAGGTGGGGGCCATCCTGAACATCAGCCCCAACCACCTGGACGTCCACGCCTCAATGGAAGAGTACGTCCAGGCGAAGGCGAACATCATCCGTTTCCAGGGGGCTGACGGCTGGGGCGTCTTTAACTACGACGACCCGATGACGAGGGCCATGGGGCTTTCGCGGACGCGGGGCGGGGAGCCCGGCGGGCCGGGCGCCACATCCGGGGGCGGGCCGGGCGTGGCTTGGTTCTCGACCAAGGCCGCCCCGGCCGACCTGCCGGCGGCGGCGGGGAAGGGCCCGGCCCCGGCGGCCGTGCTCGACGGGGAGGACCTTGTCGTCCGCGGGCCGGCGGGAGGCACGGGCTCGGGCGCCGCGGCGAGCGCCGCGATGGGCGCCTTCGCCCGCGTCTGCTCGCGTTCCGAGCTCATCATCCCCGGCGAACACAACGTCCAGAACGCGCTGGCCGCCTTGGCCGCGGCCGCCCTCCGCGGGGCTGGGCCCGAGGCCGCCAGGCGCGTCCTGACCACCTTCCGCGGCGTCGCCCACCGCCTGGAGCTGGTGGCCGAGCACGGCGGCGTGCGCTACATCAACGACTCCATTGCCACCACCCCCGAGCGGACCGAGGCCGCCCTCAGGACCCTCGGCCCCGCGGCGCCGCTCGTCCTCATCCTGGGCGGCTACGACAAGGGGTTGCCCTTCGACGAGATGGCCCGGCTCATCGTCGAATCGGGCTGGGTCAAGGCCACCGTGCTGGCTGGGAAGACGGCGGGCAAGATCGACGAGGCCCTCGCCCGGGCGGCCGAGGAACTGGGGCGCCCCCGCCCGCAGAACCGCGTCGCCCACGGCTTCGACGAGTCCGTGACCGAGGCCCGCGCCCTGGCCGCCGATGGCGACATCGTCCTTCTCTCCCCGGCCTGCGCCAGCTATGACATGTTCAACAACTTCGAGGAGCGGGGCAAAAGGTTCGCGGAGTTGGTGCGGGCGTAAGGACCTCCGTCACCCTCCGGTTCTTTGTTAGTCGGGGAGATACCAACAGCCCCACCGGAAAGACGGCGGGGCTGTGTCGTGACATAAAGACGGTGGTTTGTCGCAAATGAAACCGGTTCCCTACTTGTGGGTACTGGCGGCTGCTTCCCGAAGGGCTTCTGAGAGCTTCTCCGTTACCGCCTTGGCCAGTACCTCATTCTTGGCGACTCGATCCCGTTCAAGATCGGTCACCAGCGATTCGATGTCTGTCCAGAGCGCCTTGGTGATAAGGCCCTTCTCCAGAGCTGATTTTGCGACCACCCGAAATATCAGCGCATCTGCCGGATCAATAACCTCCAGCAACTGCTCACGAGTCAACTTACCTTTCCCCCTCACATCATCCACCTGCCAAAGAGCCCCTGTCTTATTCCCCCTTTATCGTATTCGGACTTGTGGGATAGGATGCTCCAGAAGCGTTGCTACCGATTCCCGCCGGAGGAGCGCTGCCGCCTGCTCCGGCCCCGGTAAGGTGACGTGAGGATTCAGCCAAGACTCCTTCGAGAATGCTCGCGTATAACTCACCTATCAGGACATCGGCCTCAGTCATGGGGTTCATCCCATCGATGGTCAAAACGCCACGGGTGACCCCGAGGACTCTTATCGGTATACATATCAAAGAAACGTAGTGGCTATTCGATTGCGGATTCACTTCGTAGTCCTGATCTTCTCTGACCTTATCCCTTTTCAGGGTCTGGCTCCGCCGAAAGCAGGTTCCGGCAACTGATCTGTCCAGTTCCAATCTTCGGCCCCCGTGCAGATATTCGATGGGAAAGCCGGAACTCCCGTGCTGGAGCCTGAGTTCGCCATCGATTTCCAGCCACAACCCGCACCGGTGCATTTCACCTGAAAGGTGTTTGACGTCAGCGGTAACCGCCTCAATGATCTTCGGAACCAATTCGAAGGAACGCTCAGGCCCGCTGGTGTTCGGCTCGGTGAGTTTGTTCCTGTATTCGAGTAGTCGTTTGGCGTTTCCTACCGCCGTTGAGAACTGATAAGCAATGGCCCGGTTCCTACGACCGTTCTCCCTCTCGGTCGCGAGATCCTCGTAGAGCCTGACGGTTGTACTTTCGCGGCCCAAAGCTTCGGCCAGTCGACGGGACCCAACAACAAGCTGGTACACGACGAGAACGGCACCGACCAAGAGGACCAGGCTTAAAACGTTGAACGCCCAATCGGGGACTCTTGCTAAAACTGCCGAAAAGAATGCGTAACCGCTCATTTAGCTGGGGAGTCCCCCTGTCGTGCCTCGATTTCCCATAAGAGGGAATTCCTTGGGGGAGTTTGCTTTCCTCTAGGTGTCGAAAAAAAGAATTTCGACAGCCTGGATTGCTGGTTCCCACGGCGTTTCACTACGGGTCCTGGCAGGTGAAGTACCCCATGCCCCTCGACCGAACCACCATCGACAAGCTGAACGCCCGCCTGAAGCGGGCCTACGGGCCAAGGCCCCTGCGGCCCAACGGCGACCCGGTGGCCGAGCTCATCCTGACCATCCTGTCGCAGGCGACCAACGACCGCAACCGCGACCGCGCCTTCGCCGCCCTCGCCGGGCCTTCCCGCGCTGGGAGGACGTGATGGCGGCCTCGCCGGAGGCCGTCGCGCGGGCCATCGCGCCGGCCGGCCTCGGCCCGCAGAAGGCGCCGCGGATCATCGAGGTCTTGCGCCGTATCGCCGCTGACCCGCGGGCCAAGGGCCGGCCCGACCTGGGTTTCCTGGCGGGCATGGCTGACGCCGAAGCCGTCGAGTACCTGACCGACCTGCCCGGCGTCGGGCCCAAGACCGCCGCCTGCGTCTTGCTCTTCGCCCTCGGACGGCCGGTCTTCCCGGTCGACACGCACATCCATCGAATCGCCATCCGCCTCGGCCTCGTGCCGGCCAAGCTCGATGCGGCAAAGACGCAGAAGGCCTTCGACGAGGTGATGCAGGAGACTGCCAACGCGGCCGACGTCAAGGCGGCGCCGTTGGGCGCTGAAGCCTGCCATGAACTGCACATCAACCTGATCACTCACGGCCGCGAGGTCTGCCAGGCTCGCCGGCCGGACTGCGCGCGCTGCGCCCTGACCGACCTCTGCCCGGCAGCGTCCGAACCGCGCCGGGCGGATGAGAGTGAATAAAGTGTTGACATGGGCGGGTTTAGGGGAGTAAATTGACTGTAGAGGACTGAGAAAGTCAAAATCAGTCCGGGGACGACTTCGCGAACCCGGACGCTTTCGCTCAGTGCCTCTTGTGTTTTTTGGGGCTCAAGCAGCCGCTTATGGCGCCCGAACAGCCATGCCGGATCCGACAGGAGGTGCCCACCATGGCCTACGCCAGCGAGTTCATCGGAAACCGCGTCTACGACACCGACGGCCGCCAGCTCGGACGGCTGGTCGACATGGTCGTCGGGCCCGGGCCGAACCCGGCCGTCCTGCGCCTGCGCGTCCGCACGCCCGCGGGACTCTGCCGGGTGGGCTGGTCCTACGTCAGCGGCCTCGAACCCATCACCATCCGCCGCGACAGGCTGGAGGCCATCACCGAAGCCGCACCCGACGAGACCCTCCTGTCCGCCGACGTCCTCGACAAGCAGATCGTCGACACGCAGGGGTTCAAGGTCCGGCGGGTCAACGACGTCCGCCTCGAGAAGTCGGGCGACCTCCTGACCGTCACCGCCGTCGACATCGGCCTGCGCGGCTTTACCCGCCGCCTCGGCGGCCGCGGCCTGCTGCGCCTGATGGACTTCATCCGCCGCCGCCCCTGGACCGATACCGAGATTCCATGGGCTTTCGTCCAGCCCCTCGGCGGGTCGGGCAGCGCCCTCCGGTTGACCCGGCCGTGGCGTGAGCTGGCCAAACTCCATCCGGCCGACCTGGCCGACATCGTCGACGGCCTCGACCGGCACGAGCAGATGGCCCTCTTCAGCCACCTCGACGACGAACAGGCGGCCGAGACCCTGACCAACGTGGAGGAGGCCTCGGTCCAGGAGGACATCCTCGATGACCTGGGCGCCGAGCGGGCTTCCGACATCATCGAAGAGATGCCCCCCGACGAGGCCGCCGATATCCTCGGCGACCTTCCCAAGCACAAGGCCGACAAGCTCCTCGACGGGATGGAGAAGGAAGAGGCCGCGGAGGTCAAAGAACTCCTCGAGTTCCATGAGGAGACGGCCGGCGGCCTGATGACCACCGAGTACGTCGCCCTGCCGAACGCGCAGACCTGCGGGGAGACCATCGAGCAACTGCGCCGGACGACCCCCGAGACCGAGGTCATCTACTACCTGTACGTCGTCGACGCGGCCGAGAAGCTCCTCGGCGTACTGAGCCTGCGGGACCTCATCGTCTCCCCGCCGGAGACGCCCGTCGGACAGGTGATGAAGCATCCGGCCATCTCCGTCAACGTGGACGACCACCAGAACGAGGTGGTCGAGGTCATGGCCAAGTATGACTTTCTGGCCGTCCCGGTGGTCGACGACGGCGGCGTCCTCCGCGGCGTCATCACCGTCGACGACGTGATGGACGTGGCCCTCGAAGCCCCGCGGCCACTGCGCCGCTGGCGGCGCTAGGCCGGTCGGCCCGCGCCACGCCTGCCCTAAGCCCCACCGTCCCAAGCCCCACGACGAAAGGACTGAGACCGCGTGGATTCGGACCCCGGAGGTAGTCGCCACAACATCAAAAAAGCGCACCTGTCCGGGGCCCCCGCGCGCCTGACCTCCTAGACTCAAGGCCACCCGCCGCCGCCCCGGCCGGCCGATGGCCGGTGCGCGCCTGAAAGCGGGTGAACAACATGAGCCGCACTTTCACCGCCGTCCGTGCCCGCACCCGTGGCACGTGGCGCAACATGCTCCTCTTCCTGGCCGTCCTCGGCCCGGGCATCATCACCGCCTTCGTCGACAACGACGCCGGCGGCATCACGACCTACTCGGTCGCCGCCGCCACCTACGGCAACCGTCTTCTGTGGACGGTCGTCCCAATGACCATCGCTCTCGTCGTCGTCCAGGAGATGAGCGCCCGGATGGGCGTCGTCACCGGCAAGGGCCTGGCCGACCTGATCCGCGAGAACTTCGGAGCCAGGATCACCGCCCTCCTCATGGGCAGCCTGCTCCTGGCGAACATCGCCAACACCGTCTCCGAGTTCGCCGGCGTGGCCGCCGGGGCCGAGATCCTCGGCATCCCGCGCTGGGTCTCGGTGCCTATCGGGGCCATCCTCGTCTGGGTCCTCATCGTCAAGGCCTCGTACCGGGCGGTCGAACGCATCTTCCTTGTCCTCTCCGGCTTCTACATCGCCTACATCATCTCCGGGGTGATGGCCAAGCCGGACTGGGGCGTCGTCCTCAAGGCGGCCGTCGTCCCGACCTTCACCTTCTCGAAGTCCTACATCCTTATGTTCATCGGCCTCGTCGGCACGACCATCGCCCCGTGGATGCAGTTCTACCTGCAGTCCTCGGTGGTCGAGAAGCGCATCCCGGTCGCTGAGTACCGCTACTCGCGACTCGATGTGGTCGTCGGCTGCATCGTCACCGACGTGGTCACCTTCTTCATCCTGGCCACCGTGGCGGCGACCCTCTTCACCCACGGCGTCCACATCGAGACCGCCCGTGACGCGGCCCAGGCCCTGGCCCCGCTGGCCGGCAAGTACGCGGCCCTTCTGTTCAGCTTCGGGCTGATGAACGCCAGCCTCTTCGCCGCCTCGGTCCTCCCGCTGACCACGGCCTACTACGTCTGCGAGGCTGTCGGCTGGGAGGCCGGCGTCAACCACAGCTTCCGCGAGGCTCCGGTCTTTTACGGGCTCTATACGGCGATCATCATCATCGGGGCGGCCATCGTCCTCATCCCCGGCGCCCCGCTCATCTTCCTGATGATTGTCTCGCAGGTCATCAACGGCATCCTGTTGCCCTTCATCCTCGTCTTCCAGCTCGTGCTGATCAACAATCGCCGGATCATGGGCGGCTACGTCAACTCCCGCTTCGGCAACGCCGTCGGCTGGGTGACCACCGCCGCCATGGTCGCCATGTCGCTGGTCCTCGTGGCTGTCAGCGTGTTCCCCAAGCTGGCGGGGTAGGAGAGAGGTTCAGCAGCCCGCGCGGGCGCCCCCCAGATGACCGGTGTGAGGCCTGGTGTCCCTGACGTCGAAAGGCCCGGACCTCAGGTCCGGGCTTTGTCGTTGGAAGCCATTCAGTTATCGGCGAGCCAGTCGCCCATTTCCTTGCCCGTCCTCTCCAACCAACGAGCCGCTCCCAGACGGAAGGACAGCATCTCGACCCATTCCGGTCGGAAGGATTCCGGTGCCCGGAATCTCTGCCCAACCGGCCAGGTGAGCGAGAGGAGGACGTGCCGGTAAGCGTCGGGCAGGCCCCGCCAGACGGCGTCAGGCAGGGTGCCCTTGCGCCGGTAGGCCCTGAAGAACTCGGCCGCCTCGGGAGTGAGCGAGGGGGCCCCTGGGTCGGCGTTAAATACCAGGTTCCAGGCCATCATCAGCTCGACGCCGGGCCACCAAGGGCCGAGGTTGTCAAAGTCCAGCAGGCCGGCCACCCGCCCGCTCTCATTGAAGAGGACGTTGTCGAGATGCAGGTCGCGGTGGCAGAGCTGCCAGGGCACGGACTCCCAGGGCGGCTCGACCGGGCGAGCCAGGGTCGCGGCCACGTGGTCGGCGAACTCCACAACCAGCGCGTCGAACTCAGCTTGGGTCGGTTGGGCGAGCGCCAAACGCTTCAGCTCGGCCCAATCGGCGACCGTCCGTGCCGGATCAGGGGGATGGGGCGCTTCCATCCGGTCCCACCGGATTTCGCGCAGAACCGCGTGGAGACGCCCGATGAACTCCCCCAGGGCTGCGGCTTCGGCCCGGTTCAGGCGACCGCGCTCACGGCGTGTCCCGGTGACGAAGGGCATCACGGCGACGAGACCCTCAGAGTGCTCCGCCCAGAGCTCACCGCCGCGAGTCGCTAGCGGCGCGGGCACGGGCAGGCCATGCTCGGCGGCCAACCACTGAGTCCGCAGGGCCCGCTCCGCATGAGCCCTCGGCACCTGCCCATGGTCATACAGCTTGACCACCCACGGGCCACACCGCCACAGGCGGTTCATCCGCCCGCCAGACAGGGGTTCCAGCCGGCAGCTCGCCAAGCCGTAGTTCTCCCGTAAGAAGTCGTCCATGGATGCACCTCGGATTAGGGCTCTTCGACGGACCAGTTGGGCCGCCTTCCTGATGACCCGTGTGTATTCGCGGGTCGGCCAGTGATCCCCTGCTTCCAGCGCCGTCTTGCCTTGCGTAGTTAAGCCTGAGCGCCTTTTCCTCGATAATCAGGTGGGAGGGATTCGCAGTCTTGAACGAAGAACAGCTCACCAAACCAACTGAGAGCGCGGACGCGGCGCGATCGGAGGCCCCGCAGACCGAACAGGCCGCGCCGGAGACGCAAGCCGAAGCGCCCGCTGACCCCGACGAGGCCATCCTCGCCGAGATCGGGGCCAAGCTCGGCCTCGACCGCGAGGCCACGATCGCCCATCTGAAGCACCGGCCCTGGCCGCGCTGGGTGGTCTTGGCCGCGGCCGGGCTGGCCGTGCTGGTCGTGGTCGCCCTGGCCATGTCGCCGCGGTATTTCGCCGCGGCGGCCGCCCGCGAGCGTACCTACGCCGCCCTGCGCGACGGCGACATCGATACCGCCCTGGCCCTCATCAGCCAGGCTGACCGGTCCGTGCCGCACACCCGCCAGATCCGCGGGCTGCTGGGTCAGGTCCTGATCGCCGCCGGACGCGAGAACGAAGGCGAGGCGGCCATCCGCGAGGTCGTCTCCAGCGACAATGCCACGGCCTGGATCAGCGAAGGCCGGCGCTTGGAGAAGATCGTCCGCGGCAACCAGCTCTTCCACCTGGCCGAGCAGGCCTTCCAAGAGAAACGATACGACGACGCCATCGCCAAGCTGCAGGAGATGGTCTCGTCGCAGGGCGACGCGCCCAACCTGGAATCGTCCATCGGTTGGTGCTACCTCAGGAAGGCCGAAGAGGGCGGCGGGCCCGAAGCCGCCGCCGCGGCGCGCGAGGCTTTCAACAAAGCGCTGGCCCTCGACCCGAAGAACCAGGACGCTCATGACGGCCTCGCCGAGCTCGATAAGCTGACCACGCAGGGAGGGAGTAAGTGATGATACCAGGCATCCTCATCGCCCTGCTCACCTTCCCCGGAGTCATCGTCCATGAGATCGGCCACGAGTTCTTCTGCCGGCTCACCGGCGTTCTCGTTTACGACGTCAAGTACTTCCGCGTCGGCAACCCGGCCGGCTACGTCATCCATAGCCGCCCGAAGAACTTCTCGCAGCAGTTCTGGATCACCGTCGGGCCGTTCATCGTCAACTCGGTGGTCGCCGTGGTGGTCGCGCTGCCCGCGGCCCTGCCGTACTTCATCCTCGGCGCCCCGATGTCGATCCTGCACTGGTTCCTCCTGTGGGTCGGCGTGTCCGTGGGCATGCACGCCTTTCCCAGCTCGGGCGATGCCAAGAGCCTGCTCAGTTCGATCAAGTTCTACCGGGCTCAGGCCGGGCCGCTCATCGTGCTGGCCTACCCGTTCGCCTGGGCCATCTTCATCGCCAACGTGCTGCGTTTCTTCTGGATCGACTTCTTCTACACGGCGTTCCTGGTGACGCTGGTCCCCAAAGGGCTGGTAGCGCTGATAAAGTGAGACCCGCGCGCCTGGGCCGCTCCGCGCCCCGGCCGCGCTCACGACGAAGACGAACCCGGCCTCGGCCATTTCTGGCTAAGGCCGGGTTTTCGTTTGGATGGGCGGCCGCCCCCTACGGCCCCGGCCCGGGCCCCGGCCCCGCGTCGGTCAAGGCCTGAGCCCGTGCAGCACCCCGACCACCAGCACCACCCCGATGACCACCGGAGCCACGTACTTGATGACCAGGTTCCACCACCGGCCAACCCAGACGGGACCGGGGGTCCGGTTGATCTCCTCGCGGGCCGCGTCGGCGCCCCAGCGCCAGCCGACGAAGAGGCTCAGGAGCACGGCCATCAAGGGCAGGCTGATCGAGAAGATGAGGTAGTCCTCGAAGTCGAAGATGTTGCGGCCGAGGATACGCACGCCGGCCCAGGGCCCGTAAGCCATCGCCGGTGGGACCGCGGCCAGGAGCATGATGATCATGAAGATGGGGACCGAGAGGCGGCGGCAGATGTGCAGGCGCTCCTCGGCGAAGGCGATGGCCACCTCGAGGCTGGTCACCGCCGAGGCGAAGCCGGCCAGGAAGAGCAGGGCGAAGAAGAGAAAGGAGACGGTGGGGCCGGCCGGCAGCTTGTCTAGGAGGGCGGGCATGGTCACGAAGGCCAGAGACGCGCCCTGCCCGGGGTCGGCGCCGAAGGTGAAGACTGCGGGGAAGATGACGAAGCCGGCCAGGAAGGCGATGGCCGTGTCGAGCCCGGTGACCCACAGGGCGTTGCCGAGGATGGGGTCGCGGCGGGACAGGTGGCTGCCGAAGACGGCCCACCCGCCCATACCGATGTTGACCGAGAAGAAGACCTGCCCGATGGCCTCGAGGAGGCCTTCGACGCCCATCGTCCCGGGACGCGGCGTGAGGTAGAAGGCGAGCCCGCCGGCCGCGCCGGGCAGGGACAGCCCATAGACGGCCAGGAAGCAAATCAGAGCCAATAGCACCGGCATGGCCAGCTGGCAGAAGCGCTCGATGCCCCGGGTGACCCCGCGGACGAGGACCGCTCCGCAGAGGGCCAGGATGACCGCGTCGAGGGCGAGGATGGCGACCGGGTTGGCCTGCGTGGCGGCGAAGATCCGGGCCATCCGGGCCATGCCGGCGCCGGCGAAGGCCCCCGTGGCGCTGTGCCAGGCGTAGGCGAGCATCCAGCCGACCACCGTGGCGTAATAGCCGATGGAGATGATCTCGTAGACGACGAAGCCCACGCCGAGGAGCGGCCACGGCGACCGCGGGGCGAGGAGGGCCAACGCGCCCGTGGCCTCGCGCCGCGTGTGCCGGCCGAGGGCCAGCTCCATAGCCACCAGCGGGACCCCGAAGAGGATGGCCACGGCGACATAGGCCAGGAGGAAAGTCCCGCCGCCGTAGCGCCCGATGAGATAGGGGAAACGCCAGAAGTTGGCCACGCCCACGGCCAGGGCCGCCCCCGACAGGACGAAGGACAGCCGCGACGACCAGTTTTCCTTGGGCATTCCCGCACGACCCTTCGGCCCCGGCCAACTCGGTGTGTGCCTCGCGTGGAGCGCCATGGCGCTTTGTCTCGGCACCGGGCCGCTAGGATTCTATGCTGGGGGTCGCCCGGTTTTGTTTTGAAAGTGCGAAGCGAACATTCCCCGTAGAACGTCTAATCGGATAGGAGGCGAAGCGGATGGAGATCGCGAGACCAAAGGGCCGACCAAAGCCCGATTCCGATCGGTTGCCGGCCGACCCGGCCGAGGCCGTCGAGCGGCTGATGGCGACCCACGGCGCGGATGTCCTCCGCACGGCCTTCTTCTACCTCGGCGACCGCGGCCGGGCGGAGGACGTCAGCCAGGAGGTCTTCGTCCGGGCTTTCCGGGGATGGAGCCGCTTCCGCGGCGAGAGCGCCGTCAAGACCTGGCTCGTCCGCATCACCCTCAACCTCTGTCGTGACCGGATGCGGGGCCGGGCCGCCCACGAGACGCCGGCCGACCCCGTGGCCCTCGACCGCGCCAGCCCGCTGGACCTCGAAGCGGAGGCCCTGGCCAGGCTGGAGCGGACGGCCATCCTGAAAGAAGTCCTGGCCCTTCCCTGGCCTTACCAGGAAGTCATTTACCTCTACTACTACCTGGACCTGGATGTCCGCGAGACGGCCCGGGCCATGGACGTGCCCGAGGGGACCGTCCGCACGCGCCTCCACCGGGCCAGGGCGCTGCTTAAGGACCGTCTCGAGAAGGAAGGGTGGAACCGTGGAGATGACTGACGCCGAACTGGGGCTGGCCATCAGGCAAGAGGCCGACCAGGTGCTGTTCGAGGACCTGCACTTCGGGTCGCGGTTGAAGGACGCCGTGCGGGCGCGGCTGGGTGCGGAGCGCACCAGCCGCTCCAGTGGCAAGAGGCGGCTGGCTTGGCTTTGGCCGTTGGCGGCCACGGTGGCGGCCACGGTCGTCGTGGGGGCGCTGGCCATCACCTTGTGGCCGCGGGTGGCCGGCGAGATCGGCTTCGGGTACTATCCCCCCGGCGTGTCTCTGGCGCCCGTGGCCCAGGCAGATGCTCAGCCGAAGCGATTGTCTAGCGGCCCGCCTCCCATGCCGTTCCCCCAGGACTTTCAGGCTGTCGCCGACCCTTACCCGGTTAAGCTCGGCCAGACAGTCTCCCTGAGTTCAACTGCGGGCTGGCCGGGCCGCCACGTCTGGCTCTACGCCGCCCCTGCCGAGGACCAGAAGACCATCATGTACGACCGGCTCCTCCCGCGCGACGCCATCCTCATCGGGCGGGCGGCCATCGACGCGGAGGGCCGCTGGGCCTTCGACTGGACCGTCCCCGATCGCCTGACCCACGGCGACCTCTCGATGCCCGTGGCCGAAGGGCTCGGCGACTACCGTCAGACCTTCATCCACCTGGTGGCCGTGACCGACACCGGCTACCTGGCCGCCCGCGGCCTAGAGGTCGGTCCGCCGCGGACCGTGGCCGTCCAACCGGAGAGCCTGGCCGTCGGCACGGCCATGACGGTGAGCGGTTCCGGCTACACCCCGGGTACCAGGCTGCGCCTGGACCTCACCCACGACACCCCGGACGGCGGCACCGACCTGCAGGTGAACATCGGTTGGGCGACGGCCGGGCCCGATGGCCGCTTCACCTTCGACTACACCATCCCCAGGCAGCTCAACTGGCCCTATGCGGACGACAAGGAGCGGATGGTCGACCACGTGTTGACCATCGGCGCCCCCGGCACATACAGCCTACTGATTGTGGAATACCATCCAGACCAGGGCCCCGGGCCGTTGCTGATCAAGCGGCTCAGCGTCCAGACGACGCCCTGACGCAACAGCCTTGGCCGGTCAACCGAGACGTCACCCACAAGACCAGTTGGACCGATGACGAAGGGACCCCGGGGCGACGCCCTCGGGGTCAGTCTTTATCCGACCCGGGTCGGCCCAGCTAACCCAGGCGTTGACATGTAACCCGGATTAGCGTAATATGTAATGCGTAAGCAGTAACGTGTAACGAAGGAGGTGACACAGATGACCGAGAAGGACGAAGAGCGCCGCCAGGGCGAGGAGCCGGAACCAGGCAAGGAGCCCAATGACGAAGACGAGATGCGGTGCATAGTGGTAAACACTCCAGGCCGCGGACGGGGCCGGGGTCACCGTGAGGGGCGCGGTCGCGGGGTGTCCTTCGGCTTCGGCTTGCCGGACGGAGTGGATCCTTCAGAGGGCTTCCACTTCATCGCCGACAAGCTCCGCGAAGGGCTCGGCCGCCGGGCCAACGTGGTCATGGTCAGGGTCAATGAAGAAGTCCTCGAGAAGCTCGAGGACCTCGTCGAGGCGGGCATCTTCAAGAGCCAGTCCGAGAGCGCGGCCTTCCTGATCCAGGAGGGCATCAAGGCCCAGGACGCCATGTTTCAGAAGATAGGCGAACACACGAAACGCATCCGCGAACTGCGCGAGGAACTCAAGAACCTGGTCAACCCGGCCGAACCGCCGAAGGACAAATGAGCCGGCACACGAGAAGGCGCCTCAAGTGGGGCGCCATTTCGTTGAGAATCCGCGGATCGGGTGGATGCTCCGTTTTGGCTAATCGTTGCTTGCCGGGGGCTGGTCTGAAACCGCGTCTTTGACGGCAATTTCCCTCCTGGTCCCCTGAACGTAAGCGAGCCCCAGGGCGATATCCTCCCAAACCGTGACAAGAGGTAGGGCAACGCTGTATACGACCAGGTAGGGGAGGTAACCGCTGAGTTTTGACAACGCGATATTGAGGAGATAGCCCACAATAAGCGGAGCCCACACCGAACCTTCAGCGTTGCTGGCCGCACGGAGGCTCGCCCTGGTCGTCTTCCAGGCAGGCACGTCGTCGAGGATCGCCGCCTGGGGCATCAGTCTGAAGCGAAAGAAGATCGTTATCGTCAGGATGAAGGCGATGAAGCTCCAGGTAAAACCGGCGCCGATTCTACCCCGCTGCAGCAAGAGACTGCCGGCCGCCCCAGGGGCGGTGACACCAAGCATCACGACCTGCTGCAGGGCCACTGTCTTGACCATGTGGCTGAGATGTATCCGCCCAAGGCGGATTCCCTCCTTCCACTGAGGCCGGCTACCCTCCCACTGAATCTTGAAGAGGCTGAGGATCGCGCCGCTCCACCATCCGGAAAGGATGAGAATGATGGGTACTCCGACGATGACCCCGGCGACAATGATCGCAGTGTTGGAGTTGTCGGGAAAGATCGAGGCCAAGATGATGAAAGGGATCACCAGAACCAAGCCGGCGATGATCGCGCCGCCCCACAAGAGTATGAGCGAGGCGACAAGATAGTGGACAAAGCCTGTGACGAGGAACTTCCAGGATAGGCCAAGGACCTGTCCGACACCGTTGGGAACGGGCTTGTTCGGAGCTGTGGGCGTCACGGTTTCTTGCACCATGTCACCTTTTCCTTTCGCAAGGGCGCTTCATATCCACTCCTTGAAGCCGCTTTTCAGGACGCTAGCGCTCCATGAAGTCTCTGAGGTACTCCGCGATCCGGTCGAGACCCGTTTCAACCAGCGCCTTGCCTATCTCCGGGGTGGCCTTGGTGGCGTCGCCGAGGGCCCCGTTTTCCGTCCCCTCGTCAAAGAAGCGCCCCTCCGCGACCCATGGCCACTTGTCTATCCGGGCCTGCACCTCGCCCACGATCTTCCCCGGCGTCAGGGCGTCCTTCCTGATCGCCCGCGGGTAGAGGTGCAGCATCACGGATACCTCGCCCTCGCAGGAGTGTCCGTTGACCGGGGATTTGACGTGCTCGTCATAGACGTCGGAGACCGCGTCGTACGGGACGGTCGCCCAAGCCGCAAGGCACCCCAGCTCGTGCCTGATCCGGTTGGTGACGATGGTGAGGACGGCCGAGTTGCCACCGTGCCCATTGGCGAAGAAGAACCGTCGGATGCCGTGAGCATGGAGCGACCGCACCACGTCCATCAGCACCGCGATGAGGGTCTCGGGTTGGAGTGTGATCGTCCCCGGGAACCGCATATGGTGGCTGGACACGCCGATCTGGACCGGCGGGGTCACCAGGGCATGGGGGTAGAGCCTCTCCCCGAGCAGCTTGGAGAACTCTCTGGACCCGGCCGTGTCCATCTCGAAGGTGGCGTGCGGCCCGTGCTGCTCGGTCGAACCAACTGGGATGATGGCCAGCTTTACCTGGGGTAGCGCCGCCTTGACCTCGGGCCAGGTCAGGTCGTGCAAATACAGACACTTGCCAACCTCGGACATCAGAGCCACTCCTCAATATACCGATTGGCCACCACGAGGGCCCCATTTCCAGGTGACGACCGGGATTTCCTGCCCCTGGAACCAGCTCCGACGGATGTGCGTCTAAGACTCTGGACACTCCCTCAGGAGGTTTGTATGAGGCGATTCGCCCTACTCGTCGCTGCGTTCCTGGCTGTTTCCTTAGCCCTAGCTAGCTGCGGCTCTCGCCCGCCGCTTCCGGAGAAGGCTGACCGGGTCATCCTGGTGGATGAGACCTACGGCTGACCGGTGAGACCGCCCAGGATTTCCTCCGGTCGCTCCGTTCTGCCGTGGCCGGCCGGGTGAAAGACCCGCCGCTCCTTACCAACTATTCAACGCGCCTGGTCATCGCCGGCGGGTTCAGCGGCCCGGGCCAGGTCATCCTCTACGATGCGGCCCACAAACTCATCTCGTACAAGGGTGTTAGATGACATTCAACTTTGCATCCCAGTTACAGAAAAACCGAGCTCTCCGGCCCGGCGTTGACATGCCTGTTTGCATCGATTGACGCAGACCATTGCGCCAACTGGTTGGGTGACAACCAGTCCTGCACTATCTGCCTTCGACTTGCAGAATACCTACGGGGGGTAGGGGGCTAGAGAGGCCTGAGATTCAGTCATTGTTCAGCGGAGAGATGTCACTCCACCGCTAAACCGGTTGTTTGCTGACTGCCCCTCCACTTGCGAGCCCGCCGGAATCCCAAGAGTTCAGCTTCGTGCACCGTGTTGACGTAGCGTTCTGGACTCTCCTGCTCTATGTTTGTTCTGTCGTACTGCTGGTCAAACGGTAAGTGATAGATCTTTGTGCCATCGCTACGAGACACATTGCACTTGATGCACGGGTATGGTCTTAACGGTTCTCTTTCAACGTACTCAATGGATAGCACGCGAGCAAATTCCCTCGCTCGCTCGGAAAGAGTTGTCGTGGTCACCAAGATGCCCTTCACATCTTTGGCCTGAGGGTGGTCGATGCGATACGCTACAACGGTGCCGTATAATTGGAAAACGTGCTTCTCATGAATCTCTTTAGTTTCTGACCAGCGCTTGCACTGGATGATGTGCACGGCTTGGTCTCTTGACGCAATTAGGTCTCTTCCAAGGTCCTCATAACCTTTGATAATGCCCTGGTATACGACCTGCCAACCTTTGGTCTCGTATGTAAACCCGATATACCGCTCGTAGTCCCGCCCGACCTCCCATCGGGTCTTGCCCATTTCATGGTAGCGGTCAAGGGCAAGCTGATACTTATCCGCGGTCGAGAGCTTGTCATATTCGGAGTCAGTGAGCCAACGTCTTGCGGCATCATCCGGTTCCTCCGTAATCCCCCTAACCGTAGCCTGCCTTATCAGTTCATCCAAGCCCTCTTCTTTAAATTCAACGAGCCACGGAAACAGGCTTTCGTAGTACTCTAGCTGAGACCTATAGATTCGTTGGAGCTTTTCAGCAACTCGGCGCTGGTGGGCTATTTCTCTAACCGCCTCGGCAGCTCTCGGGGCGGGCCGCTTCTTCCTTTCGAGAGAACTGGCCTTTTTTAGATCTAGGAGGTGATAGAACTCTGCATAGGCATTTGCCAACCAGGGAAAGCCGGCGGACTTCTCTCTGGACAACTGCTCGATTGCGTCGGTTCGTTCCTGAACCTCCCTTGCCCAAGCCGCCATATTAGCCTGGGTCTTTACTTTCCAGGCTTCCTCTTCGGCTTTCAGCTTGGCCATAGCTTGGGAGTGTTCCAGCCTAAGGGACTTCTCCAGCGTAGCATAGCGTTCGGCAATCCTGCTCGGCTTTATGATTACTTCCGATATCAGATACCATACAACCGCAATTCCGGCCAGCCACAGAAGGTCCATCGGCGTGCCCCCTTCATACCGTTGGCCCCAAGACTATGCCTTCATTTCAAGGGCATCCCCCTCCTAGTACAAAAGGAAGGTTCTTGCCCTGCCAAAGCAATTCTGCTGGCACGCGACTTCAGGGAGTTGCGAGCAGTTGGTTGCGCTTAATAAAGCTGGCGACGACATGGTTTGTCAGTCGTTCCATGAAATGCGGATACGGAATCAGATCCTCGATCTGGTATGTTCGCAGACCAGTGTCCGTAGTCAACTAAAATCGGACCAGTGCCGAAGATCTTGACCATGCTATCCTCATACTTGAATAGGAGCCTATCAATCACAGCTTGAGTCTGGGCCAGCGCAGACAGTATGATCTCTCGGTCTGCGGGACTGTCTTCGGCTTTGGCAAGGAACCCATCAAGCTTCTCTGGGGTCAAGAGCCCAATTAAGGCACCAAACGCCTGCCTAGAGACCCCTCTGCCGGTCTGTTCCCTGCACAGCCTGTCCAGCATCTGGTGTAAGCCGTCCATCGTAGCCATAGAATATCCTCCGATGGTAGCTATTGTAGAGGTCCCAAGTCAGTAATTCGCCAACGGATCTGCTGTGCTCGCGACGGGCAAAGCACTCTCAGGTGAGCAGCGATGCTCTACCTCATGACGCGAAGCTTGTTGTTGAATAGTAAAGACGGCGGCCAGACTTTGGCACCGCGCGCCAGCCCCTGTACTCACTCAGCGTCGAAGTCCAGAACCTCAATTACGGACGGACCGCCTGCAAGCATGGGCAGGCCACGAACCACACCGCGGTTAGGGGTGCACACATAGTAAAGGTCTCGGTGCGGCTCATACAGGATGGCCAACACCGTCTGATCTTCAAAGGTTCCTCCAACCTTGGCTGAACACATCTGACCATCATGCCTCCAGCGGAGAGCCTGAATCCGCCGTTCGGAGATCTCTGCCCCTGAGCTGTCACGAACAAAGGTCCTGATTCCCTGGTAAATCTTCATTGCCTGATCTGCCGAAGCGACCTCGGGTACGAAGAACTTCAATGTAATGCACCTCCGGTCTGACATTGGAACCATACTGGGCCTCGATTCCTCATCGTAGGCGTGAGCGTCGGCACTCCGAGCCCGCCCACGCTGCTCTTGGCTGCTAACGCCCCCGCGCATGACGGTGCTCCGGCAGCAGAAAAGACGTCGCCCCATCTGTCGGTTGCGACGTCTAGACTGCCATTCCACCATGAACAGTTCGGCGGAGTTGGATATTGTCCTGCTATCCAACTGACGGGGCTGCTCCGGGAATGCACTTAGGTGAGCAATGACTGCAATCTGTAGAGGAATCCTGCTGAGCAAGGCAGAAATAGGGGGAAAAGTCAGGAAGAGGAGCTGCCGGCTATGGGGAGGGATATTATGGTTGACTTCAAGAAACTTCGTGAAGCTAAAGCACAACCAGCACCAGTTGACCCGATAGAAGTGTTCAGACGGCTCCCCAAAGCACCGGGCATTAATGACCTTTACTCCAGCCAAGCTCACGTACTTGAAGAATGGAACCAACGCCGCTCAGAACGGGATATAGTAATCAAACTTCATACGGGTGGCGGCAAGACGCTGGTCGGCTTATTGATAGGCCAATCCGTCGAGAATGAAACTGGCGAACCTGTTATTTACTTATGCCCAACGGTTCAACTTGTTGACCAGACCATTGAGATGGCTAATAGATACAACATTCCATCTGTCTCTTATGTAAAGGGTGAGCCACTGCCTGATGAATTCCTCACGGGGGCCAGCATCCTGGTATGCACTTACCAGGCCCTGTTCAACGGTCAAGGCAAGTTTGGAGTGAGGGGCGGGGTCAGGGAGATTGTGCACGCCGGCGCGATTATTCTTGACGACGCGCACGTTGCATTCTCCGCGGTAAGGGATTCATTTACGATCAAGGTCAACAAGGATAAAGATTCGGATGGGTACGCATATCTTACCGAAGCCTTCAGGAGCGACTTTGAGAAACTGGACCGGTGGGGCACGTTTGATGACATTGTAGGCGGATCAGACTTTGGGATACTTGAGGTCCCTTATTGGAATTGGTCTGCGCGGATTACTCAGGTGCGCGAATACCTGAAAGATCACCAGGACGATTACCCGTTTGTTTGGCCTTTTCTGAGGGACTCTCTCGAATATTGCCATGCCCTCATAACGCGGGATGCGTTTGTCGTCACTCCGATTCTGCCTATGGTTGACCTGGTTCCGACGTTCTCTGAGTGTCCCAAGCGGATCTACATGTCGGCCACAATCAGCGACGACAGCTCTTTGGTGCGTACTTTTGCTGCGGATGCCGCTCTGGTAAGGAAGCCGATCAAGTCAAGCTCCCTCGCTGGCGTCAGCGAGCGCATGATACTCATGCTGGAGCTCATGAAGTTGGAGAACGTGGCCCAGCTGCCCCAGCGTATCGCGAAAGGCATGGCGACAAAAGAGAAGGTTGGCACTGCAGTTCTCGTCCCCTCAAGGGTAGCGGCCAAGAATTGGCAGACGGCAGGCGCTGGCGCATTTGCGGAATCTCATGAAGGTGTATCTGAAGCCATCCGCAAACTGCGAGACGGCGAGGACAAGGGTCCATATGTTTTTGCCAACCGCTATGACGGTATAGATCTCCCCGGCGACGCCTGCAGGTGCCTGATTATGGCGGGAGCACCGCAAGGAATGAACGAGTACGATTCCTATCGTGCGAATGTACTCGCCGGTGGCTCTGCCGTGAATACTCTCCAGGCCCAAAGGATAGAGCAGGGAATGGGTAGGGCAGCCCGCGGGGCTGGTGACTATTGCGTGGTTGTGGTAACGGGCAAGGACCTGATTTCATGGCTTAGCCGGACTGGAAATCTGCGATTCCTAACGTCTGCGACACGTGCACAGATAGAGATGGGGCAAGAAGTGAGCAAGGCGGTCGGCAGTTTGGCCGAGCTTGTGCGGGTAATGCGTCTGTGCTTAAGCCGGGATAAAGAATGGATACAGTACCATGCTCAGACACTGGCGGACCAAACCGAGAGTCAGGCCACAGACCCTGTCCTCCTGCAATCGGCGGAAGTCGAAAGGAAAGCTCTCAAGTATATGCGTGATGGGTACTTCGATAAGGGAATCGCCGCCCTGAACAGGTTCTGTGAACAGAACAGTGCGGACCAAGCCTTGTCCGGTTGGATGAAGCAGTTTGCGGCGAGAATGGCGCACTACTGGGGGAGAAAGGATCTCTCGCTGGAGTTACAGCAGGCCGCCTACTCTGTTAACAATAACCTGTTGAGGCCTCAGGTCCTGCAACCATACGCACGTCTCGCCCTGCCAGGCAAGCAAGCGGAAACGATAGTTTCACAGCTCGGAGGGTACACTTACCCAATAGGTTTCTTGGCCAAATATGATGAGATTGTCTCGCACTTGGTACCAGAGGCCTCTGCAAATGCCTTTGAGCAAGCGCTCGCCAATCTCGGGGCCATTCTTGGTTTCACCTCAGAGCGCCCCGAAAAGACCAATAACATAGGTCCTGACGTTCTTTGGCTATTGGAGGACAAGTTGGGTCTAGTTATCGAGGCCAAGAGCCATAAGAAGGATGACGGTGTTTTTACAAAGGACAACCAAGGTCAACTCCTCGCATCGGTTCAATGG
Source organism: Bacillota bacterium (assembly GCA_021787335.1). Taxonomy (GTDB): domain Bacteria; phylum Bacillota; class Sulfobacillia; order JAJYWN01; family JAJZPE01; genus JAJZPE01. The sequence goes on along the minus strand of JAJYMC010000010.1, from coordinate 3,517 downwards.
TTCAAGTCGATGTATCCGGGGTGGCAATGTATTCCGGTTTCAGTCCTACCCTCTGCAACAGCTTCGAAATCGGTTGTAATCGCGGAAGAGAAAGCCTTGACCTTAGCAAAACTCAATGAGCTCATAGTTGAATCGAGGACGATGCTTGAACGTTTGTGTGAATCGTCGCTTTCGGGGGCTGAGCTAGTCGCGCTCTGCGAGCAATCCCTCCAGGAGCTTTCCCTTTCTCCCGGCGGGATCACGAATAAGTTCCTAGTACCGTTTCAGAAAGTCTGACAGAACTTGTTCAGAATCGGGCTGAGAATCCCTGAGAGGGGTTAGGTGGGTGTCGTCTGATGTGACGTTGCCGCCCGCAGTTGTCGGCAAAATCGACTGCAATAAGCTTGGTGAGCTACTGGCTGATGTTTACGGTGCGGTAGCTGAACGGATGTGTGAGACCCAGCCGGGCACTCACCTTCGCCTCCTCATGAGGCCCGACATCTCCGGGGACATGGGTGGGTATTCATCACAATACGTTGAGTTCCCTAACACGTGGTCGATGGCCCGGGCAGCAGAGGAAGAAGTCAAGTCAAAAGAGGCCAAGCTCTTAATGGATTACCTATGGAGTTGTGGCTATCCGCAAATACGCTTTGGTTCTCCAACGGCAACTAAGGAGAACTGGGAGAGGGCTGTCTTCGGTGGTCTCGTGTTGGCTCAAATGGGTATGCTCGTTGAACGGGGCGCAGTCAAGCAAGCGGTTTCAAGTGGAACGCCCGAAATACTTCGCCCACCGCAGGAGGCCATAGATAGTCTAGCAGCAGCAAATGCCAACCTGCTGGCGGGAAGGTTGCAGAGAATCGGGGTCACTTTCCTGCATCCCGCACTCAAGGTTGGCGGAATCAATCCAGCATTTTCTCCGATGAGAATAGACCCTGGTCTCGAAATCGGAGTTTCAAAGTGGGGATATCCAGAGTTCTGCGAGTTCATTTCTCGGCATGAGATTGAGATTTGGGATCCTGCAGATTTTATTCCTGACGTAATTGATACGGCCGTTGACCTCACACTGGACTTGCCGGCGGACTATGACGTACATGAGGTCGATGAGAAGGTCGTTGAAACTCTCGACTTGCTTAGGCTATGTCTGACCCTAGTGGACAGCAATCAATGGCAGGCCGGCGAGAGCACGGTTGTCGTGAGTCCCGCAGGCCCTCGTGGGCGCGGCCGAAGCCGCCTAATCAGGCGTGACACTCCACTCGAATGGACACCATTGGAAGCTTCACTTGAGGTTCTAGAGCATCTGGATAGCAACCTGCGCAAAATAGGGCCGGCACTGACAGGCATTCCCGACCTTAAGGATGCCTTGTGGAGATTCGGCAGGGCATGTACTGCCCAGTTAGCTGATGACAAGCTGGTTGAGGGCGTTATCGGATTGGAAGGCCTGATTGTCCCTGGCCCGGGTGAATCACGATATCGCTTTGGCCTCCACTTGGCCGCCCTGATGTGCTCCAGGGGCGAAGATGTTGACGCGCGGGCAAGAACCTTTAGGGATTGGTACAACCAACGAAGCGGCCATGTTCACAGGCGCGGGACCAACGGCAAGTCCAAACATCTATGCGGAGACGTGATTGTACATCTGGCCAGAGCTGTCAATGCCATCGTTAATCTAGAGGAACAGGGTCTCATTCCTGAGAGTCTGCCAGTTGCGCAAGCGATTGAGCGTCTGGTGCTGCTAAGAGCAACGGAAAACGGCCCATAGAACTCTCCGGCCTGGGTTTGACGTAGGCGGTTCACCCTAAAAGCTTAGGTAGAGTTTGGCGGCTCGCCGCATGGTCGCTCTCATGTCGTCGCCTCTATGGACGAAATGGGTCGGGCATGTGCCGGGCGAGAGGCAGAACAGCCGGGAACCATGCTCTTGGATATCGGCCTGGCGGGAGGTTCGAGCGGCGGCCCCGTCCTGAACGCGACGGGCGAGGTGGTCGGCGCATGGCGGTCAGCATGTACGACGACGCGCCTCCCCTCGGAACTACCGTTCCCGCCTCCGTCCTCGCCGGGAACTAGACGCTATCCAGACGTGACCACCTAGCGTGAGCTGCCCGCTCTTGGAGACCTCGGCCCAATCGAGCCACATCGACCGTTTGCTTTCAGATCTCTCGGGCGATCGTTGGAGACAGCCTGCCATGGCTTATGAGTGAGGTAAGAAAGGTCATAGAAGGTCTCGATGAGGCTAGAGAAGAAGCCTTCATCCCGACAACGTTTCACGGGAGGGCCGGAAATGTGCCAGCCGCGCGGACGCCAGGTGGAAGTCATCCTCAGCGATAAGGTGACGGTGATGCCGAGGCCAGTCGGTTGGCTGCCACATCAGAAAGGCAAGGATGAGGGGCCTTTAGGTGGCTCGGGAATGCGAATGACGGTCTCCCTGAGCGATGTTTCGTTTCAGGCTGGGAGGTTTACAGTGGTTCTGGATCGCGTCAACATGATGCCGCGGCCATGTCTTCGTCGAGCGGCCAAGAAAGGTGAAAAGAGTCGATAGCGAGAAATTCGCAAGAGCCAGTCTGAGACCGGCTCTTTTCTTGTGGTGCCGGGCGGCCCCTAGTGGCTCTGAGGTGTGACACCTTTCACTACTTTTAAAGTAAGTGAAAGGTGTCACTGCTACGCCTTATGGCTCTGAGCTTGTGTTTCCTTGGCGGGTGCTTGTCTCAACCCCTTTAAAGGCTTTAGACATCGTGGGGCCAGACGGTCAAAGAAAGAGCCATGGCGAACAACGCCATGGCTTGACCGTTATATCCCCAAGTTCTTAGTTGAGAGGCCGTTCTGAGCCGCTGAGCCCTTCGACCATCGCGGTCATGACGGACGCCACCCAAAGGATCTCGCAGTCGTGGAGTATGACCCCGGCCACCGCGAACGGGCCGGGGGCCGGAGCCGTGGCGGACCCGGGGTTTGGTATCTGCTCGGTGGACTGCCCTGACGCGGCCTTCGTCACGTGCTCCATGATTCTCTCCAGCTCGCGCTTGACGTCGTCTGCCCCGAGGCGGACTTCTTCCCAAGCAATGTCTGAGCCGGTGAGGACCAGGTGGTCATCTTCCTGCTTGGCCATCCACTGATCACCGAGGTCGCTCTCGAAGTACCAGGCTCTGGAGCGGTCGCTCTCGGCCAAGGTGGCCGAGAACGTCTTGTCGTTTGGCGCATTTTGAAGCGTGACGGAGAATGTCGGGAACTTGTCCGTGGTGCTCATTCGCGGGCTTCTTCCTCCTCGTTCTGTCTTTGAATGTTCGGCCGCTAGTCCACTCACCTCCTCTGGCCGTTGCCGGTCATGATACCACGAAATGCGCCGAGAAGGGGAAATATCTTCGGGCGAATACACGTCGAGCCGTTGGCCACCCGAGTCAGACAACGAGGACCCGTCCCTGCAGGGACGGGTCCTCACACAATAGGCTAGTACTTGCTTGACTTAAAAGGCGTTATGTGATATAGTTTGGGTATGGGCAAAGAAGCTACCCCTATCGTGTTGACGGATACCGAACGAAAGACCCTTGAGGCG
>JAJYMC010000034.1 GCA_021787335.1 Bacillota bacterium | reverse complement strand
AGCCACGCCTCAAGGGTCTTTCGTTCGGTATCCGTCAACACGATAGGGGTAGCTTCTTTGCCCATACCCAAACTATATCACATAACGCCTTTTAAGTCAAGCAAGTACTAGCCTGCCGGTTGTTGGAGGAAGCCGCCCAGCGACCGGCCTCGAGGATGAGCTCCAGGTCGGCCTCGGCCACCGGGTCGCCGGTGTACTTTCGGACGCTGCGGCGTTTTTGATAGATGGCGAGGATGTCGGCGATGTTCATTGGCTTCCCTCCTGCGATTCCTGGTGCGATTCCTGGCGCGGTCCTATGGCGCCCGTGGCCGCGCCCGGGACGAAACCTAATTACTATTCGAAGCCAACCGGGTAAATTCCTGCCCCGCAAGCCGGCCAGGTAGTCCCAGCTAGGCGCGGGGAAACCCCCATGCGACCGGCATTTCCCGTTGACGTGCAGGCCCGACGCTGCTAGAGTTGAGACAAGGTGGGATGCCCCGTGTACGACTTGCGCATCGTCGTCGAAGAAATCCGTGGCTTTTGCGATCTACCGATGAAGCCCGGCGACTACATCGAGGTCAAAGGCGGCCGCCTGCACATCCCGGACGGCAAGTTCTTCTGTCTGTGGGCGCTGCAATCATTGATGCCAATGATCCCGGCCAAGCAGCGGAACATCGTCGAGGAGAACGACTGGCTTCCGGACACGCAGCGGATGGTCTGCCCGGACCCGGACGGCCAGGTCATCTTCCGTTTCGAACGCATGCCCTGTAGCGACTCGCCAAGCGAGCGCGCCACCGCATCGGATGCTGCCGCCCGACCAACCACGCGACCGACCACCGCCGGCGCCCAGCGCCCCACGGGTCGGGCGGAGCCGCCGAACCGCCTCCTCGTCAACGAGAGTGTCTGCTCCGGGTGTCGTGCCTGCGAGTTGGCCTGCAGTTTTGCCCATGACCGGGTCTACAGTCCCGAGGTCGCCCGGATCAACGTGGCCAAGGACGAGGCGGCCGGCCTCGACCGCCCCGTGGTCTGCCGGCAGTGCGGCGTCGCCCGTTGCGTGCAGGCCTGCCCCGAGGGGGCCCTGACCCGGGACCCGGCGACCCATTCCGTCGTCGTCGACGCTGACCGCTGCACCGGCTGCGCCGCCTGCGCCGAGGCCTGCCTGTTCGGGGCCGTCCGGCTGTCGGCGGCCACCGGCCGCCCGCTCATCTGCGACCTCTGCGGCGGCTCGCCGGCCTGCGTCGAGCAGTGCCCGACCGGGGCCGTCCGATACGGTCGCGCGGGCAAGGTCGCCGCGGGGGGTGGGCGATCATGAGCGCCAACGGCGGTTACGCCGGCCGTGTCCTGCGGGTCGACCTGGCCCGCCGGGCCTGGCGGACGGAGCCCCTCGACCCGGCCGCGGCTCTCCGCTACATCGGCGGGCGGGGCCTGAACATGGACCTTCTCTACCGCGAGGTGGCCGCGGGCACGCCCGGCCTCGACCCGGCCAACCGGCTCATCTTCGGCGTCGGGCCGCTCAACGGGACCCTCTTCCCCGGCGCGGCGCGCTTCAACGTCAGCGCCATGTCCCCGCAGACGGGCATCCTCGGCGACTCCAACGCCGGCGGCTTCTTCGGGCCGGAGCTGAAGTTCGCCGGGTACGACCAGGTGGTCCTGGAAGGCCGCGCGGATTCCCTGATCTATCTGCTCATCACCGAGGACGGGGTCCAGTTCCGGCCGGCCGACGACCTGCGCGGCCTCGATGTCTGGGCCACCGACGCGGCCATCCGGGCCGAGCTCGGGGACGATCGGGCGCAGGTGGCCGTGGCCGGCCCGGCGGCGGAATGCGGGGTCAAGTTCGCTGGCATCTTCGCCAACCTGGTCCGGGCGGCCGCCCGGACGGGCATGGGCGCGGTGATGGCGGCCAAGAACGTCAAGGCGGTGGCCGTCCGTGGCCTCCGGCCCGTGACCGTGGCCGACCCCGAGCGCTTCGCTGGGCTGCTCGAGGGGCTGAACGCGGAGATCAAGGCCCACCCCGACTACCAATCGCGGCGCGCCCTCGGCACGACCCGGCTGCTGGCGTCGCTTAACAACCTCGGCGCGCTGGCCACCCGGCACTATCAGACCGGCCGCTTCGAGGCCGCCCCTGAGGTCAGTGGAGAGGCTCTGGCCGAGCGCTTCCGGACCAAAGGCAAGGCCTGCTTCGCCTGCCCCATCCCGTGCAGCCGCTTCTTCCGGGTGACCGACGGGCCGTTCGCCGGCCTGGCCAGCGAGGGCCCCGAGTTCGAAGGGCTGGCCGGCTTCACCTCCCGCGTCGGCAATACCGACCTGGCCCTCGGCCTTAAGGCGGTCGACCTCTGCAACCGCTACGGCATGGACGTCATCGGGACCTCCGAGGTCATCTCCTTCGCCATGGAGCTCAGGGAGCGCGGCATCATCACCGACGCCGAGGCCGACGGCCTCGAGCTGACCTGGGGCAACGGCCGGACCATCCTGGCCCTCATCGAGAAGGTGGCCAACCGCGAGGGCTTCGGCGACGTCCTGGCCGACGGCGTGCGCGCGGCCGCGGCCCGCATCGGTCGCGGCAGCGAAGTCCTGGCCATGCACGTCAAGGGGCTGGAGTTCTTCCAGGCCGAGCCGCGCGGTCTCAAGGGCTACGCCCTCGGGCTGGCCGTCGCCAGCCGCGGTGGCGACCACCTCCGCTCGGAACCGTCCTTCGAGTTCAGCAACGATGGCGTGGCCGGGCAGCGGCGCTTCGGCGCGACTGAGGCCGCCTTCCGTCTGGAGTATAAGGGCAAGGGGCGCCTGGTCAAGCACTTCGAGGAGCTGTGCGCCCTGGCCGACAGCCTCAACGCCTGCAAGAACACCGTCGTCAACATGGAGGCTATCGACTTCGACCGGGCCGCCGAGTTCCTGCGGGCCGCCACCGGGCTGGCTTTCGATGGCGCCGGCGTCCAGCGGGCCTGCGAGCGCACCGTCAACCTGGAGCGGCTCTACAACGCCCGCGAGGGCCTGACCCGCGCGGACGACCGCCTGCCCGACCGCTTCGTCAAGGAGCCCCTCCCCGCTGACTCCGGCCCTTCGGCCGGCAGCGTGGTCGAGCTCGAGCCGATGCTCGACGAGTACTACGCCGCTCGCGGCTGGGACCTGAAGACCGGCCTGCCGAGCCCGGCCAAACTGACTGAGCTGGGGCTGGAGGCTGAGGCTGGGCAGGCAAGGCTGCGACGGACATCGGACTGAAGAACAAAGAGCGGACATCATTCGCCAGGAAAAAAAGGGCGGCGCCCAGACGGGTGTCGCCTTTATCTGTCTCTTGCTCTACTTCGGCACCGCCTTGACAGTCAATCGAACAACGGGGTTCTCTCCAGTGGATACCCCAATCACTCTGGCCACGATGACTATCGGAAACCGCTTGGACACGTACTGAAAGGTCCGTTCATCCAACTGCTCCATGGGTTCTTCACTCTGCCCACCATGGGGGTCCCTCCTGGCGACCGTGAGGCGGACCGGACTTGCGCTGGCAACCATGACGAACTCGCCAGAGTACGGGATGTACTCCGACCCGCACGCCAGTCCCAACTGCTCGCCTTCCGACGACGCCCATGCCTTCTCTGGGTCGTTGATGAATCGGATCTTTTCCCCGAGAGTCGTCAGGTGCGCAAAGCCCCAGGACCCCAGGGCTCGTGCGCGGACCCCCGGAGTAAGCGCGATGATGACGGCGACCAGGGCTATACAGCCAATGACGACCACGGCTGTTCGTCTCACGTTAAGGCCCCCCCATCCTGCGGGGTCGGTCAGGGCACCTCATGGACCACGCCCGCGTGCAGGAAGACGAGCAGAGTCCGCCGCACCGGTCGGCCGCGGATGGCCTCGACGGCCCGCCTGTAGAGGGCCACCTGGGCCCGGTAGCCCTCGGCCGTCTCCGGCACCTGGGCCGCGTCGACCCGGTCAGTCTTGTAGTCGATGACCACGTCCCCATCGTCCTCTTCGAGCAGGCAGTCGATGATGCCCTGGACGACGACCCGGTCGTCGACCGGGGCGCCGGTCACCTCGCGGGCCGGGAGGGCCATGGTAAAAGCGACTTCGCGGCGGACCCACTCCCGTTCGGCGCGCAGGCGCAGCCCGAGGTCGGACCGCCAGAAGCGGGCCAGGGCCGGCAGGTCGACCCCGGCGGCCTCGCGCTCCGTGAGCATCAGGGCGGCGATCATCCCGTCCAACTGCCGTCGCAGGTCCGCCTCATCGAGCTCGGCCGATAGGTCCAGGTGCTGCATGACCAGGTGGATGGCCGAGCCGCGCTCGGCCCCGGTCAGCTCCCCTCCGCTTTCGGCGGCGAATGCGGGGCGGCGCCACAGCTTCCCGGGCCGGCCGAACGACGGTCCGACCTCGGCCGCCTCTTCCTCGTCCGCCAGCGAGGTCTCGTCGAGGCCGGCGCCCGGGCGTCCCGGGCCACTCAATCTGGCTTCGCTCGCGCTGAACTTGGCCGGCAGGCCCGACGAGACGGGTTCAGGATAGGCCCAATCAAGGCGCCGGACGATCTCGGCGTCGTCGCCGGCGGGGTCCAGGTCCGGCGGCAGTGGCCTCAGGGCGGCCAGCTCCGACCATGGAAGCCCGCCTCGGGCCGAGGGGGCGGTGGCGGCCACATCCGGTGCGCCGGGCAGGCCGTAGAGCTTGACCGCCCAATGACTGCCGTCGGGTCGCGGCGTCGAGGCTGCCCCCGGCGCGGTCTGGCCGGCGGCTGTCAGGCCCGGGGCGGCGGCCGCGGCGATCTCCCGCGCCCCGTCGCCGTCACTCCCGAGGGCCGCCAGTTCCTGGCCGTCGGGGTGGCCGCTGATGACCGGTCCGAGCCAGTCGAGCCAGCACTTCGCCCCGGCCAGGACGTGATCGGGCAGGGGTCCGGTCCGGCCGGGCCCGCCCATGGTCCCGGCGGCTTCCGCGCCGGCGGCCCAGTCGTGGCACGCCGCCGGGAGCTTCTTGGCCGAGCCCACCAGGACAAGGCGCTCCCTGGCCCGGGTCATCGCCACATAGAGCAGCCGCATCTCCTCGGCCAGGGTCTCCAGGCGGCGCCGCCCCTTCACGGCCCGCCAGGCCAGGGTCGGGTAGGCCAGCCGGGCCTCCGGGTCGACGAAGTACGGAGCCAATCCCAGTTCGCGGTGGAAGAGCCAGTCGGCGGTGAGGTCCTTGAGGTTGAACCGGTGCCCCAGGTCGGCCAGGAAGACCACGGGGAACTCGAGGCCCTTGGATCCGTGAGCGCTGATGATCCGCACCACATCTTCATCTTCGCCGACCGCCCGGGCCGGGCCGAGGTCGCCCTCGGTCTCCCGGAGCCGGTCTATGAAGCGGAGGAACCGCGACAGGCCGTGCACGGCAAACCGGTCGAACTGGCCGGCCCGCCCATGGAGGGCGAGGAGATTGGCCCGCCGCTGCGGCCCGCCCGGCAGACCGCCGACGAAATCGAGGTAGCCGGTCTCGCGATAGAGCCGCCAGACGAGGTCGGCCAGGCCGCCGCGCCGGGCCCAGGAGCGCCACTCCTCCAACCGGGCGAGGAACTCGACGCACCGCCGCCGCAGGTCGTCGGGGACGACCGCCGTCGCGGCGCGGGTCAGGGCGTCGTGATACTCACCCCGCCGATCGGCCAAGCGGACCCGGGCCAGGTCGTCCTCGCTGAACCCGCCGATGGGCGACCGTAAGACAGCGAACAGCGGGATGTCCTGCCGCGGGTTATCGATGACCCGCAGGAGGGCCAGCATCGTCTCGACCTCAGTGGCCTCGAAGTAGCCCGTGCCGAGTTGGGCATAGGCCGGAATGTCGTACCGGGCGAGGACTTCCATGAACTTGTTGGCCCGGTCGCGGGTGGCCCTGAGGATGATGACGATGTCACGGAAACGCGCCGGGCGATAACTCCCCGGGCCGCGGTCGCGCACACAGAACTCGCCCTCCGCGCCCGCGTGGCCGCCGACCATGGCCTTGATCCGCTCGGCGACGACGATGGCTTCCTTCTCGAGGGCCTCGAGCTCGGCGACCTCATCGTCACCGGCTTCATCCTCAGCGCCCTCGTCCGCGTCCCCGTCCCGGCCCTCCCGCTCGATGAGATGAACCTCGACGGCCGCCGGCGGGGTCGGGTGGCTGGCGAAGTCGGCCTGCCCCACCAATTCGGCCTTCTCGTCATAGTCGACCTCGCCGACCCGGGCCGTCAGGATGCGGCGGAAGACGGCGTTGACCGCCCCGATGACCGGCCCCGCGCTGCGGAAGTTGGCCAGGAGGTCAATGAGTCGCCCGCCGGCCGTTGCCGCTTCCTCGGGGTCCCGCACGTACTCCCTGTATTTTCCAAGAAATATCCCCGGGTCGGCCAGGCGGAAGCGGTAGATGCTCTGCTTCACGTCGCCGACCATGAACAGGTTGGGCTGCCCCGCCCCCCACTGCCGCGAGACGAGCCCCAGGATGGCTTCCTGGACGCCGTTGATGTCCTGATACTCATCGACGAGGACCTCGTCGTAACGGGCCTGCAGTTCGCGGGCGAGGTCCGAGGGACGGTCCCCGTCCTCATACAGCAACCCGAGGGCCAGGTGCTCGAGGTCGGAGAAGTCGAGTTGGGCTCGGCCGTTCTTCGCCTGCCAGTAGGCCTCGGCGAAGGCATTCACCAGGCGGACCAGTGCCCTCACCCACGGCGCCACCGCCCCGGCCTCGGCCAACAGCTCGTCCTCGGTCCGGGCGAAGTAGGCCGTGCCCAGCTTGGCGACGATGCCCTTGGCCGCGTCGCGGGCCTCCTTGGCCTGGTCGCGCAAGGCCGCGGCGGGTCCCTGGACCCTCGTCGGCGGCAGGGACCTGAACCCCGGGAAAGCGGTGAAGCTTGTCACCGCCCGGCCCCAATCGCTGGACCGTACTTCCCGGCCCAACTCCATGACGGCCGCCAGCTCGCGGCCAAGCTGTTCGCCGTAGGCCGCCGGCCCGTCCGGCCGAGCGGCCACTTCCGACGCGGCCCGGAGGTGCGCCGCGGCCTCATCGAGGGCCAGGGCCGCTTCGTCCAAGACCGCCCGCCCCCACGACAGCTCGCCCAGCCGAGCGCCCGGCGCGGGCACGGCGGCTTCGGCCACCCGGGCCAGCCAGGTCTCGGGCATTGACACGGCCCGCGAGAAGTCGTAGGCCCGCAGGACCAACTCGCGCAACCCTTCGTCGCCGCGGCTGCCGCCGTAGCGGTCGACCAGCCCGGTGAAGTCCTCGGCCCCGGCCTCGTACTCACGCTCGAAGAGGCCGTCGAGGACCTCGCGCCGGAGAAGCTCGCCCTCCTGTTCGTCGAGGACCCTGAAGGCGGGGTCCAGTCCAAGGCGGTGGAAGTTGCCGCGCAGCAGGCGGAGACAGAAGGCGTGCATGGTCGAGATGGGGGCCCGGTTGATCAGGGCGACCTGGCGGCGGAGCCAGTTGTCACCCGGGTCGGCGGCCAGTCGCTCGGTGAGGGCCGCGCGGATGCGGTCCTTCATCTCGGCCGCGGCGGCGTCGGTGAAAGTCACCACCAAGAGCCGCTCGAGGCTCACCGGTCGGGCGGGGTCGGTCACCAGCCGGACCACGCGCTCGACGAGGACGGCCGTTTTTCCGGCCCCGGCCGCCGCCGACAAGAGGAGGTTGGTCCCACGGTGTTCGATGGCCTGGCGTTGCTCTTCGGTCCAGCGCGGGCTCAAGCGTTCTCCCCCCTCTCGCGGCCTTCTTCGGTCAGGCGGCGCCAGACCTGGTCGCCCTCGGTGCTCAGGTGGCGATAGTCGCAACCAGGCAAGAGGACGTCGAAGCCACAGGCCGCCCTGAACTCGCAATAGGTGCAGGGGCGTTCCGACCCGCGCCGGTAGGGCGCGACCTTTATCTCGCCGCCGGCGATCCGCCTGCCCAGAGACCTGACCTGCTTGCGCGTGAAGCGAAGGATGGCCGCCATCTTCTCCCCATCGATGGCCGCCTTGGTCTTGCCCACGGCGCCGTCGCTATTGAGCCGCATGGGGACGATGTCCGAGTACCCGGCCGCCCTCGCGTCCATCAGCCTGAGCACTTCAGGGTCAGAGAGGAACAGGCCCCCCGCCTTCATCTGCTTGAGCTTCCTCTGCTCCCGTTCTTCCTCCGGTAGAGGCCCGTCGGCGCGCAGGATGGGGTCGTGGACGCGCAGGTACATCAGACCGGCCGGTTCGGAGCCGGGCCGGTTTTCCATGGCCACCGTCAGGTAGAGGGCGAGCTGTAGGCTGAGCCCATAGTAGAGGTCCTCGACCCGGAGGTCGCGGCGCCCACTCTTATAATCGACCACCCGCAAGAAGCGGCGGTCTCCGCTCTCCGCCACGTCGACCCGGTCGATCTGCCCGCGGACCTGAAGGATACGCCCAGGTTCGAGCTCGATGGAGAGGGCCGGCCAATCCCCCCCGGCGCCGAACCGCTCCTCGACCATGGCCGGCTGGAACCGGCCACGGCGCGCGTGCTCGAGGATGGTCCGGGCGGTCCGCCCGAGGGTCCGACCGAGCAGCTTTCCAAGGTAACGATAGCGGGGCGTGCTCAGGAGGATCTCATCGCGCAGCCGCGGCGACACCTCGGCGACGACCCGGTCGACGAGGGCGGCCGCCTCGCCCTCGCTCATCGTCGCCAGATCCGCTCCGGACTTGACGGCTTGCCCGACGAAGAGCTGCAGGGCGGCGTGGAAGACGCTCCCGACGTCGGGCGCCTCGACCCGATAGACCCCCCGCTCCCTGAGGAGCAGGCCATCGGCCAGGAAGTGCTTGAACGGACAGGCGGCGAACCGCTCGAGCCTGGTGACGCTCGACCGCAGGGGCTCGCCGTAAAGGCGGACCACGAGGTCCCGGTCCAGCGGCTCGGCGGCCGCGTTGGCGTAGACCAAGGCCCGCGTCACGGGCAGGGCCCTGGCGCGGCGGGCCGAGTCGCGGGCGAGGGTGCGGTAGACCTGAAACCACAGGGGGGACGGGCGTGGCCCGCCCCGGGCCGCGGCCAGGCGCCGGACAAGATGAAGGGCCGCCCGGCGGGCGTCGGTCAGGTGGTCGAGGGCGCGGGTAGGTTCGTCGCCGGGGTCGAGTCCGACCGAGGCCGGTCGCAACGCGGGGAAGAGCCGTCGCATCCGGGCCACCAAGGGCGACGGCAGGAGCGGCCGCCCCTCCTGGTCGGCCAGCGGGTAGCTGACGTAGAGCCGTTCGCGGGCCCGGGTGAGGGCGATGTAGCCGAGGTACTCCTCGTGGAAGGAGCGCAGACGCGCCGCCGGTCCGAGTTCCAGGCCCCCGGCCATCAGGTCGTCGCGGTCCTGATCGGTGAAGACGCTGTCCTCAGCGACCGCCGACGGAAAGCTCCCGTCGTTGACCCCGAGGACCAGGACGGCCCGCAGTTCGGGCTGGCGGGAGCGGTCGACCGCCCCGACCAGCACCTGGTCGAGGCTTGGCGGGATCAGGCCGAGCCGCAGGCCTTCCAGACCGGACTCGAGGATGCCGGCGAATTCGTCCAGGGTCATCGGCCGGTCGCCGAGGGCCTCGACCAGCCGGTCCAGGACGCCCATCAGCCCGTTCCAGACCTGCTCGTGCTGGCGGGCCCCGGCGGGGTCGCCGGCCCGCGCGGCGGCCTCACCCCAACCCGCGAGGGTCTCGGCGACACCGAGGGCCTCAAGCCATGCGAGGAGGCTCTCGGCCAGACGGCGGGCCGGGACGGGCGACCCGGCCGCCCGTCGCCATTCCTCGATCGTCTTCCCGACGAGACCGACGACCCTCTCCCGCGTCCGATTGACGTGGGCCAGTTCCTCTTCCTCGCCGGGCGACGCCTGACCGCCCTCGGCGTCGAAGACGCCGCGCCGGAAGGACCACGGCTTCCCGTCTGACCACCGACGCCCGCGGAGGCCGTGGGCCAGGACGTAGTTCTCGAGACGGTCGACCTCCGCGCGGTCCAGTGGCATGAGGTCCGTCTTGAGGATGCGGAAGAGGGGGTCGGCCGCCCAGTCGGTGACCGCCGTCTCCAGCCCCGAGCGAGCCAGCTCGATCAGCGGATGATGGCTGGCCGGCCGCCGGCGGTCGAGGAAGAAGGGCAGCCCGTAGTCGGTGAAGACCGCGTTGATGAGGGCTTCGTAGGGCTCCAGGTCACGGACGACGACGGCCACGTCGCGATAGCGGTAGCCCTGATCGCGGCACAACCGGACGAGCTCCCGGGCAGCCGCGTCGATCTCGGCCCGGCGGTCGCCCGCGGCGACCAGGGCCACGGACGGGGCCGGGTCGGCCGGGAAGGTCTCGGTCCGCGGTCGGGTGAACTGCCCTTCCAGGTGGGCCAGGGCCGGCGAGGCGGAGAACCGCGTCGCCCCTGAAGCCGCGGACAGGATGAAATCCGGAAGGACCGTCACCCCGGCCCGCGCCGCCGTGTCCAGCAGCCGGCGGTGCGTCTCCCTGGTCGCGTGGAAGAGGTCGATCTCGTCCGGCCGGCGCCCGAGTTCCTCGGGGTCAAGGCAGAGGGCCACGCTGACCTCGGCCGCGACCTTCAGCAGGGCCTCCAGGACGAGTTCCTCCTGCGGGGTGAAGCCGGCGAAGCCGTCGACGTAGACCCGGGCCCCCCTGATGGCGGGCGAGGATGGCAGCCGCTCGGCCAACAAGGTCAGGTAGTCATCAGGGTCGGTGTAGCGGTCGGCCAGGTACTCCCGCAGGTCGCCGGCGACCAGGGCCAGGTCCCGCAGCTTGCAGGCCAGGGTCGAACGTTCGAGACCGCGCCTGGCGAGGTCGTCGGCCGCCGCCCGCAGGGCCTCCGGTTCCACCCGATAGAGGTTCAGCTCCTTGAGGGCCGTTGCCAGCTTCTCGACGAAGCCGGTCCGGCCCGCCGACCGGCCGAAGACCTCGAGACGCTCCTTCTCCCGCTCCAGGGTGGCCCGCAGGACCATCCGCTTGCCGAGGTCGTCAAGGTGCGGCCGCGCGGCCCCGCCGGTCTCCCCGAGGATTCTCCAGGCCAGCCGGCGAAAGCTCAGAACCTGAGCCCGCATCGCCCCGGCCGGGTCGCCGAAACCGAAAAGGGCCCGTTCCATCTGGAACGAGGCCTGCTCCGGGACGATAAACACAAGCGCCGGCCCATCCGGGCTCCGGCGCAGCTCGTCTCTTATCTCCTCGAGGCAGGTCCACGTCTTGCCGCTGCCCGCCCGGCCGAGGATGAAGCGCAGGGCCAATTCCCCACACCTCCATGCTGTCCGATGGTTAGTGCTTCGACGGCGCCCGAAGGGGTTCCTCCGCCGAGATCGCCAGCGAGGCCACGATGAGGCGCACCGCGGCCTGGATGGGCGATTAAAGGGCTTCATCTGCGGCCATGGTCCGCCATGGTCGCCCGGAGCCGTCTGGACGACCCTCACATTCCCAGACCTTGGCTCCGAATCCTGTGTATGGGGTATGCCTTGGGGGGGGGAAGCTCATTGACCACATCAGCCTGGCCGCGGACGGCCGGTGACAACCACCGGCGCCGGGGCGGGGCCCTGTTCTCGAAGGGCCTCTTGAAGGCGTCCATAGAGGAGTTCCAGAGCTGGCTCGACGAGGCCCGGCAGGCCGGCGACAATGTCGACGCGGCCCTGGCCGAGAACGCCCTTGGCGTCGCCTGCCTCGAGGAGGCCTCGGTCGACGAGGCCCTGAAATGCTTTCAGAACGCCCGTCGCCGTCTGGCCCAGGGACCCCGCAAGGACGACGTGGCCATGGGCAAGATCGAGGCCAACCTGGGCTCGGTCCTGTGGCACCTCGGTCAGTACGGACGGTCGGAGCGTCACCTGCGGCGGGCCCTCGTCCTCCTCAACGACCTCGACGACGAGGTCATGCGCGGTCGCGTCCTTATGTGGTTAGGTGGGCTTCACCTCGACCTGGGGGCCTATCGCAAAGCCTTCAAGCGCACCAATGAGGCCCTGGCGCTCTTCGAACGGTCCGGGGCCAAGAACTACGAGTCCATGGCCTGTACCAACCTGGGTATCACCCATGGGGCCCTGGCCGAATACCGGCGCGCCCTGAGCTATTTCGAACGGGCCCTGGCCGCCGGGCGAGCGCTGGGGAATCAGAAGCAGATCGCCTACACCTATACGGAGATGGCCCGGGTCTACTACCTCCAGGGCGACTACCAGTTGGCGATGCACTTCTGTAACCGGTCCCTGGTCGCCCTATTCTCCGATGTCAACGCCCTCGACCGTGAGGAAGTCGGCCAGGTCAGTCTGGTCTTCGCCCTCATCTTCGAGGCCATCGGCCAGGCCGTCAAGGGGATGATCTACGCCCGGCGGGCCTCCCATTACTACGGCCAACTCCGCGCCCGGGGGCGGCTGGCCGAGGCCGACGCCGTCCTTCGCCGGCTCAAGACAAAACTTTCAGACTCCGGCCATGACCTGGAAGGAATTCCCCCGGCAGGCGTCGAAAGCTTGAACCCCTCGACGGGGGGTAAGAAAACCAAGCGTCTGACCGTCTACGAGTCACCGAAGGACGTCCCCGCTCGGCCGGATCAGGATTTCTCCGAGCAGGAACTGCGCTTCCACTACCTCGACACTTTCCTCCGCTTCGCCGACGCCATCGAGGCCAAGGATCCATACACACGCGGCCATTCCGAACGAGTAACCGCCTACGCCCTGAAGATCGCCGAGGCGATGGAGGTCCCCCAGCGAGACCGCGACGTCATGGCTCTGGCCGGACGCCTGCACGATGTGGGCAAGGTCTCCATCAGCTCGGCCATCCTCAACAAGCCGGGCGTCCTGACCGCCGAAGAGTACGAGGCCATCCGGCGTCATCCGGTCACCGGGGTGGACATGACCCGCTTCATCCTCACCTCGGACGAGGCCGTCTCTCTGGTCAAGCATCACCACGAGCGGTATGACGGGACCGGTTATCCTGTGGGTCTGAAGGGCGAGTCCATCCCGTTCCTGACGAGGATCCTCAGCGTGGCCGACGCCTACGACGCGATGACCACCGACCGGGCCTACCGGCAGGCCTTCCCGCACTCACTGGCCATGGACAAGCTACGAGAGGGAGCCGGACGGCAGTTCGACCCGGATGTCGTCGCCGCCTTCGTCGCCCTCCATGAGGTCGACCTGGATTAGCGCCAAGAGCAAGGCACATAAATGAGCCGACCGAGATCACATTGGTGAAAGGTGGCAGGTGTTGTGAGAAAGCTAAGATGGCTTGCGTTTCTGGTTCTCATCTCCGCCTTCTTCGTCGTCCCCAGCGGCATCTGTAAGGGACCCGGCATCCTTTGATATCAGGCCCTGAGCGAGGCAAAAATGGACCTGGGATCTCACGATCCCGGGTCTCTTTTTTACCCCTCGACCTCCAGGATCATCTCAATCTCCACCGGGATGCCCCCCGGCAGTTGTTGCGCCCCGATGGCCGACCTGGCGTGCCGGCCCCTGTCCCCGAAGACCTGGACCAGGAGGTCCGACGCCCCGTTGATGACCTTCGGCTGGTCGGTGAAGTCCTCAGTGCAGTTGACGAAGCCGAGGACCTTGACCACCCGCCGGACCCGGTCGAGGTCGCCCAGGACCGCTCTGGCCGTGGCCAGGAGGGCGAGGGCGGTGAACCTCGCCGCCTCGTAACCTTCCTCCAGCGTGTAGTCGTGGCCGACCTTCCCGCGATACAGGTAGGCACCCGGCTTGCGGGGCCCCTGCCCGGACAGGAAGAGGAGGTTGCCCGAAAGGACGGCCTTCTCGTAGTTCCCCACCGACTCGCTCATCGGCGGCAGCTCGATCCCGAGCTCGGCCAGCCGCCTTTCGACTCGGCCCCTGGCCACCTCGCCGGCGCTCATGACAGGACCACCTCCCGCGTCACCTTCCCAGCCCGCGGCGACTCGACGGTGACCGTGGCCTCGCCGCCCGCGGGCGCCTTGATCAGCCAGGTGACCATCTTCTGGTTGTCCGGCACGCCGCCGCCACCGAAGGCCCCACCGGCGGCGACCCGCCCGCCGAGGTGCCCGAGGTCTTCCTTCTCCCGGCCGAAGACCAGTTCCGCCCCCGCTGTCAGGGCGATCTTGGCGGTCACCGGCTTGGCCCGTCGGTTGCTCACGGCCATCTCGGTCACCGCCGTCGGCAGGTAGCCCTCATTCTCGACGGTCACGGCCAGCTTCCAGAGGGAGGCGCCGCTCCCCGCCCCGCCGACCCGTTCGGCCTTGGCCTGGGCCAGCTTCAGCCGGGGCGAGGCGGCCGCGTGCCGTAGGGTGAACCGGGCACACTTGTGACACTCGCCGGGGAGCAGGTGCGGCGGCGGGTTCTGGCGGACGAACTTGGGGTCCCATCCCCCGATCTCCACCGCGCCGAGTTGCGGATGGTCGAAGGGCGCCCAGTCGGTGAAGCCGCGGCCGCCGAGTTCCCGGTCGTTCCACTGGAGGAACTTCAGGCCGTCCTCCTCGCGCTCCTTGTCGGTCAGCTCGATGAGGCCCTTGAAGTCCCGCTTGGGCACGCCCGCCTGGGTGTTCATGTCCCACAGCTCGATCTCGTAGGCCAAGATGCCCAGGTCCTCGTAGACCCACTCGGGGAACGAGCCGACCTCGGGCCGGCCCTTGTTGGCCGTGAACCGCTCCCAGATCTGCCAGCACGGGTAACCGGTGATCTCCTCGCCGCGCTCCCCGATGGCCTTGTAGGCCGCCAGGTCCTTGGGCGGGAACTTCTCGTCACTCTGGGTGGCGAAGGGCCTCAGGATGACCCCGCCGGTGGTGTGGTAGGACATGGCCCCGGCGATGTTCGGGTGTTCGAGGATGAACCTGGCCAGGTTATGGATCTCCGGTTCCGAGAAGGGGAAGGACCCCGCCCCGCGCTGCCTGGGCTCAGGGCTCCAGTTGGCCGGGTAGTTCCGGTTGAAGTCGACGCCCCAGCGGTTCGGGGCGGCCGTGAAGGGGCCCTCCTTGTAGTTACGGATGAGGCCCTCGGTGAGGAGCCGGTAGTACGTCCCGCCGTTCTCGTCCGGGCGGCGCCGGACCATCAGCCTGGCGTCGCCGTCGGAGACCTTCCACTCGCCGCTGTCGTCACGGACCCGCATGGTCAGGACCTTGCCGTCCCCGTTGATGTCCTCGGGGTAGAGGCCGTCTTTGGTCTCGGCCTCGGAGTCCGGGTACAGCCGGACGCTCGAACGGATCATGTACGGGGTGGTCAGGTACTTCTCCGACCCGTCGACGGCGATGCGGGGCAGGATGTAGAAGGCCCGCGTGTCGAGGAGGTCGGTGACCTCCTGGTCGTCGCCGTAGCGCGAGAGCAGATACCACGCGGTGTAGAGGGCCACCGACGAACCGGTGACCTCCCCGGCGTGATGGTTGCCGTTGATGTGGTAGGCCGGCTTGTCGGCCGCCGGCCCGGTCGCCTCATTGGTGATCTCGATGAGCCACTGGTCGCGCCCGTCCAGGCTGCGGCCGATGGAGTAGACCCGGGCGAGACCCGGGTGGGCGGCGGCCAGACGGTTCAGGGCCTCGACGAGTTCATCGTATTTGTGGTAGCGGGTGAAGTCCAGTTCCACCTTGGTCGGCATGGAGTGCCCTCCTTACGCCAGTTCGATCTGGCGGGTGATGGTGCCGGCCCTCTCGGAGCGGGCGGTGATGGTCACCCGACCCCGGTCGCTTCCCACCTTGAACAGCCACTCCAGACGCCGCTCGGTCTTGGGCGAGCCGCCGAAGAAGTAGCCCGCGAAGTTGCCGACGCGTCCCTCGAGGTGGCCGATCTCTTCCTTGTCCTTGCCCGCCACCAGTTCGACGCCGTCGCCGGGGGTCACGACGACCTCGATGGCCTTCACCGCCTTGGCCGCCACGGCCTGGTCCGAGCCGCTCGTCGGGAAGTAGCCCTCGTTCTGCAGGGTCACCTGGACCTTGTAGAAGCGTTCCTTGTCCTCGCCGCCGACCGGCTGCGTCTCGACCCGGCTGAAGTTCAGGTGGGGCAAGGCCAGGGCGTGGGTCAGGGTGAACATCGCGTTCTTGTGGCACTCCTCGGGGAGGAGCTTCCCCGGCGGGTTCTGCCGCACGTACTTGGCCTTCCAGCCGCCGAGCTCGACCTCGCCAAGTTGCGGGTGCTTGAAAGGAGTCCAGTTCGCGAAGCCCTCGCCCCCGAGGACCTCGTCGTTCCACTTGAGCAGTTTGAGCCCATCCTCCTCGCGCTCCCGGTCGCTGAGCTTCATCATCTGCGCCGGGGTCCGCTCGGCGATGCCGGCCCGCTGGGCCACGTTCCACAGCTCGGTCGAGTAGGTGATGATGCCGAGTTGCTCATAGGTCCAGTCCATGAAGACCCCGCGCAGGGGCTTGGTCTTGTCGGCCGTGTAGTCCTCGAAGACCGACTTCGGGGTGTACCCGGTCAGCTGTTTGCCGCGCTCGGCCAGGGTCCGGTAGGCGATGAGGTCCTTGGGCGGCATCTTGTCGTCGCCCTTGGTCCCGAAGGGCCGCAGGATCTCGCCGCCGGAGGTGTGGTAGGCCATGACCCCGCCGATGTTCTTGTGCTTGATGAGAAACTCGGCCACGGCCCGCGTCTCCGGCTCCGATAGCGGGTACGGGCCGGAGCCGAACTGCTGGGTCTCGGGCGCCCAGTTGGACGGCCAGTTCCGGTTGATGTCCAGGCCCCATTTCGGCCGGACCTGTTCGAAGGGGCCGCCGTCCCAGTTCCGCAGGACGCCTTCCTGATAGAGCCGATAGTACTGGCCGCCGCGGTCGTCGGGGGCGCGGAGGACCATCAGCCGCGGGTCGGAGGCCGAGACCTTCCAGTTCCCGTTGTCGTCCTTGATCCGCATCTGAAGGATGAGCCCGTCGCCGTTGATGTCCTCGGCCGCCAGCCCCTCCTGCTCCAGCCACTCGTCCTCGGGGTCAGGGTACGGCCGGGTGCTCGACCGGAGCATGGTCGGCGTGGTCAGGTAGAGCTCCGCGCCGTCGACGCTGACCCGCGGCAGGATGTAGAAGACGGTCGTGTCGAGAAGCTCGGTGGCCCGCTCCTCCTGGCCGTACTTGGTCAGGAGGTACGAGATGGTGTAGAGGGCCACGGCGCAGCCGGTGACCTCGCCGGCGTGGATGTTGGCGTCGATGTAGAAGCCGGGCTTGGTGTCGCCCGGGCCGGTCTTATGGTTGGTGATCTCCATCAGCCAGAGGTCACGGCCTTCAAAAGACCTGCCCACCGACTGCAGGGCCGTGAAGTCGGGGTAGAGCGCGTTCAGGTCGCGGAGGATCTTCACCAGTTCATCGTACTTGTGGTAGCGGGTGAAATCGATGCTGTACTCGGGCATCTCGGCAACGCCCTCCTTTGCGGTCCCGGACCAGTCGCGACGGCCTCTCGCGCGCCGCCGTCGTCCGAGTGCTCGAAGGTTCAAGTTTCGGGTATCGAAGGAGAATTCCTCCCGCCCCCGCCGTCCGACGGGCACAAAAAAAGCCCCGCCCTCTCGCCGTGGGAGCGATCATGGGGCGGGGTTAACCCGTGTGGGCAGGTCGGGCGTTATTGAGTGAGTGGAGGCGAGCCTCCGCTCACCTTCTCTATCGACCGCCACCCGCCCAGACTTTACTTTTTCAAAGGGACCGCTCGGGAGCCCAGGAGAGCCGATGAGCGCCCGTGGCGGGCGATTCGGCCCCACCAGCCCCACGATTCAGGCCAACAGGATGGAAAAGCGCTTGAAATCGAAGCGCCGCCCCAGCTTGGTCGGACGGGACTGGGCCCGCCCGCTGAGGGCCGCGTTCAGGCCGGCCTCGATGTCGGTCAACAGGCTCGCCCCCACCGGGGCCTCCTCATGGCCGGTTAGGAGTAGGCGCGGCGGCGGGTCCATCGCCAGCAGCCGGCGCAGGCCGACGGCCAATCGGGCCGGGTCGGCGTCGTCCGTCTGCAGCCAGAGCGTACCGGCGTAAGCGCTGTCCCCGGTGAAGAGCAACCCCGTCTCCTCTTCGAAGAAGCACAGCCCCCCCGGGGAGTGCCCCGGGACGGGCAGGCACCGGAGCCGCCGGCCGCCCAGGTCGATGGTCTCGCCCCCGCCCAAAAGCCAGGTCCCCCGCGACGGCTTGACCTCGTACGTGGCCGGGTCGAAGCCCTTCGGCAGGAACGGCCGCGCCCCCGGGCCGGCCAGGACCTTGCGGAAGCCGGCCAGGTCGGGCCGCTCCCGCAGGCCCGCCGCCTCCAGCCCGTGGATGGCCACCTGTTCGAACTCGGCGTCGCCGCCCCGGTGGTCCCAGTGGTTGTGCGTGTTCAGGACGAGCACGGGAAGGTGGGTCAGGTCCTCGACTAGCGGCCGGATGGGGACGAAGCCGAGCCCGGTGTCGATGAGGGCGGCCCGCTCGCACCCGACCACGAGGTAGCTGTTGACCCAGTAGACCTGCCAGCTCGGGTCGACCATCCCGAGAGGCTCGGCGAAGCGGTAGACCCCCTCGGCGACCCGACTGATCTGGAACCAACTCATCGTACCCACCCCCTGAGGCCAATCCCTGGCCTGATTCACTTCTCGGCCGCCCGCCCCGAACCCTTCGCCCAGAAGTGGAGAGGTTTGCCAGCCCCCGAGGGCGAATGGAGATCGGTGAGGTGCTGTCATGAAAGGCTTCGGGCGGATCTTCTCTCTTACGACCATCATCAACCTTCTGGCCCGCTTCTACGACCCGAGCGCGGGCCGCGTCCTCATCGACGGTCGCGACCTCCGGACGGTCACCCTGAAGTCGCTCCGGAGCCAGCTCGGTCTGGTCCTCCAGGACACCTTCATCTTCTCCGGGACCATCGCCGAGAACATCCGCTACGGACGGCTTGAGGCGGTCCGGGCCGAGCTGGAGGCGGCCGCCCGGTCGGCCCGGGCCGACGGCTTCATCGCCAAGACCCCCAAGGGCTACGAGACCGAGACCCAGGAGCGCGGCAGCGCCCTGTCCATCGGGCAACGGCAGCTCCTGGCCTTCGCCCGGGCCATCCTGGCCGACCCGCGCATCCTCATCCTCGATGAGGCCACTTCGAGCATCGATTCGGAGACCGAACGGCTCATCCAGGAGGCCCTCAAGGTCCTTCTGGCCGGGCGGACGGCCTTCGTCATCGCCCACCGCCTGTCGACCATCCAGAACGCCGACCGGATCCTGGTCATCGACGGCGGGCGGATCATCGAGAAGGGCACCCACGACCAACTGCTGGAGCAGCGCGGCCTATATTGGCGGTTGTATCAGAAGCAGTTCCGCCGGCAACGGCCGGAGGCGTTGGACCTCGAGGAAGACGTGGACACGGCCTGAGCTGGCCGCGAAACGCGCAGCACGGTTGACGACCGAGAACCGATAGAGTTAAAATGAGGGCATCACCCTAATACCCTGGCGGGTATATTACAGGAGGTGCCCTCATCGTGTCGGAAGCCACGCCGCAAGCCGCTCCGCGCGACGGCGCGGCCATCGAGGCCGAAATCAAGAAGCTCCAGACCGAGTTGGACGATCTGGAGCACGAGCGCAACTATGTCCTGAAGCAGACCGGCATCCATATCTCAGCCGTCCGGCTGAAGGCCATGGAGGATGAGTACAGGAGCGAGGCCAAGCGGCTGGAGGAGCGCATCGCCCAGCTCAAGGCAACGCTGGCGGTGGGCTGAACCCCCGCCAGGTCCCGGCCCGGCACTCCGGTCGGCGCCCCGACCCATGTCCCGGCGAGCGCCGATGAGGCCCACCCGACCTTCGGGGTGGGCCTTCTTGGGTTTCCGGCGGCGTCGCCCCGCCGCTTCTTACAGGCGCAGGAACAGGCT
This sequence comes from Bacillota bacterium, assembly GCA_021787335.1. GTDB lineage: Bacteria > Bacillota > Sulfobacillia > JAJYWN01 > JAJZPE01 > JAJZPE01. The sequence goes on along the minus strand of JAJYMC010000034.1, from coordinate 109,640 downwards.
ATAGGTCAGGACGGTCAGAACGAACGTCGTGAACAAGGTGTACTTCATGTTATGTTCGATAGCGCCGAAGTAGATGGCCGAGAAGAGGACCCGGACGTAGGGGGTCAGCATTAAGGCGATGATCCCCAGGTTGATGACGTCTTTGGCGGTGAAGACGCCCGTGAAGAGGTGGACGAACGTCAGGCTGATGAACGCGTATAGGTTCACCTGCGGCAGGGAGTACGCCAGCGCCAGACTGTGGTGGGCGATGGCGTAAGCCGCCGTGCCGGCGACGAGGAGAATGAGGCTGATGACCACCCCGGTGATGAGGACGTAACTGATGACGATCTCCATGTCGAAGTCGAGGCGCGTCTCGCCGCCCTTGGGGTCGTCATCCCTGACCACGTTGCTGCTCATAGGACACCCAGCCCCCTAAGGACCATTTCCGATCCGAGAATGAAGAGGACGACCATGAAGAACTTGCGCACCGCCGCGTTGGTCAGCCGGACCAGGACGCGGGTCCCGAAACGGGACCCGATGGTCACGCCGACGATGACGGGCACGGCGATGGACGGCTTGATGAGCCCGGCCGCCAGGTAGGCGCTGGTCCCGGCGAGGGCGGTGACGCCGATGATGAAGTTGCTGGTGGTCGTGGAGACTTTCGGGGGCAGCTCCATGACCAGGTCGTGGATGAGGACCTTCAGGGCCCCCGCGCCGATCCCCAGCATGCCGGCGATGAGGCCGGCGCCGAACATCAGCGTCCCCCCGAAGGCGGCCCGGGTCCCCTTGTAGGCGACGGTCTTGCCGGTGGCCTGGTCGTAGTACTCCCCGTGGAGCTCGAGAAAGGCTGACAGGCGGTCCTGCTTCAGGTTGGCCGTTTCACCCATGTCCGGTTTGAACCAGAGGGCCACGAACGACGCCAGGAGGACGAGGCCGAAGATCATGTAGATGAAGTGGCCGCCCGACCTGAGGGTGATGGCCGCCCCGACGAGGGCGCCGATGATGGTGAACATCTCGAGGTACATGCCGATCTTGACGTTGGACAGTCGGTCCCGGACATAGGCGGAAGCCGAGCCGCTGCTCGTGGCGATCACCGAGACGATGCTGGCGGCGATGGCCGTCTTGACGTCGACCCGCATGATCAGGGTCAGGAAGGGGACCAGGAGGACGCCGCCGCCCTGGCCGGTCATGGCGCCGAGCATGCCCGCGGCGATGGAGATGACGAAGATGAGGATGGTGGTCATTGGACTGCTCCTTGGATTCGTGGTCTTTGTTGTTCGAGACCAATCATGATTGTAGCACAAAGGAAAAGGCAGAAACCCTTTTTCATCTGGGTTCCCGCCCGTATTCTGGGATTCTACGCCCTGATTCCGGCGGATGGAGCCCTGGCGACCAGGAAACCCGGCCAGGATCAGAACTCGATCCCCTCGCGGGCCGGCACACCGGCCTCGTAGTGGTGCTTGATCTCGAGGACCTCGCTGACCAGGTCGGCCTGGCGGACCAGTTCGGGACGGGCGTAGCGGCCGGTCAGGACCAGGTCGACGTGGGTCGGCTTCGTCCGGATCAAGGCCATGAGATCCTCGAAGGGGATGAGGTTGAAGTCGACGGCCACATTGACCTCGTCCAGGATGACCAGGTCATGCTCGCCGGCCGTCACCACCTCGCGCGCCCGGGCCAGCCCGCGCGCGGCCAGAGCCTTGTCCTCAGGCGAGGGGTTGGCCTTGTTGACGAAGGTCTCCAGTCCGAACTGCTCGACGGTCACGCCGGGCAGGTACTTCCGGAGGGCGACGATCTCGCCGTAGGTGTCGGAGCCCTTCATGAACTGGATCAGGTAGACCGAGAAACCATGCCCGACCGCCCTGACCGTGAGGCCCAGGGCGGCCGTCGTCTTGCCCTTGCCGTTGCCCGTGTAGACCATGACCAGACCGCGCTTCTTCCGGTTGACCATCGCCCGCACCTCGCTTCCCGGCTCGGCCCGCCAAGCCGGAACTATTTTGCCCCGCGCCCGTATTTCCTGAGGACCGTCAGGAGTTCGTCGACGGGGATGGCGTAGGCCATGTTGCCGTCGCGACCTTCCATGGTCTCCGCCATGAGCAGGGAGTTGAGGACGGCCTCCTCGACCGCCTCGATGGACGCCTGATAGAACGGGTTCATCCGGGACCGCGAGCCGACCATGACCTCCATCGGCACGGTGTTCCGCCGCGCGTCGCGGGAGACCGCGTTGGCCGTGCTGAAGGTGATGATGAACTCGCCGCTGCCATATGAGGCGTAGGAGCCGGCCCGTCCGAACCCCAGGGCGGCCCGCTTGGCCAATTGACGCAGGTGGTGCGGGAGCATCGGGGCGTCGGTGGCGACGATGATGACCCCCGAGCCCTCGACGGTGTCCGTCGTCGTCAGACCGGTTATCTCCTCGCCCACCGGGACGCCCAGGATGTTGCAGGCCCAGCGCTCGCCGAAGTTGGTCATGACCATGATACCCACGGTGTAGGTGGCCTCGCCGATGGTCACCAGGCGTGAGGCCGTGCCGATCCCCGACTTGAAGTCGAAACAGGTCATCCCCATCCCGGCCCCGATGGCCCCCTCGGCCACCGGCCCGCTCACGGCCGTGTCGAGGGCGGCCCAGACGTCGGCTTCTCGGACGTGTCCGCCCTGCATATCGTTGAGGTAACTGTCGTCGCACTCGGCCACCACCGGGGCGACCGGGTCGTGGGTCAGACCCAGACTGGGGTAGCGCCTCATGAGCCAGTGGAGGACGGCGTCCCGGACCACCCCGACGCTGACCGTGTTGGTCAGGGCGATGGGGGCCTCGATGATCCCGAGTTCGTCGATGATCACCGAGCCGTTCATCTCCCCGGCCGCGGCCAGGACGAAGTGGCCGGCGAAGAGCCGGTTGATGAAGCCACCCTGAAAGAGTTGGTCGGGAACGATGACGGTGACTCCGGTCCGGGCCGGCCCCTCACCTGGGACCAGACGCCCCTGGCCGAAGACGACGTCGCGATGGCCGACACGGATGCCCGGCACGTCGGTGATGGCATTCAGCGGTCCGGTCGGAAAGCGCCCCATTTTCAGACCAAGCTCACGGGCCCGTCGCCGGCCCTCTGGCATGCCTGTCCCTCCCCGTCCCGGCGGCAGCGGTCGCGCCAGGCGGTGATCCCGCCGATTGGTCGCGCCGCGGCCACACATTAGGGCGGTGCATTCGCTACCGGCCAGCCCCGTTCCTGCCCTGCTTCGACCGCAGTCGACAAAAGGTGGCCGGCGGCTGGTAGGATTCCGCCCCCGTTGGGGCGAAGCCTACGGTTCGAGTCCGAAGATCATACGGGGCTCACCCCGCCTGGTCAGCGCTTGACCCGCCTGAGTTCGAAGACCACGGGGTTGGCGGCGTCAGGGCAGACCACGGTGGCCCGGTCGGGGTCGCTTTCCCAGGGGAACTCCCCTCCGAACTGCATCGTCCTGACGTTTGTCAACATGGCGTCGAGGGCCGACAGACAAAGGCCGGCCGGAGTGGTCCCGCCGACTCGCCAGGAGTCACCGACCTTGTGCCCGTGGGAGCACTTGCCTTTCTGACTGGTGACTGTGACGATGACATCATAGGTTTGAGCCATTCGTGAAACCCTCCCATAGAGGTGATTTTGCAGTGGACCTGTCCTTCTTCGAATACGCTCTTTGGACCATCGCCGGCCTGTGGGCCTTCATCTTCGTGGCCGGCGCGACGACTGGTACCCTGAGCTGGGTGGCCCGGATCGTCGGCATCGCCCTCATCGGGTTGTCGCTTGTCCGCGCCCTCCTGGAGAAGAGCCCGACCTGAGGACGGCGTTCGGCCGCGCCTCTCAGAAGGTCGTGCCGCCGGTGAAGTTGAACCCGCCGATCTTGATGGCCGGCAGCACCGAGGTGAAGGTGCTCCACCAGTCGCGGGTGATGCGCGCGCTGGAGGCGACGGCCTCGACCCGGTTGAAGGCCTCGATAAGGCTCTGCGTGTAGCGCAGATTCCGCAATCTGGTGGTTATCTCCCCGTTTTCGATAAGGAACGTCCCGTCACGGGTGGTCCCCGTGGCCACGACCCTTGTCGGTTCGGGCGAATGGGTGTAATGGAAGCGCGTCACGAGGACGCCTTTTTTTGTTTTCCGGACCATCTCGTCCTTGGTCGAGGAGCCGGTGGCGAGGAACATGTTCGAGGGCATCGGCCCCATGTCGCCCCAGTCGCTGACGGCGGCGTGGCCGGTCGAGGCCCGACCTTCCTTGGCCGCGGTCATCGTGTTGTGGACGACGCCGCGGGCCACTCCGCGGTCGATGATGACGACCCTCCTCTTCGGAACTCCCTCGACATCGAAGGGCTCGGCCAGCCCCCGCGGGTCGAGGCCGTCATCCCAGATGGTGACGTTCTCGCCGAGGGCCTTCTCGCCCATCACCTCGGCCATGAAGCTCCGACCCTCCTGGACGGCCAGGGCCCCGAAGGCGATGTAGCCGAAGAAGCGGATGAGGTCGGCCACGGCGTACTCTTCGAAGATGGTGTCCCACTCGCCGGTCGCGAGATCGGCCGCCTCCCGGCGGAGGGTGGCCTTGAGGATGGCCTCGGCGGCTAATTCGGCCGGGTCGAAGTCGTCGGTGTCGCGGGACATCCGGTCGGCGTAGCCGGTATTGTCGCCGGCGTTCACGATGGTCCGGATGAAGCCGGTGGTGCCGGCGTTGTAGGCGCTGATCCCGCGGGAGTTGGCCACGGCCATCTCCTCGACCTCGGCCGAGTACGTCCCGGCCGCCGTCAGCCCCTTCTTCTGGGCCGCGGTGATGATGACCCCGGCGGCGTCGGCCCGTTCCTCGGGGCTCGATTCAGCCGTCCGTCCGACGAAGCCGGCCACCTCGGGGATGGGCTCCGGGCCGGGCAGCGGGGCCAGGTCCGGGTTGGGCTTCTGGAGGGCGGCGTTCCGCTGGGCGAGCTCGACCGTCGCCCGGAGGGAGCCTTCGTCGAGGACATTGGTCGAGGCCGTCCCAACGCGCTTGCCGTCGATGGCCTTGACCGTCAGGATGGTGTTCCGGCGGACCAGGTTCTGGTGGATGTGGTTGTTGTTCCAGCGGGTCAGGTGGAGGGTCTCGCCGCGCAGGTTGACCTGAGTCTCCTCCGCCTTCGAGAGCGAGAGGGTCTTCGCCAGCAGGCGCTGCGCCTCTTCGCGGCCGATCATTGTCCCACCCCCACTTTGATGTTCCGGAAGCGGGCCGGGGCTGCCCCGTGGGCGACGTGGATGACCTGGACCGGCTCACCCTTGGCGCACCCGGGCGTGCCGTGGACCTTCCACTCGCCCTTGCCCCGCCCGGCGACGGCGTCCATCGAGCCCCAGAACTCGGGGGTGAGGGCCGTGTGGGCGGGGTTCTTGAGCATCCGCCCGAGGGCCCCGTCCTTGATCTCCCAGGCTATCTCCTGGCCGAAGTGGAAGTTGACCCGCTTGTCGTCGAGGCTCCAGCTCTTCGGGGTCTCGACGAAGACGCCTTCCCTGGTGTCGCGGATGATTTCCTCGAAGGTCCAGTCCCCCGGTTCGAGGTTGACGTTGGTCATCCGGATGAGCGGCAGGTTGTGCGCCCCCACGGCCCGCATCGTCCCGTTGGACCGGACGCCGAACATGGTCGCCGTCTCCCGCGACATGAGGAAGTTCTCGAACCGGCCCTTCTCGACGATGACGCTCCGCTGGGCCGGCACGCCCTCGTCGTCGTAACCGAAGCTGCCCAGGCCGCCCTCGATGGTGGCGTCGGCGGTCAGGTTGACCTCGGGCGAGCCGTATTGGAAGCGGCCGCGCTCCGCGGGCGTGAGGAAGCTGGTCCCGGCGAAGGTGGCCTCGGTCCCGAGGACCCGGTCGAGTTCGATGGGGTGGCCGACGGACTCATGGATCTGGAGAGCCATCATCCCGCCGCCGGCGACGTAGGTCGTCCGCCCGCGCGGGCAGACGTCGGCCTTCAGCAGATCGGCGGCCTCGCGGGCCAGCCGGCCGGCCCGGCCGACAAGGTCCAGGCCCTCGACGAACTCCCAGCCGCGGGACTCGTAATCGTCGAACGAGCGGCGCTGGACATCGTGGCCGTCGCGGGCGACGGCCATGACCCCGGCCCCGCACTCCACCTTGCGCTGCTCGATGAACGAGCCTTCGGTGCTGGCGAAGAGTTGCTTCGTTTCCCACGCGTCGACCTGCGCCCCGGTCACCTTGATCTCCGGGACCTCGGTCATCGCCCGGGTCGCCGCCGTCAGGAGTTCGACCTTGTCCTCCACCTTCACCTCGAAGGGGTCCTTGGCCACGTGGTTCTCCCAGCGATCCTCGTGTGGCGGCTCAGAGGCCAGTTCGACTCCGGCGCCGTGCTTCCAGCGGGCGCTGGCTCGTCCGACGCGGACGGCCAGATCGACCGCCTCCTCGAGGCCCTCGCGGTTCATCGAGGTCGGCGAGGCAAAGCCCCAGGCCCCGTCGACGAGCACCCGCAGGCCGGCCCCGCGGCCGGTCCGGGTCGAGATTCGTTCAACGTTGCCGTTTCGCATGGTGATTGGCTCCGCGCGGGTCTCAACGACGCGGATGTCGGCGTAGCCCGCGCCGCGGGCCTTCGCCAGTTCGAGCACTTCCCGCAGGGTCTCTCGCATCTCGGCGCTCACCTCATTCCTTTTGGAGGCGAAGATTCGACCGCGAGCGGGCAACTCCTGCGCCGCCAGGCAAAAAGAAAGCCGGCCCGCGATAGGGCCGGCTTCGTCGTCTCTATTGTGGTGGGTCCGCTCAGTCGCCGCCGCCCGTCGTGAAGCTGTGGCACGTCCGGCAGACGATGCCGGGGAAGTGGTTCTGGCGGTCGGTGTGGCAGGTCTGGCAGGTGGCGCGGGACGGGGCCGGTTCGACGTGCGGCTTGTGGCAGACGTAACAGTCGCTCTGGGCATGCATCTGAACGGCGGCGTGCAGCCCGGTCTTGGGAGCCTGCGCGTGGCAGGTGATGCAGGTCGCCCGGGTGGGCACCAGCGCGCCCGACTTACCCAGCAGGTCGTGGCAACTCGAGCACTTCAGGTTCTGCATCCCGGCGATCTTCTCAGCCTTATCCCCGCCCTGGAAGTTGGCCTGGTGGCACTTCTGGCAGATGTTCTCGGGCGCCTCGAAGCGGTGGAGGCTGGTCGAGTGGCACTGGGTGCACTCGAGTTTCTGTTTGTCGGCGTGGATGATGTGGACGTTGGTACCGGTGATGTCCTTGGCCCCGGTGGGACCCTTGCCGGTGTGGCAACTCTGGCAGGCGGTGCTGGGGACCACGGCATGCTTGGTGATGGTCGTCGGGTGCTTGGTCACCTGCTCGTAGACCTGGCTGAGGCTGCTCTTGATGGAGGCCTCGTGGCAGCTATGGCAGTTGACCGACTTGTGCTCGCTGGTCTGCCACAGCTCATAGGGCTGAGCCATCAGGTGGCACGACAGGCAGAACTGCGGATTGTTCTGGGTGTAGCTGTAGAACCGGAAACCGGTGAGGAAAAGGACGACCAGGATGACCACCGAGCCGGCTAGGAGCGCGGTCCGTAGCCCGGCGGGCAATCCCTTGATACCTTGATAGATAGTCCTGAAATGACGGCGAAACCACTCCATCCGATTGGAACGACGGCCGTTCCGGTGCCCCCTTGTGTCCCCAGGTTAACCCGCGGGTTAATCTTTTTTGGCAGTTTTTTAATGAAAAAATTGCCAAAGTACCTGAGCAATTATATCATGGGGGGCCGGGGGGGCGTCAATACCCGAGCGGGAATGGTTCAGCCCTGAAAGGTGGCCGGTTCAGCCCCTAGAGCAGACTCTTTATCGACCGGACTGCCTCTAAGGCCGCGCGGTCCCCCCCTTTCGCCGCCTGTTCCGCCTTGGCCGCCTGCTCCTTGGTCAAGCAGGTCTTGATCACCGGCTGCAGGTTCAGGGCAAAGTTGGAGTCGATCTCCTTAGCCCGCTTCCAGTGGGACAGGGTCTGGTCCAAGTCTCCCAGCTGCAGGCGAGCGGCGCCGAGCCCGAAATGAGCCCGCGCGTTATTCTCCCCAAAAGAGAGGGCCTTATCGAACGAGACGGCGGCCTCATCCGCCCGGCCGATGCGGAGGAGGTTCTCCCCGATGTTGACCGGCACGTCCGGGTTGTCCGGGGCCAGCTCACCCAGGTGCCGCCACTCGACGATGGCCTCATCGTGCCGCCCGAGCAGTGACAGGGCGACGGCGATGTTGATGACGGCCCGGTCGAACCGCGGGTTGATTTCGATGACCCGCCGCCACGCCCCGATGGCCCCTTCCATGTCGCCGGTCTGGGCCAGGGTCAGGCCGACGTTGTAGCGGGCGTCGGCGTTGTTCGGGTCCTTCTCCAGGGCCTGCTCCCACTGGGCCCGGGCGGCCTTGATGTCGCCCTTGAGGGCGTAGACCTCGCCCAGGTTGACGAGCGTCCGGACGTCCCCGGGGGCCCCCTCGAGGGTCTTCTTGAAGTGCTCGACGGCCCGGTCGAGCTGCCGGCGGGCGGCGAAGGCCACGCCCAGGTTGTATTGCACATTGGGGTTGTCCCCGCCCAACCGGAGGGCCTTCTGGCACTCGGCGATGCCCTGATCGAAGCGGCCGGCGTCGACCAGCGCGGCCCCGATGTTCTGGTGGATGGTGGGGTTGTTCGGGTCGAGCTCGGACGCCTTGCCCCAGGCCTCGACGGCCTCGTCGAGCTTGCCCATGGCCAGATAGACCTCACCGAGATAGGTCGGAGCCAGGGCCGACCGGTTCTTCGGGTCAAGCTCGATGGCCTTCTTCAGCTCGTGGACGGCCGCGTCCAGCATCCCCTTGATGGCGTAGACCTTGCCCATGAAGAAGCGGGCATGGGCGTGCTTCGGGTTGAGCTTGGTGACCTCTTTGAAGTGGTCCAGGGCCTCGTCGAAGAGGAGTTGCTCGGAGTAGGACACCCCCAGGAGGTAATGAGCGCTGACGTTGAGCGGGTCCAGCCTCAGGGTCTCCTGGAACTCCTTTTGCGCCTGGTCGAACTGCTTCTTCTGCATGTAGGCGACGGCCAGGTCGTGATGTAAGACCCAGTTCTTCGGGTCCTGTTTGATGCCGTCAAGGCATTTCTTGATGATCGCCTCGAGCTGCTGGTCGCTTATCCTCATCGCGAGCCCCCCTAACGTGACCTACGTTCTAGCGTCCCCCGCGTGCCAGGGGCTATCCCCTCGGACGCGGCCCCAGGAACCTCCGCCAGAAGCCACCGCGGTCGGTCCGGCGGGCCGGTTCGGCGATTTCCGGTAGCCGCTCGATGAGCCGCTTGGTGAAACCCTCGTCCGGTCGGGCCTCATCGAGGTCCTCGATCGACGTGATCAGGCCCTGTAGGGAAAAAAGCTTCTTCTTGCACGAGGGGCACAGCCGCACGTGGGCCTCGAGCTTGCGCTCCTCCTCGGGGCCGATCTCCCCATCCAAGTAGGCCTGCAGGAAATGGTACACTTCCTCGCACTTCATGAGCATCTTTCAGTCCTCCAGATCCATCCGCTGTCCCTCGAGGTACCGGCGGAGGAACTCGCGGGCCCGGAAGAGCCGGGTCTTGACGGTGCCGAGGGGCAGGTCCATGGCCTCGGCGATCTCCTCGTAGGCCAGGTCGCGGGTGTGGCGAAGGATGACTATCAGGCGGTACTTCTCTGGCAGGGCGTCGATGGCCGCCTGGATCTCTCGCCGGGTCTCAGCGTTCGCGGCCAGCTCGGGCGGCCCCTCCGCCGCGTCGGGGATCTGTCGGTACAGGCCACGGTCCTCGGCCAGCGGGGCGTCCAGAGAGATGGTCACGTTCTTGTTCTTCCGCAGCTTGTCCAGACACAGGTTGGAGGCGATGCGGTAGATCCAGGGCGAGAACCGTTGCTCCAGGTCGAACTTGTCAAGGGCCCGGTAGACGTGCAAAAAGACCTCCTGGGCCACGTCCTCAGCGTCTTCGCGCTGGCGCAGCATCCGGTAGGCCACGTTATAGATGGGGCCCTTGTACCGGTCGACGATTTCCGTGAACGCCCATCGGTCCCCGTCGAGGGACCGGCGGACGAGGGCCTCATCGGACGGACCGGACGGCTTTCGGGCCGGGCTCATCGTTCGCCTCCGGGGCGCAGTCTGAAACCTGGAAAAGAGGCTCTACCCACGGTCGGGGGATTCTTCCCCGGAGTGGGCAAAACCTCTTTTCCGCCCCCCATGGCGCCCAGGCGGGACAACAAACGGCCCGCTAGGGCCGGGCTGACCGGCGACAGGGATGCCCTTCAGGTTCAAAGCTTGCGAAAGACGAGCAACAGGCCGAGGACGATGAAGGCCAACCCGGCCCCGGTGTGTAGGTACTCCTTTGGGATGAGCCGGGTCAGGGCGCTTCCGAAGACCACCCCAAGCAGTGACGTGAGGACAAGGGCGGCGGCCGACCCCAGGAAGATCGACCACGGCGACTTGCTCTGGGCGGCCAGGGTCATCGTCGTGAGCTGAGTCTTGTCCCCCAGCTCAGCCAGGAAGATGAGTCCGAACGTACTGAACAGCGCTCTCCAGTCCAATCTTCACCCTCCGCTTCCCCGGCCGGATTCCGCAGGGCGGGCGTCCGTCGTTCCTCAGACGGGCATCGCCATACGGTATTCGCCGGGCTCATTTACCTTTTCCATCTTCGTTGTCCGGAGGGCTCTTCCTCTTATCCGCGGCCTCGCCCGACCGACCTTTATCGGCCTCGCCCGGCCGACCTTTATCGGCCTCGCCCGGCCGGCGCTTCTTCCGCACGTCCAGCCGGCCGCTGGGACCGAGGATGGCCGTCTCCACGTCGATCATCCGCCGCACGCCCTGCCGCTGGAGGAGCGTCTTCAGGCGGTCCAGGTCGATCCCGGCCCGGTCGAGATTGTCCCGCCGGAGCCGTCCTTCCTTGATGAGGTCCAGGCCCTTGAGGTCGGCCGCGGTCAACGGCCGGCGGTCTTTCCTTCTGAGCACGCTGACGTTCCCGTCGGTCTCCAGGTAGGCCCGGGCGACCTCGTCCAGCGTGGCGACGCCCTTCTCCCTGAGGCGTTCGGCGAACTCCTCCCGGCTGATCTTGGCCCGGATGAGGTTGCCCTCCAGGATGCGGCCGCGCCAGACGACGAGCAGCGGCCGCCCCTCGAGGACCCACCTCACGAACGAACTCCTCACGCACAGCCAGGCCAGCACCAGCTGCAGGCCGACGAGGGTGACGATGGCCAGCAGGGCGGGGTTCATGGGGAGCCGGGGGTCGGCCAGCGGGGCGCCGAGGATCTCGGCCACCGCGATGACGACCACGAAATCGAAGGCCTGCATGTCTCCGAGGGTCCTCTGCCCCATCACGCGGAAGAGGAAGAGGGCGAAGGCATACAGGCCGACGGTCTTGACGATGACGTTCATCGGTCTCCTTGTCCAGGCCCCGGGTTCAGGACTGGGGTGGCCCCGGCGGCCAGGCCTCGGGTGGGGCGTACGGCCGGAGCGACGGTTCGACCCAGCCGGTCGGGCGGCTACGGTGGCCCGCCTCGCGGCCGACCCCGGGCACCCGTTCGATGACCTCGGTCAAGGTCGGCTGGCCGATCTCCTGCAGTTCGTAGCGGACGCGGACGGCCGGATGCTCGATGCGGATGATCCGGCGCAGGTCGATGGGCGTGGCCACGACGACGACCTCGGCCGGGCAGGCGTTGATCGTCTCCTGGAGGTCGCGGACCTGCTGGCCGCTGTAGCCCATGGCCGGCAGGAGCGTCCCGACCTTCGGATACTTCTCGTAGGTCCGGGCGATGGTCCCGACGGCGTAGGGTCGCGGGTCGATGAGCTCGGTCGCCCCGAACTTGCGGGCCGCGATGACGCCGGCCCCATAAGCCATCTCCCCGTGGGTGAGGGTCGGCCCGTCCTCGATGACCAGGGCCCGACGGCCGCGGATGAGGCCGGGGTCGTCGACAAAGATCGGCGAGGCCGCGTCGATGACCGTCGCGTCCGGGTTGTAGCGACCGATGTTCCTCCTGACGATGTCGATGCCCTTCGGGTCGGCCGTCTCGATCTTGTTGATGATGGCCACGTCGGCCATGCGCAGGTTGCTCTCGCCGGGGTGGAAGGCTATCTCGTGGCCCGGGCGGTGCGGGTCGACCAGGACGATGTGGAGGTCGGGCCAGTAGAACGGGAGATCGTTGTTGCCGCCATCCCAGATGATGACGTCGGCCTCACGCTCGGCCGCGCGGAGGATGCGTTCGTAGTCGACGCCCGCGTAGACGACCACGCCGCGGTCGATGAGCGGCTCGAACTCCTCGCGCTCCTCGATGGTGCAGCGGTTGGCGTCCAGGTCCTCGTAGGTGGCGAAGCGCTCGGCCGCCTGGCTCAGGAGGTTCCCATAGGGCATCGGGTGGCGGACGGCGACCACTCGGTGGCCCATCTGCCGCAGGATGTCGGCCACGCGCCGGGTGGTCTGGGACTTTCCCACCCCGGTCCGCACGGCGGTGACGGCGATGACCGGCCGGCGGGCCTTGAGCATCGTCGTCCGCGGGCCCATCAACCGAAAGTCGGCCCCGGCCGCGATGACCTGCGAGGCCTTGTGCATGACGTGGTCGAAGGGGACGTCGCTGTAGGCGAAGATGACCTGCTCGGCGTGGGTGTTGGTGACCAGCTTGGTCAGGTCGGACTCGGGGTAGATGGGGATCCCCTCGGGATACCCGCCGCCGGCCAGCTCCGGCGGGTACACCCGGCCCTCGATGTTCGGAATCTGGGTGGCCGTGAAGGCGACCACCTGATAGTGCGGGTTGTCCCGGAAATAAACGTTGAAGTTGTGGAAGTCGCGACCGGCGGCTCCCATGATGATGACCTTCCTGACACCGTCCTGCAAGCGCATGACCCCCTTCGCGTTTCGGGCCTCGACGCCCCATGTCGCTGCGCCTTTGCCCGGCCGCGGGCGCCTTGAGCCCCCGCCTAGTTATTATCCTTCGCCCCGGAAGCCTTATTCGACTGGAAAATGTGCGCCATCCGCACTCCGCCGGAAGGATAACTCCGCCCTTTTCCCGAATAGACTGACAATACGGACGTCGCTTGGGCAGCGGTTTTGCCCGACGCCCCACAAGAGGTGAGGTCGCTTGTGCGAGTGCCTCACATTTCGACCAGAACAGCCCGGCGGACCGCCGCGGGCGGGTCCCGGGCCAACTGAAAAAGCAAAGCTAGCGAAGGGGAAAGCGGGCGATGCCCGCTTTCTTGCGTTCCGGGCTTCACATTCACAAACGCGAAACGAAAGGCGTGCTAGAAAAGGCCGTTCTGAGCGCTTTTCCGAGGCTTTTTCAAAGTAAAGTGACGGAGGTGTGTGTGCGGTGGAGCAACAATCGGCTCAATTTTCGCGGGACCGGTCCGCGGCGGCCCCCGCGGCCGTGGCCCCGGTCACCGGCGCCGTCCTCGTCGTCGGCGGCGGCATCGCCGGCATCCAGGCCTCGCTGGACCTGGCCCAGTCGGGCTACCTGGTCCACCTGGTCACCCGCGAGCCGTCCATCGGCGGTAAGATGGCCCAGCTCGACAAGACCTTTCCGACCAACGACTGCTCGATGTGCCTCCTCGGGCCGAAGATGACCGACTGCCTCAACCACCCGAACATCGTCCTCCACACCCTGGCCGAGGTCACCGCGCTCCAGGGCGAGCCCGGCCGCTTCACCGCCGAGGTCCGTCAGCTCCCCCGCTACGTCGACCTGGAGGCCTGCACCGGCTGCGGCGACTGCGAGGCGGCCTGCCCGGTCGAGCTGCCCGACGCCTTCAACCAGGGGATGGGCCAGCGGAAGGCCATCTACCGGCTGTTCCCGCAGTCCAGCCCGAACAAATACGCCATCGACAAGCGCGGCCAGTCCCCCTGCCGGATGGCCTGCCCGTCGGACATCAACACCCAGGGTTTCGTCAGCCTCATCGCCCGCGGCAAGTACCGCGAGGCCTGGGAGCTCATCCGCCAGGAGATGCCCTTCCCGATCATCTGCGGGACCGCCTGCCATCACCCGTGTGAGGGCATCTGCCAGCGCGGCGAGGTCGACGACCCGGTGGCCATCTCCCGGCTGAAGCGCTTCGTCGGGGACCACGTCCTGAGCCACCTCGACGAGCTGTACCCGGAGGGCGTCCCGGTGCTCCCGCGGACGCACCCCGAGAGCGTCGCCGTCGTCGGCTCTGGCCCGGCCGGCCTGGCCGCCGCCTATCACCTGCGGCGGCGCGGCTACGGGGTGACCATCTTCGAGGCCCTCGACGTGGCCGGCGGGATGATGCGGGTCGGCATCCCCGAATACCGGCTGCCCAAGCGGCTCGTCGAGGCGGAGATCGACCAGATCCTGAAGACCGGCATCGAGCTCCGGACGGGCGTGGCCATCGGCCGCGACCTGGATGTCGACGACCTCTTCGCCCAGGGCTACGGCGCCGTCCTCCTGTCCGTCGGGGCCCACGCCCCGCAGCGCATCGGCATCTACGGCGAGGACCTGAGGGGCGTCTTCCACGGGGTCGCCTTCCTGCGCCAGGTCAACCTGGGCGAGCGGGTGAACGTGGGGCGCCGGGCGGTGGTCATCGGCGGCGGCAACACGGCCATCGACGCCGCCCGCACGGCCCTGCGCCTGGGGGCCGAGGAGGTCACCGTGGCCTACCGCCGTTCCGAGGCCGAGATGACGGCCCTCCCCGAGGAGGTCGAGGAGGCCCGCGAAGAGGGCGTCCGCTTCGAGTTCTTGACCGCGCCGGTCCGCATCATCGGGGCCGCCGACGAGCGGGTCGAGGCCATCGAGTGCCTCCGCAACGCCCTCGGCGAGGCCGGCCCCGATGGACGTCGTCGCCCCGTGCCCGTCCCCGGCTCCGAGTTCCTCATCCCCGCCGACTCGGTCATCATCGCCGTCAGCCAGGCCCCCGACCACACCTTCCTGCACGACACGACCCTCGAGACGACCCGCGGCGGGACCATCATCGCCGACCCCCTGACCCTGGCCACCAAGCTGCCGGGGGTCTTCGCCGCCGGCGACGCCGTCTCCGGACCGGCCACCCTGGTCGAGGCGGCCGCCGCGGGCAAGGAGGCGGCCGAGTCCATCGACCGCTACCTGCGCGGCTGGGACCTCAGGGCCGGGCGGGCCCGCCGCCCGCGGGCCGAGGACGCCAAGCGGCTCGACATCGACACCACCGGGACCGCCCGGCGGCGCCGCGAACCCCTGCCTCGCCTGGCGGCGGCCGAGCGGCGGCGTTCCTTCGCCGAGGTCGTCGGGGGCTACACCGCTGAGTCGGCCTCGACCGAGGCTCAGCGCTGCCTGTCCTGCGGCGGCTGCTCCGAGTGCAAGCAGTGCGAGGCGGCCTGCAAGCGCCAGGCCGTCCGTCACGACGAGGGCCCGACGGCCGAGAGCGTCGCGGTCGGCGCGGTCATCCTGGCCCCCGGCTTCAGCCTGGTCGACGCCAAGGCCCTCGGCGAGTTCGGCTACGGCGTCTACCCCAACGTCATCACCGGGCTCGAGTTCGAGCGCCTGCTGAGCGCCACCGGGCCGAGCCGCGGCGAGTTGCGCCGGCCGGGCGACGGCCACCACCCGCGGAAGGTCGCCTTCATCCAGTGCGTCGGCTCGCGCGACACCAAGCGCGGCGCGTCCTACTGCTCCGCCGTCTGCTGCATGTACTCGACCAAGGAAGCGACCATCGCCCGCGAGCACGACCCCGCGTGCCAGAGCACCATCTTCCACCTCGACCTGCGGGCCCAGGGCAAGGGCTTCGACCGCTATGTCGATTCGGCCAAGCGCGACTCTGGGGTCCGCTACATCCGGGCCTTCATCTCCGGGGTCAAGGAGGATCCGGCCACCGGTGACCTGACCATCCGCTACGCCCTCGACGGCAAGCTCCACGAAGAACGTTTCGATCTCGTCGTCCTGGCCACCGGGCTGCGGCCGCCGGCCGCAAGTCGCGAGCTGGCCGCGACCTTTGGCATCGACCTCGACCGGCACGGCTTCGCCGACTGGTCGAAGGCCTCTCCGGCTCGTCTCAGCAAGGGAGGGATCTTTGTGGCCGGAGGATTCGCCGGACCGCGTGACATCCCTGAGACCGTGATGAGCGCCGGGGCCGCGGCCGCCGAGGCCAACTCGCTCCTGGCCCTCGCCCGCGGCACCCTGACCCGTCCCCGGGCCTACCCAGCCGAGCGCGACGTGGGCGGCGAGGACCCGCGCACGGGCGTCTTCGTCTGCCGGTGCGGCATCAACATCGCCTCGGTGGTCAACGTCGGGGCCGTGGTCGCCGCGGCCGCGCGCCTGCCAGGGGTCGCCCACGCCGAGGAGTTCCTCTTCACCTGCTCCCAGGATTCGCTCCGGAAGATCCGCGAGACCGTCGAGGAGAAGCAACTCAACCGGGTGGTCATCGCCTCCTGCACGATAAGGACCCACCTGCCGCTCTTCCGCGACGCCCTGCGGGAGGCCGGCCTGAACCCGTTCCTCGGCGAGATGACCAACATCCGCGAGCAGTGCTCCTGGGTCCACAAGAGCAACCCGGCCGCGGCCACGGCCAAGGCCATCGACCTCGTCAAGATGGCCGTCGCCAAGGCGGCCGTCCTCGAACCCCTGACCACCTTCCCCGTCCCCGTGGTCAAGCGGGCCATGGTCGTCGGTGGCGGCCTGGCCGGGATGCAGTCGGCCCTGTCCCTGGCGACGATGGGCTTCCCGGTGACCCTGGTCGAGCGGACCGCGGCCCTCGGCGGCCACCTGGCCGATCTGGCCTCGACCCTCGACATCCCCGACGTGCCGGCCTACCTCGACGACCTCATCGCCCAGGTCGACGCCGAGCCGGGGATCGAGGTCCTGACCGAAGCCGTGGTCAAGGACTTCCACGGCCACGCCGGGCACTTCACCACCCGCCTGGAGGTCCCGGGCGCGGACGGCGGGCGCAAGGCCGTGGACGTCGAGCACGGGGTGGTCGTCGTGGCCACCGGCGGGCGCGAGTACCGGCCGAGCGAGTACCTCTACGGCACGGACCCGCGCGTCCTCACCCGCCTCGAGTTCGAGCGCCGCCTGAAGGCCCACGAGCCGACCATCGCCACCCGGCGGGCGGTCTTCATCCAGTGCGTCGGGTCGCGCCAGGAGGGCCGCCTCTACTGCAGCCGGACCTGCTGCTCCGGGGCCATCAAGGACGCCCTGGCCCTCAAGGAAGCCGACCCGTCCTGCGAGACCTACGTTCTGTTCCGTGACGTCCGCGCCTACGGCCTGGCCGAGGACCACTACCGGCTGGCCCGCGAGCGCGGGGTGGTCTTCATCCGCTACGAGGAGGACGCCAAGCCCATCGTGGCGGCCACGCCGACGCAGCTCGACGTGACCGTGACCGACGCCGACACGGGCATGACCGTGGCCCTTGGGGCCGACCTGGTCGTCCTGGGCACGGCGGCGCTCCCATCAGAGGGCACGGCCGAGGCCGCCCGGGCCTTCAAACTGCCCCTGACCGAGGACGGCTTCCTCTCTGAGTTGCATGCCAAACTGGGCCCGGTCGACTTCCCGAGCCAGGGACTGTTCCTCTGCGGCCTGGCCCACTCGCCCAAGTCCATCGTCGAGAGCATCACGCAGGCCCAGGCGGCGGCCTCGCGGGCGGCGACCATCCTGGCCCAGGAAGCCCTGACCGTCGGCGGCATCGTCGCCACCGTCGACCCCGACCGCTGCGCGGCCTGCCTGACCTGCGTCCGCGTCTGCCCCTTCGACGTCCCGCTGATCAACGAGGACGGCATCGCCGTCATCGACCCGGTCCAGTGCCGCGGCTGCGGGACCTGCGCCGGCGAGTGCCCGGGCAAGGCCATCGAGCTGCCGCAGTACAAGGACCGCCAGATCGCGGCGATGTTGCGGAGCCTGGCGGCGGGGGACTGAGCCATCTCGCACGCTGCAAGTGGTACGCGAAAAGCCGGGCCGCATGGGCGGGCCCGGCTTCTTATCGGCCGTGGCAGGTTTTCGGATGAGATTACGCTTCACCGCCGCGCTCATTCCCCTGGTTACGACTCGTTGCTGGGAGCGCTCCAAAGTGCAGGTACGGAGTCCTCTGGGCTAATGTGGTCTTCCGCTCAGTGGTCATCAGTTTGGCCCTGTTCGGCTGGGTCTGCACACTCGCTGCACACACCGCGCGTTCCGCGGAACGGGATGGCGGATGTGATGGCGCAGGCCGGTGCAACCGGCACTGAGGGTCCCGCCCCTCCTCCGCCGTAGGCGCGGGAGGATGTTGTGCGCCACATCTCAGAGTTCACATCCCCGACGAAACAACCTCTTGACTACATCCGGGCTTGTCCCTTAGAATGTAAGATGGAAAGCCAGGGAGCTAGCCCCTGACTTACTAGGAAATTGCAGGAGGTCTCGCTATGAAGAACGGCACTTTGAGGGTTCCCGCCATCCGGTTCCGGCAGGGCGACAAGGTTCTCTACATAGCCAACATGACGGCCGGCGACCTTTTGAAGGTGATGAAGCTCGATGTCTGGGACCCGGAGTTGGACATCGACACCTTGGACCAGCTTAAGAAGCAGGGCTATCAGCGGGCCCCGGTCAAGAGCCATTACTCCAAAGTCGCCCGTTACATCCTCAGGGACAAGAGGGCGCTGCTCCCCACCGCGATCCTTCTAAGCTCGCGAGGGGAGCTGACCTTCGACGAGGCGGACAGGGGGGGGGCCGATGGCATCGGAATGCTACGCCTCGCGGAAGACGAGGAGCTTTTCGTCGTGGACGGCCAGCACCGGCTGGAAGGCTTTCGTTACGTATACCTTCACCACGGGGCAAAGGAAGCCCTGAGTACCATGTTGCCCGTCGTCATCATTGAGAACATGGAGAAGGTCGAGGAGATCACTCAGTTCTATGTGATCAACACGACCGCGAGACGGATCAGGACCGACCTGGCGCATCGGCTGCTTCTCCAGCTGTCTATGCAGGACAAGAGCGTCGAGAACGAGATAAAGGAAGGCGGCAAGACCTGGCGCTTGAGAGCCACGAGGATTACCGACATGTTGAACGAGGTCGAGGGTTCGCCGTGGTACCACCGCATCAAGCCGCCAAACGCCCCCAACACCGCGGACACGAAGTTGATGGTGGCCACGGAAGCCTCGTTCTCGGCCTCACTCAGGCCCATTTTGACGAGCGAGCTGGCTGATCGGCTCGTGGATGACAAGGAACTCGTCGGGGTCATCAGCAACTTCTGGGCGGCCTTGAGCGAGCTGATGCCGACAGCCTTCAAAGACCCAAAGAAGCATGTGGTTCAGAAGACGCCCGGGCTCTACACGCTCCATATGGTGGCCCCATTGGTGTTCGACATCTGCGGGGACGACTTGACCAAGGACGCCATCAAGAGGGTTTTGACCCAGGCGGAGGACATTTTTGAGGACGAGTTTTGGCAGTCCGTCAATGGACACGCCGCTACCGCGAACTCGATGGGCGCGTTCAGGGTCCTGGCGGATGACATCAAACAAGCTCTGCCACGGGTAGGCCGCAGGATTAAGATCTAGCGGCGGATAGACAGGCCGGAGCGCGACGGTGGCTCCGGCTCGTCCGTGTCCTCTGCTAGGTCGCAGGTGTTCGGCACCTTCGCCAGCGCCGGCTCGTTCCCGGATCGCCAGAGGCACCACACAGCGCTGCGATCTCGCAACGCCCTCCCTGGCCCGAGTTATTGGCGCTTGAAAAGGATTCCGGTCGAAGAGTGCTGTTTTTTGCAACTTGCGGCATAGAATTGGTTGGAGCTTGTCTCACTACCCTGGTTTCGAAAGGGGTGATCGCGTGGAGGAATATGGCTTGCAGAGGTCGGGCCGACTTCAGCGAAAAACTGCCCATGACCTGATAATCGCCCTGGCCAAATACGGTAACCATTACGACAAAGGCCGACCCAAGACCGATGCGGATGTCATCCGATTCTTTGTTTCTCGGGGACTGGACTTCGACGACGTGGTAGCCCAGTGCCGAGACCCTAAACAGAGCGTTCCGTTTTTCGAGAATCTCATTGGGAGCACCGGGAGCACCGTCGGGGACGCAAAAGTGTCTCTCGTCGACAATGACACCGGGGACGAAACGCCGCTCGTCGACGGGCCCGGGACATTCGCTACGTCCACCTATTGGGCTCTTCTCGAAACAGCCGCGGGCCATTTGGAGAGGGCCATCGAGAGGTTGTCTTACGGGGAGCTTCAGTCAGCGATAGTTGCCGGCATTGCAGCCGTTGAGGCGTACATTGCCCATCGAGTCGGGATTTGGAACAAGAGGAACCCAAGCGACCTACTCGTTGACGACCGCGACCACAAGGTCAGCCTGGATGACAAGATTGACCACTGGATCCCCAAGATGGCCAACGGGCGGAAGTTGGACAAGGGTGGGCAGGAGTGGGCCGACTTTAAGAAACTTCGGGGAATCCGCGACAACCTGACCATCCACCCCAAACAAGACGGTTACGGAATAAGGTTCGAAGAGCTTGCCGACTTGGCAAACCGGTTTAGAATGGGAACCGCAGGGCTGCTCTTTCAGCTGCACGTTCTATTTCAGGAAGTCGCCCCGTCACAGATCATCCGGGCCAGGTTTGCGCCGGACACCGTTGTCGTAAAAAGGGAGGTCCCCGGCCCGCCTTGACCCAGTGGGTGCGTACGCGGGCTCTTGCAGATATGTGGGAGAGGCTGGTCCGCCTGAGAGTGGGTGGCTGGCCAGCACCTGAACTTTCTCAATGCCGCGCCAAGCTCTTTGAACAGCTCGGGGTGGAAGCAAAGCGATGCCGGGTGGTCTGAGACAACTCGATACCCATCCCCTCCGGGCCGGCAATGTGGATGACCCGGCCCTGGGGTTCATACCAAACGCGAACCGTAAACTCGATGGCGCATTTGTCAGTACCGTTCTCGGTTCCGACCACGAGCGCCCCTCCTCTGCAGGGCAGCATGGTGGGAGCCTTCGCTTTGATGGTGGGCATTTCCCTTGGCCAAGGGGACGGAACCGGGCGGAAAAAGGCCAACCACAGCCCGAGGTTTACCCCGCGGCGGGAAAGTCATTGACCGGTTGGACGTGGAAACATATGGAGGATTACCGCAAGTCCTGTCGAAAGCTAGTCGGCGAGAGTTAGCCGAATCGCCCCGAATAGAGGTGCTGGCACATAATCACAGAAGCCAAGAAGCGCGGTACGCGAACTAGGCTCATCCGCAGGCTGGAGAAAATAACAGACTCGAGTGTAATCGTCTATTTTGTCGGCGACCGGCCAGGTGCAGAGGCAATGATAGCGGGTGACGCCATCCGGCCGATGTACGACCACGTTAGAGAACTCGCTGGCAGCGGCAAGCACCAACGACTCACGCTTTTCCTGTACAGTCTAGGCGGCAGCTTGGACATACCGTGGAAGCTTGTTACGATGTTCCGCGCTCATACCGACGAGTTCCACGTGGTGGTGCCCTATAAGGCTTACAGCGCTGCCACAATGATCACTCTCGGGGCCGACAAAATCTGGATGACCAAGAAAGCGGAACTTGGCCCAATAGACCCCTCAATCAGGCCCGCGGGGGTAAACGCCCCCGGTGGACCCTTCTCCTTTGGGGAGTTGGGTAGCGAGGATGTGACAGCTTACCTTCGGTTTGTTCGGGAAAGAGCCGGAATCTCCGACCAGCACGCTTTGGCTCAATTGGTCGGCTCTTTGGCCTCCAACCTCACACCGGTGCTATTGGGAAAAGTCGAGAGGATCTACTCCCACATTCGGTTGGTTGCCAAGAAGCTGCTTTCCCAGCACCGGCCGCCGATGACCGAACAAAGCATATCCCAGATCATCGATGCCCTGACGGAGAAGACCTATGTCCACGGCCACGGGATTGGCAGGCAGGAGGCCAAAGAGCTCGGTCTTGACGTAGGGGACCTCGACGGTAAGGCCGAAGATGCCGCTTGGGAGCTGTACCTGGAGTACGAGAAGCTCTTGAAGCTACGCGACTCCACCGATCCCATGAGGTTCTTCACCGATGACGGGCCGGACAAATACGTCGAACAAGAGTCTATCGCCTCGATTATCGAGTCCGCGAAGAGGCTGGACACGTTCACGGGCCGATTGGTCGCTGAACGGGTCAGGGGCATTCCGGAGCATCCGAACATCAACATCAACATGAACATCGGTTTGCCGCCTGGAATTGATGTCAACCAACTACCGCAAACCATGCCACAGATAATCGACCAACAAATACAACAAGCCTCCCGGAGCATCCGGGGGCTTGTAGAAGAACAGCTCAGACTGCAATCTCCAATCAAGAGAATAGTCGTTAAGATGTTAGGGGGCAAATGGCAGCAGATAACTTGACTGCTCAGTCCACTTCGATGAAGCTTTCTGACCAGATCACGATAGGAGCTTCTGGGCCCGTTCTGGTCGGAAACACAAAAGAGGGGCCTGCCTCCCTGTTCGTTTGGCTTTCCTTCTGCTCAGGGGCAGCCTTATAGAGCGCTTCGCTCTCAAAAACTCTCTCATTACCTTTTGAATCGAGAACCCTGACTGCTATTCGCACCTTTTTCCCTCCCCGATGGGTAAGGCCTGTGGCCACAAAGCCTACAGGGGAATCATTACGTTCAGCGTCCATGCGGAAGATTCCTTCTTTATTGTCGATTTCCTCCAGTTGAGCGG
Organism: Bacillota bacterium; assembly: GCA_021787335.1. GTDB lineage: Bacteria > Bacillota > Sulfobacillia > JAJYWN01 > JAJZPE01 > JAJZPE01. The sequence continues at coordinate 87,163 of JAJYMC010000034.1, read as the reverse complement.
TGTTAATTTTACGTTGTAATCTCCCGCAATATACTATTCGAACGAAATCTGAACGGATTTAAGTCCTGGATATGCCCTGGCTAGATGGGCAAAGGGCCTCCGGTCGCTTGGACCTTGGCCCGCTAGGTATCGTGAGGTGGAAAGGAGGCTGCCACTGGCCTCCTTTTGCGTTCTCGGGGGCCGGAGTCAGCGAGAAGCTGGTGGGGGGGCCAGAACCAAGGCCGCCGCAGGCCAAGCACCCCGATTGTTCCCACGGTCTGGTTCCCCCCTGCGACCGCTCTAGATGGCATGCGGAAGGGCCGGGCGGCCTCGTCTGCCGCTCGGCCCTGTATATCCCACGAGCTTGGGTCCTTGGGCGTCTGCCTTTCGGGGTCTACCCCAGCTTCTCCTTGAGCAGCGTGCTGAGGTCCGGCTTCCCGATCTCCTGCAAATCATACCGCACGCGGACGGCCGGCTTGGTGAACTTGGCCACCCGGCGCAGGTCGATGGGCGTGGCCACGACGATGAGGTCGCAGTCGACGGCGTTGATGGTCGCCTCGAGCTCACTGATCTGCTTGGCCCCGTAGCCCATGGCCGGCAGGACCGTGCTCAGGTGATTGTACTTCTCGAACGTGGCGGCGATGGAGCCGACGGCGTACTCGCGCGGGTCGATGATCTCGGCGGCCCCGTACTTGCGGGCGGCGACGACGCCGGCGCCGTAGGTCATCTCGCCGTGGGTGACTGTCGGGCCGTCCTCGATGACCAGGACGCGCTTGCCGCGGATCTGCTCCCAGCCCTCGACGCTGACCGGCGAGGCGGCGTCGACGACGACGGCCGTCGGGTTGATCTCGGCGATGTTCTTGCGGACGGTGGCCACGCCCTCCGGGGCCGCCGTATCGATCTTGTTGATGACGACGATGTCGGCCATCCGGAGGTTGACCTCACCGGGGTGGTACCTCAGCTCATGGCCCGGCCGGTGCGGGTCAACCAGGGTGATCATGATGTCCGGGCGATAGAAGGGGAAGTCGTTGTTGCCGCCGTCCCACAGGATGACGTCGGCTTCCTTCTCGGCCTCGCGGAGGATGGCCTCGTAATCAACGCCCGCGTAGACGATGACCCCGCGGTCGATGTGCGGCTCGTACTCCTCGCGTTCCTCGATGGTGCACTGGTGCTTATCGAGGTCGGCGTACGTCGCGAAGCGCTGGACGGCCTGCTTGGCCAGGTCGCCGTAGGGCATCGGGTGGCGGATGGCGACGACCTTCTTGCCCATCCCCCGGAGGATCTCGGCCACCCGGCGAGTGGTCTGGCTCTTGCCGACGCCCGTCCGCACGGCGCCGACGGCGACCACCGGCTTGTTCGACTTGAGCATCGTCTTGTCCGGGCCGAGGAACCGGAAGTCGGCCCCGGCGGCGAGGACCATCGCGCTTTTGTGCATGACGTTCTCGTAGGCCACGTCGCTGTAAGAGAAGACGGCCTCGTCGACCTTCAGGTCCTTGATCAGCCGGATCATCTCGGACTCGGCGAAAATGGGAATGCCCTGCGGGTAGAGCTTGCCGGCCAGCTCGGGCGGGTACCGGCGGCCATCGATGTCGGGGATCTGGGTGGCCGTGAAGGCCACCACCTCATATGCCTCGCTATCGCGGTAGAACGTGTTGAAGTTGTGGAAGTCGCGTCCGGCGGCTCCCAGAATGAGAACGCGCGTCCTCTTCATGGGTCTCCTCCCCCAGGGCTTAAGCCCCGCTGTGTCTTTGTGTGGTGCTTTATCTAACTAAAGCCCGGACCGTCCCGCCGCCCTACATGACCAGGGCGAGGATGGCCTTCTGGGCGTGCAACCGGTTCTCGGCCTCGTCGAAGATGACCGAGTGCGGCCCGTCGGCGACCTCGTCGGTGACCTCCTCGCCGCGGTGGGCCGGCAGGCAGTGCAGGAACAGGCAGTCCTTCTTGGCCGCCTTGACGAGCTTGGCGTTGACCTGGAAGGGCTTCATCACCTTGACCCGCTTGGCGTGCTCGGCCTCCTGGCCCATGCTGGCCCAGGTGTCGGTGTAGATTATGTCGGCCCCGTCGACAGCGACAAAGGGGTCGTTGCCGATCTCGATGGTCGCCCCGCTCGCCTTGGCGTCTTCGTTGGCCAGCTTGGTGATGTCCTGGTTGGGCTCGTAGCCCTCCGGGGTGGCGATGGCCATGTCGATGCCGACCTTGGACGTGCCGAACATCAGCGAGTGGCAGACGTTGTTGCCGTCGCCCACGTAGGCCAGCTTCAGCCCGTCGAGTTGGCCCTTCTTCTCCTTGATGGTCAGGAGGTCGGCCAGGATCTGGCACGGGTGGAGCAGGTCGGTCAGGCCGTTGATGACCGGGATGCTGGCGTACTCGGCCAGGTCGGTGACGTCCTTGTGGGCGAAGGTGCGGATCATGATGCCGTCCAGGTACCTGGAAAGAACGCGGGCCGTGTCGGCGATGGTCTCACCCAGCTTCAACTGCAGGTCGTTGGCCCCGAGATAGAGGGCGTGCCCGCCGAGTTGTTCCATCCCCACCTCGAACGAGACGCGGGTCCGGGTCGAGGTCTTGGTGAAGATCATCCCGAGGGTCTTGCCCTTCAGGAGTTGCTGCTCCTCACCGGCCTTGCGCCGCAGCTTCATCATGGCCCCCAGGTCGACGATCTGCTCGATCTCCTCCCGGGACAGGTCGTGCAAGGAGATGATGTCCTTGCCCTTCATGCTCACACTCATCGAACCGGCCTCCTCCGTTGCTGAAATCCTTGCGTCGTCACGTCTGAACAAGCGCCGGGGCTAGCCCAGTGCCATTCATCGAACCTATGACAGCCTGACGTCCCCGACGAAGGGGGCCGCGGTCCCGCAGGACACGCACTTGCCGCCCTCCACGTGGTGGCCGATCAGGGCCATCCCGTCGCGCTCGGCGATGGCCTCGCCGCAGCCTTCGCAGAAGGTGTCGCTGCCCTCGACCCCGCCGATGTTGCCGATGTAGACGTGTTTGAGCTTCCTCCTGGCGATCTCCCGTGCCTGGCGCAGGGTCGTCGCCGGGGTCGGCGGCAGGTCCAGCTTGTAGTTAGGGAAGTAGCGCGAGAAGTGGAGGGCGATCCGCGGGTCGACCCCGGCCAGCCAGTCGACGAGGGCCTCGATCTGGGCCGGGTCGTCGTTGAGGGTCGGGATGATGAGGTTGGTCACCTCGACGTGGACCCCGGCGGCGTGGGCCCGCTCCACCGTGTGCAGCACCGGGTCGCGCTTGCCGAGGCAGACCTTCTTATAGAAGCCCTCGGTGAAGCCCTTGACGTCGACGTTCATGGCGTCGATGAAGGGCAGCAGCTCCTCGAGGGGCTCGGGGTTCACGTACCCGTTGGTGACCATGACGTTCTTGAGGCCCTTCTTCCGGGCCGCGCGGGCCGTGTCGTAGACGTACTCGTACCAGATGAACGGCTCCGAGTACGTGTAGGCGAGGCCCACCGAGAAGTAGTCCTCGCGCCTCCCGGCCCGCTCGACGGCGGCCACCGCTTCATCCGGCGAAAGTCGCGCGGTCGGCGCCTCTTGCTGCGAGATCTCCCAGTTCTGACAGAAGGCGCAGTGCAGGTTGCAGCCGAAGGTGCCGAGCGAGAAGATGTAGGACCCGGGATAGAAGTGGTAGAGCGGCTTCTTCTCAATAGGGTCCATCCCGTAGGAGGCGACGAGGCCGTAGTTCATGCTGAAGAGGGTCCCGTCGACGTTCTTGCGGGCCCGGCAGGCCCCGAGCTTCCCCGGGGCGATGTGGCAGAAGACCGGGCACAGGACGCAGTCCACCCGGCCCTCGGCACCCCCCTGGCCGTCGCTCGGGTGCCAGAACATGGCCTCATGCATCGGCGTGCCCATGAATCCGGGCGCAGGGGACTGCCGTCTTCAGGCGGCAGAGGAATGCGCCCTTCCCTTCCTTTCCATATGGTAGTCCTTGACATCGAACATGTGTTCGGGTATAATGGGAACCGGAAGACTCTGCTTGCGCCGGGAATACGGTTGACTCCATCACGGCGAAGTGGTCGGAGTTCCGGAAAGGACGGTGACGTGGTGCTTAAGGCCTTCCAGTACCGTCTGTACCCCAGTAAGGCACAGTCTGAAGCCCTGGCGGAGATGCTGGAAACCTGTCGCCACCTGTATAACCACTCGCTCGAGGAGCGCCGAGACGCCTATGAACGCGAAGGCAAGTCCCTGAACTACTACGACCAGGCCCATATGCTAAGTGAGCAGCGGAAGCGGAACCCATACCTCGCCAAAGTCAACTACTCCGCAGCTCAGGACGTGCTTCGCCGTCTCGACAAAGCGTTCCAAGCCTTCTTCCGACGGGCGAAAGCTGGCGGGAAGCCGGGTTATCCGCGATTCAAGGCCAAGGGGCGCTACGACTCGATAACATTCCCCGCTTACGGCGACGGTTGCCGGCTCAAGGACGGAAGGCTGTACCTCCAACATGTCGGGAGAGTTAAGCTCAAGTTCCATCGCCCGCTCGAAGGTAGGATCAAGACCGTTACCGTCGCCCGGAAGGCCGATGGTTGGTACGCTTCCTTCGTCTGTGAGGTCGACGCTGTAACCCTTCCGCCTTCCGACCAGGCGTGCGGAGTGGATCTGGGGCTCGAATTCTTCGCGGTTACGAGCGACGGCCAGTTCTTCCCGGCAGCCAAGTACCTCCGAAGAGCGGAGAGGAACCTCAAACTATTGGAGCGGCAAGTGTCGCGGCGGGGAAAGGGCTCAAACCGGAGAAGGAAGGCCGTCCATCAGCTCGCCAGGGCTCACCTGCAGATCGCTAATCGGCGGAAAGACAATGCGCACAAGGTCGCCCGATCATTGGTCAACAGATACGGGCTCATCGCCGTAGAGTATCTTAGGGTGGGGAACATGCTCAAGAACCGCCATCTGGCAAGAAGCATCAGTGATGTGGGTTGGAACCTCTTCGTGAACATCCTGAAGGCCAAAGCGGCAGAGGCTGGGCGTCAGGTTTTCGAGGTCGACCCGCGGAACACATCACAGACCTGCAGTTGCTGCGGCGGCTTCGTCCAAAAACCGCTGTCCGAGCGGTGGCACAGCTGCCCGACATGCGGGGCATCGCTTCACCGGGACGTAAACGCCGCGATTAACATCCTGCACAGGGCAGCAGCCTAGCAAAACACATCGAGGCTCGGACGGAGCCTTCGGGGATGCGAAGGGGCTGGGCGTCGCAGATGAACCGAGAAGCCGCCCTGGCTCAGCGGGCGGAGTCGTCACGGAACCTCACGACTTCGAAGCGGAAGAGGCGGACGTCTTTCTCATGCGGGGAGATGCCCGCCTTCTGTTTGGCGATGGAGACCTGCTGCTCGGCCGAGTGGATGCCCTCCAGGTGCGGCAGGAGCAGACCCGAGCGGCCGCCCTTCTGGACGATGACCCCGTAGCGCTCCGGGTCGAGTTCGTCGAGGCCGGAGATGGGCTCGGCCGCCCCGAGGACGTCGACCGAGTAGTCGAGTTCGTCCAGTTCCTCCGGCTCGACCGGGTCGAACCGCGGGTCCTGGGTCCCGGCGCTGACGGCGTTCTGGATGATCTCGTGGGCGACGCTGGCGGTGGTCGGCTCGATGGTCCCGATGCAGCCCCGCAGCTCGCCGTGCTTCTTCAGGGAAACAAAGACGCCGGCCCGCTCGCCGAGCCACTTCCCGAGGTCATCCGGCACCTTGGGCTTGCGCCCCGTGCGGACGAAGCTCTCCAGGGTCTCGCGGGCCAGGGCCACCAGCGGGTGCATGCCCGCCCGGCGTTCCCGGATCTTGGCCGCGCGCCGCTCGAAGAGCCGGTCGCCGACGGCCCGCCCGGCGTCCGCGCCGCCGGGGGCCAGCGAGGCCACCAGGTAACCGACCCCGAAGGGCCCCTCGTAGGACAGGACCTCGGGCTCCACCTTGCGCCCGTCGAAGGCCCCGAAGAGCATGATCAGCGGCCGGTAGCCGCACTCCCCGGCCCGTTCGACGAGGTTCGGGTCGATGTTCAGAAGGTCGGCCACGTCGCCCTTCTTGATGGCGGCGGCGACGGCCTGGTCGAAGCGTTTGGCCTCCGGGTCGTAGCCGGCCGGCGCCTCGGGCAGGAGCCGGTGCGAGAGGTCACCCGAAGCGATGAGGACCACGCGCTTGCCCGACTTCCGGGCGGCCGCGTCGATGGCCCGCCCCAGGGCGTACAGCTCCTCCTGGGGGAGGAAGGCCATGGCCATGGCCACCAGCTTGCTTTGGACGCCTTCTTTGTCGAGGTAGTACAGCGGAACGAGGACGCCGTGGTCCAGCGCGGCGGTGGTCCCGTAGCGGGCGGCCGTCTCGCGGTCGAGGCGGACGGTCATCTGGCCCGCCCGGGCGATCTCCTCCTCGATGAGTTGGACCAGCTCGAGGTCGTTCTCCCGGGCCAGCTTGACCTGGCCTGCCCCGAAGGCCGAGAAACTGCCCTCCAGGCGCGGTTCGCCGAGGATGGCCGTGGCGTCCCGGAAGACCGGGGCGTGTGGGCTGATGATGATGACCGTCTCGGGCTGGGCCGCCTTCACCCGGCGGGCCAGTTCTTGCAGGGCCCGACTGGTGTCGGCGGCCCGCTCGGCCTCGGCCCCGCCCACCTCGGGGACAATGATCGGCGGGTGCGGAGAGACACCGGCCATGACGATACCGGCCTCGGGGCCGGTCTGATTGGTCGCCTCCAACGCTACCACCACCCCTTCGACGGCTCTACGCCCGGGGTCCGCCGGAGGGACCCACGCGGGGTCCACTCCATTATACAGTTCCGCATAAACGTTGCTATATCCTGCTTCTCAAGGCGGTCCGGGCGTCGCCGTACCGTCCTATTTTGCCCTCCGGGCCGCGCCGGATGCCCGGGCCGGACGCCGACCGCCGCCCCGGAGAAAAAAAGGTGGGCCCCCGCCATCGGGGGGCCCTCCTGGCTTGACCTGGCTCAGAAATCGACCGCCTTTCGGACCTCCTGGACCAGCACCGAAAAGTCCAGGTTGCCGCCGGTGATGACGGTCACGACCTGGCGGCCCCGGAAGCGCTCACGATGCTCCATCAGGTAGGCCACGCCGACCGCGCCCGACCCTTCGGAGACGACCTTGTCGTATCGGAGGAGGGTGACGACCGCCCGTCGGACGGCCTCTTCGTCGGCGTTGACGGCCTCGTCGAGGCACTCCTTGGCCTTCGCGAAGCAGATCGGCCCGATGCCGCCGATGAGTCCCTCGCAGATGGAGGGGGCCGACGGGTAGACCTCGTAGAGCACGCCCTCGGTCAGCGAGGCCGTCAGGGCCGGGCTGGCCTCGCTCTGCACGCCGTAGACGCGGGCGCCGGGCCGGCGGCTCCGCATCACCAGGCCGATCCCGGTGACCAGCCCGCCGCTGCCCACGGGGACGAGAACGTCGTCGACGTTCGGGAGGTCCTCGAGGATCTCGAAGCCGACCGTGCCGTGTCCGGCCGCGGCCAGCGGGTCGGCCGACGGGTCGAGGAGGGTCTTGCCGGTCGCCTTAGCCCGCGCCGTGGCCAGTTGGAAGGCCCCGTCATAGTCGGCCCCGTCCGTGTTCAGATGGCCGCCGTAGTACTTGATCTTATCGGTCTTCGTCTTCGGCGTGTCCCGCGGGACGAAGACCTCGACGTCGATGTCCCAGAGGCGACCGCAGTAGCTGGCGGCGATGCCGTGGTTGCCCGAGGACGGGACGACCACCCCGCGCTTGCGCTCCTCGGGGGTCAGGGTGAGGACGCGGTTGAGGACCCCGCGGACCTTGAAGGCGTTCAAACGCTGCTGGCACTCGAGCTTCAGATGGACGTCGGCCCCGATGAGGTCGCTCAGGAAGGCCGAGCGGACCAGCGGGGTCCGATAGATGTGCGGGGCGATGCGCTCCCGCGCCGCCTCGACGTCCTTGACGGTGATCATTTCGACGCACCCCCGGCGGATTTCGCATGAACGCCGTTGTCGCCCAGGACCAGCTGGTGCACGTAGGGTGAGGTCATGGCCTGTAAGATGCCGGCGTAGCTGGGCCGGAAGCGGACCTCATCGCCCAGCCGAACCGGCCGGGCGGCGTCGCTCACGTCGACCAGCAGGTGGTCGCTGGAGGCCCCGAGGACGATCATCCCCTGGTCCAGGGGAGCCAGGTTCTCGGGGGCGACGTCCTGGCGTCCCAGGGCCAGGATGGCCCGGCGCCGGACGCCCCGGTCGACGAAGGTCGGGACGTTCCAGAAGGCGTCGTGGCCCATTTCGCCCTCGGGCAGCGACGGCTTCTCGCGGACCTCGACGACCTCGGCGACGACGGTGAAGGTCTCGTCGGTGGTCCCCGCGATGAGTTCGCCGTAGGAGGTCTCGTGGCCGCGCATGACGGCGTCGCCGATGCGCAGCTCGGTCACCCCGCGCGGGAGCTTCCCGTCCATGACCAGCTTGAGGCTGGAGGAGTTGCCCCCGGAGACGACCGGCACCGGCCGCCCGACCTCGCGGCGCACCGTCTCGGCCAGCTCGACCAGCCGCCCGACGTTGGCCGGCGACGGGATGACTGCCCCATAACAGGTCAGGTTGGTCCCCACGCCGACCAGTTCCAGGCCGGGCAACCCGGCCACCAGCCGGGCGGCCTCGACGACCTCTTCGGGGGGCATCCCTTCACGCCTGTCACCAAGCTCGACCATGAGGGTCACGCCGTGGGTCCGGCCGGCGGCGACGGCCACGCGCGACAGGGCCCGCAGGGTCTCGGGCTCCGAGTTGAGGCTACGGTCGGCCAGCCGGACGACCTCGTCCACCTGGCTCAGGGACGGCAGGCGGAGAAGGGTCAGGGGTGCGGTGAAGCCCGCCTCGCGCAGGCGGGCCAGGTTCAAGAGGCGCGCGTCGGCCAGGCCGGTAGCGCCGCCGGCGAGCATCGCCCGGGCCACCCCGGGATGGGCCAACGTGCCCTTGGTCACGCCGATGACGTCGGTCACCCCGGCGCGGCGGCACATGGCGACGATGGTCCGCGTGTTGGCCTCTATCTTCGGCAGGTCGATCTCAATCCGCGGGGTCGGGGCTGGCAAACTCATCGGCCTCCTTGGTCGGCGACGGCCCCGGCGGGGCCGGGTGGGCCGCGAAAGGTCCAGGTACGCCCAGACTCTTCTGCATCAGGGCCACCGCTTCCTTCGCGTGTTCGGCCGAAAGCACGCCGCAGGAGGCCATGATGTAGTCGCGGTCGAGGGCGACGGCGGCCTCGAGCCCCGGCAGGAGTTCGCGCCCGCGGTCCCGGGCGCGCATGGCCGCCAGGGCCTCCTCGCCCCCGGGCAGCCGGGTCAGGGCGCCGCCGGTGCCGATGAGCCATTTCACGGCGGTCAGGTCCTTGCCCTCGCTGACCACCGTCCGCCCGGTCGGACCGTACAGGTAACGCAGGCGGCCGGCGTGCCGCAGCAGGCCGGCGCGGACGGCCTCGCGGGTCAGCCTGGCCGAGAAGGCCTGCTCGCGGTCGGTCGTCGGCAGCGGCCTGGCCAGACGGACGAGCTCCGGCTCGGGCACGCCGAACTCCTTGGCCAGCTCGGCCGGGCCGATGAGGTCGATGACGTTGGGGGCGTTGACGAACACCCCCAGGTCGCCCTCGACCGTCCGCTTGGCCACCGGCTCAGGCGCGACGAGCATCCGCGCGATCTCCTCCGAGCCCTCGGTGACCGAGTGGACGTCGGTCGTCGCCCCGCCGACGTCCACCGCGACCAGGTCGCCGATGGCCGTCCGGAGCAGGACGGCCATGTTCATGACCGCCCCCGGGGTCGGGATGATCGGCCCGTCGACCAGCTCGCGGACGCGGTCCATCCCCGGCGCCCGGACGATATGCTCCTCGAAGACCCTCTGGATGGCCCGTCTGGTCGGCTCGATGACCATCTCGTCGAGGCGGGGGTAGACGTTCTCCACCGGGTAGACGCGGATGCCCGCCGCCTGCAGCACGCCGACGACCTCGTCCCGGGCGGCCACGTTCCCGGCGTAGACGACCGGCGCCGGTGGCCCGAGGGCGGCCAGCCGGTGGGCGTTGGCGACGACCGTGGCCCGCTCGCCGTAATCCACCCCGCCGGCCAGGAGGATGATGTTCGGCCTGACCCTGCCGACGGTCTCCAGGTCGGAATCGGTCAGGTCGCCGGCGGTCACGAAGCGGAGGATGGCCCCGGCCCCCAGGGCCGCTTCGCGGGCGGCCTTGACGGTCATGTCGCGGACGAGGCCGTGGACGCTCATCCGGAGCCCCCCGGCGGCGCTTGAACTGGCCATCATCCGTCCCCAGCGGACCTCTCCGCCCAGTTGCCGGCCGAGGTCGTCGATGGCCCCCCGCAACCCGACCACCACGTCCCCCTGGGCCACCGACGTCGGGGCTCGTCCCTGACCGACGAAGGCGGGCCCCACCGGGCCCGCCGCTCCTCCGCCTCCGAGGGCGAAGGCGTTCACTTTCGTCGTCGTGCTGCCGATCTCGCCCACCAGGAGGTCAATCGAGGTCACGGCGTCTCACCGCGGTCCTGCCGCCGCCGCCGGACGATGAAGCTGGCCACGTCGTGCCCCTTGGTGCCGCGGCCGAAGCCGGCGTCCAGCCCGCATTCGCGGGCCGTCTCATCGGTCACCTGCGTCCCCCCGGCGATGAGGATGACCCGGTCGCGGATGCCCTTCTCGACGCACAGGTCGTTGAGCCGCCGCATGTTCACCCGATGGATGTCGGAGTGGGTGATGATCGTGCTGGCCAGGATGGCCTCCGAGTCGGCCTCGATAGCCGCGTCGACGACTGTCTCGACGGGCACCGAGGTCCCCAGGTAGTGGACGGCGACCCCGTACTTCTCGAGCCCGCCGTGCTTGATGTCAATGATCTCCCGCATCCCCACCGAGTGCTCGTCCTCGCCCAGCGTGGCCGCGACCACGCTCAGCGGCCGGGCCTCGAACTCGGCCCGAATCTCGTCGTCCGACAGGGGCTCCTGCTTCTCCGGGATGACCAACTCGCGCGGGTCGATGTCGATGTCGACGAACCCCTTGACCTCGATGACGCTGCCCTCGGCCGGGTGCATCAGCCCGCGGTGGAGGACCAGCGGGTCCCTCAGCCCCAGCTTCTTGGCGTACTCCAGGGCCGCGTACTCGGCCACCTCGGGCTTGGCCGGCAGGAAGAGGGTCAGGGTGACCACCCCGTCGGCGTACCACTGCACCTCCGGTCGCAGGAGGCCCTGCTCGCGGTGGTCGCGGTGTTCGTCCAGGCGGACGTGGACGTTGTCCCGCTCATCCAGCTCGTCGACGAAGGGGATCTTCGACGGGTTGTGGAGGGTGCAGCCGCCGATGAGATCGCACGGGCGGCCCTCACCGAGGTCGATCTTCTCGGTCAGGTCGGCCGGCAGGCGGTTGTCCCCGAAATGCTCACAGACCGGGGCCATGTAGTCCGAGTCACGCGGGACGATGGACCCCGCCCCGACCCCGGCGGTCATCGAACGGACGATGCCGTCGCCCTTGCGTTCGGGGTAGAAACCCGAATCGACGAAGAAGCCTTCCTCGACCGCCCGGAAGTAGCCGCCGATGTCGAGGATCTCCTCCATGAAGAGGGTGGCCCGCTCCTTCAAATCGCGGACCGTGTTCCCGAGGGGGCCGTCGAACTTCAGGCCGACCATCTCGGTCAGCCCGTCCATGCCGTCCATGGCCTGCTTGGCCGTGTCGACGGCGGCGATGTTGTTGTAGTGCCAGGGGATGTTGCGCCCCTCATCCGGGGTGATCGTGCTCTGCACGTCGGCCGAGGTCAGCCGGGAGATGAGCAGGTCGAGGACGTGGGTCACGGTGGCCTCGCGGGTGTCCGACTCGATGTAGCGCGTATTCATCTGGGCCCGGAAGCGGTAGCCGCGGAAGAGCTGGCGCATGGCCACCGCGTAAGGAAGGTCGAGGCGCATCGAGGGGGCCGGCGGGGCCGTCGGCGGGACGGTCGACAGGGCGATGAAGTCCTGGTCCATCCCCGCTTTCACTGAGTAAAGCGCGTTGATGGCGTGCTGGACCATCAGCTCGGGCATGACCTTCCAAGCCTCGCGGGCGGTGGCGTTGGCGTTGTGGGCCCCGTCGATCTGGAGCATCTTCCGGGAGGCCATGACCGACTTGGCCTCGGCCGCGTCGACGAACGAGCGGAGCATGTTGATGTTCCGGTAGAGCACGTTGTACTGCGGATCCTGATGGGCCCCGTTGACCCCTTCCTCGGCGAAGAGGACGGCGACCTCCGGCCCGGCCACGCCGCTGACGTAGGAGTGGAAGTTGATCGGTCGGCCGACCTCGTCCTCGATGAGGTCGAGGGCCTTGCGCGTGGCCCGCAGTTGCTTGCGGGTGATGGGCACGCCGCCGACGCCCTCGGGCGTCCCGTCGATGAGCCCGTCGAAGTGGCTCTGCCCGGCCGTCCGGATGACCATGATGTGGTCGGCCCCGTGCCAGGCGGCCATCCGCATCCGCCGGAGGTCGTCCTCGAAGCGCCCCGAGGCGATCTCCGTCGTGATGACCGCGTCCGGCTGCGGGTCGATGTTCCCGAAGTACTTGGCCGCCGGTAGAGGCACGCTCCGCTCCAGCGGCTCCGACGCCTCCAGATAAGCGAAGGGCCCGGCCATCAGCACCCCGCCGGGCGGCTCCTTGCGCCAATGCCAGCCGTGACGCCGCGGGCGATAGTCATCCAGGTCCTGCAGGATGGCCCCAACGTCAAGCTTCTCCACGGGGTTCACCTCCGCCCGCCGCCGGGGATGCCGGCCTTGCGGAACAGCGCGGCGACCTTGTCCCAGTGGCGGCCCTCGGCCATGGCTTGGCCGGCCTCGGCCACATCCATCTCGCGGTGCTTGGCCAGCCGGTAGACGACGTGCCCGGCCCCCTTGCCCAGCAACCGTTGCTCGGCGCACTTGTCGACGATGGCCTTGGCCTGCGGCCCCGAGAAGCCCATCCGCATCAGGACGGACCGCTCGATGGACGGCGAGGTGTACCCCCTGGCCAGGTCCACCAGGGGGTCGACGACCCGTTCGGTCAGTTGCCAGAAGCGCCTCTCCAGTTGTTCATCAGTCAACCCGGCGATCTTCCGACGCCGGACGGCGAAGTCGTCGTCGCGTTGCATGCGATACCCCCAGTCGACTATTCGGCCACGGCCACACCCAGGTCGCTCAGGGCCGCGACCACGAAGTCCTTCGGGGCATTCGTCTCCTCGCGGAGGAAATCAAGCTCGATCTGGCCCGTCCGCTTCAGGCCGGTGCCCTCGACGGCGTTGCGGATGTAGGAGCGCCGCATCCGGTCGAGGTCGACCTCCTGCGCGCGGATCTGGCCCGGGGTCTCCGGGATGACGATGCGCTTCCCCGGGACGTTTTCGCGCGGGTCGCCCCGCCGCACCTCGACTCCGTTCTGGCGGGCGAAGGTGAGCTGGGCCGTGGGATGTTTGCCGGCCCCGGTGTACTCGGTCTCCTGGACCACGATGAGCCGGTCCTCGTCCATCCCCCGGGCCAGCGCGACGGCGGCCGCCAGCGATGTGTTCCCGGCCGGCCCCCGTTCGAGCCCCTCGAGCTGGGCCAGCATCTCGGTGACGTAGAAGACCTCGCCCTGGGTCATCGTCACGTAGCGGTCCAGGTAGCGCAGCGGACGCGCGGCGTTGCGGGGCACGTCGGCCCGGTCGGGCCAGGTGGCGAAGGGGACGCCGAAACCGGTGTGCCCGGTGGTGAAGGACTTCCGGTTGAAGTCCACGTCCGATGCCATGTGCAAGCCCGACAGGTCGACACTGGCCCCGACGACGATGGTGTCCCTGGCCCCGGCCGCCCGCAGGCCGCGGGCCGTCCCGGTGACGTTACCGCCGCCGGCGTGGGTGACGACCACCACGTCCGGGTTCCGCCCCTCGTGATCCTGCATGTTCTCGGCCACCTCGACCCCGAGGGTCTCGATGCCGGCCACGCTGTACGGCGTGTAGAGCGAGGCGTTGAAGAAACCCGTCTCCTCCAGGAGCAGCAGGAAGACGTAGAACAGCTCCGGCCCCACCGTCAGCTGCAGGACCTCGGCCCCGTAGGCCTCGCAGGCCCGGCCTTTCTCGACGATCTCCGGCTGGCCGAGGCCGCGGCTATCATAGACCTCCTGGACGATGATGGCCGCCAGTCGCCGCATGGCGGCCATCGAGGCGACCGCCGCCCCGTAGTTGCCACTGGTGGCCGAGATGACGCCCTTGTACCCGGCGGCCTGGGCGTGGTACACCGAGACCGAGGCGCGGCGGGCCTTAAAGCTGCCCGACGGGTTGGCCGCCTCGTCCTTGACGAAGATGCGAGCCCCCTTGCCCGCTGGGGCCGTCCGCCGGACCACCTCGGTGATGTTCTTCAACTCGATCAGCGGGGTGTGGCCGACGCTGTTCGCTTCCTGGATGGACCTGATCTCGTCCAGGCTGTAACCGACCTCGGCCATCATCCGCTCGTAGTCGAAGGCCAGCGGCCCCTGGGCGAAGCGGTTGTAGTCGATACCGACGGCCTTCTTCATGATCTCGTTGCGGCGGGCCATGACCGCCTCGTAGCCCACGTCCTGGGCCATCAGGCGTCACCCCCGACCGCGCCGCCACGACCGTTCCCGCCGCCGGCGGCCCCGCCGCGCCCGCCGCGCCGGCCGGCCAAGAGCTCGCGCAGCTCCTGCCCGATGGTCAACAGCTCGGGCACCGGGGCCCCGAAGTCGTGCCCGTACGGCGGATTGACGGCTACCAGCGTCCCGCTCAACTCACGGCCGATGATCGTCCGGACGGTGACCTCGTCCCCCATCCGGGCTTCGCCCAACAGAAATCCCTTGGCCCTCAGCTCCAGCGGCACCCGCTGGGTCTCCTCGGGGACCTGCGGGGCACGCTGGCCCGCCGGCAGGATGACCCGGTGGACCTGCACCCACGACCCTTCATTGACGGTCTCTCCCATGGTTCGTCCTCCCCAGCCTGTCCTATTTCTGTGAACGGCGTTAGCGCCGGCCGCGAGCCCGGCCCAGATCGCCCATGATCGCCCGGGGCACGGGCAGGTCGGCCATGGTCACCAGCCCCGGCTCGGCATTCATCACCGCTGGGATGGAGTTGACCGCCAACGCGATGGTCCCCAGGCCGCCCGGGATCTCCGGCTTGCCGGCGAAGTTCAGGTCCGGCGTGCCCTCGATCCAGATGAAGTCGCCCGTCTCGACGCCCTCCAGCTCCGGGTGGATCTGCTGCGGGTGTTCCAGGGTGATGACCTCGCGGCCGTCCATGAAGCCACGGCCGATATGCCGGCAACCGGCCACCATCCCCGGCTCGACCTTCACGTGCGGCGTCTCCCGGTGGACCTTGGAGACCATCGGCTCGCGCTCTTGCTCGATCCGGTCCAGCTTCCAGCCGATGGCCTCGGCGATCATCGTCATCGACTCGGGGAAGCCGATGTGCCCGACGATGGCCCCGCTCTCCAGGCCGCGCTGGAACTCCTCCGGGGTCGTCCCGACCCCCTGCGTCCGCATGACCGTCGGGCCGAACGGCGACAGGTCGTTGATCCGCGCCGCCCGGATCTTCCTGACTTCCTGGCAGGCCCCGGTCAGGGCGATGACCAGGACGTCCAGGACGAACCCGGGATTGACGCCCGTCCCCAGGACGGTCACGCCCTTCTTCCGGGCCAGGTCATCCATCTTCTTGGCCAGTTGCTGCTGGCGAAGGCTCGGGTAAGCCATCTCCTCGGCGATGGTCACGACGTGGAGGCCGGCCTCGACCGCCTCCATGACGGCCGGGTAGACCTCGCGGGTGAACGAGGCGATGCTCAGGAGGACGACGTCGGCGTCGCGCCTGGCGCCCTCGGAGGCCTCGGCCAGGCTGCCCGAGACCTTGACCCCCAGCTTCTCCGCCAGCCCGGCCACCTCACCGAGGTCCCGGCCGACCTTCCCCGGGTCCCTATCGACCGCCCCGACGCTCACGAGCCCGGGCTTCCGGGCGACCAGGCGGACCATGCCGCCGCCCATCGCCCCCAGGCCCCAGTGGATGACCTTGATCTCGGCCACCGTTCCCGACTCCCTTCGCCTGCTTGTCTTTCTCGCGTGACCGGGCGTCTCCTGCCCCCTGGAAACTTCTCCAGGGATAGTCTTGCCCGGCGGAGACGGCTCTAATATCGCCGTTACGTCAGTGCCCGTCGTCGGGTGACGGCTTCTCCTCGGGCACCTCGGCGAAGAAACGGACCGTCCCGCTGAAGATGGCCCAGGCCATCCGACGCTGGTACTGTGGGTCGGTCAGGCGAGACGCGTCCTGCCCGTTGCTGACGAAGCCCACCTCGACGGTGACGGCCGGCACCCTCAGCGTCTTGAGCATGTATTGGTTGGTGACGTCGGCCGCCTCCCGGATGGTCGGACTGACCTTGACCATCTCTTCCTGGATGAGGCGGGCCAACCGACCGCCGTCGGGGTTGGAGGCGCTGTTGTAGAAGGTCTGCGGCCCCTTGCAGCTGGTGATGGACGAGGCGTTGGCGTGGATGCCGAGGTAAATCTCGGCCCCGAAGTTCTCGGCCACGGCCACCCGGCTCTTCAGGTCCATCTTCTTGCGGCGGCCGACCTCCTCTTCCTCCTTGGAGTAGCAGAGGTCGGTGTCGGTCTCCCGGGTCAGGAGGACAGTCATCCCGGCCTCCTGCAGCAGGCCCTTCAGCTGCAGCGAGATGGCCAGGTTGATGTCCTTCTCGAGGACCTTGCCGCGGATCGCGCCCGCGTCGATGCCGCCGTGGCCCGGGTCGACGAGGATCCTCCGCCCGGCCACCGTCCGACTGATGGCCATGTCCACCTGGTTCCCCCACCAGCGAAAATAGCCGACCAGGGCGGCCGCCAGGACCGGGGCGGCGATGACCCCGACGGCGACCCACCGACGCAGCTTGACCACTCGCCAGAAGCTCACGCCCATCGCCTCCTTCGTAGAAGGCATATTAGCCGGGCGAGCGGCCTATGCCGGGGCGTGGCCCCTGACGGGCACGGCCAGATTTTTGCCAGTAACAGGTCTGCCTTTAAATCATGTTGAACCTTGCTGAGAACGACCTGAGAATACGACATCCCACCGGCGGAGGTGCCGCTCCCTGTGACGATTCGACCTTTTGCGTCTGATGACTACGCAGCCGTGGTGACCCTCCGGAATGCCGCAAATCCCAGGCGGCCCGTCTCAGTCGCCATGCTTCAAGAGATGGACGCGGTGGAAAATGCCGTCCCCTCTGCTATGTGGACCCGCCTGGTGGCGGAGCACCCGGCCGGCGTCGTCGCCGGCTATGCAGAGTCGGGCCACTTCGCGGGGATGACGGAGGGCCGCTTCTCAGTCTACGCCACCGTTCGCCGGGACTGCCGCGGCCGGGGAATCGGCAGCAGGCTCCTGGAGGAAGCCGAGCGGTGGGCGCTGGTCCACGGCGCCCGGGAGGAGTTGACCGCCCGCATGCGCAGCGATGACCTGGAATCATTCGCCTGGGCAGGGCGCCGCGGCTACGTGCTCGACCTGGACAGGATGGAGGCCGTGCTAGACCTGGCGAGCTGGGACGCCACACGTTTTGTCGGCCATGTGGATAGTGTCCGGGCAAGTGGTCTCTTGCTCACCACGACGGAGCAGCCGTCGGAGGCTGACCTGCAGGGCATGTACGCCGTGGAGGCGGCCACCGCCCCCGATATCCCGGATTTTGAAGGGCAGGTCACCACCTGGGCGGAGTGGTCGGTCGAATTCCTTCAGGGAAATGCGCCCAGGGTCATCGCCCTGGCTATGGACGTCCCTCGTATAGTCGGGTGGAGCGTGCTTTCGCTACCGCGAGTAAGGGGGGCCGGCGGCCACACTAACTTCACCGGCGTACTCCGGGAGTACCGGGGCCGTGGGCTCGCCCTAGCTCTCAAGCTCCTGACGATCGAATCCGCCCTGACCCTCGGAGTCCCGTTCCTGACCACCACCAATGACCCGGAAAACCGGGCGATGCTGGCCGTCAACGCGAAGCTCGGTTACTGCAATCTGCCCGGCCCGCGGCGAATCAAGAAAGCCCTGTAAAATAAGACCGGTGCAGAGGCACCGGTCTCTTGTATCGGCCACGACCGTGAGGACTTCCCTACCGGCTGCGACGCAGCGTTACATGGCCCACTGGGAAGAACCGCGGTTTCTGCCCGATCTTCCGGACAGCCAAAAAAGCCGGCGCGCCAGGCGCCGGCTTTCGCTTCTCGGATTGCGGATGGGATGAACGGGGGCCGTCCGGCCCCACTCCGCCTAACGCTTGGAGAACTGGGGGGCCTTGCGGGCCTTCTTCAGACCGTACTTGCGGCGTTCCTTCATCCGCGGGTCGCGGGTGAGGAAGCCGGCCTTCTTCAGGGGGGCGCGGAAGCTCGGGTCGAACCGGGCCAGGGCCCGGGCGATGCCGTGCTTGACCGCGCCGGCCTGGCCGGCCGTGCCGCCGCCGACGACGGTGGCGACGACGTCGACCTTTCCGGTCATCCCGGTGACTTCCATCGGCTGGGTCACCGTGGCCTGCATGACCCGGACGGGGAAGTATTGCTCGAGGGGCTTCTTGTTGACCGTCACGACACCTTCGCCGGGGGTCAGGCGGACCCGGGCGATGGCGTTCTTGCGGCGCCCTGTGCCCTGCAACATGGCCTCAGCCATCGTTAAAACCTCCTAGAACTCCCGCTTCTCGGGCTGCTGCGCCGAGTGGGGGTGGGTCGGGCCGGCGTAGACGCGGAGTTTCTTGGCCATCGCCCGGCCCAGGCGGTTGTGGGGCAGCATCCCCTTGATCGCCTTCTCGAGAGCTCGCTCCGGCTTGGTGGCCATGAACTTCTCGTAGGTCATCGTCCGGAGGCCGCCGGGATAGCCCGTATACCGCGTGTAGAGCTTGGTCTTGAGCTTGTTCCCGGTGAGGACGGCCTTGCCCGCGTTGATGACGATGACATGGTCACCGGTATCGACGTGAGGGGTGTAGATCGGCTTGTGCTTGCCCCGCAGGAGGCGCGCCGCCTCGCTGGCCAGCCGGCCGAGTGTCTTGCCTTCGGCGTCGATGACATACCACTTGCGATCGACGTCCTTCAGCTTGGCCATGTAGGTGGTGTCCATACTTTACCCTCCTTCAAACAGGATAATTGTATACTAGGGCTCCCGGAGTGTCAAGAATAGCGCACCTCTACGAGGCATAGACCCCGCGGCGGGGCCGTCGGGGCGGCCTTCGCGCGGTTCCGGGATTCCAGGATCCGCTTCACGTCGTCCGGCTCGATCCTCCCCTGCCCGACCTCCAACAAGGTGCCCACGAAGTTGCGGACCATCTTGTAGAGGAAGCCGTCGGCGGTCACCGTGAAAATGACCAGCTCCGAGCGGTGTCCCGGGGGAAGGAAGAGGCGGGGCTCGACGGCCTCGGCGGTGAGGGCCTCGACCGTCCGGACCGGGCTCGACCGGGGGCTGCCGGCCGCCCAGAACGAGCTGAAGTCGTGGCGTCCGACCAGGTGGGCGGCGCCTCTCCGAATGGCCTCCACGTCCAGCGATTCCCGCTCGCGGGCCACATAGGGGGTCAGCATCGGGGAATCCGCCGGGCCGGCCAGGACCATGTACCGATAGGTCTTGGCCTTGGCCGAGAACCTGGCGTGAAAGGTCTTCGGGACCTCTTCCGAGGAGATGACCATGATGTCCGGGGGCAGCCGCGAGGCCAGGGCCTGCGGCCAGCGGTCGGGGGGCACCCCGCACTTCGTCCGGAAGCTGACCACCTGGCCGAGGGCGTGGACGCCGGCGTCGGTGCGCCCGGCCCCGGCGACGGCCACCCGCTCCCCGCAGGCCTCGCTGATGGCCCGTTCCAGCTCGCTCTGGACGGTCACAAGACCGCTCCGCTGGCGCTGGAACCCGTGGTAGCGCGTGCCGTCATAGGCCACGACCAGCTTGATGGTGCGTTCATCCGGACTCGCCATGCCCCTCACCTGACCCTCAGGTAGACCAGGCCGCCGACGAAGAGGACGGTGATCGCCGCCGCGGCATAGTCGGCCGGACCCACCCGGAGCTGACGGAACCGGGTCCGCCCGGCGCCGCCGTGGTAACCGCGGGCCTCCATGGCCATGGCCAGTTCGTCGGCCCGCCGGAAGGAGCTGATGAACAGGGGCACCAGGAGGGGGATGAGGGCCTTCGTCCTCCGGACGATGTTCCCGCTCTCGAAGTCGGCCCCGCGGGCCATCTGGGCCTTCATGATTTTCTCGGCCTCTTCGAGGAGGGTCGGGATGAAGCGGAGGGCGATGGTCATCATCATGGCCAACTCGTGAGCCGGTAGGCCGAGCCGGGCGAAGGGCTTCAGGAGCCGCTCCAAGCCGTCGGTCAGGGCCACCGGCGAGGTCGTCAGGGTCAGGAGGGAGGTCACGGCAATGAGGAGGATGAGGCGGACCGCCAGGAAGCCCCCGGTGACCAGCCCCTCCCGCGTGGCCACGAGCCTCCCGAGGCGCCAGATGGGCGTTCCGGGGGTCATGAAGACGTTCAGGGCCAGGGTCAACAGGATGAGGATGAGGATGGGCTTGATCCCGTCGACCATGTAACGAAGGGGGACGCCGGACAGGGCCAGGGCCGCCAGGGCAAAGACCGCCGCCAGCGCGTATCCCCATGGGTTGTTGATGACAAAGAGGACCAGGACGTAGACGGTGGCGATGGTGATCTTGGTCCGGGGGTCGAGCCGGTGGATGACCGACTCGCCGGGTAGGTACTGCCCGACCGTCAGACCGCGGCTCATCGGGACCCACCCCCCGCCTGAGGCCTGGGGGCGGCCGCGATGATGCGGCGGGCGGCCTCTTCGACGGTCAGGGCGTCGGCTCCCAGCGGCCAGCCGCGCTCCTTCAACCGGAGCATCAGCTCAGTCACCGCTGGGACGCGCAAACCCAGTTCCCGCAGGCGGTCACCGGCCGTGAAGACCTCGGCCGTCGGACCGTCCATGACCACCCGGCCGCGGTTCATGACCACGACCCGGTCGGCCAGCCGGGCGACATCCTCCATGTGATGAGAGACGAGGATGACGGTCTGCTTGCGTTCCCTGTGCAGGCGGCGGACGTAACCCAGGATCTCCTCGCGACCGCGCGGGTCGAGGCCCGCGGCCGGTTCGTCGAGGATCAACAGGCGCGGACGCATGGCCAGCACACCGGCGATGGCCACCCGGCGCATCTGCCCCCCGCTGAGAGCGAAGGGTGAGCGCGGGCCCATCTTGGCCGGATCCAGCCCGACCAGGCTGAGCGCTTCCTGCGTCCGCTCGCCCACCTCGGTCTCGGTCAGACCAAGGTTCTTGGGGCCGAAGGCGACGTCGGCGGCCACCGTCTCCTCGAACAACTGGTGCTCGGGGTATTGGAAGATGAGCCCGACGCGGCGGCGCACCTCGCGGAGGTTGGCCTTGACCGAGAGGTCCAGGCCATCGACGACCACCCGTCCGGACGTCGGCCGGGTAAGCCCGTCAATGATCTGGATGAGGGTCGACTTGCCGGAGCCGGTGGGCCCGATGACGCCGACGAACTCCCCATCGGCCACTTCGAGGTTCACGTCCACCAGCGCCCGGGCCTCGAAGGGGGTCTTCTCGAGGTAGGTATGGGAGACACCGCTGACCGTCACCGGCATAGCAGGTCCACCATCTCTTCGACCGAGGTCACCCCGGCCGGGAGGTCGAACCCGGCCTGGCGCAGGCGGTCGGCCAGCTCCGTCATGGGCGGGAGGTCCAGGCCCACCTCGCGCAGCTCCGCCGGGCGGCTGAAGACCTCGCGCGGCGTGCCGGAGAGCCTGATTCGCCCGCGGTCCATGACCAGGACGCGATCGGCCGCGGCGGCCTCGTCCATGAAGTGGGTGATGTGGACGACGGTCAGGCCTTCCTCGCGGTTCAGGCGCTTGGCCGTGCCCATGACCTCGTCCCGTCCGACCGGGTCGAGCATCGCCGTGGCCTCGTCGAGGATGAGGCAGCGCGGCCGCATGGCCAGCACGCCGGCGATGGCCACGCGCTGCTTCTGCCCGCCCGAGAGGAGGTGGGGCGCGTGCCGCCTGTACTCGAGCATCCCCACCCAACGGAGGGCCTGTTCGATGCGCTCGCCGATCTCCGCGGGCGCGACCCCCAGGTTCTCGGGGCCGAAGGCCACGTCCTCCTCGACGGTGGTGGCGACGATCTGGTTATCAGGGTTCTGAAAGACCATCCCGGCGAGCCGCCGGACTTCCCACAGCCGGGCCTGGTCGTGGGTGTCGATCCCGCCCACCAGGACACGGCCCGAGGTCGGCAGAAGCAGGGCGTTGAAGTGCTTGGCCAGGGTCGATTTGCCGGAGCCGTTGGGGCCGACGACGGCCACGAACTCCCCGGCCTCGATGGCCACACTGACATCGACCAGGGCAGCCACCTCGTTCGGCTGCCCCTGGTTGTACAGATGTCCGAGACCTTCACTTGAGAGGAGGGCGGCCAAGGGTCATCCCCCCGCCCGGCTGGAAATGCTCGTCAGCCTCACCTAGACCAGCTCGATCCGGACCATCGGAGCGGCGTCGCCCCGGCGCTGGTCGAGCTTGTAGGTGCGGGTGTAACCGCCGGCCCGGTCAGTGTAACGCGGGGCGATGGTGTCGAAGAGCTTCTTGACCACGTCCTCGTTCATGACGAAGGCCATCACCTGGCGCTTGGCGTGGAGGTCTCCCCGCTTGGCCAGGGTGATCATCTTCTCGGCGAACGACTTGACCTCGGTCGCCCGGGCTTGGGTCGTCTCGATCTTTTCGTGCTCCAACAGGGACGTGACGATGTTGCGGAACATGGCCATGCGATGGCTCGAGATCCGCCCGAGCTTAGCGTGTTTGGCCAAGGGGAGCCCTCCTATTCCTCGGCCTGGGCCAAAGACATCCCGAGGCTGGCCAGCTTCTGCTTGACTTCCTCGAGGGACTTCTTTCCCAGGTTGCGCACTTTGATCATTTCACTCTCGGTCTTGTTGATGAGTTCCCCGACCGTGTTGATACCGGCCCGCTTCAGACAGTTGTATGAACGCACCGACAGGTCGAGCTCCTCGATGAGCATGTCGAGGACCTTCTGCTTGTCGTCCTCGGCCTTCTCGACCATGATCTCGCCCCGGGTGCCGTCCTCGGTCAGGCCCGCGAAGAGGGCCATGTGCTCTGAGAGGATGCGGGCGCCCAGACTGACGGCCTCGTCCGGACGCAGGCTGCCATCGGTCCAGACTTCCAGCGTCAGCTTGTCGTAGTTGGTGATCTGGCCGACGCGGGTGGCCTCGACGGTGTAATTGACCTTCCGGATGGGCGTGAAGATGGAGTCCATGGGGATGACCCCGATGGGCTGATCGGGCTTCTTGTTACGGTCGGCGGACACGTAGCCGCGCCCGCGCTCGACGGTCAACTCGGCGACCAGGCGGCCGCCGGCGTCGAGGGTAGCGATGTGCAGGTCGGGGTTGAGGACCTCGATCTCCGCCGGGGCCAAGATGTGGCTGGCCAGCACTTCGCCCTGGCCCTCCACTTCCAGCCGCAGGAGCCGGGGCTCCTCGGTGTGCATCCGCAGGCGGAGCTGCTTCAGGGCAAGGACGATATCGGTGACGTCCTCGAGGACCTTGGGGATGGTCGAGAACTCGTGGAGGACGCTCTCGATCTTGACCGAGGTGACGGCCGCACCGGGAAGCGAGGAAAGGAGAACCCGCCGAAGCGAGTTACCCAGAGTCGTGGCATAGCCCCGCTCGAGCGGCTCGACCACGAAACGCCCGTAGACCCCGTCGTTCTCCGTCTGGACACGCTCAATCCTCGGCTTCTCAATCTCAAGCATCGGGTACCCTCCCTCTTTGGGGACCTTTTACCTGGAGTAAAGCTCGATGATCATGCGTTCCTGGACGGGAACGTCGATCTCTTCGCGGAGCGGCATCCGCAGGACGCGCCCGCGGAGGTTCTCCGCATCAAGCTCCAGCCAGGGCAACGTGGCGCGCTGTTTCAGGCCCTCAGCCAAAGCCTTGAACTTGATGGAAGCCTTCGACCTCTCGGCCACGGCCACGACGTCACCCTCCCGGACCTGATAGGACGGGATGTTGACGCGCTTGCCGTTGACCGTGAAGTGATTGTGCCGGACCAGGGTCCGCGCCTCCGGACGGGAGGCGGCC
This sequence comes from Bacillota bacterium, assembly GCA_021787335.1. GTDB lineage: Bacteria > Bacillota > Sulfobacillia > JAJYWN01 > JAJZPE01 > JAJZPE01. Next base: position 63,200 of record JAJYMC010000034.1, on the reverse strand, counting down.
AGACCGAGGCGGTAGACGACGTTGTCCAACCGGCGCTCCAGGAGCTGCAGGAGGTACTGACCGGTGACGCCCTTGACCTTCGCGGCCCGGGCGTAGTACTTCCGGAACTGCCGCTCCATGACCCCGTAGATGCGCCGCGCCTTCTGCTTCTCGCGGAGCTGGGCCGAATATTCGCTGGCCTTACGCGGCCGAGCATCGCCGTGCTCCCCAGGCGGGTAGCCGTGGCGATCGAGGATGCACTTGGTGCTGTAGCACCGCTCGCCCTTCAGATAGAGCTTCACGCCCTCGCGGCGGCAGAGCCGGCAGACCGGCCCATTGTAACGCGCCATTCGAACTAACCCCCCTAAACTCTTCTGCGCTTGGGCGGCCGGCACCCGTTGTGCGGGATCGGCGTGACGTCCTTGATCAGACTGACCTCGAGGCCGGCAGCCTGGAGGGAGCGGATGGCGGCCTCGCGGCCGGCGCCCGGACCCTTGACGAACACCTCGACCTCGCGCATGCCGTGCTCCATGGCTTCGCGGGCGCACTGCTCGGCGGCCATCTGGGCCGCGAATGGCGTGCTCTTCTTGGAACCCTTGAAGCCCATCCCGCCCGAGGTAGCCCAGGCGATGACGTTGCCCGTGGTATCGGTGATGGTGACGATGGTGTTATTGAAGGTCGAGCGGATGTGGGCCACGCCGCGCTCAACCAGCTTGCGATCTTTCTTCTTCGGTCTCGCAGCTCTCCGCGCCAACTACATCTTCCTCCTTTGCCCTGCCTTACGGCTTCGTGATGGCGGCCGCCTTGCGCTTGATGCCGACCGTCTTCCGCGGGCCCTTACGGGTCCGGGCGTTGGTCTGCGTGCGCTGGCCCCTGGTGGGCAGGCCGCGGCGGTGACGCAGGCCGCGGTACGACCCGATCTCGATGAGCCGCTTGATGTTCTGGTTGACCTCGCTGCGCAGGTCGCCTTCGACCTTGTAGTTCTTGTCGATGTACTCGCGCAGACGGGAGACCTCTTCCTCGGTCAGATTGCGAACGCGGGTGTCGGGGTTGATCCCGGTCTCCGCGAGGATCTTCCTGGATAGCGACGGACCGATCCCGTAGAGGTAACCCAGAGCCACTTCGACCCGCTTGTCTCGCGGCAGGTCAACACCGGAGATTCTGGCCATTTATCGATGCACCCCCTAACCCTGACGTTGCTTGTGCTTGGGATTCTCACAGATCACCCGGACCTGACCCTTGCGCCGGATGATCTTGCACTTCTCACACATCTTCTTGACCGAAGGCCTTACCTTCACCGCTGATCCCTCCTAGAAGAACGGGTCCAGCCGTCCGGGGCCGCCCCCGGGCCGATCTTCCCGCGGATTCGTCTACCTGTATCTGACGGTTATCCGGCCACGGGTGAGGTCATAGGGAGATAACTCCACCAAGACCCTGTCCCCGGGGAGAATCCGGATGAAGTTCATCCTGATCTTGCCCGAGATGTGCGCCAGCACCTTGTAGCCGTTCTCCAGCTCCACGCGGAACATGGCGTTCGGCAGGGTCTCGACGACGGTCCCTTCAACCTCGATGACATCCTCTTTACCCATAGGCCAGACGTGCCCCTCCCTGATTTCAAGACCTCTCTGATTTTGCCGCCGGCTCCGGCGCCGGGCTGTCCTCCGGTTCCTTGAACTCCGTCTCCAAGGCCTGCCGGATCTCCTTGTCGCTCGGCTCTTCGCCGGCCAGGAGCTTCTCCCGCACCGGTCCGACCACGCCCTGGTGGACGACCAGGTGACGGACGTTCTTACGCTTGGGGTTGGCGACCTTCCGGAGATCCCCGTCGGCCACGAGGACCGTCCGGTCGTCGAGGACCTTCAGGATGACGAACTTCCGGCCCTGGTCGCGACCAGCCTTGGAGCTGACGATGCGGCCACACTCCAGTCCGCCGCTGTCCAAAACCGTTCCCCTCCTCCGTCCGTGTCACCGGCCAGCCCGGCGGCCGAGCCGGTCACATCCTACCTAGCATGCCAGATAAAGGAAGGAGTCATTCGGCCGTCAGGACCAGTGGTCCTTCGGCGGTGACGGCCACGGTCTCCTCGAAGTGGGCCGACGGCCTGCCGTCGCGGGTGCGGACGGTCCAACCGTTGGCCTCGACGAAGACTTCGTACCCGCCCAGGTTGACCATGGGTTCGATGGCCAGGGTCATCCCCTCTTTGAGGATGGGCCCGCGGCCCGCCGGCCCGTAGTTCGGGATCTGCGGCTCCTCATGCATCTGCTGACCGATGCCGTGGCCGACGAAGTCGCGGACCACCGAGTAACCCCGGCTCACGACGTAGCTTTCGACGGCGTGGGAGATGTCCGATAGATGGTTGCCTGGCACCGCCCGGGCGATGCCTTCCACAAGGGACAGGCGGGTCGCCTCGAGCAACCGGAGGACCTCCCCGGGCACCTTCCCGACGGGCACGGTCACGGCCCCGTCACCGACGTAACCGTGGTAGACGGCGCCGAGGTCGATCGAGATGATCTCTCCTTCGCGCAACCGCCGCGGACCCGGGATGCCGTGGACGACCTGGTCGTCCACCGAAGCGCAGATGCTCGCCGGGAAGCCGTGGTAGCCCTTGAAGGCGGGGGTCGCTCCGGCCTTGATGATGTGCTCCTCGGCCAGGGCGTCGAGCTCAGCCGTGCTCACCCCGGGGCGGATCGCTTCGGCCACCAGCCGTCGCGCCTGGGCGACGATGCGCCCCGCCTCGCGCATGACCGCGAGTTCCTGGGGCGATTTGAGAATGATCATCGGGCGAGGACCTTCTGGATGGCGGCGGTGACGGCCTCCACTGGCTGGCTGCCGTCGACCGGCCGGACGAGATGCTGGGCTTCGTAGTGGGCGATGAGCGGAGCCGTCTCGGCGCGGTAGACTTCCTGGCGCCGGCGGACGGTCTCCTCATGGTCATCGTCCCGCTGGTACAGGGGGCCGCCGCAGACGTCGCAGACTCCCTCGGTCTTGGGCGGCTGATAGTAGACGTTGTAGGGGGCGCCGCACTGGCGGCAGACCCGTCGCCCGGCCGAGCGCCGGACCAGTTCCTCCAGGGGCGCCTCGATGGTCACCACCGCGTCGAGCTTGAGCCCGCGGCGGGCGAGCATCTTATCGAAGGCCTCGGCCTGCGGGATGGTCCGTGGGAAGCCGTCGGCGATGAAGCCCGCCCTGGTGTCCGCGCGGTCCAGCCGGCTTTCGAACATCGCCAGGATGAGGTCGTCGGGGACCAGGGCGCCGCGGTCCATGTGGTCCTTGGCCCGCCGGCCCAGTTCGGTCCCTTCCCGGACCTCGCCGCGGAGGATGTCGCCGGTGGAGATGTGCGGGACGCCGTGGGCGTTCGCGAGCAGCTTGGCCTGGGTCCCCTTGCCCACTCCAGGTGGGCCGAGCAGCATCAAACGCATCGTTCGGACCTCGCTACTTCAGGAAGCCTTCGTAATGGCGCATCAGGAGGTGCGCCTCGAGTTGCTTCATGGTCTCCAGGGCGACACTGACGACGATGAGGAGGCTGGTGCCGCCGAGCCAGATGTTCGGGATGTTCGTCGCCAGCTGCACGCCGAACGGGATGCCCACGGCGATGAGGGCCAGGAAGAGCGAGCCGGCCAGGGTGATCCGGGTGAGGACCCGCTCCAGGTACTCCGACGTCGGCTTGCCCGGCCGCAGCCCGGGGATGAAGCCGCCGTACTTCTTCATGTTGTTGGCGACCTCGATCGGGTTGAAGGTGACGGCCGTGTAGAAGTAAGTGAAGAAGATGATGAGGATACCGTAAATGACGTAGTAGGTGACCGACTTGCCCCCTGAGAGGCTGGTCGCCAACCGCTGGAAGAACGGCCGCTGGATGAACTGGGCGATGGTCGCCGGGGTCATCAGGACGGACACGGCGAAGATGATGGGGATGACGCCGGCCTGGTTGACGCGAATGGGAATGTGCGTCGACTGACCGCCGTACATCTTCCGACCGACGACCCGCTTGGCGTACTGGACCGGGATGCGCCGCTGGCCTTCGGTGATCCAGATGACGAAGGCGATGACGGCGAGCCCGAGGATGCCCAGGAGGATGACGTTGATGACGTTGATGCGGGACTCGGTCAGGTACTTGAACATGTTGCCCACACCGACCGGGAGACGGGAGACGATGCCGGCGAAGATGATGAGGGAGATGCCGTTCCCGATGCCCCGCTCGGTGATCATCTCGCCGAGCCACATCAGGAAGGCGGTGCCGGCGGTCAGGGTCAGGGCGATGAGGGTGATGGACCACATGTTCGGGTTGATGACGGCCGTCCGGATGCCGAAGGCCATCCCGAAGGCCTGGATCAGGCCCAGGACGACGGTGCCGTAGCGCATGTACTGCTGCAGCTTCTTCTGGCCCTCGCCGCCCTCCTTCTGCATCTCCTCCCACTTGGGGATGACGATGGTCAGGAGTTGCACGATGATGCTCGACGTGATGTACGGCGTGACGCTCATGGCGAAGACCGAGAAGGTCTTGAAGGCGCCGCCGGACACGGTGTCAAGGAGCCCGAAGAGGACCCCCTGGCTCAGGAGTTGCTGGATGTAAGCGCGGTCGACCCCCGGCACCGGGACGTGAGCCCCGATGCGGAAGATGAGGAACATCCAAAGAGTGAAGAAGAGGCGCTTACGGAGGTCGGAGATGCGAAACGCGTTGCGGAAGGTGTCAAGCACTTTAGATCACCTCTGCCTTGCCGCCGGCCGCCTCGATCTTGGCCCGAGCTGAGGCCGAGAACTTGTGGGCCTTGACGGTGAGCGGCTTGTCGAGCATCCCGTCCCCGAGGACGGCCAGCCCGTCTCCGATCTTTCGGATGATTCGCTTCTCCTTGAGCAACTCCGGGGTGACCTCGGTGTTGGCCGCGAAGCCGGCGAGGTCCCGGAGGTTGATCTCGACGAGTTCCTTCTTGAACGGGCCGTTGGTGAAGCCGCGCTTGGGCAGGCGGCGCTGCAGGGGCATCTGACCGCCCTCGAAACCGAGGCGGACCCCGCCGCCGGCGCGCGCCTTCTGGCCCTTGTGGCCCTTGCCCGAGGTCTTGCCGAGGCCCGAACCGAGGCCGCGACCGACGCGACGCCGCTTCGTCCTCGCCCCCAGGGCGGGCTGGAGTTCGTGCAGTTTCATGCCCGGCCGACCTCCTCAACCTTCAAAAGGTGAATGACTCTGTCGACCATCCCGCGGATGGACGGGGTGTCATCCTGGACGACCTGGTCGTTCGGCTTGCGCAGGCCAAGCGTCCGGACGACGACCCGCTGTTCCTGGGGCCATCCGGCCAAGCTTCTGACCAGCGTGATACGCAGTTTCTTGCCCACGAAGGGTCCCTCCCTGAAGAAGACGACGAGGCCCCGTGATCAGGCCTGCAGGATCTCCTCGACCGTTCGGCCGCGGAGTTTGGCCACGTCGGCGACTTGCTTAAGCTGCTTGATGGCGTCCAACGTCGCGTAGACGACGTTGTTCGGGTTCGCCGAACCCAGCGACTTCGTAAGGATGTCGCGGATGCCGGCCAGTTCCATGACGGCCCGGACAGGACCGCCGGCGATGACGCCCGTGCCTTCCGAGGCGGGCTTGATCAGCACCCGGCCGGCCCCGAATTGGCCCAGGGTCTCGTGGGGGATGGTGGTCCCCACGCGCGGGCAGACGATGAGGTTCTTCTTGGCGTCTTCGATGCCCTTGCGGATGGCCTCGGGCACCTCGGCCGCCTTACCCAAGCCGCAACCGACGCGGCCGTTCTCGTCGCCGATGACGACCAGCGCGCTGAAGGAGAAGCGCCGGCCACCCTTGACGACCTTGGCCACGCGGGCGACGTGGACTACTTTTTCTTTGAACTCGCTTTCGGGCTCCTGGCGATCGCGCCGATCGCGACTGTTACGCCGATCGCGACGGTCCCTCGGACCACCCTGGCCACCCGGACCGCCCGGCCCACCTGGGCCGCCCGGCCTATTCCCACGCGGGGATTGACTTCTGAAAGCCATTCATTGACCCCCCCACCTAGAATTCCAAGCCGGCCTCGCGGGCGCCGGCCGCCAGGGCAGCCACTCGACCGTGGTAGATGTAACCGCCGCGGTCGAAGACGATCTGCTTGATCCCTTGCCCCTGGGCGCGCTTGGCGATCACTTCGCCGACCAGCTTCGCGGCGTCCTTGTTACCGCCGTTCTTCAGCTTGGCCCGAACCTCGGGGTCGAGGCTCGAGGCGGCCAGGATGGTCCGCCCGCCCTCGTCATCGATCAACTGTGCGTAGATGTGGTTCAAAGAACGGTAGACGCTGAGGCGCGGCCGTTCCTGGGTTCCCGCGACGTTGCGCCGGACCCGGCGGTGCCTCTTGAGCCTCAGTTCATTGCGGTCTCTGCGCTTCAACACGGTCGGTCACCCCTACTTCTTCCCGGCCTTGCCGGCCTTGTGCCTGACGCGTTCGCCCTGATACCGGACACCCTTGCCCTTATACGGCTCAGGCTCGCGGAGGGCCCGGAGCTTGGCCGCCGTCTCACCGACCAGTTCCTTGTCGCTGCCGCGGACGATGATGGTCGTCGCGTTCGGCACGTCGAACTGGATCCCGGCGGGCGGGTCGATCTCGACGGGATGCGAGAACCCGAGGGACAGGGTCAGCTTGTTGCCGTTCTTGACGGCGCGGTAGCCGGTCCCTTCGATCTGCAGCCCCCGCTCATAACCCTTCGTGACGCCCTGGACCATGTTGGCGATAAGGGTCCGGGTCAGCCCGTGCAGGGACCGGTGTTCACGCTCATCCGAAGGCCGGGTGACGAGGACGGCATCGCCCTCCCGGTCGATCTTCATGTCGTGGTGGAAGACACGCTTCAGTTCGCCCTTGGGGCCCTTGACCGTGACCAGGCTACCGTCGATGGCCACCTCGACCCCAGCCGGGATCTTGACCGGCAGTTTACCGACTCTCGACATTGGTCAAAAGCCCCCTTACCACACGTAGCAGATGACTTCGCCGCCGACACCCTTGGTCCGGGCGACCTTGTCACTGACGACGCCGAGCGGCGTCGAAAGGATGGCGATGCCCAGCCCGCCGAGGACCTTAGGGACATCGTCGCGCTTGACGTAGACCCGGAGGCCGGGGCGGGAGATCCGCTTCAGACCGGTGATGACTTTCTCCTTGTTCGGGCCGTACTTAAGATACAGACGAATGACGCCCTGGCGACCATCGTTAATCCACTCGAAGTCGCGGATGTAGCCCTCGTCCTTAAGGAGTTGAGCGATGTTCTTCTTGACCCGGGAGGCCGGGACATCGATCTTCTCGTGATTGACCAGGTTGCCGTTCCTGATTCGAGTGAGCATATCGGCAATGGGATCTGTCATTGCCATGGGTCATACCTCCTTGACAGCCGAAATCGCTCCGCTATGTTTACCAGCTGGCCTTCCTCACACCGGGGATCTCGCCGCGGTGGGCGAGCTCGCGGAAGCAGATCCGGCACAGCCCGAACTTTCCAATGACGCTGTGGGTCCGGCCGCAGATACGGCACCGGTTGTAGACCCGCGTTTTGAACTTGGGGTTTTCCTTGAGCCGCATCCACTTGTTGATCTGAGATTTCTTAGCCATGACCCAGCCTCCTTAGTCCTTGAAGGGCATGCCCATCGCCCCGAGGAGCCCCTTGGCTTCCTCGTCGGTCTTGGCGGTGGTGACGATGGTGATGTCCATGCCCCGGACTTTCTCGACCTTATCGTAATCGACTTCCGGGAAGATGAGCTGTTCCTTGATCCCGAGGGTGTAATTCCCGCGACCGTCAAAGCCCTTCGACGAGACCCCGCGAAAGTCACGGACCCGCGGCAGGGCGGTGTTGACCAGACGGTCCACGAAGTCGTACATTTTCTCTCCACGTAAGGTGACGGCGCAACCGATGCTCATGCCCTTGCGGATCTTGAAGTTGGCGATGGACTTCTTGGCCTTGGTGACCACCGGCTTCTGGCCGGTGATGGTGGCCATGTCCGAGACCGCGGCATCCATGGCCTTGGCGTTCTGAACCGCGTCGCCGACACCCATGTTGACAACGACCTTCTCGAGCCGGGGGACCTGCATCACGTTACCGTAACCGAAGCGCTCCTTGAGCGCCGGGGCGATCTCCTTCTGGTAACGGTCCTTCAACCTCTCCAACTTGATTCCTCCCCGCGCCCCGTTCTAAGGGGTTTCGCTTCCCGCTGCGCCGCGTTTCCCCCGAAAGGCGGCCGTCCGGGAAACTCAGCTCCTCGCCAGAGGGCGCTCGCTTGTCAACCCAAGCTCGCTTTCGCGGGCCGCTTACCGGTCGATGGTCTCTCCACAGCGCTTGCACTGCCTGACCGCTTCACCCGACTCCAGGACCTTGCTCCCGAGCCTGGTCGGTTCACCGCACTTCGGACAGACGAGCATGACGTCAGAGGCAGCGAGCGGCATCTCGCGGTCGACGATGCCCCCCTGCATGACCTTGCCCGAAGGCTTCTGATGCTTCTTGGCGACGTTGATCGACTCGACGACGACCTTGTTCTTATCCGGCAGGACGTTGACGATCTTACCCCGCTTGCCCTTGTCCTTCCCGGAGATGATCAAGACGGTGTCGCCCTTCCGGACATGGACCTTGTTCAGGGCCATCTCTCCGTCCCTCCCTTAGAGGACTTCCGGAGCCAGCGAGATGATCTTCATGAACTCCCTCTCGCGAAGCTCGCGGGCCACGGGCCCAAATATACGTGTGCCACGGGGCTCCTTGTCGTCCTTGATGATGACTGCGGCGTTCTCATCGAACTTGATGTATGAGCCATCCTCGCGACGGACACCGCTCTTCGAACGGACGATTACGGCCTTGACGACCTCGCCCTTCTTGACGACTCCGCCCGGGGCGGCTTCCTTGACCGAGGCCACGATGACGTCGCCGACATGAGCGTACCTGCGCTTCGAGCCGCCCAACACGAGGATACAGGCGATCTCCTTGGCCCCCGTGTTGTCGGCCACTGTCAGCCGGCTCCGCGGCTGGATCATGCCGATCTCCTCCTACTTCGCCTTCTCGACGATCTCCACGACCCGCCACCGCTTGTCGTGGGACAACGGCCGAGTCTCCATGATCCTGACCCGGTCGCCCACGTGGGCCTCGTTCTTCTCGTCGTGGGCCTTGAACTTCGTGGTCCGTTCGATACGGCGCTTGTATAACGGATGCTGGGTCAGGCGCGCGACGGCGACGACGACCGTCTTATCCATCTTGTCGCTGACCACTGTGCCTAATCTGGTCTTCCTGGCCCCACGGGCCACGCTCTCTTCGGCCAACCTGACGGCCTCCTTCCACGGTTAACCCGGCGGCTCCCTAAAGCCGAACGGCTCTTCAGGCCCCGCCCTTCGCCTTCAACTCGCGTTCGCGCTGGATGGTCTTCACGCGCGCGATGGTCCGCCGGACTTCCCTGATCCGCATCGGGTTGTCGAGTTGCCCGGTGGCCAGTTGGAATCTCAGGTTGAAGAGCTCACCCTTCAAACTGTCCATCCTCTTCACGAGCTCATCGTCTTCCAGTTCGCGGACTTCCTTAGCCTTCATGAGCCTCTTCACCACCCGCTTCTGTCCGTTTCACGAACTTCGTCTTGATCGGAAGCTTGTGGGCGGCCAGCCGCATCGCTTCGCGGGCCAGCTCCTCGGAGACGCCGGCCAGCTCGAACATGACCCGACCCGGCTTGACCACCGATACCCAGAACTCCGGGGCGCCCTTGCCGCTCCCCATACGGGTCTCGGCGGGCTTCTTGGTGACCGGCTTGTCGGGGAAGATCTTGATCCAGACCTTGCCGCCGCGCTTGATGTAACGGGTCAAAGCCACACGAGCCGCCTCGATCTGCCGGTCGGTGATCCAGCCTGGCTCCATGGCCTGAAGGCCGTACTCACCGTAGGTGATGACCGAGCCACGGTAGGCGGCGCCGGTCATCCGGCCGCGCTGCTGCTTGCGGAACTTGACCCTCTTCGGCATCAACATGTGGCTCAGGCCCTCCCTTCAACGATGGCCGGCCTGACGCTCTCGGTGAGCACCTCGCCCTTATAGATCCAGACCTTGACTCCGATCTGACCATAGGTCGTCTTGGCCTCGGACAGGCCGTAGTCGATGTCGGCCCGGAGCGTGTGGAGGGGCACGGAGCCTTCGCGGGCCTGCTCGGTGCGGGCCATCTCGGCGCCGCCGAGGCGGCCGCTGACGCGAATCCTGACGCCCTTGGCCCCGAGCCGCATGGACCGCTGGATGGCCTGCTTCATCGCCCGGCGGAAACCGATCCGCCGCACGAGCTGGGAGGCCACGCTCTCAGCGACCAGCTTGGCATCGAGTTCAGGGGTCTTTATCTCGATGATATTGACCGCCACCGGCTTCTTGGTCATGGCCTCGAGGCTCTTGCGGAGGGATTCGACGCCCGCCCCGCCCTTGCCGATGACCATGCCGGGCTTGCCGGTGTGGATGGTGACCTTGATCCGGTTGGCCGCCCGCTCGATCTCCACGCGGGCGATCGAGGCGTTGGCCAGCCGCTGCTGGACCAGCTTGCGGATCCTGACGTCCTCGTGGAGCAGGTCCGTGTAGGTCTTCTTACCCGCGTACCACTTGGAGTCCCAATCCTTGATGATGCCGATCCGCAGACCCTTGGGGTGGACTTTCTGACCCATCTTTACTCACCCTTCCCCTGGCGACCGGTGGTCTTCTTCTCCGCCTTCGGCTTGGCCGCCGCTGTCTTGGCCGGCGCCGTTGCCTTCTTGGCCGGAGTCGTCTTCTTCGGGGCCCGAGCGGCCGTCTTCTTCGGCGCCGCCTTGCCCTTCGTCCCCTTGGCCTTGCTCTTCCCCTTGGCCTTCGACTCCTCGCCCTCGGCCTTCACTTCAGCGGCGGGTGCGGGCTCACCGGCCGGCTTGCCCCGGCGGACGCCGGGACGACGGGCGAACGGCCGCCGGCGCGGCTCCTCTTCCTCAGTCCGCTCGCCGGAGCGCTGGCTGACCACCACAGTGATGTGGCTGGTCCGCTTCTTGATCGAGAAGGCCTGGCCGCGCTGTCGCGGCTGGAAACGCTTCAGGGTCGGGCCCACGTCGACGTAGGCCGCCGAGATGTACAGGTTATCGCGGTCCATCTCGTAGTTGTGAGTGGCGTTGGCGGCCGCCGACTTGACCACCTTCTCGAGGACCTCCGAAGCGATCTTCGGCGTGTACCTCAGAATGGCCAGAGCCTCGTCGACCGACTTGCCCCGGATCAGGTCCGCGACGACCCGTGCCTTGCGCGGGGCGATGCGGATGTATTTGGCGACGGCACGTGCTTCTTCCATGTCGATGACCCCCTATCGTCCTCTGGGCTTCTCGGCCTACTTGAGGGCCGTCGACCTTTCGGTGTGGGCACTGTGGCCGCGGAACGTCCGCGTCGGGGCGAACTCGCCGAGCTTGTGCCCGACCATCTCTTCGGTGATGTATACGGGGACATGCTTCCGGCCGTCGTAAACGGCGACGTTATGTCCGACCATGTCGGGCATCACCGTGCAGGCCCGGGCCCAGGTCTTGACGAGCTTCTTCTCGTTCTTCTCGTTCATGGCCAGAATCTTCTTCATCAGACTCTGGTCCACGTACGGCCCTTTTTTCGTGGAACGTCCCATCTATGAAGCCTCCTTCATTCGGACCCGGACCGGCCGGGTCGGCGAAGCGCCCTTACTTGCTGCCGCGGCGCTTGGAGATGTACTTGTTCGAGTATTTCTTGCGCGGGCGGGTCTTGACGCCCATGGCCGGCTTGCCCCACGGGGTGGTCGGCTGGCGCCCGATGGGCGACTTGCCTTCGCCGCCGCCGTGGGCGTGGTCGACCGGGTTCATCACGACGCCGCGGACGGTCGGGCGCTTACCGAGCCAGCGCGACCGGCCGGCCTTGCCGATGGTGATGTTCTCGGACTCGACGTTCCCGGACTGGCCGATGGTCGCGCGGCAGTCGACGGGCACGAAACGCATCTCGCCCGACGGCATCCTGATGTTGGCCATCTCGTTCTCCTTGGCCATCAGCTGGGCCTGGGCGCCGGCCGAGCGGACCAGTTGCCCGCCCTGACCGGGATGCAGTTCGATGTTGTGGATGAACGTACCGACCGGGATGTTCCGGAGCGGGAGGGCGTTCCCCACCTTGATGTCGGCTTCCGGACCGGAGACCACGGTGGTCCCGACCGCCAGGCCGGCGGGAGCGATGATGTACCGCTTGTCGCCGTCGGCGTAGTGGAGGAGGGCGATCCGGGTGTTCCGGTTCGGGTCGTATTCGATGGCCGCGACCTTGGCCGGGACACCGTCCTTGCGCCGCACGAAATCGATGACGCGGAGCTTAGGACTGGTGCCACCGCCACGGTGACGGACGGTCAGACGGCCGACGGCGTTCCGGCCGGCGTTCTTCTTGAGGTGCTTGAGAAGCCGCTTCTCAGGCTTCTTCTTGGTGAGGTCGGAGAAGTCGGCCACGGTCATCGAGCGACGGCCGGCCGAGGTCGGCTTGAAGCTCTTGATGGGCATCAGGATTCACTCCTTACATGGCCTCGAAGAACTGGATACGCTGTCCCTCTTCGAGGGTTACCACGGCCTTCTTGCGGGCGGAGGTACGGCCGGAGTGGACTCCCATCCGCTTGACCTTGCCCAGCTGCCGCAGGGTGTTGACGTCCTTGACCTTGACCTTGAAGATCTCCTCGACGGCCCGCTTGATCTCGGACCGGTTGGCGTCGATGGCCACCCAGAAGGAGTACTTCCCGGCGGCCATGGCCGCGTTGGTCTTCTCAGTGACGATGGGGGCCACGATGATGTCTCGGGAATCAGCCATTGGCCAACGCCTCCTCGACTTTGGCCACCGCGTCCTTGGTCATGACCAGCTTGTCATGGGTGAGGACGGAGTAGACGTTGAGTCCGGCGGCGACGACGGCGTCCACGCCGGGGATGTTCCGCGAGGAACGGGACAGGTTCTCGTCGGAACCGGCCGTCACGACGAGCGCGCCTTCGGCCGCCCCGAGGTTGCCGAGGACGCGGGCCATCTCCTTCGTCTTCGCCTCGTCCAGGGCCAGATGGTCGACGAGGACCATCTCGCCGGACTTCACCTTGGCCGAGAGGGCCGAGCGGAGGGCCGCGCGGCGGGCCTGTCGCGGCATGGTGTAGCTATAGGAGCGCGGCTGGGGACCGAAGGTGATCCCGCCATGGCGCCACAGCGGCGAACGGGTGCTGCCGGCGCGGGCGCGCCCAGTGCCCTTCTGCCGCCACGGCTTCTTGCCGCCGCCGGAGACGAGGCCGCGGGTCTTGGTGGCCGACGTCCCCTGCCGCTGGTTGGCCTGGTACATCACAACAACGTCGTGCATCAGAGCCTCGTTGACCTCGGCCCCGAAGACGGCGTCGGACAGTTCGACTTCGCCCTTTTCCTTGCCATTCATGTCATAAAGCTTGACCTTCGGCACGACGAGCTCCCCCTTTTCTTACCGGCGCACGAGCAAAGCGCTAGAGACGCTATCTCTTGATCGTCACCAGGGCGCCGGTAGCGCCGGGGACGGAGCCGCCGATGAGGATGAGGTTCTTCTCCGGGTCGACCTTGACGACGCGGACATTCTTCGTGGTAACCCTGTCCCCGCCAAGTCGACCAGGCATGCGGCGGCCCTTGAAGACGCGGGCGGCCGCCCTCGACTGCAGCGAACCGACCCGACGGTGATACTTCGAACCGTGGGTCATCGGCCCCCGGGCAAAGCCGTACCGGCGGATGGTGCCGGCAAAGCCCAGACCCCTGGAGATCCCGGTGACGTTGACGATCTCACCGCTGGTGAAGAGGTCGGCCTTGAGTTCCTGACCGACCTGGAACTTGTCGGCATCAGCCACCCGCAGCTCTCTGAGATGACGCCGCGGCCGGGTCTTGTGCTTCTCGAAGTAACCCTTGACCGGCTTGGTCAGCTTCTTCTCTTTGATGTCGCCGAAGCCGAGCTGGATGGCGCTGTAGCCATCACGATCCTTGCTCTTCTTGCGGACGACGACGCATGGACCGGCTTCGATGACGGTGACCGGAATCGCCCGGCCGACCTCGTCGAAGACCTGGGTCATGCCGACCTTCCGGCCGAGGATGCCCTTGGTAATCATAGCCGCACCACCTTCAGACCTACAGCTTGATCTCGATGTCCACGCCGGCCGGCAGGTCGAGCCGCATAAGGGCGTCGACGGTCTTGGGGGTGGGCTCGAGGATGTCGATGAGGCGCTTGTGGGTGCGCATCTCGAACTGCTCACGGATGTCCTTCTCGCCGTTGGGGGCGGTCAGGACGGTGTAGATGTTCTTCTCGGTCGGCAGCGGAATCGGCCCCGAGACGTCGGCGCCGGTCCGGCGCGCCGTCTGGACGATCTTCTCGGCCGACTGGTCGAGAATCTTGTGATCAAAAGCCCGCAGCCGGATGCGAATCTTCTGTTCGGGCATGTGGCTCCCCCTCCTATAAGGGGTTCTGAGAATCTAGGCCGGCGGGCGTCCCGCACCCGGTCTCCCGGGAAGTCCGGGCGCCCGCCCGGTCCTGTCGAACGTCGAACAGCTTACTCAGTGATGGAGGTGACGACGCCCGAGGCGACGGTCCGGCCGCCCTCACGGACGGCGAAGCGGAGGCCTTCCTCGACGGCGATCGGGGTGATGAGCTCGATGTCCATCCGGATGTTGTCACCCGGCATGACCATCTCGACGCCATCCGGAAGCTTGACGATGCCGGTGACGTCGGTGGTGCGGAAGAAGAACTGCGGACGGTAGCCGTTGAAGAACGGGGTGTGCCGGCCGCCCTCTTCCTTGGTCAGAACGTAGACCTGGCTCTTGAACTTGGTGTGCGGGTGGATCGAACCCGGCTTGGCGAGGACCTGGCCGCGCTCGACCTCGTCCTTGTCGATGCCGCGCAGGAGGACGCCGATGTTGTCGCCGGCTTCCGCCTGGTCGAGCAGCTTGCGAAACATCTCGACGCCGGTGGCGACGGTCTTCCGCGGCTTATCCATGAGCCCGACGATCTCGATCTCGTCGCCGACCTTGACCAAACCACGCTCGACGCGGCCGGTGGCCACGGTGCCGCGGCCGGTGATGGAGAAGACGTCCTCGACGGACATCAGGAACGGCTTATCCTTGTCGCGGGCCGGGGTCGGGACGTAGTTGTCGACCGCGTCCATGAGCTCCCAGATCTTGCCGCACCACTGGCACTCGCGCTTGCCGCAGCCGCACTCGAGGGCCTTCAGGGCGGAGCCGGCGATGATGGGAATGGTGTCGCCGGGGTACTCGTACTTCGACAGCAGCTCGCGGACCTCGACCTCGACCAGCTCGAGGAGCTCGGGGTCGTCGACCGCGTCGGCCTTGTTCAGGAAGACGACGATGGCCGGCACGCCGACCTGGCGGGCCAGCAGAATGTGCTCACGGGTCTGGGGCATCGGGCCGTCGGCCGCCGAGACGACGAGGATCGAGCCGTCCATCTGAGCGGCGCCGGTGATCATGTTCTTGATGTAGTCGGCATGGCCCGGGCAGTCCACGTGGGCGTAGTGCCGCTTCGCGGTCTCGTACTCGACGTGGGCGGTGTTGATGGTGATGCCGCGCTCGCGTTCCTCAGGAGCCTTGTCGATCTGGTCGAACGGCACGAACTCGGAGAAACCGGAGTTTGACAGGACCTTCGTGATGGCCGCGGTCAAAGTGGTCTTGCCGTGGTCAACGTGCCCGATCGTCCCGATGTTCACATGGGGCTTGGTGCGCTCGAACTTTTTCTTGGCCATTTGATTTCCTCCCTTACTCTCCTGGTCAGAAGAATCTTGGAAGAGAAGATTCTCTATTGCAAGGGCCTGTGGCCCAGTATCCCGACTTAAGCGCGCCCGGTGGCCTGGGCGATGACCGTCTCCGAGATGGGCTTGGGGGCCTCCTCGTACCGGTAGAACTCCATCGTATAGACGCCGCGGCCCTGGGTCCTGGACCGGAGGTCGGTGGCGTACCCGAACATCTGGGCCAGCGGGACGAAGGCCCGGATGACCTGGGCGCCGGCGCGGGTCTCCATCAGGTCGATGCGCCCGCGGCGGGCGTTGAAGTCGCCGATGACGTCGCCCATGTACTCCTCGGGGACGACGGCCTCGACCTTCATCACCGGTTCCAGGATGGCCGGCTTGGCTTTCTCGGCGGCGTTCTTGAAGGCCAGCGAACCGGCGATCTTGAAGGCCACTTCCGACGAGTCAACCTCGTGATACGTCCCATCCAGCAGGGTGGCCTTGAGGCCGATGGTCGGGTAGCCGGCCAGGACGCCCGATTGCATGGCTTCCTTGATGCCCGCCTCGACGGCCGGGATGAACTCCCTGGGGACGACCCCGCCGACGACCTTGTTCTCGAACTCGAAGCCCTGCTGCGACTCGAGCGGCTCGAGCTCGACGACCACGTGACCGAACTGCCCGCGGCCGCCGGACTGCCGGACGAACCGGCCCTCGGCCTTCGCCTTCTGGCGGATGGTCTCCTTGTAGGCGACCTGCGGCCGTCCGACGTTGGCCTCGACCTTGAACTCGCGGAGGAGCCGGTCGACGATGATCTCCAGGTGGAGTTCGCCCATGCCGGAGATGATGGTCTGCCCGGTCTCACTATCGGTGTGGAAACGGAAGGTCGGGTCCTCTTCCGACAGCTTCACCAGGGAGGTCGTCATCTTGTCCTCATCGGCCTTGGTCTTCGGCTCGATGGCGACGTCGATGACCGGTTCGGGGAACTCCATCCGTTCGAGGATGATCGGGTGGTTCTCGTCGCAGAGGGTGTCGCCGGTGGTGACGTCCTTGAGGCCGACAGCCGCGGCGATGTCCCCGGTGCGGATCTCCACGACGTCCTCGCGGTGGTTGGCGTGCATCCGGACGATGCGGCCCACCCGTTCCTTGCGGTCGCGCGAGGCGTTGTAGATGTACGAACCGCTCTTCAAGACGCCTGAGTAGACCCGGATGAAGCATAACTTGCCGACATAGGGGTCGGTGGCGATTTTGAAGCCCAGAGCACTGAACGGCTGCTCATCATCGGCCGTCCGGACTTCTTCGGTCTCCTTGCGGGGGTGCACCCCGATGACCGGCGGGACGTCGAGCGGTGACGGCAGGTAATCGACGATGGCGTCCATCAAGGGCTGCACGCCCTTATTGTGATAGGACGTGCCGCACAGGACGGGGACGATCTTGCCAGCCAGGGTCCCTTTGCGGAGGGCGGCCTTGATCTCGTCCGGCGAAAGCGGCTTGCCTTCGAGGTACTTGCTCATCAGCGTGTCGTCATAGTCGGCGGCCGCTTCGAGCAGGGCCTCGCGGAACTTGCGCTTGGATTCCTTGTACTCGGCCGGCACCGTCTCGTCGACCATCTGGGTGCCGAGTTCGTCGGTCCAGGTGATGACCTTGTCGGTGACCAGATCGATGACACCACGGAAGGTGTCCTCGGCGCCGATGGGCAACTGCACGGGGACCGGGTTGGCCTTCAGGCGGCTCTTCATCATCCCGACGACCCGGTTGAAGTCAGCCCCGATGATGTCCATCTTGTTGACGTAGGCGATGCGGGGAACCTTGTACCGGTCCGCCTGCCGCCAGACCGTCTCGGACTGGGGCTCGACGCCGCCCTTGGCGCAGAAGATGGCGACCGCCCCGTCGAGCACCCGCAGGGAGCGCTCGACCTCGACGGTAAAGTCAACGTGGCCTGGTGTGTCGATGATGTTGATCCGATGATCCCGCCAGTAACAGGTGGTCGCGGCCGAGGTGATGGTGATGCCGCGTTCCTGCTCTTGAACCATCCAGTCCATGGTCGCGGCGCCGTCGTGGACCTCGCCCATCCGGTGAAGCCGACCGGTGTAGAAGAGGATCCGCTCCGTGGTCGTGGTCTTGCCGGCGTCGATGTGCGCCATGATGCCGATGTTGCGGGTCCGATCAAGCGGGTGTTCCCTGGGCATCCCATCCCCCCCTCTCTGTCGAGGGGTGCTCACATCCGGTGACTCCCGGTGAACGACCCCTCTGGATTACCAACGATAATGGGCGAAAGCCTTGTTGGCCTCGGCCATCTTGTGCGTGTCTTCCTTCTTCTTGACGGTCGAGCCGGTGTTGGCCGCGGCGTCCATTAGCTCCGCCGCCAACTTGTTCTCCATCCCGCGCTCGCCCCGGGCCCGTGAGTACTGGATCAACCAGCGCATGGCCAGGGCCAACCGGCGGTCCGCCCGAACTTCGACCGGCACCTGGTAGGTCGCGCCGCCGACGCGGCGGGCCTTGACCTCGAGCACCGGCATGGCGTTCTTCAGCGCCGAGTCGAAGACTTCGACCGGTTCCTTGCCGCTCTTTTCCTTGATGATGTCCATCGCCCGGTAGAAGACGGACTGGGCCACGTTCTTCTCACCGCTGTACATGATCTTGTTGATGAACCGGGCGACGTTCTGGCTGTGATAGATCGGGTCGGGGATGATCTCCCGGCGCTCGACCGATCCTCTTCTAGGCATATCAGGAGGACCTCCTCGCGGACTTACTTCTTGGGCCGCTTGGCGCCGTACTTGGAGCGACCCTGCATCCGGTTCTGGACCCCCGCCGCATCAAGGGTCCCGCGAATGATATGATACCTGACGCCGGGAAGGTCCTTGACTCTGCCGCCGCGGACCATGACCACAGAGTGTTCCTGCAGGTTGTGCCCGACGCCCGGGATGTAAGCCGTAACTTCGATGCCGTTCGTCAGGCGGACGCGGGCGATCTTCCGAAGCGCCGAGTTGGGCTTTTTTGGAGTGATCGTCCGGACCTGCGTACAGACCCCGCGCTTCTGCGGATTATCTTTGAGCGCCGGGGCCTTGGGCTTATACCGAACGGCTGTTCTACCCTTGCGAACGAGTTGATTGATGGTTGGCATCCTCGTCCACCTCCCCTCGGAAATGGGTCATCGGCTCTCGACTAAATCACGCATCCTGGTGTGTCCTAATCTTCGACAATCGCCGCCGAAGCCGCGCCGACCTCGATGCCACAAGCCTTACCGAGGACAGCCATGGACTCCGCGCGAACGACCGGAACGGCCTTCTCCTGGCACCCGCGAATGACCTCGCGGACGACCTTGTCGTCAGCGTCGAGGGCGACGAAGACCATCTTCGCCTTGCCCTTTTCGATGGCTTTCAAAGTCTGCTTCGTCCCGATGGTCCTGGATCTGGCCTTGCGCAGCTGTTCGAGGGGCATTCATGAACCCTCCTTGGGCCACGCTTAGGATGCTTTTTTCCGTGCACAGACACTTTTACATTGTAGCACCGGTGAAAGCACCTGTCAATTTAGTGTTTTCCACCCGGCGGGAGCCGTCCGACCGGCTAAGGGCCAGTCGCGGCGGGCATCCCGCCGGGTTCTCATCGTTCAACCCATATTCTACCGGACGGGCGGGTTTTTCAACCCTGGTCCTCACCGTCGCGGTGACCATCCCCGGGCGCGGGCCCGCTCGGACCGGGCTCGGTCGTGGCGGCCCCTTCCGCCGTCGCCGGGCCCTCGGTGGGAGCCCCTCCGGCCGGAACCGCGGCCAAAGCCTCTTCAGGGACCATGGCTTCCGGTGGGAGCTCGGGCAGCGGGTTGCCGGCCTCGTCCAGCGGGACGACCCTGATGTTGCGGTACCGCGACATCCCGGTGCCGGCCGGGACGAGCTTGCCGATGATGACGTTCTCCTTCAGGCCGAGCAGCGGGTCGCGCTTGCCCTTGGTCGCCGCCTCGGTCAGGACGCGGGTGGTCTCCTGGAAGGAGGCCGCCGAGAGGAAGGAGTCGGTCGCCAAGGAGGCCTTGGTGATGCCGAGGAGGATCGGCTTGGCCACGGACGGCTGCCCGCCCTCGTTGATGGACCGCTCGTTCTCGTCTTCGAAGTCGAAGACGTCGATGAGCCCGCCGGGCAGGAGATCGGTGTCGCCCGGGTCCTCCACCTTCACCTTGCGGAGCATCTGGCGGATGATGACCTCGATGTGCTTATCGTTGATGTCCACGCCCTGCAGTCGGTAGACCTTCTGCACCTCGTGGAGGAGATAGAGCTGGACGCCGCGGAGACCCTTGACCTTCAGTAGGTCGTGCGGGTTGATGGAGCCCTCGGACAGCTCGTCGCCGGCCCGGATGTAGGCCCCGTCCTTGACCGCCAGGCGGGCCCCGAAAGGCACCGCGTAGCTGCTGGTCTCTCCGTCTTCGCTGGTCAGCAGGACCTCCCGGCGGCCCTTGTTCTCGCCGAGTTTGACGACCCCGTCGATCTCGGCGATGAGGGCCTGGCCCTTGGGCTTGCGGGCTTCGAAGAGTTCCTCGACGCGCGGCAGACCTTGCGTGATGTCGTCGCCGGCGACGCCGCCGGTGTGGAACGTACGCATCGTCAGCTGGGTACCCGGCTCGCCGATGGACTGGGCGGCGATGATCCCCACCGCCTCGCCCACGTCGACCAGCATCCCGGTGGCCAGGTTGCGGCCGTAACACTTGCGGCAGACGCCGAACCGCGACTTGCAGGTGAGGACGGACCGGATGAGGACCTCTTCGATCCCGGCATCGACGATCCGCTTGGCCTTTTCCTCGTCGATCTCCTCGTTGGCCTCGACGATGACCTCGCCGGTCTTCGGGTCGACCACGCGGTTCACGGCCATCCGCCCGAGGATTCGATCGAACAGCGATTCAATGACTTCGTTGCTCTCCCGGATCTCCTTGACCGGCACGCCCACCGTGGTTCCGCAGTCGTCCTCACGGATGATGACGTCCTGCGACACGTCGACGAGACGGCGGGTCAGGTACCCGGAGTCGGCCGTCCGGAGGGCCGTGTCGGCGAGGCCCTTGCGGGCGCCGTGCGTCGATGTGAAGTACTCCAAAACGGTCAGGCCTTCGCGGAAGTTGGCCCTGATGGGCAGCTCGATGATCCGGCCCGACGGGTCGGCCATCAGCCCGCGCATCCCGGCCAGTTGCGAGATCTGACCGATGTTACCGCGGGCGCCGGAGATTGACATCATGTATACCGGGTTGAACCGGTCGAGTCCCTTGACCAGCGCTTCGGTGACCTTGCTCTTGGCTTCTTCCCAGACGCTGATGACCTTCTGATAACGCTCGGCGTTGGTGATGAGGCCCTGTTTGTACTGGTTTTCGATCTCCTCCACGCGGGCCTCGGCCTCGTCCAGGATCCCCTGCTTCTCCTTGGGGATCTCGATGTCCGAGACGGAGATGGTCATGCCGGCCCGGGTGGCGTACTTGAAGCCCAACTCCTTGATGCCGTCGAGGGCCTTGGCCGTCTCCGCGTTGCCGAGCAGGCGGTAGCCGTCAGCGACGATCTTGCCGAGCATCTTGCGGTCAACGACGTGGTTGATATACCGTAGTCGTTCGGGCAGACGCTCATTGAGGATGAGCCTACCGACGGTGGTGTCCATGCGCTTCCCGTGATAGTTCACCTTGATCATGGCATGGAGGTCGATCTGGTCGAAGTCGTAAGCCAGGATGGCGTCGTCCGACGAGGCGAAGACCTTGCCCTCGCCCTTGGCTCCCGCCCGCTCGAGGGTCAGGTAATAGGTCCCGAGGACCATGTCCTGGGTCGGCGTGACCACCGGGGAGCCGTCCTTGGGGTTCAGGATGTTGCCCGAGGACATCATGAGGATCCTGGCCTCGGCCTGGGCCTCGGCGGACAGCGGGACGTGGACGGCCATCTGGTCGCCGTCGAAATCGGCGTTGTAGGCCGTGCAGACCAGCGGGTGGATCTGGATGGCCCGGCCCTCGACCAGCAACGGTTCGAAGGCCTGGATGCCCAGGCGGTGAAGGGTCGGGGCACGGTTCAGGAGCACCGGATGCTCCTTGATGACCTCTTCGAGGACGTCCCAGACCTCGGTCTTGACCCGTTCCACCATGCGCTTCGCGCTCTTGATGTTGTGGGCGTGGCCGTCGTTGACGAGCTTCTTCATGACGAACGGCTTGAAGAGCTCGAGAGCCATCTCCTTGGGCAGACCGCACTGGTGCATGTGGAGTTCAGGGCCGACGACGATGACCGAACGGCCGGAGTAGTCGACGCGCTTACCGAGCAGGTTCTGGCGGAACCGGCCCTGCTTGCCCTTGAGCATGTCGGACAGGGACTTCAGAGGACGGTTGCCGGGCCCGGTGACTGGCCGGCCTCGGCGCCCGTTGTCGATGAGGGCGTCGACGGCCTCCTGGAGCATGCGCTTCTCGTTGCGGACGATGATGTCCGGCGCGCCCAGGTCGAGCAATCTCTTAAGCCGGTTGTTGCGGTTGATCACCCGGCGGTAGAGGTCGTTGAGGTCGGAGGTGGCGAACCGGCCGCCGTCCAGCTGGACCATGGGCCGCAGCTCGGGCGGAATGACCGGGACGACATCGAGGATCATCCAGTCGGGATGGTTGCCCGACTTCCGGAAGGCCTCGACGACCTCCAGGCGGCGGATGGCCCGGATCCTGCGTTGCCCGGAGACCTGGCGCAGCTCGGTCCGGAGTTCTTTGGCCAGCTGGTCCAGGTCCATCTCCTCAAGCAGGCGCTTGATGGCCTCGGCGCCCATCCCGGCCTTGAAGGCGGCCCCGTACTTCTCGCGGTACTCGCGGTACTCGCTCTCGGTCAGGATCTGCTTCTGGACCAACGGGGTGCTCCCCGGGTCGGTGACGATGTAGGCGACGAAGTAGAGGACCTTCTCGAGGGACCGCGGGGACATGTCCAGAAGGAGCCCCATGCGGCTCGGGATGCCCTTGAAATACCAGATGTGCGAGACCGGGGCGGCCAGCTCGATGTGGCCCATCCGCTCGCGGCGGACCTTGGCCCGGGTGACCTCGACGCCGCAGCGGTCGCAGATGATGCCCTTATAGCGGACGCGCTTGTACTTGCCGCAATGGCACTCCCAGTCGCGCGTGGGCCCGAAGATGCGCTCACAGAAGAGCCCGTCACGTTCCGGTCGCAGGGTCCGGTAGTTGATCGTTTCGGGCTTCTTGACCTCGCCCCGCGACCACGTGCGGATCTGGTCCGGGGAAGCCAGCCCGATACGCATTGAATCAAAGTTATTGACGTCCAACAAGGCTTAATCCCCTTTCAGCTACTTGAACAGCCCTGTTTCGGTCGTGCTGGTCGAGGACCTAACGCTTCGGGCGTGCAGTCTTCTCGGCCATGCCCTTGGCCGCCGGCTTGGCGGCCGCTTTGACCGGCCGGGCAGCCGGTTTGGCTTTGGGCGTGGCCTTCTTGGCCTCCGGCGTGGCCGCCTTGGCCTTCTTCGCCGGGACCTTGACCGTCTTGCTCGCGGTCTTGGGCTTTCCCTTGACCTTGACCGACGTCTTCGTCTTCAGTTCTTTCGCTTTAGAGGCACTCTTGGTGGCCTTGCCGGCCGCCGGCTTCTTGGCCGGAGCCTTCGCGGTCACCTTGGCGGTCGTCTTCTGGGCCTTGGCGGCCGGGGCGGCGGCGCGGGCCGGCTTGGGAGCGACCTTGGCTGGCCTGGGGGCCACCTTGAGCTTCCCCGCCGGGGCCGCCTTGGCGGCCGGTTTGACCTTGGCCGCCACCTTGGCCGGAGCGACCTTGATGGCCGGAGCCTTCCCGGGCTTCTTCGCCGCGACCGGCTTCGGGGACTCGGGTTCCTCAGCGCCGGCGCCGGCAGTCACCCGGGCCGTCTCGAGGGTGGCCGCCGACTCCTCATCGGACTTCCGTTCGGGGGTCAGCGGGGCCGAGAACTCGGTGCGGGCCCGGGCCGCGCGAGCGCCCTTGCGGGACGCCTCCTCGATAGGAGGCAGCGTCACCGGCGCCCCGCCCGGGGCTTCGTCTTCGGGGAAATCGGCGTCTTCGCCGAGCTCGGCCGGGTGGGCCGGGCCTTCGGCGTCCTCGCCGTCATGCTCGAGGTGGAGATCGCTCTCGTCCTCGGCCGGTTCGACCGGCTCCTCCACCTGGATGGGCGGCACGGCCGCGAAGGGCGGCCTCATCGGCGGCCGGGGAGCGTCCTCGTCGCCCTCGATGTTCAGCTCGAGGTCGCGGGCGGTCTCGGCGATATCGTCGTCGGTCTCCCTGATCTCGATCTCCTCGGCGTTCTCGGTCAGGACCTTGACGTCGAGGCCGAGGCTCTGGAGTTCCTTGATGAGGACCTTGAACGACTCGGGCACGCCCGGCTCGGGGACGTTCTCGCCCTTGACGATAGCCTCGTAGGTCTTGACCCGGCCGACCACATCGTCGGACTTGACCGTCAGCAGCTCCTGGAGGGTGTAGGCGGCGCCGTAGGCCTCCAGGGCCCAGACCTCCATCTCGCCGAAGCGCTGCCCGCCGAACTGGGCCTTGCCGCCCAGCGGCTGCTGGGTGACGAGGGAGTATGGGCCGGTGCTCCGGGCGTGGATCTTGTCGTCGACCAGGTGGGCCAGTTTGAGCATGTATACGAACCCGACGGTGATCCTGTTGTCGAATGGCTCGCCGGTCCGGCCGTCATAGAGCATGCTCTTGCCGTCCTTCGGCAGTCCGGCCTTGCGGAGCATGTCGACCACATCGGGCTCGGTCGCCCCGTCGAAGACTGGGGTGGACACAAAGAGTCCGAGGGTCTTCGCGGCCCACCCGAGGTGGGTCTCGAGGACCTGGCCGATGTTCATCCGGGAGGGCACGCCGAGCGGGTTGAGGACGATCTCGATGGGTGTGCCGTCCGGCAGGAAGGGCATGTCTTCATCAGGCAGGATACGGGCGATGACGCCCTTGTTGCCGTGGCGGCCGGCCATCTTGTCGCCCTCGGAGATCTTCCGCTTCTGGGCGATGTACACCCGGACCAGCTGGTTGACCCCCGGCGACAGCTCGTCGCCGTTCTCGCGGGAGAAGACCTTGACGTCGACGACGATGCCGCTCTCGCCGTGGGGTACGCGCAGAGAGGTATCGCGGACCTCGCGGGCCTTCTCGCCGAAGATCGCCCGGAGCAGCCGCTCCTCGGCCGTCAACTCGGTCTCGCCCTTGGGCGTGACCTTGCCGACGAGGATGTCGCCCGTGCGGACCTCGGCCCCGATGCGGATGATGCCGCGTTCGTCGAGGTCCTTCAGGACGTCCTCGCCGACGTTGGGGATGTCTCGGGTTATCTCTTCCGGGCCCAGCTTGGTGTCGCGGGCCTCGTGTTCGTACTCCTCGATGTGGATGGAGGTGAAGACGTCCTCTTTGACCAGCTTCTCGCTGATGAGGATGGCGTCCTCGTAGTTGTAGCCCTCCCAGGGCATGAAGCAGACCAGGACGTTGCGACCGAGGGCCAGCTCACCGTGGTCGGTGCAGGGTCCGTCGGCGAGGACGTCGCCGGCCTTGACCTTCTGCCCGCTGACGACGATGGGCCGCTGGTTGATGCACGTCCCCTGGTTCGACCGGGAGAACTTGATCATCTTGTAGGCGTCCTGGGAGCCCGACGGGGTCTCGACGACCACCCGCTCGGCGGTGGACTCGACCACACGGCCGCCGCGCTTGGCCAGGATGACCACCCCGGAGTCCTCGGCCGACTTGCCCTCCATGCCCGTGCCGACCAGCGGTGCCTCGGAGACCAGCAGAGGGACCGCCTGGCGCTGCATGTTCGACCCCATCAGGGCCCGGTTGGCGTCGTCGTTCTCGAGGAACGGGATGAGGGCCGTGGCGATGGACACGACCTGCTTCGGGGAGACGTCCATGTAGTCGACCTGGTCCGGGGGGACGACCAGGATCTCGCTCTTGTAGCGGACGGTGACCCGGTTCTCGGTGAACTGCCCGTCGTTCTGGAGAGGAGCGTTGGCCTGAGCAATGACCATCTCGTCCTCTTCGTCGGCGGTCAGGTAGTTGATGTCGTCGGTGACCGTCCCGCGCTCCTTGTCAACCTTGCGGTAGGGGGTCTCGATGAACCCGAATTGGTTGATCCGGGCGAAGGTCGACAGGGACCCGATGAGGCCGATGTTCGGTCCTTCAGGAGTCTCAATGGGGCACATCCGGCCGTAATGCGAGTGGTGCACGTCGCGGACCTCGAAACCGGCGCGTTCGCGGGACAGACCGCCGGGGCCGAGGGCCGAGAGGCGCCGCTTGTGGGTCAGCTCGGCCAGGGGGTTGGTCTGGTCCATGAACTGCGACAGCTGGCTGGACCCGAAGAACTCCTTGACCGCGGCGACCACCGGGCGGATGTTGATGAGGGCCTGCGGGGTGATGATGTCGACATCCTGGATGGTCATGCGCTCGCGGACGACGCGCTCCATCCGGGCCAGGCCGATGCGGAACTGGTTCTGGAGCAGTTCGCCGACGGACCGCAGGCGGCGGTTGCCGAGGTGGTCGATGTCGTCGGTCGTCCCAACGTCGCGCATGAGCGTGAACATATAGTTCACGCTGGCGATGATGTCTTCTTTGGTGATGGTCTTCTGGTCCATCGCCGGGGCGCCGTTGCCGATGACCCGCATGGTCACATCGTCCGTGGTCTTGACCTCGAGCACGTTGACGCCGGCGGCCTCGATGCGCTCGGCCGTCCGGCGGTCGATGACCTTGCCGGCCTCGGCGATGACCTCGCCGTTCGGACCCACGACGCGGTCGACCGGCATCGTCCCGGCGATCCGGCGCTTGATGGCGAGCTTCTTGTTTATCTTGTATCGGCCAACGTTGGCCAGGTCATAGCGCTTGGGGTCGAAGAAGAGCGACTCCAGGAGCGAACGGGCGCTTTCGACGGTGGGCGGCTCGCCCGGCCGGAGGCGCTTATAGACCTCGATGAGGCCCTCTTCCTCGGACTCGGTGCCGTCTTTCTCGATGGTCGTCAGGAGCGGGCCCGACTCACCGAGGAGGTCGATGAGGGACTGGCGGGTGCCATAGCCGATGGCCCGCAAAAGGACGGTGACGGGGAGCTTGCGCGTGCGATCGACACGCACGTAGACCACGTCGTTGCCGTCGGTCTCGTACTCCAGCCAGGCTCCCCGGTTGGGGATGACCGTGGCCGAGAAGAGCCGCTTGCCGCTGGCATCGAGGGCTTCGCCGAAGTAGACCCCCGGGGAACGGACGAGTTGGCTGACGATCACCCGCTCGGCCCCGTTGATGACGAAGGTCCCGTTCTCGGTCATCAGGGGGAAGTCCCCCATGAAGACCTCCTGCTCTTTGACCTCACCGGTCTCCTTGTTGATCAGGCGCACACGGACCCGGAGGGGCGCCGCATAGGTGACGTCCCGCTCCTTGCACTCTTCCACGGAGTACTTGGGTTCGCCAAGGCTGTGATCGATGAACTCGAGGACGAGGTTCCCGGTGAAGTCCTGGATCGGCGAGATGTCCCTGAACATCTCCCGCAGACCCTCGTGAAGGAACCACTGGTACGAGTTCTGCTGGATCTCGATCAGGTTGGGCATCTGGAGCACTTCGTCGATCCGGGCGAAACTCACCCTGACGCGCTTCTCGCCTGTCAGATGGACCATGAAGTCTCTCGTCACCCCTTGGGAAGGATTGAACCGCCCGGAAACGGGACAACGGCCGTCCAAAACCAAAAACCCAAAATCAGCTTATAAGTGCAAAACCCTATAAGCCTGTTTTGGACTCTCGGGGACAGTCGATGCTCCTTTTCAGGCCATCTACCCCATACCCCTCAGCCTTGCCCGGAATGGAAAAAACTATCCAAGGGAAAAGTTTTGGGGTATAGACGTAGCAATTTAATATAATATCATGGTGGCCTCTGGACGTCAAGGAATTCCACGATATCCTAGGCCAAAACGGCAAAACTGACGGGGCGTCCTCCTGGACGCCCCGTCCCGCTTGGCGGGGAAAAGATGCGGCCGACCCGCGGGGGGCCGGCCGTTTCCCGGCGTTATCGCGTGGCCGTTGCTTACTTGATCTCGACTTCCGCGCCGACCTCGGCGAGCTTCTTCTTCATGCCCTCGGCGTCTTCCTTGGAGACCTTCTCCTTGACCGGCTTCGGGGCGCCGTCGACGAGGTCCTTGGCTTCCTTCAGACCAAGCCCGGTGAGCTCGCGGACGACCTTGATGACCTGGATCTTCTGGGCGCCGGCGCCCTTCAGGATGACGTCGAACTCGGTCTGCTCGGCCGCGGGGGCGGCGGCGGCGCCGGCCGCGGGGGCGGCGGCGATGGCCATCGGAGCGGCGGCGGAGACGCCGAACTCTTCCTCGAACGCCTTGACCAGCTCGGACAACTCGATGACGGATAGGCCCTTGACGGCCTCGATGATTTCCTTTACCTTACCTTCAGCCACTTGAGGTGTACCTCCTTAGAGTAGACCGCCACGACGGCGGTGCTTTCGGATGAATCAGGCCGTCGTCTCGGCCTCTCTCTTCTGGCGCAGGGCCTCGACAGCGTACGCGAACTGGCGCAACGGACCGGCGAGGACGGAGGCCAGACCGGCCAGCGGCGCGGCGAACTGCCCGGCCAACTGGGCCAGCAGGACCTCGCGGGACGGCAGATTGGCCAGCGCCTTGACCTTGTCGGGGCCGATGACCTTACCCTCAAAGACGCCCGCCTTGATCTCCAGCGCCTTGTTCTCTCTGGCGAAGTCGGAGAGGATCTTGGCGGCGCGGGTGAACTCTTCGTAATCGAAGGCGATGGCGATGGGGCCGGCGAGATAGGCGTCGAGCCCCTCGATGTCGGCATCCTTGGCCGCCCGACTGGTGACGGTGTTCTTGATGACCCGGTACTCCACGCCACCCTCGCGAAGCTTCTTGCGGAGCTTCGTGTCCTGGGCGACGTTGAGGCCCCGGTAGTCGGCGAGGACGGTCGTCTTGGCGCGCTTCAACTTGGTGGCCACCTCACTGGTGGCCTGCGCTTTCTGTTCTTTAGTCTTCATGCTTCCTTTACTCCACCTCCCCCCGACACCGGTGCCTGGCATGAACAGCAAAACAAAGAGCCCCCGGCTGTTCGACAGCACGGGGGCTCGAAGCTCTCCAAATGAAAGCTCTGAACCACCCTGGCCTCGGCGGGCGGCGCTTTCGCGCGCTTACGCCCCGAATGGGGCACCTGCTGTCTAGAGCACAGGCAACCTGGCGATTTTCGTTTCTACGGACCTGATTCTACCATCGGCCACCGTTCCGAGTCAAGCACACGCCTGATCCAGACTGATAGACCGAGGGCGGGCCGGGCCCCGGCCGCCGCGACCTTGCGGTCGCCGGTAGACCGGAACCCTGGGCCCACCCACACTTGAAGACTGACTCAGGCCGGAGTGATACCGGCGGCCGACATCGGGTTGATCCGGATGCCGGGACCCATGGCCGCCGAGACGGCCACGGACTTGACGTACTGGCCCTTGGCCGCGGCCGGCTTGGCCTTGACGACGGCGTCCATCAGGGCGTCGAAGTTCTCGTTCAGGGCCTCCAGACTGAAGGAAGCCTTGCCGATGGGGACGTGGATGATGGCCGTCTTATCCAGGCGGTACTCTATCTTACCGGCCTTGATCTCGCGGATGGCGTTCTTGACATCCATGCTGACCGTGCCGGTCTTGGGGTTCGGCATGAGGCCGCGGGGGCCGAGGATACGGCCGAGCTTACCGACCGTGCCCATCATGTCGGGGGTGGCGACGGCGACATCGAAGTCAAGCCAGCCGCCCTCGATCTTCTGGACCATATCCTCGGCGCCGACGAAGTCGCCGCCGGCCTCCTGGGCTTCCTTGGCCTTATCGCCCTTGGCGAAGACCAGGACGCGGACGCTCTTGCCCGTGCCGTGCGGCAGGACGACGGCGCCACGGACCGTCTGGTCGGCCTGCTTCGGGTCGACCCCGAGCTTGATGGCGAGCTGGACGGTCTCGTCGAACTTGGCCTTGGCCGTTTCCTTGACCAGCTTCATCGCTTCGGCCGGCTCATAGAGCTTGGTCCGGTCGACGATCTTCAGTGAATCTTCGTAGCGCTTACCGTGAGCCATGATTGTAGACCTCCTGTGGTTCAGGCGGGCCGGTCAGGCCCTCCCACTTCTATGGCTGAAACGGGCGGTCTCCCGTCCGTCAGTCGACGATCTCGATGCCCATGCTGCGGGCGGTCCCTTCGACCATCCGCATGGCCGCTTCGACGCTGGCCGCGTTCAGGTCCTGCATCTTCAGCTGAGCGATCTTCTTGACCTCGCTCCGGCTGACCTTGCCGACCTTCTTCTTGTTCGGCTCGCCCGAAGCGGTCTCCAGACCGGCGGCCTTCTTGAGAAGGACGGCGGCCGGCGGGGTCTTGAGGATGAAGGTGAAGGAGCGGTCCTCGAAGATGGTGATCTCGACCGGGATGATCAGTCCGGCCTGCTGCGCCGTCTTCTCGTTGAACTCCTTGCAGAAAGCCTGGATGTTGATCCCGTGGGGACCAAGAGCCGAACCGACCGGGGGCGCCGGCGTCGCCTTGCCCGCCTGGATCTGAAGCTTGACGACCGCTGCTACCTTCTTGGCCATGGTCTTATGGACA
This sequence comes from Bacillota bacterium, assembly GCA_021787335.1. Lineage (GTDB taxonomy): Bacteria > Bacillota > Sulfobacillia > JAJYWN01 > JAJZPE01 > JAJZPE01. The sequence goes on along the minus strand of JAJYMC010000034.1, from coordinate 33,001 downwards.
CCTCTCTAGAACGTCTCGGGTCGAATGCTCAAAGCTTCTCCACTTGGCCGAAATCCAACTCGATCGGGGTCTCCCGGCCGAAGAGCGAGATGAATACCTTGAGCTTGCCCTTCTCGTAGTTTATCTCATCGATCTGGCCGACGAAGCCCTCGAACGGACCGGCGGCCACCTTGATGCTCTGTCCGCGCTCGAAGGTGACCTTCGGCCGCGGCTCGTCGATGCCCATCTGGCGCAGGATCGACCGGACCTCCGGGTCCTGCAGGGGGATGGGCTTGGCCCCCGAACCGACGAAGCCGGTCACCCCGGGCGTGTTCCTGACCACATACCAGGAGTCGTCGTCCATGATCATCTCGACCAGGACGTAGCCGGGGAAGACCTTCTTCTTGGTGATCTTCTTCTTGCCTTCCTTGATCTCGACTTCTTCCTCCATGGGCACGAGGACGCGGAAGATCTTGTCCTGCATGACCATGGACTCGACCCTCTTCTCGAGGTTCGTCTTAACTTTGTTCTCGTAACCGGAGTACGTGTGGACCACGAACCAGTTCTTATCGGGCATATCAAGAAAGGGCCCGCCGGTGGCGGCGCCCTCACCCCCTCATCAAACCTTTAGTAAGAGGGTCAACGCCTTGCTGAAGATGGAGTCCACCACCCACATCAGGATGGCCACAAAGGCCACCGAGACGACGACCACGGCGGTGTACAGCGTGGTCTCCCGGCGGGTCGGCCAGATGACCTTCTTCAGTTCGGCCCGCACTTCCCGGAAGAACCGCGCGATGGCCGGGAGCCACCCTTTGACATTCGCCAACCTGGTTCACACCCTCCAGCTGGACTGCCCCAAAATACCGCCCTAAACAAAAAAGAAAGGAAGCGACTGCAGGCGCGGAGGGACTCGAACCCCCAACATGCGGTTTTGGAGACCGCCGCTCTACCAATTGGAGCTACGCGCCTATGTACCGATCCCCCGGTACGCTCGGGACTCTCCAGCCCCTTTATAATACCACGGCGCCGGTGCTTTATCTAGTTTCCTTGTGCACGGTCTGCTTCTGGCAGTACTTGCAGTACTTCTTGAGCTCGATCCGGTTGGGATCGTTCTTCTTGTTCTTCATCGTCGTGTAGTTGCGACGCTTGCACTCACTGCAGGCCAGGGTGATAATCTCCCGCATCTCGTTGCCACCTCCGCTCCGGGGCCGGTCACATGGGCATTCCTTTTGTGGGAACAATCGCTGTTAGAGTTTATCACACTTAATGGCGCACTGTCAATGAGAGGGACCGTACCCGGGCCGCCCGGAGACGCAAGGCCGGCCTCGTTTTGCCGCGCCCGGGGTGGTAAGACTAAAGCCCCCACGGTTGGGGGCTTTGCTGAGCTCATGACCGGGGTTGAACCGGTGACCTCGTCCTTACCAAGGACGCGCTCTACCGACTGAGCTACATGAGCGAGGCTGCCGGCGCGGCTTTGCGCCGGCAATGGTTGCGGGGGAAGGATTTGAACCTTCGACCTCCGGGTTATGAGCCCGACGAGCTACCTGGCTGCTCTACCCCGCGATGAACCGTCTTTGTGGAGAGGGGTGGATTCGAACCACCGAAGGCGTCCGCCAACAGATTTACAGTCTGTCCCCTTTGGCCAGCTCGGGAACCTCTCCATGATTGACTTCGGAGCTGGCGATGGGATTCGAACCCGCAACCTGCTGATTACAAATCAGCTGCTCTACCGTTGAGCTACGCCAGCCTCTTGGAATCGGCAAAGAACATGATAACACAGGCGCGGCTCGTTTGCAACCCGTGGCCAAACCGCGCAGCGCTTGTCCCGCCTGCTTTTTTTCAGTGCGCGTCGTTGCGGATCTTCTCGGCCTCGGCGGCCTCGTTCCGCTTGTCCAGATAGCGCTCGAGCTTACGCTTGACCCGCTGGAGCGCGTTGTCGATCGACTTGACGTGACGCTTGAGGTCGACCGCGATCTCCTGGTAAGACTTCCCGTCGAGGTAGGACATGAGGACCTTCCACTCGAGGTCGCTCAGGATCTCGCCCATCTTCTCCTCGATGTCGCCGAACTCCTCGCGGCTGATGATGAGCTCCTCCGGGTCGGTTATCTTCGAGCCCGACAGGACATCGAGCAACGTGCGGTCGGAGTCCTCGTCGTAGATCGGCTTGTTCAGCGAGACGTAGGAGTTCAGAGGGATGTGCTTCTGCCGGGTGGCCGTCTTGATGGCCGTGATGATCTGGCGGGTGATGCAGAGTTCGGCGAAGGCCCGGAAAGAAGACAGCTTGTCGCTGCGGAAGTCCCGGATGGCCTTGTAGAGGCCGATCATCCCTTCCTGGATGATGTCCTCGCGGTCGGCGCCGATGAGGAAATAAGAGCGCGCCTTGGCCCGTACGAAGTTCTTGTATTTGTTTATGAGGAACTCCAGGGCGCCGTCGTTGCCGTCCCTGGCGTACTCGACGATCTCCTCGTCGACCATGGTGTCGTAATGGAACATCTCGCGGTCCTCGACACTCACGGGCCATCCCTCCGGCGTCCAGAAAGCTCTGTACTAAGGGCTTCGGCGAGGCGTGGTCAGGTGCGGGCGGCCTGAGATGAAACGTCAAACTCCCCATATAGAACGAAAAAATTCAAAAAGGCTGCGCTTTTGAATTGATATGGGGTGCCGCAAATGCAGTTATGGAGGCCACTTGCGCGTCTGCAGGCCGAGGCCTGTCCTGAAATACAGACTCATTATAACCCAGCGATTCCCGACAAGTCAAGACAACATGGTTTTTGCCGCCTTTTCCCGCTCTAGCGTCCGTTTTCCTCCGTTTCGCTGGTCTCTTTTCCTGCGTTTTCCGGTTTGGAGGCCGGCGAAGGCGGGGCGTTCGTCTCAGTAGGCGGTTCCGGCGGCTTTGGCCCGACCTTGGCCACTTCGGGAAAGGCCGGGTAGACATCGCGGGAAACGATCTCCCGGCGGACCTCGACACCGTCGGCGACCCAGACGCGGGCCACGGTGACCTTCAGCCCGGCCACGCCCTCTTCTTCGACGTAGCGTTGTCCGGGCGCCAGCGACTCATCGACTGTCTCCTGGACCTCCGGCTTGATCTCCTCGTGGTCGAAGGTCTGGACGATGACGTCCGGGCCTGGGTCGCGGTGACCGATGAACCACGTGGTGAGGGCCCCGTCGGCGACGGTGGCCCGCAACTGCAACGGGTACGCCGTGCTGTTCTTGAAGCGAAAATCGGCCCCGCCGTAGTTGACCGTCGCGTCACGCCCGGCGGCCACGTAGGCCAGGACCCGGGAATGGTTGTAGCGCTCGACGACCTGCAGGCCGGCCAGGAGGACCGAGTTGTAGAGGGTCGAGGAGACCTGGCAGGCCCCGCCGCCCACGCCGGTGATGAACTTCCCCTTGAACAGCTCGGGGGCTTCCTCGTAGCCGCGTTCAGCGTTGGTCGGCCCGACCGTCTCGTTGAAGGAGAAGGTGTCGCCGGGGTGCAGGACCTCACCGTCGATGGCCGCCGCGGCACGGGCGACGTTGTGGGAACGGCCGACGACGCCGCGATCGAAGTGCGTCGTGAACCGGCCGATGACCTGACGGTCGAGGTCGGCCAGGTCGTTGATGGACACCCGGGGCGCGAGGCCCTCCACGGGCAGTTCCGCCTGCAGCGACCCGCCCAGGGCACCCTTGGTGACCATTTCGCGGACCATCCTCTCGGCCGCCTCGAGGACCACCCGCCGGCCCGGCTTGCCGGGACGGATGAGCCCGGTCTCCTGGTCGAGGGCGGCGTTGACGGGCTGCAGGTCGACCTGGCGGGACAGTTCGATGAGGCCGTTGTGAAGCACGGCGGGCTCGATCCCGATCTCCGGGTCGACGACCGCACCCCCTCGCCGGGCCCTGGCTCCGGCGAGCAGCCGGGGGACCAGCCCCCCGCCCCGGCCGACGGCCCAGACCCGCTCCAACGTAGCCTCGGCGTCGAGGCTCACGCCGAGGTCCGGCATCCGGACCTGAAAGACCTTGGCTCCGTAGCGAAGTTCGACGCGTCGCTGGCGGAAGTCGCGGGCCATCTTCAGCAGGACGCCCTCGGCCTCGTCTCGGCTCAGCCCGCCGAGGGGTTGGCCCATGACCGAGGCACCGGGGGCCACCCTCCCCTTGAGGAGAAGCCCCTCGGTCACCCAGCCCAGCCCGGGTCCGGCCACGTAGCCCAGCGGCGCCAGGGCGATGAGGAAAACAAAAAGGACGATGGCCATCGTCCGGCTGGGCAAGCGGGGATGAGCGATGCCAAACACTCCTTCCCGGCCTATGGGGCCGGTCGTCCCGCCGCGCCGCGCTGACGGCGGACTTCGAAGAGGATGACCGCCGCCGCGGCCGACGCGTTGAGGGAATTCACCCGGCCGAACATGGGGATGCGGAGCAGGAAGTCGCAACGTTCCTTGACGAGCCTGGAGAGGCCGCGCCCCTCTCCGCCGATGACGATGACGGCCGGGCCGGTCAGGTCGACCTCGCTGTAGACCCGGTCGCCCTGGCCGTCGGTCCCGTAGACCCACAACCCGGCCTCTTTCAGTTCCTCCAGGGTCCTGGTGAGGTTGACCACACGGGCCACGGGCACGTGCTCGACGGCGCCGGCCGAGGCCTTGACGGCTCCGGGTCCAAGCGGCGCCGAGCGGCGCTCGGTCAGGACCACGCCATGGGCGCCGGCGGCGTCGCACGAGCGCACGATGGCCCCGAGGTTCTGGGGATCCTCGACGCCGTCGAGGGCCACGACCAGGGCCGGGTCCGTCTGGGTCGCCCGGGTCAGGATGTCGTGGACGTCGGCGTAGGTGCGGGTCGGCGCCAGGGCGAGCACGCCCTGATGGGCGCGGGACCTGGCCAGCCCGTCGAGGCGGGCCCGGTCGACCAGCTCGATCCGCACGTTTCGCTGTCCGGCCAGGGCCTTCAGCTTCTCGAGGAAGGCCGGGGCCGTCCCTTCGGCGACGAGAAGCCGGTCGATGGTTCGACCGGCGAGAAGGGCTTCCATGACCGGGTTGCGGCCCTCGATCTGTTCACGGCCTTCGGCGTCCAAGCAGCCCCACCCTTTCTAGCTTCTCCCTGGCCGTTACGGCCTATTCCCCGCGTCCCTGACCGTCGTCGCGTCCCTCCACCGGGGCGGTGACGAAATCGAGGCGCTCGCGCTTGAGGCGTTTGATGCGGCCGCACGACAGCTTGCCCTCGCGGCACTGCCCCAGCGACGTGCAGGGCGGGCCGGCCTTTTCGAAGAGCAGCGGGGCCACCTCTTTGACCTCTTTCAGCATCCGGTAGGCCAGCGTGCGGATCTCCCATTGGGCCCTGGTGCAGCAGCGCAGTTCGAAGAAATGGAGTAGGGCGCGGGCGTTCATGGTGATGACGATCTTCGTCTCGGCCGCGTTGGGTAGTACGTAGCGCGCGTCCTCTTTGTGCACCCCGAGCCGCATCAGCTCTTCATAGACGCCCCCGGCCTTGGCCATGGCGTCCTCGAAGGCGGCCAGCGCCGCCGGGGCTCGGCGGACCGACGGCGGCACCACGTACGGGAAGTCTTTCATCGTCACGTAGCGTTGCGACTGCTGCGAGTAGGAGGCCAGGCGGTGTCTGACCAGTTGATGGGTCAGGGTCCGCGAGACACCCTCGACGGCGAACTCGAAGGAGGCATGCTCGAGGGTCGAGTGGTGCCCCATCCGGAGGACACTCCGGATGAGCCGGGCCATCTCGTCCCGGCTCATCCGCTCCTCGAGCTCGTCGACGCCGACCGGCGAGTAGCACAGCCTGGCCGCCAGGGCCACGGCCCGCTCCGGGTCCGGGGTGCGACTCATCAGTCTGACCTTCATCGGCCTTCCTCCCCGCGCTATCTGGGCCCTTCTTCCTCGCCCATAATTCGCGCGAGAGCCATTATCTCCTTCAACCGGTCGGCCCGGCCGCTGAGGTAGAGGTAGCCCAGCAGGGCCTCGAAGGCCGTGCTGTCGTGATACTCCTCGCTGGTCGTGCCGCGCGGGTGGCGGCCCGTCTTGGCGTTCCGTCCACGCCGGGCGATGGCCGCCTCTTTCGGCGTCAGGTGGTCGCGGATCCCCCGCCAGGCGCGGGCCTGGGAGATGGCCCGGACCTGGGAGACCGCCCGCCGGTGGAGGACGTCGGGGTCGGCTACGCCGGCCCGGACCAGTTCGGCCCGGACTTCCAGCTCGAAGACGGCGTCCCCGACGTAGGCCAGGACCAACGGGGCGAGCAGCGAGGGATCGAAGGGCTCAGGCAAGGCCTCACTTCCTCTTCCAGCGGATGCCCTGAGGGGTGTCCTCCAGGATGATGCCCCGACCGGCCAGTTCGTCGCGGATGCGGTCGGACTCGGCCCAATCGCGGCGGCGCCGGGCTTCCTGGCGCTCGGTGATCAGTCGCTCGACCTCGTCATCAAGAGTCGCCGGCGCCTCCCGCCGCAGCAGCCCGAGGATGTCCCCGAGTTCGTGGTAGAGACCGATGACCGCGCCGACCAGTTCCTTGGACGACCCTGGCCCCATGGTCGCGTGGACGTCACGGGTCAGCTCGAAGAGGGCGCTGATGGCGTCGGCCGTGTTGAAGTCGTCGTCCATGGCGGCGATGAACCGCTCGCGGTGGGCCGTCAGGCGCCCGAGGAGCTTCCGCTCCTCGTCGTCCATGACCTCGCGCGACGTCACCGCCTGCCACTGCTCGAGCACGGCGAGGGCGTTGTGGAGGCGTTCGAGGGAAGCGTCGGCCGCCTTCAGCTGGTCCTCGGTGAAGTTCAACGGGCTGCGGTAGTGCGCGGAGAGCAGGAAGAAGCGAAGGGTCTCGGGACGGTAGCGCTTCATGATCTCCCGCGGGACGATGAAGTTCCCCAGGGACTTGGACATCTTTTCCCCGTCGATGTTGAGAAAGGCGTTGTGGACCCAGTAGTTGGCCAGGGGCGCCCCGTTGGCCGCCCGGCTCTGGGCGGCTTCATTCTCGTGATGCGGGAAGATGAGGTCGGACCCGCCCCCGTGGATGTCGGCCGTTCGCCCAAGATGTTCGCGGACCATCGCCGAGCACTCGATGTGCCAGCCCGGACGCCCCGGACCCCACGGGCTGGGCCAGGCCGGTTCACCCGGTTTCTGCTTCTTCCAGAGGGCAAAGTCCTCGGGGGCCCGTTTGCGCTCGTCGATCTCGACCCTTGCGCCGGCCTTCAGGTCGTCCAGGGACTGCCCGGAAAGTGAGCCGTACTGCGGGTCCTTGGCCGCCGAGAAGTAGACGTCCCCGTCGATCTCGTAGGCATAGCCCTTGGCGATGAGGTCCTGGACCATGGCAATGATCTCCTCGATGTGCAGGCTGGCCCGTGGGTGGACGTCGGCGGCGGCGACGCCCAGCGCCCCGGCATCCTCGAAGTAGGCTTTGATGTAGTCTTCGGCCATGACCATCGGGTCGAGACCGAGCTGGTTGGCCCGGTTGATGATCTTATCGTCGACGTCGGTGAAGTTCTGGACGTATCTGACGATGTACCCGCGGTACCTGAGGTACCGCCGGACGACGTCGAAGAAGACGAACGGTCGGGCGTTCCCGATGTGCATGTAGTCCCAGACCGTCGGCCCGCAGACATAGATCCCCACGTGGCCCGGTTCGATGGGCCGAAAGTCCTCTTTCCGGCGGGTCAGGGTGTTATGGATGCGGATCCCCACCGGCCTCACCTCCTGTTCGCGACGATGTTTTCCCGACCTGACGCGGTTCGCGTCGGGGCCGGGGACGAAAAAGACCTCCCGCTGCCGCGATGACGCGGGCAGAGACGGGAGGTCCGTGGTTCCACTCTGGTTCGGACGCCGGCAGGCGTCCCTCGACAGGCACTTCCGGCCGGCCGCGGGTGCCGGACGTTCATGCCTCGGCCGGGTAACGGCGGCCTGCCGGAGCGGTCTCTGGTCAACCCTGCCGGGCTGCTTCGACCGGCGGCTCACGGGTGCACTTCCGCTTCCTCACCCAGCGGCCGTTCTCAGCTTACCCGGCCTTCTCTGTCTGGGGATGGGAGCGTACTTCCTCCCGGTCATCGCCTTTGGCGCCTATCTCTTCGGGGTGGTCTTTGGAGTATTATACCACCATCCGGGCACCCGTCGCAACGCCGCTCAGCGGATGTTGCTCAGCGGATGTGTCGCCGCTCAGCGGATGATGTCCAGGCGGACCGGGCCGATGCCCCGGTCGATCAGCCCGAGTTCCTGGGCGGCGCGCCGGGAGAGGTCGATGATGCGGGCACCGACCCAGGGGCCGCGGTCGTTGATCCTGACGAGCACGCTGCGACCATTGGCCATGTTCGTCACCAGGACCCTGGTGCCGAACGGCAGCGTCCGGTGGGCGGCGGTGAGGGCCCAGGGCTCGAAGATCTCCCCGTTGGCCGTCTCGCGGCCCTGAAAACCCGGGCCGTACCAGGAAGCCACGCCGTACTCGGTCCTGGCCACCTGGGCGGCGCCCGCCATCCAATAGTCGAGGGGTCCCAGGGGCCGGCCGCCGAGGGCCTCACGGATGTTGTTGGCCCAAAGAAAGGCGAGCTCCCTGGGCTGAGCGCTGCGGGCGCTGGCGGCGAGCTCGTCCACGGTGACGATGACCTGGTCGCCGGCGACCACCGCCCAGAGGCCGCCGACCTGTCTGAAGTTCACGGCCTCCGGCGACACGCCGTCGTTGAGCAGGGTGTTCAGGCGCTCGGCGACCAAGGCGGCCCGCGCCGCCGGGCTGAGGCCGCCGGCCTCGGAACCGATGCGGACGACCACGCGGCCCTGGAGGTGGACTTCGGCCAACCGCCGGCCGTCGATGACGGCGATGTTATTCGTCACCGCGGGGGCGCCGGCGGCCCGGCCGAAGCCGGCGCAGGACACGCCGACCAGGGCAATGAAAAGCAAACGGCGAAACAGTTCCGACATTCATCCTCCCTCCCTTCTGGGTCGTTGCCCGCGAAAGCGCATCGTCGTTGGCCTTTAGCCTAGGCAACGTGATGCTGTTTGATTCTCTGCAGTCTCACTCCATATTTATGCGGCTTTGCCAAGATCGGTCGCAAACATAAAGAGACCGGGGAGGATGCTCCCCGGTCTCCGGTCTTCTTGGTGCCCCTGGTTCATTTCCGCTCCCGTGGTCGCGACCGGCGCCGGCCGTCCACCGTCGCCACGGCGTAGGCCGCGATGCCGCGTCCCTCGCCGACGGGCCCCAGCCCCTCGTTGGTCGTGGCCTTGACCCCGACGGCCTCCGCCTTCAGCCCGCAGGCCGCGGCGATCTTCTGCTTCATCAGGCCGACATGCGGGGAGATCTTCGGGGCCTCGGCCACGATGGTCAGGTCGATGTTGGCGGGGGTCAGGCCGCGCTCACCCAGGACGCCGACCACCGCCTCGAGCAGCTTGAGACTATCCGCGCCGGCGAAGCGGGGATCGCCCGGCGGGAAGAGGGTCCCGATGTCGCCCAGACCGGCCGCCCCGAGCAGGGCGTCCATGACCGCGTGGACGGCTGCGTCGGCGTCGGAATGTCCGGCCAGTCCGAGCCCGTCCGGGTGACGCATCTCGACGCCGCCCAGGACCAGGCGCCGTCCGGCCTCCAGGCGGTGAATGTCATAGCCGATGCCTACTCTCATCCCGCTCCCCGCCTTCCCCACCCCCACGGCCGACCCGGCCTTGCCCCTTCCGACCAGGAAGGTTTCGGCCAGGAACAGGTCGTGCGGCGTGGTCACCTTCAGGTTCGCCTCGTCCCCCTCGATCGCCCTGACCTCGATCAGCCGCTGCTCGAAGAGGGCGGCCTCGTCCGTCGCGCCCAGCCCCCGGCGGCCGGCCCATTCCAGGACCTCGAGCAGCCGGCCGGCCCGGAAGGCCTGAGGTGTCTGGACCAAGCCCAGGCGCGAACGGTCCGGCGTGCCCTTGAGGAAGCCGTCGGACCCCACCCACTTGACGGTGTCCTTGGCCGGGATGATCGGGGCGGCGGCCCCGTACTGTCGGGCCGCGTCGATCGTCTTGCGGAGCAGGGCCGCGGAAAGCAAAGGGCGGGCGCCGTCGTGGATGGCAACCACGTCGTCGCTCGCCCGAAGGATTCCGTTCAAGGCGGTGACCCCGTTATAGACCGATTCCTGGCGGGTCTTGCCGCCGGTGACCAGCTTCGTGACTTTGGTGAAGGCGCCGGTCTCAAGGATCTCATCCTGGCACCGGCTTCGGTCGGCCTCAGTGACGACCAGGCAGACCTGGTCGACCGCTTGGCAATGCTGGAAGGCGTCGAGGGTCCAGGCCAGCAGCGGGCGGCCCAAAAGGGGCAGGTAGACCTTGTTCACCGCGGCCCCCATCCGGCTCCCCTGCCCGGCGGCGACGACCACGGCGAAGGCCCGCCCGCCGGGGTTCACGAGATGACCCTTTCGGCCTTCGGCCTGGCGAAGATCATCCGGCCGGCGGCCGTCTGCAGGACACTGGTGACCAGCACCCCGATGGTCTCGCCGATATGGCGCTTGCCCCCGTCGATGACGATCATCGTCCCGTCGTCGAGGTAGCCCACGCCCTGGCCGGTTTCCTTGCCGTCCTTGATGACGTGGACCGACATCTCCTCGCCCGGCAGGACCACCGGCTTGACGGCGTTGGCCAGCTCATTGATGTTGAGCACCGGCACGCCCTGGAGCTCGGCGACCTTGTTGAGGTTGAAGTCGTTGGTGACGACCCGGCCGTCGAGCGACTTGGCCAGCTGGATGAGTTTTGAATCGACCTCGAGGTCGCCCCACGGGTCGCGCTCGTGCACCTGGACGTTGATGTTGAGTTCCTTCTGGATGCGGTTGAGGACGTCGAGCCCGCGCCGCCCCCGGTTCCGTTTCAGGATGTCGGAGGAATCGGCGATGTGGCGGAGTTCCTCGAGGACGAAGCCGGGAATGACCAGCGGACCTTCGATGAAGCCGCTCCGGCAGATGTCGGCGATCCGGCCGTCGATGATGACGTTGGTGTCGAGGATCTTCGGCTGGACCGTGTTCTGCCGGACCGAACGGTCGCGGGTCCGCCCACCGAGCATCCCGACGAAATCCTCCCGCTTCCGCGAGAAGACGACCAGCCCCAGATAGCCGAGGATGAGGCTGCCGGCGGTCGAGACGATCGAACCGACCAGCGGGATCCGGGCAAAGGCCTGGCCGAGCAGGATGGCCACGACCAACCCGAGGATGAGGCCGACGGTCGCGGAGATGATGTCCGGCAACGGCACTCTCTGCAGCCTGGTCTCCGCCCAGCGGGCGCCGTCCGTGACGGTCCGGGTCAACCATGGCGCGATGAGGAAGCCGATGAGGCCGACGACGATCGGGCCAGTGATGATGATGGTCCGGCCGATGGGGTCGTCGATTCCGATCCCGGTTAACCTGGTGAACGGGTCCAACAGTAAGACATAGTAACTAAGTATGAAGCCGCCGATGAGACCCGCCAGGGTTAGCAGGATACGGATGAAACGTTTCACTGTTTCACCCCCTTTCCTGTTTACTGGACCTAGGAAACATTATAAGCTAGCTCTATCGGGGTTTTCAAGGAAACGTCGAACGCTTGTCCGCCGAATCTGCGTCGCGCGCCCCGAATCTGGGGGCCAACATGGAAGAGGACGCCGGAACCCCCGGCGTCCACCTCACTCGAACAACTCTTCAAGGATGGCCAACGCCGCCTCCTCGTCGATTCCCTTGGCCAGCACCAGCTCGCTGACCAGGATCTGTCGGGCGTTCTCGAGCATCTTTCGCTCCCCGGTCGACAGTCCCTTCTCCTTGTCGCGCAGGGTCAGGTTCCTGACCACTTCGGCGACCTCGAAGACGTCCCCGCTCTTGATCTTCTCCATGTTGGCGCGGTAACGCCGGTTCCAGTTGGTCGACATCTTGGACTTCTGGGCCCGGAGGATCTCGAAGACCTTCTGGACGTCGTCTTCCTTGATGATCTCCCGCAGTCCGATCTCGGTGACGTTCAAGGTCGGGATCATGACCTTCATTTCGCCTATCGGCAAGCGCATGATGTAGTACTTCTGCCGTTCACCGAGGACCTCTTTCTCTTCGATGGCCTCGATGATACCGGCGCCGTGCATCGGGTAGACGACCTTGTCGCCCACGTTGAACACGGAAACCACCTCTCTTGCCCAGGCACAGTGGGCTCCCTGAAGGGAACTTATAAACATAGAATACCATACTTTACTTAGTCAGTCAAGAAAGACGTATTTTATCACCCTGCCAGATACTTGTCAATAAGCATTTTTTCAGGGACATCGCTGCCCCACGGTGGTGGTGAGTCGACCGCCGGCAAAGGCCGCCAACTTGACGACCGTCGCGCGGTAAGGTACAATCAAATGTGCCGTCAAGACGGACTCGGCCGCGTCGCCGAGACAATCGCATAGCTCCGCAAAGGACATCAAAACAAGGGCGTGTAGCTCAGTTGGGAGAGCGTTCGGTTCGCATCCGAGAGGTCAGGGGTTCGAATCCCCTCACGTCCACAGCCCGGCCACGCTACGACGTGGCCTTGTCTTTTCCCCGAGGGGCTTGGCCAAGCCTTCGTTGACAAGGGTTTTCGGCCGCCGTTATAATAATGACTGGGCTCGTCTGGAATGACACCTGCGTGGGAGGGGTACTCGTCGTGAAGGATCTGCTCTGTGACGAGTTCCAGCAAGCCGTCGGAGAGTTCCTCGTCCGGCATCGTAGCGTGCTCGATGTCCTGACCAAGTTCCAGGAATCGAACGCCAGGGTTAACCGGGCCATCGTCAAGTCCGTGACCAACTGTGGGTGCCTGCGCGTGAACGCCGAGAAGCAGAGGGTCCCATCCGATGTCACCCTTCGCGAACTGAAGGACTACATGGACACGCACCTCGATGGGGAACTTTGCGAGCACTGCAAGGAAGTCATCGAGTCCGAAATCGGCCGGAACCTGTTCTATCTGGCCGCGCTCTGCAACCTGCTGGACATCAACATGTACGACACGCTGATCAACGAACACAAGAGGATAACGGCGCTGGGCCTCTTCAACCTATCCTGAAGGAGCCGGCCGCGCCCGGCGATGAATCAGAAAACAAGCCCGCTTGCTCAAGCAAGCGGGCTTCTTGTTTCTTTCACAGTTGGCGGTCGATGATGACCTTGTCCCGCAACCGTCGAAGGCCGTCCTTGATGGCTTTGGCGCGGACCTCGCCGATGCCCTCCACGGCGTCCAGGTCTTCGATGGTCGCCGAGACGATCCGGGGCAGGCTCGTGAAGGAGGATACGAGGTTGTCGATGACCGGCCCTGGCAGTCGCGGGATCTCCGAGAGGACCCGGTAGCCGTGGGGCGTCACCGGCTGGTCGAGGAAGCCCGCGACCGGGGAATAACCCAGGAGCCGCCCGATGGTCGCCGGGTCGAGCAGTTCTTCCGGGACCAGGCGGCCGATCTCCCCGCGGAGTCGCTCGGCCACCTCGTTCTCGGCCGGCAGGCAGTAATCCCGGAGGGCTAGGTAACAATCGGTGCCCACGTCGCCGGCCAGTTCCTCGGTCTGCATGCCGACCAGCCGGCCCTCCGTGCCGAGTTCGGTGATGTACCCCTCAACCTCCGTCTGGATCCGCAGGAGCATCTCGGCCCGCTGGACGACCATGGCCACGTCGCCCAACGTGACCAGGTCCTCCAGTTCGAGGGCCGACAGGTTGGCCAGCGCGGCCTCCAGGATGCCGCGGTACTTCTCCATGGTCTGGATGGCCTGATTGGCCTTGGCCAGGATGACTGAGACGTCCTTGAGGACATACTTCAGCGGACCCTGGTAGATGGTGATGAGGTTGCGTCGCTGGGAGATGGCCACCACGAGGTCGCCGGTCTGCCTGGCGGTTCGCTCGGCGGTGCGGTGGCGGATGCCTGTCTCGCCTGACGGGATGCTCGAATCCGGCACCAACTGGACGTTGGCGAAGAGGATGCGGGAGGCGTCGTCGCTGATGATGATCGCCCCGTCCATCTTGGACAGCTCGTAGACATGCGAAGGGGTCAGCTCCACGCCCAGGCGGAAGCCGCCGTCGATCAGTCCGCGACGGGACATGCTCTCGCCGACCACGATGAGGGCGCCGGTGCGCGCCCGAAGGATGTTCTCCAGGCCCTCCCGCAGGGCCGTCCCCGGGGCGACCTTCTTCACGCTGGCCAGCAGCTTGGCCGGCGGGCGGGTCGACTCCGCTTTCGTCGTTGAAAGTTCCCGTTCGTCCTCGGGCATGACTGACCTCCCGTCCGGAGACCGGCCTTAAGTCAATCGGGTTGCCAACCGGCGGCCGCCGCGGCCCGGCCGTTCAAGCTCAGGGCGATGGCGATGGCCTGTTCGACCGTGGACACGGCGTGAATCCTCAGGCCCGGCGGGCGTTCGCGCGCGGTCCGGCTCCGCCGCAGGTTACCCGCCGGCACCAGGAAGTCGGTGAAACCGAGCTTGGCCGCCTCGCCCAGGCGCTCGTCGAGGCGCGACACGGCCCGTACCTCGCCGGTCAGGCCGACCTCCCCGAGGATGACCATCCGTTCGGGGACCGGCGCGTCGCGAAGGCTCGAGGCGACCGCGGTGACGACGGCCAGGTCGCCGGCGGGTTCGTCGATCCTGGCGCCCCCGGAGACTTTGACGTAGGCGTCGTGGGCCGACAGGTTCAGGCCGGCGCGTTTCTCGAGCACCGCCAGCAGCAGGACCAGGCGGTTGTAGTCGACGCCGGTGGCCATCCGGCGCGGCGCCGGGAAGGTCGTCGCCGCCACCAACGCCTGGACCTCGACGAGGAGCGGACGGGTCCCCTCCAGGCTGCAGACGACGACCGAGCCGGCGGCCCCAGTCGGCCGCTCGGCCAGGAAGGCCTCGGAGGGGTTGTCCACCTCGACCAGACCATTCTCCTCCATGAGGAAGACCCCGATCTCATTGGTCGAGCCGAAGCGGTTCTTGGCCGCCCTGAGGATGCGGTAGCTCTGATGGCGTTCGCCCTCGAGATAGAGGACCGTGTCGACGATGTGCTCGAGGACCCTCGGGCCGGCCAGGTCGCCGCTCTTGGTGACATGGCCGACGATGAAGATGGGCACGCCCAGGGTCTTGGCCAGGCGCATGAGCTCGGCCGCGCACTCCCGGACCTGCCCCACGCTGCCCGGG
This sequence comes from Bacillota bacterium, assembly GCA_021787335.1. Taxonomy (GTDB): domain Bacteria; phylum Bacillota; class Sulfobacillia; order JAJYWN01; family JAJZPE01; genus JAJZPE01. Next base: position 17,989 of record JAJYMC010000034.1, on the reverse strand, counting down.
GCGGACTGCACGTCGGACCGGTAGACCGTCTGGATCGAGTCGATGACGCACAGTTTCGGCTGGAGCCGCTCGATGGCCGCCGCCACCTGCTCCAGCTCGGTCTCGGGCATGACGTAGAGGTGCTCGTCGAGAGCGCCCAGGCGGTCGGCCCGCAGGCGGACCTGGCGGACCGATTCCTCGCCGCTCACGTAGAGCACGGGGCCGCCCACGGCCGCCACGTGCCGGGAGATCTGCAGGAGCAGGGTCGACTTGCCGATGCCCGGGTCTCCTCCGACGAGGACCAGCGACCCCGGCACGATGCCGCCGCCGAGGACCCGGTCGACCTCGGACAGACCGGCGGCCAGACGTGGTTCGGCGGCCGCCTCCACAGCGGCAATCGCCACCGGTTCACCGGTGGCGCCGGACCTTGAAAGAGAGGTCGAGCGGCCCTGCGGCCTGGGCTCGACCTCCTCGACAAGGGTGTTCCATTGCTCACATCCGGGACACCGCCCCATCCACCGCGGCGCTTCGTAGCCGCAGTTCTGACAGACGAAGCGGGTCTTTGCCTTAGGCAATCAGGACTTCCTCCCGGTGACCGGTTCCGCGCCGGCCGGTCCGGCCGTCTCCTCCCCGGGCTCCGGGGACTTGGCCTCGCCCTGGACGAAGACGATGTCTCCGTCACGAAGCTCGGCCCGGACAGCATTGCCCGGCTTGAAGCGGTTCCTCAGGAGCTCCTCGGACAGCGGGTCCTCGATGAGGCGCTGGATGGCCCGCCGCAGCGGCCTGGCCCCCCACTGGGGGTCGAAGCCCTCGGCGGCGATCTTCTCCTTGGCCGCCTCTGACACCTCGAGCGCGTAACCGCTGTCCTTGAGGCGCTTGGCCACATCCTTCAACATATAGTTGACGATTTCCTTCAGATTCTCGGCCGTCAGCGGGCGGAAGACGATGATGTCGTCGACACGGTTGAGGAACTCGGGGCGGAAGGTCCGCTTGACCTCGTCCATGACCTTATCCTTCATCTGCTTGTAGGAGCCTTCTTCGTCGTGGACGACCCGGAACCCCAGCCCGCCTTCCTTGTGGATGAGGTGGGCGCCGACGTTGGCGGTCATGATGATGACCGCGTTTCGGAAGTCCACCGTTCGGCCTTGGGCGTCGGTCAGTCGCCCGTCCTCGAGCACCTGGAGGAGGATGTTGAACACCTCGGGGTGCGCCTTCTCGATCTCGTCGAAGAGGATGACCGAGTATGGCTTCCGCCGCACGGCCTCGGTGAGCTGGCCGCCCTCCTCATAGCCGACATAGCCCGGAGGCGCGCCGACCAGCCGCGAGGCGTTGTGCCGTTCCATGTATTCCGACATGTCGAGGCGGATGACCGCGTCGTCGTCGCCGAAGAGGGCCTCGCCCAAGGCCTTGGCCAGCTCGCTCTTACCGACCCCGGTGGGGCCGAGGAAGATGAACGAACCGATGGGGCGCTTTGGGTCCTTGAGCCCGGCCCGGGCCCGCCGGATGGAACGGGCGACGGACCTGACCGCTTCCTCCTGGTCGACGATGCGGGAGTGGATGACCTCCTCGAGCTTGAGGAGGCGCTCGGACTCTTCCACGGCCATCTGCGACACGGGGATGCCGGTCCAGCTCGAGACGATCTGGGCGATGTCCTCGGCGTTCACGGCGATCCGGTCGGCGACCTTCTTCTTCTGCCAGGTCTGCTTCTCTTGCTCGAGCTGTTCGCGGAGCTTCTGTTCCTGGTCACGGAAACGGGCGGCCTTCTCGAACTCCTGCGACTGGACGGCCTCGTCCTTCTCTTTGTGCAGGGTGTCCAGCCGCTGCTCCATGTCCTTGAGGTCGGGCGGCGCAATGTAGCTGCGCAGCCGGACGCGCGAGGCGGCCTCGTCGACCAGGTCGATGGCCTTGTCCGGCAGGAACCGGTCGGTCACGTAGCGGTCGGACAGCCGCACGGCGGCCTGGATGGCCTCCTCGGTGATGGTCACCCGGTGATGCGCCTCGTACCGATCGCGCAGGCCATAGAGGATAGCGATGGCCTCGTCGACCGTCGGTTCCTCGACCATGACCGGCTGGAACCGACGCTCCAGGGCCGAGTCCTTCTCCACGTGCTTTCGGTACTCGTCGATGGTCGTGGCCCCGATGGCCTGCAGCTCGCCCCGGGCCAGGGCCGGCTTGAGGATGCTCGAGGCGTCGATGGCCCCCTCGGCCGCGCCCGCCCCGATGATGTTGTGCATCTCGTCGATGAACAGGATGACGTCGCCCGCGTGACGGATCTCGTCCATCACCTTCTTCAGGCGCTCCTCGAACTCACCGCGGTACTTCGAGCCGGCCACCAGAGAGCCGAGGTCGAGAGTGACGACCCGCCGGTTGGCCAAGAGCTCCGGGACCTTTCCGGCGACGATGCGCTGGGCGAGGCCCTCGGCGATGGCCGTCTTGCCGACGCCGGGCTCTCCGATGAGGACCGGGTTGTTCTTGGTCCGCCGGCTGAGGATCTGGACGACCCGCTCGGTCTCCTTCTCGCGGCCGACGACCGGGTCGAGCTTGCCGTCGCGGGCCATGGCCGTCAGGTCGCGGCCGAAGTTGTCGAGGGTCGGGGTCTTCGAACGCGGCTTGGCCGGTCCCCCCGGCTGGCCGGAGGTCGCCGCCGGCGGAGTGACCCCGCCGGTCAGGGCGACCACCTGGGCGCGGACCTTCTCCAGGTCGACCCCCAGGCTCTCGAGGATCTGGGCGGCGACGCCCTCGCCCTCGCGGATCAGGGCCAAGAGGATGTGTTCGGTGCCGATATAGGTGTGGCCGAGGGCACGGGCCTCCTCGGCGGTCAGTTCGATGACGACGCGCTTGGCGCGGGGCGAGAATGCCCCGCCCTCGCCGGCCCCTTCGGCCTTGCCGACGACCTTCTCGGCCTCGCCCCGGACCTTGTCCAGGTCGAGACCCATGGCCAGGAGAGCCCGGGCGGCGACCCCCTCACCATCGCGAAGCAGGCCGAGCAGAAGGTGCTGGGTGCCGACAAAGCTTGAGCCGTGGCGCTGCGCTTCCTCCTGGGCATAGGTGATGACGTTCTGCGCCCGGGGGGTGAAGCGGTGAAAGATGTTGAACAAAGCCGTCCCTCCTGTCTCCTTGTTTTGAGCTCAGAGACGTTAAATCTCATTCTCTCGCAGGTTTGCGTCTTAGGTGTCCCCAAGCCTTATCGGGTCTTCTGGTCGCCGCCCGGTTCGCCCGTCGGCGGAAGGTCGGTCAGGCGGAGGGTCTCGCGGATGAGCGAAGCCCGCCTGATGTCCCGCTGCAGGGGTTCGAGTTCGCCCCCGGCCAGCTGCTGCAGATAGGCCGGGCGGGTGACCACCATCAATTCGTTCAGAGTCTTCTTGCGGCGCAGGTGCAGGAGGTCCAGGTCGACCCCCAGCCGCAGGTCCGAAAAGAGCTGCATGGCCTCCTGCGACGACATTATCCTGGCGTTGGCCAGGGTGCCGTAGGCCCGGTTGACCCGGTCCTCGATCTGGCTCCGGTTCTCGCTCATGAGGAACTTCCGGGCATTCGTCTCATTGCTGACGAGTTGCTCGGTCACCCCGTGCAGGTTATCGATTATCTCTTCTTCGGTCTGCCCTAAGGTGACCTGGTTTGATACCTGGAACATGTTTCCCAGGGCCTCGGTCCCCTCGCCGTAGAGGCCGCGAATGGCCAGCCCGAGTTTGACCACGGCGTGGCCGACGCGGGCCGCCTGGTTGGTCAGGATGAGGGCCGGGAGGTGGAGCATGACCGAGGCGCGGAGGCCCGTGCCGACGTTGGTCGGGCAGGCCGTCAGGTACCCGAGACGCTCCCCGAAGGCGAAGTCAAGCTTCTCCTCCAGGGCGTCGTCCATGGCGTTGGCCATCGCCCAGGCCTTCTCCAGTTGCAGCCCGGGCAACAGGCACTGGATGCGGAGATGGTCCTCTTCGTTGACCATCACGCTGACGGTCTGCTCGGGGTCGGTGATGAGGGCCGTCGGTTTGTCTTCCTGGGCGTGCTGGGGGCTGATGAGGTGTTTCTCCACCAGGACCTGGCGGTTCAGCGGCGGCAGTTGGTCGACGCGCACGAAGGTATGGTCCTTCAGCCGCCCCTCGGCCTGCAGGGCCTTGAAGGCGGTCTCGACCCGCCGGACGACGTCCTCCGCCCCTTCCGCGCTGAGGACATGCGGGAAAGGCGTAACGGATAGGTTGCGGGCCAGCCGGATGCGGCTGGAGATGACGATGTCGGCGTGCGGACCGGACCCGGTCACCCAGAGGGCGCTCGGGCGGGCGGTGGCCTCTTCAGGTCTCAACGCCCTTCCCTCCCCTGCTCGGCGGCGTGGCCTTCGGCAACCTGCCGCTCGAGGTCCTTGATCTCATCGCGCAGCCTGGCGGCCGTCTCGAAGTCTTCCCTGGCGACCGCCTTCTGCAGGGCGATCCGCCGGTCGGTCATTTCCTTCTTGATCTTGAGGTCGCCGCCGGTCCGTGCGGGGACCTTGCCTTCATGGATGACGGACCCGTGGATGCGCCGGACCATGGGCCGGAGTTCGTCACCGAACACGGTGTAGCATTCGCTGCATCCGAGCCGGCCGAGTTGGGTGAACTGCCGGTAGGTCGACCCGCAGCCGGGGCAGCTCTTCTCCGGCTCGGTCGTCCCGGCCTGAGCACCCTGAGCGTGCTCGTGACCGAGGAGCCCGCCGAGGAGCTGCTGCAGGGGCAGGCTGGGGTCGGTCAGGAAATCGAGCTCGCTCTTCTTGCGGGCGCACTCCTCACACATGTGCATTTCGACCTTTTGACCATTGACGACCATCGTCACCCGGACGACGGCCGGACGCTTGCGGCACTCCTGACAGAGCATCGTTCCCCTCCCCTTCGGCGACCGGTCCTCACTGCTCCGCCCGGTCATCGACCGGCGGGCAACTGAGGACGGCCGCCACCATCCGCCTGAGCAGCGCGGCCCGGAGCCGGTCGCGATAGGGCAGGTCGAGCGCGAGGGCCTCGCGGTCGACGACCGCCTTCATCAGGGCCACCTCCCGTGGGCTGAGGCACCCGTCCTCGCCCAGCCGCTCGATGAACGCCTCGGCCTCCGGCTGGGTCAGCAAGTCCCCGATTCGGTCGCCGAGGTACTCCATGGCCCACTCCGGACTGCTCAGGCTGAACTTGACGATTCGGATGTAACCGCGGCCGCCCCGCCGGCTCTCGACGGAGTAGCCCCGGTCGACCGTGAAGCGGGTCTCGAGGACGTAGTTGATTTGGGACGGGGCGCAACCGAAGCGCGCGGCCAGCCTCTGCCGCCGTATCTCGACGCGGCCGGCGGCCTCCTCGAGCATCCGCTTGAGGAAGACCTCGATTTCGTCACTGAGACTTGGCATCGGTTTGACCATCCCTGACCTTTGATTTCATTATACCAACGGTGGGCAGGGCTGGCAAGACTCAAATTCCGAGCTTTTCCGTTGGTTTTCGCCAGGGCGGTCGAACCGGCCGTCAGCTCAGCTGGAGGACGAAGAACTTCAGGTAGCGGGTCTCGGGCGCGGCCGGCAGGAAGGGGTGGTCGCGGCCCTGCGAACGGACCTCGACGACCCGGACACTCCGCCTGGTGTCGGCCGCCGCCGCGGCCACGACTTCCCGGAAGAGTTCCTCTGAGACATGTTGCGAGCACGACGAGGTGATGAGGAACCCGCCTGGCGGGATGAGTTTCATCGCCCGCAGGTTGATCTCTTTGTACCCGCGCAGCGCCCCGGGAAGGGCGGCCCGGTTCTTGGCAAAGGCCGGCGGGTCGAGGAGGATGGTGTCCCACCTCAGCCCCTCGTCGTCGGCGCGGCGCAGGAAGTCGAAGACGTTCTCTTCCGTGAACCGTGCCCGGTCGCTGAGACCGTTGCGGGCGGCGTTCTCGCCGGCCAAGGCGAGGGCCTCGGGCGAAGCGTCGACCCCCAGGACCTCGGTCGCCCCCTGGCGCGCCGCGGCACACGCGAACCCGCCCGTGTAGCAGAAACAATCGAGGACCCGAGCGCCGCGGACATAGGGGGCGATGGCCACGCGGTTCTCCCTCTGGTCCAGGAAGTACCCGGTCTTCTGCCCCTTCTCCACGTCGACCAGGAGGTCGAGGTCGTTCTCCCGGATGGACACCCTGGGAGGGACGTCGCCGAAGAACGGGCCCTTGACCAACGAAAGGCCCTCGAGCTCGCGGACCGGGACGTCGTCCCGTTCGTAGACCCCCCGGACCGGGAACTCCGTGCCGCCCTCCTCGCGGACCAGCCTCAGAAGGAGTTCCTTGCGGACGTCGATGCCCAGGGACAGGGCTTGAAAGACGACGTACCCGCCAAAGTAGTCGACGATCAGGGCCGGCAGATGGTCGGCCTCGGCGAAGACCAGCCGGAAGGCCCGCTGGGACACGTCGGGCAGATCCCCGAAAAGCCGGCGGCGATAGTTCAGGGCTTCCCCGACCCGGCGACGAAAGAAGCCCTCGTCGATCGCCTCGTCGACGCGGGTCAGGAGACGGACGATGATCTGCGACGCGGGGTTGATGTACCCGCGGCCGAGGAAACGTCCCCGGCTGTTGGTGACGTCGACGATGTCTCCGGGGTCGAATTTCCCCTCGACCCGGTCGACCTCGGTGGCAAAGACCCACGGGTGGCCGTCCCGGATCCGCCGGTCCCGGCCCGGCTGCAAGAAGACGCGCGCTGCCAAAACGACACCCCCTCCCACTCAGGCTTTGGCCGGAGCAAGTGCGTCATTAAAGGCAATCCCTGCCAGCCGAGGGCCGGATTATTGTATCCCGCCCAGCGCCGGGGGATGCGGAAGCCCGGCCGTGGGCCGGGCTCCGGAGGCAGATCGTTACTCTGTCGGTGGGCCGAACGGCGGGCGGGCGCCCGCTCGCCGGGACACCCTTACTTCTCGGCCTCTTCGGCCTTCTTGGCTTCGGCGATGACCGCCTCGGCGATGTTCCCGGGGGCTTCCTCGTAGTGGTCGAAGGCCATCGTGAACGTCCCGCGACCCTGGGTGATCGACCGAAGGTCGATGGCGTAGCGGCGCATCTCGGCCTGGGGCACGAGGGCCTTGATGACCTGGGTCGTGCCCTGCGGCTCCATGCCCAGGATCTTGCCGCGCTTCTTGTTGAGGTCGCCGATGACATCGCCCATGAAGACGTCGGGGACCATCACCTCGGCCGCCACGATGGGCTCGAGGAGGATCGGCCTGGCCTGCTTGGCACCTTCCTTGAGGGCCAACGACCCGGCGATCTTGAAGGCCATTTCTGAGGAGTCGACCGGATGGTACTTACCATCGTACAGGGTGGCCCGGAAGTTGGTCATCGGGTAGCCCGCCAGGACGCCTTCCTGCATGGATTCGCGGATGCCCTTCTCCACGGCCGGGATGAACTGCCGCGGAACGGAGCCGCCGAAGACCTTGTCGACGAACTCGAAGTCCTGGTCCGGAAGGGGCTCGAACTCGACCCAGACGTCGCCGAACTGGCCACGGCCGCCCGACTGTTTCTTGTGCTTCCCTTCGACCTTGGCCCTGCCGCGGATGGTCTCCTTGTAAGGGACACGCGGCTGGTCCAGGGTCACCGAGACCTGGAACTTGCGGTTCAGGCGGTCGGTGGTGATGTCCAGATGAAGCTCGCCCATGCCCGAGATGAGCAGCTCGCCGGTGACCGGTTCGCGGCCGACCTTGAAGGTCGGGTCCTCTTCCTGCAGGCGGGCCAGGCCGGAGCTTATCTTCTCCTCGTCGCCCTTGGCCTTGGGCTTCATGGCCACCGAGTAGACCGGGTTCGGGAACTGGATGGGCGGGAAGACGATGGGGTTGGCCGCGTCGCAGAGCGTGTCGCCGGTCACCGTGGCCTGGAGCTTGGCCACCGAGCCGATGTCGCCGGCGACGACCTCCGGGACCGGTTCCTGTTGCTTCGCACGGGGGACGAAGAGCTGGCCGAACCGCTCATCCTTATCTTTATTGACGTTGTAGGCGTGGGAATCGCTCTTGAGGACCCCCGAGATGACCCGGAACAGCGTCAGGCGACCGACGTAGGGGTCGGCCATGGTCTTGAACACCAGCGCCGCGAAGGGCTGGGTCTCGGAGGCCAGACGCGACTCCTCGGCCTTGGTCTTGGGGTTGACCCCGGTCACGGCCGGCCGGTCGGCCGGGGACGGGGCGTAGGTGACGACGGCGTCGAGGACCGCCTGGGCCCCGACGTTCTTGGCCGCCGAGGCGACCATCACCGGGACCACCTTACCCTGGGCGACGCCCTTGCGGAGGCCGGACTCGACCTCCTGCGGCGATAGCTCCTGACCGTCGAGGTACTTGGTGAGCAACTCGTCGTCCGCCTCAGCGGCGGCCTCCACCAGCTTCTCGCGGCCCTTCTGGGCCTCCGCGGCGAGGTCGGCCGGGATATCCTTCTCGTCGAAGTTGCCCGAGAGGTCGGTCTTATAATAGTAGGCCTTCATCTTGACCAGGTCGATGAGGCCCTGGAACTTGGCCTCCTGGCCGATGGGCAGGTGGAGGGGGACGACCGAGTGTCCAAAGGCCGTGGTCAGGTTCTCCAGGGCCTTGGCGAAGTTGGCGTTCTCGCGATCCATCTTGTTGACAACGACCATCCGGGGCAGCCCGGGCTCGTTGGCGTACCGCCAGACCAGCTCCGTCCCGACCTCGACCCCGGCCACCGCGTCGATGACGACAACGGCTGTATCGATGATTCTCAGGGTCGCCTTGACTTCGCCGACGAAGTCAAAGTAGCCCGGGGTATCGACGATGTTGACCTTGCAGTCATGCCACTCGACCGGGGCCACGGCGGCCGAGATGGTCACCTTGCGCCTGACTTCCTCGGGGTCATAATCCATGGCCGCCGTGCCGTCCTCGACCCGGCCCAGCCGGTCGATAGCCTTGGCGCTGAACAACATCGCCTCGGCCAGCGAGGTCTTGCCGGCGCCGCCGTGGGCGATAAGACCAATGTTGCGGAGATGGTCGGTAGCGTACTTCCTCATGCAGTCCTCCCCTTCCAGCTCGGGCTAGCGTGAAATCGAGGCGAACTCAAGCTTTGTGGCTTCCGCAGGCACAACACGACTTTGTATAATTCGCTCGCTACCAAGCAATTCCTCCGTGCGGCCGGTTGTAATTTTGCCCATCAGGAGGGGCTTCATTCCAATCTCTGGGTTGGAACAAAAGGCCGCCGAGGTCAGTCTATAGAGCGTCAAGCCGAAGCTAAGACAGGGTTCTACCGGTGCTTCACCGTCGGGCCGGACCGGACCGGCGGGGGCCGTCTGGGCCCTTGGGAGGTTGATGTCGAATGACCATGCGCCAAAGACGGCGAGTCCAGGGCGGGCTGCGCCGCTCCGGGAGCCGTCTGGGCCTCGCCCTGGCTCTGAGCCTGGCCCTCAGCCTGGCCCTCAGCCTGGCTCTCACCGCCGGTCTGGCCGCGGGTTGCACCAAGGCCGGCCTCAAGACCCCGTTCGAACTGACCTACAAGATCAGCGGGGGTATCGCCGGGGTCGATCAGGAACTGCGCCTGACGTCCGAGGGAGGCTGGACTTATACCGATACCGGCCGGACCCTGGCCACCGGCGCCCTTTCGGAGGCCGAGAAGACCACGTTCCTCAAGACCGCCGCCGCCGTCAAATGGCAGAGCCTGAAGCCCCAGTATCTTCCGGCCAGGCCGATCTACGACGGCTTCACCTACTCGGTCGCCGTGAAGCAGGGCAAGGGCGACTGGAGCGTGGAGGTCCAGGACGGCGGGCAGCCGCCGGACAGCCTGCTGACCCTCATCGCGACGCTGGAACCTCTCCGGACCAAGGCCGCCGCCGCGGGCCGTCTGCCGGGCGGCAAGATCAGCCCGGCCGCCCCGTTGCAGTTCGCTTTGGCCCTCAAGCCCTCGTCCAACAAGGTGGTCCTGACGGTCACCAACACGTCCGCCGCCGCCGTCACCGTCACCTTGCCCACCGGTCAGGACTACGACCTGGTCGCCCGGAAGGGCGGTACTGAAGTCTGGCGCTGGTCGACCGGACAGATGTTCACGCAGATCGTCCGGACTGAACAGATCGCCCCCGGCTCGACCCGGACGTATGAGATCGAGCTGCCGAAGGTCAGGCCCGGACAGTACACCCTGGCGGCCTACTACAGAGGCGTGCCCGGCGGCAACTCGGTCGCCACGCTCGCCTGGACGGTCAAGTAGGTGCGCGCACCAATCGGGCCACCCCATCGGGGGTGGCCCTTTTCGTTTCCTGACAAGCCGGCCGGGGGTTCACCGGGTCTGGCCGGCGGTCTCCCAGTTCTCTTTGAAGACCCCGAGGTTGTAAACGTTGGCCGGGTTCCAGAGGATGAATTCCCGCACTCCCAGGTCCCGGCCGGCCTTGATCTGCTCGCTGACCTCGACCGGGCCGTAGCGGACCCTCAGGCTGAAGTCCTGGAGCCACGGGCGCAGGCCCGTCTTGCTTCCGGCCGCGGCCATGCGCCGCTGGTAGTCCTTGAGCGAGGCCAGGACCGTCTGGTAGGGGGCGGCCTCCGGGTCCGCGAGCCCGTAGTTACGGGCCACGTAGTGCGACGGATAGACCATCGGCGAGATGTAGTCCACGGTCCCGAGGATCTTTTCGAGCTTCTGGCCGATGCCCATGTCGTCGGTGACCGTCCCGACGAGGCCGAAGATGTCGGCCGACAGGAAGACGTCGTAGGGTTTCAACTTCTCGTGTGAGTAGGTGAGGAAGGCGGCGATGGCGTCGGCCTTGCCGCCGGTGGCGTCACCATAGGCGATGAGGCTTGTCGCACCGTCGGACGGGAAGCGGACATAGTCGAACTGGATCTCGTCGAAACCCAGAGATGCCGCCTCTACGGCCAGGGCCACGACATACTCCCAATTGCCCCGGTTATAGGGGTTGAGCCACGCGGCGCCGGTGCGGTCCCGCCAGGGGTTCCCGGAAAGATCGTGGATGGCCAGGTCCGGGCGCTTCCGGGCGAGGATGGGGTCCTTGAAGACGACGATCCGAGCGATGGTGTGGATCCCCTCCGACCGCAACTTGGTCAGAAGGGCTCTGGGGTCGTCGATCCAGTTGGTGTCGGCCCCGATCTCCTTCGCCAGGGTCACGTCAGAGTGGTAGCTCACCCGGCCCCCGTCGTTCTTGACGTCGATGACGAAGGTGTTGAACTCCGTGCCGGCGAGTTCGCGAAGGAGGCGGTCGATGGTCCCGCTCCGGCCGGCGCTATAACCGGTCAGATAAAGGCCGTGGACCTCGACCGGCGTCCGGCCGGGACGTTTCTCGACCATCCGCTCGAAATCCGATATCTGAGCCAGTTGTGGGAACGGCGGGACGGGAGGCGGCGCGGGAGTCTCCGATCCAGTCCGGCCGGTCTCCTGGGTGGGTGGCGCCACGTCCCCGATGTCTGCGTGCGGCCGGTCGGGGAACCGGACAGGCCGGTCTTCCTCGAAGAAATCCGAGAGGCCGAACTCCGCGCCCAGGTGGTCGGCGGCCAGCACCACGGGCTTGGCGGCCCCGAGGACACCCGTCAAGAGAACAAAAAGACCTCCCGCAACCAGGATGCCGCGGGCCAGTCTCTGCTGTCGGTCAAGGACAGGACGCATGGCTCATTGGCTCGTTTCCGGGGCCGGCGAGTGAGACTGGTGGCCCCTGGACGCTCACGGGAGAGATTCGGCCCTCGACCACCTTGCTCCTGCCGCCGCCGGGACGGCCGCGCGACCGAGGGGTTGAGGGTCTCCCCCGCGTTGGACGCCGTCCCACCCGGCTTTGTTCCGACGTAAAGGAACGGGCCGGGCTGAGCGTGAATATGCTCAGTCGGAATGTTCCGTCATCGCTTCCGGGGGAGAAGGTGCCGAGATGCGCCGCTTCAGACGTTCAACCTGGGTCCACCTGGTCATCGCCGTCCTCGTGGTCATGCTCTTCGCGCCGGACACCATCTGGGGCCGCGGGGCCGGCCCGCGCGCCTATGGCCCCGTGTCCGTCACCGGCCCACTGGCGGCGACGGCGGCGACCGGCGATCTGGCGGCGGCCTTCGCCGTCGGGCAGTTCCTCAACGTGGCCCTGATCTTCTCCGGCCTCGGCCTGATCACCGTCCCGCTGGTCTGGGGCTGGGGCATCTGGGATGCCGTGGCCAGGTCCCGGTGGTCGAGGGCGGGCGCGTGACCTCCGGCTTCCCGGTCGTCGTCCCGGCATGAGAACAAGAAATCCCTCCCCCGTCCGGGGGAGGGATTTCTTACCTTGCCCGGCCCCTCTCTGGCGCCGATGGAAGGTATCGGTAATAAGCTGTCAGCGGGGGCCCACATGCTCATCAAGGCCGAACATCAATGCCCTTTCGCCAAGTGCCGGCTGACTCGCGGGCGGTCGGGCACCGTGACCTGCCTCCACGACGGACGGGAACGCCTGGTCGACGTGTGGTGCGACCTCGGTGGGAGGACCTGCGCGCTGCTGCCGGCCTTCGTCACCCGCCGCCGGACCCCCGACCCGGAACTGGACCTGACCCTCTACCTCATCGACCTCTTCGGCGAGGACGACTAGACGTCGTTTCAGGCCTTGGCCTGGGCGGCGGCCCTGAGGACGTGCTTCGCCAGCACGGTCGTGGTCACCGAGCCGACACCGCCGGGCACCGGGGTGATCATCCCGGCCACCGGGGCGGCCGATTCGAAGTCGACGTCGCCGCACATCTTGCCGTCCTTGTCGACGTTGATGCCGACATCGATGACCACCGCGCCGGGCTTGATGTAGTGGCCGGTGATCATCCGGGCCCGGCCGATGGCCGCCACGAGGATGTCGCCCTGGCGGGCCGCGGCGGCCAGGTCGGCCGTGCGGGAATGGCAGATGCTGACCGTGGCGTGCTCACCGAGCAGCAGCATGGCCGCCGGCTTGCCGACGACCATGCTCCGGCCGAGGACGACCGCGTTCTTGCCCTTCAGTTCGATCTTGTAGTTCTTGAGGATCTCCATGACCGCCGTCGGCGTGCATGGCGGGAAGCCGGTCGGGTCGTTCTCGTAGACCTTGGCTTCATTGAACGGGCTCATCCCATCGACGTCCTTGGCCGGCGCGATCTTGTTGCGGACGGCCTGGATGTCGATGTGCTTCGGGAACGGCTGCATCATCAGGATGCCGTGGACCGAAGCGTCGTCGTTCAGTTCGCCCACGACCTTCAGAAGGGCGGCGGTGTCGGCGTCCGGAGCCAGTTCCCGCGTATCGACAGCGATGCCGACCTGCCCGCAGGTCTTCCGGGCGCCTTTTTCATAGAAGAGGTCATCCGGGTTGGCCCCGAAGCGGATGATTACCAGCTTCGGCTGGATTCCTCGGTCAAGCAGCTTCTTACCTTCCGCGGCCAGTTCCGGGATGACCTCACCGGCGACCTTTTTCCCGCTCAACGTCTCGCCCATCTCGAATGCCTCCCTCGCATGATTGCGGCAAAGCTTCGTTCGCTCCTTGGTCAGGCCGAGAGCCGCTTGACGACCTTCTCATAGACCCGGTCGGCCCGCCCGCAGCCATCCTCGACCAGCCGGTTCGTCTTCGCCATCAGCTGCTCGGCGAACGGCCGGTCTTTCATCATGTTGGCGTTGATCATCACGTTAAGCTTGCCCCCGAGGATGGCGGCCTTGGCGAAGGCGGCCCCCACGCCGGCGTCGCTGACCGCCAGCTTGCTGCCCTTATCCGCGCAGACCTCGAGGTACTCCAGGGACGCGTGGGCCAGTTCGACGATCTTCAGCGGGACCCCGGAAGCCGTCTTCAGGGCCTCCTCCATCACCCGCGCCTTGTTCTCCTTCTCCTCGGGCGTCTCGGCCTTCAGCCCGTAAGCCGCGGCCAACGGCTTGAAGTCCTCGGCGTCGCGGTCGACCAACAGCAGGATTTCGTTCTGCAGGGCCGAGGTGTGCTCGAGGACCTTCTTCATCTCTTCTTCCACGTCGCGGTAGGCTTTCTTGCCGATGGTCAGGTTGCAGACCATCGACCCGAGAGCCGCGGCGAGCGCCCCGACCATCGCCGAGGCTCCGCCCCCGCCGGGCACCGGCGCTTTGGAACCCAGTTCGTCGACGAAACGTTGACAGCTTAACTCGATAAAGGACAACGCTTGGCCCCCTTTATGATGACGTCCTTCGCGGCGAAACGGCCGTCGCTCCCGGGGCGTCACGGCCCAGCCGGCGCTGGGCATAGTCTGCCCAGCGAGCGTCGGCTGAAGGGACGAATCCCTGGACCGTGGACCTCGGGACCTCCGGATGTATTTCTCTTCACAATTCCGGTTTCCTTTGTTCCGATCAGTCTCGTTGCGGGTTTACCGCCCGTTGACAAAAAGAAAAAGCGGGGCCTGGTCGGCCCCGCCACGGCGGAGGATGGGAACGGGAAGTTCAAGCCTTGATTCAAGTGCGGCGAATCTTGATGGTGATGTCACGGGGGAAGGACAATCCGAGCTCAGCCTCGATGGCTTTGAGGATGCCCGAGGCCACCGGACAGCCCGGGTGGCGCGTATGCCGGCCGAGGATCTGACAGACCTGAGTGTCGCGGCCCGGTCCGAACACCTCGGCGGCCGCGCCAAGATGCGACAGCTCCTCAGCGGCCTCCTGGACGTTCGGACACTCGCTCATCAGTTCGATGGTCACGCCCTGCTGGTCTTCGTCCGCCCGGACGTTGACCACCGTATTCAGCCCGCAATTCCCGGCGTCGATCTCAACTGTCACCATATTACCCATACCCCCGTGGGTACCAGCTGCGAAGTTCATATTATCCTTTTCTTCAACGTTTGTCAAGGGTTGACGAATCAATTGATTTGGCACTAATATACCGGCATGGGTATGCGCAGGATTGTCCGCGCAGGGTCCCCGGGCCTGATTTGTGAAGGATCACGGCGGTGGCCACCACCCAGCGGCCGGCGACGGTCATTCCGGGGACCAAGCGGGAGATTTTCACTCGGCGTCGAAACCCCGTGTATCCGGTCTAGCCCGGTGTAGGCTCCTGTCCAGTTCCGGTCCAGGCTTGCCGGCGGACCGGCGGGACGTGGAGGAGGACGCCCAGACAGCGGAGCTGACCCAGGAAAAGGCGTACGAATAGGCGGCGGCAAGCCCGGTCACCCGGGTGAAGCCGGACGAAAAAGGGGGAGAGGTCATGAGCGAGCTGGTCCACGAATTGTTGGAGCGCAACGCCCGCAAATACCCGTCCCAGACCGCGGTCCGGTTTCCGGAACAAGACCTGACCATGACCTGGCTGGAGCTCAACCGGCAGGCCAACTGCCTGGCCCAGCGCCTACGGGGGCTGGGGATGGGCCTCAATTCCGGGGGCGGGGCTGGCCACCGGGACGGGCCTGGCCCCGGCGCAGGCGTCGGCGAGAAGGTCGCCATCCTCATCCCCAACCGCCCCGAATTCGTCGTGGCCTACTTCGCCATCCTGAAGGCCGGCGGGGTGGCAGTACCAGTGAACGTCAAGCTCACGCCGGCCGAGATCAGCTATATTCTGCAGAACAGCGAGTCCCGTGCCCTTATCTTCGACGAGTCGCTGCGGGCGGCGGCCGAGCCGGCTTGCCGGGAGGCGCAGGTGCGGTTCGTCGTGTCGACGGCCGACCTGCCGGAGATCAGCGCCCGGGAGCCGGGGGAGGACCAGCCGTCGGGGGTAGGGGTCTTCAACCCGGCGGAGATTCTCTACACCTCGGGGACGACCGGCAAACCCAAGGGGGTAGTGCTCACCCACCACGCGGCCTACGCCGTGGGTTCGATGTTCGCCTACGAGGCGCAGATCAGGCAGGGCGACCGCCTGCTCACCTTGATGCCCCTCACTCACTCCGCCCCCCTCAACCTCTTCCTGGTGGCCGCCGCCTACGCGGGGGCGAGCCACATCATCGGCACCTATCTGCCGCCCGTACTCCCGCAGCTGGTGCAGGCGGAAAAGGCCACCCACTTCTTCGGCGCCCCGGTGGCCTACCTGCTCTCCGGCAAACTACCCAACCTTGGCGAATACGACCTCTCCAGCGTCAAGCACTGGCTGTACGGTGGGGCTCCAATGTCTCGTGAGGCGGTGCTCTTCGCCCAATCCAAGTTTGGCGGGCGCTTCATGAGCCTCTACGGCCTGACCGAGAGCGGCCCCAACGGCATCGCCTTGTACCACGAGGAGCACGCCGAGCACGCCGGCAGCATCGGCCGGCGGGGAGTGGTGAACGTGGAGACCCGGCTGGTGGACGCTGACGGGCGCGACGTTGTGCCAGGCGACGCGGGTGAGGCGGGCGCCGTCGGCGAGATCGTCATGCGTGGCCCCTCCATGATGCTCGGCTACTACAAGAACGAGGCGGCCACCCGCGAGGTCATCCGCGACGGCTGGCTCTGGACGGGCGACCTGGCCCGCCTCGATGAGCAGGGCTACCTCTGGGTCATGGACCGCAAGAAGGACATGATCATCTCCGGCGGGGTCAACGTCTACCCCAAGGAAGTGGAGGACGTCCTGGGCCAGCATCCGGAGGTGGCCGATGTCGCCGTGCTCGGGGTGCCCCATCCCGAATGGGGCGAGACGGTCCTGGCGGTAATCGTGCCCAAACCGGAGAAGAGCCCGACGCTGCGGGACCTGCAGGCCTTTTGCCGCCAGCGGCTGGCCGACTTCAAGCAGCCCCGCCTGATGGAGGTTGTGCCGGTGATTCCCCGCAACGCCTCAGGCAAGATCCTGAAGAAGGATCTGCGCGAAAGATTTGGGCAGGGCCGGGGCTGCTGAGAGCGGTCGGCACGGATGGCTCGAGGCGCCTTCCCTTAGGGATGGCGCCTCTCTTTTGTCGTTCCGAAACACGTTGTGAAAAAACAAAGACCCCGACCTTTTCGATCGGGGTTTCGCTCCTCGAGTAGGACTCGAACCTACAACCCTCCGGTTAACAGCCGGATGCTCTACCATTGAGCTATCGAGGATCAATGATTCCCCGGCAGCGACCTACTCTCCCAGGCAGTTACCCACCAAGTACCATCGGCGCGAGAGGGCTTAACTTCCGTGTTCGGGATGGGAACGGGTGTTTCCCCTCCGCCATAGCCACCGGAAACCTATTGAGCTTTAGCGCAGGATCGCGCGCTCGAAAACCACACAGTGGGTAAGTCTTACGTTCAAAGAAGTGAATCAGGTTCAAGCCCTCGACCGATTAGTACCGGTCAGCTGAATCCCTTTCGGGACTTACACCTCCGGCCTATCAACCAGATCATCTGTCTGGGGTCTTACCAGATTAACTCTGTGGGAAACCTCATCTTGGGGTGGGCTTCGCGCTTAGATGCTTTCAGCGCTTATCCCTTCCGGACTTGGCTACCCAGCTAATGCCCCTGGCGGGACAGCTGGTACACTAGCGGTCCGTTCATCCCGGTCCTCTCGTACTAGGGACGACTCCCCTCAAGTTTCCTACGCCCACGACGGATAGGGACCGAACTGTCTCACGACGTTCTGAACCCAGCTCACGTACCGCTTTAATCGGCGAACAGCCGAACCCTTGGGACCTATTCCGGCCCCAGGATGCGATGAGCCGACATCGAGGTGCCAAACCTCGCCGTCGATGTGGACTCTTGGGCGAGATAAGCCTGTTATCCCCGGGGTAGCTTTTATCCGTTGAGCAACGGCCCTTCCACTCGGGACCGCTGGATCACTAAGCCCGACTTTCGTCCCTGCTCGAATTGTAGCTCTCGCAGTCAAGCTCCCTTGTGCCTTTACACTCTACGAATGATTTCCAACCATTCTGAGGGAACCTTTGGGCGCCTCCGTTACACTTTAGGAGGCGACCGCCCCAGTCAAACTGCCCACCTGACACTGTTCCCGAACCGGATTCACGGCCCAGGGTTAGAACTTCGATACTCAAAGGGTGGTATTCCACCGTTGGCTCCACGCAGGCTAACGCCCACGCTTCCAAGCCTCCCACCTATCCTATACATCAAGCACCAAAATCCAATGTCAGGCTACAGTAAAGCTCCACGGGGTCTTTCTGTCCAGTCGTGGGTAACCTGCATCTTCACAGGTATTTCAATTTCACCGGGTCCCTCGTTGAGACAGCGCCCAAGTCGTTACGCCATTCGTGCGGGTCGGAACTTACCCGACAAGGAATTTCGCTACCTTAGGACCGTT
>JAJYMC010000046.1 GCA_021787335.1 Bacillota bacterium | reverse complement strand
CGATCTGTACCGGGTCTCGACCCCGGGGGCCTCCCTCCGGCCCCCGGGGGCGCTTTCCGACCCTTCACATCCAAACTGAGACGTCAGGCATTGATGCGAGTCTTCAGCCGATCATGACTTCGGCGGGATGAGGGTGATCTTCTTGTCCTTGAGGTCCTGGACGACCTTGTTCACCTTATCCTGGACATCCTGGGGAACGATCTTGTTGAACGGGGCGAGGACCTGGGCGCCTTCAGCCATGCCCATGATGTAGAGGTCGCCCTTCAGCTGCCCGGCCTCACCCTTGCCGACGAGGTCGAGAAGGATGGGGGCGCCGCTCTGGACGACGGAGGTGATGACGTTGTCAGGAGCCAGGGAGGCCTGGTCACGCGACCAGCCGACCATGAGCACCTTGGTCCCCTTGACCGCTTCGGCCACACCGTGGTTGACGGCGTCGCCGTTGGCGATGATGACGTCGACATGCTGAGCGATCTGAGCGAGGGCGGCTTCCTTGCCCTTGGCGACGTCCGTCCACGAACCGACGTAAGCCGAGACGACCGTGGCCTTCGGGTTGACGGCCTTGATGGCGGCGACGGCGTTGTCCTCGTCAGCCTTGATGCTCGGGATGTCCATGGCGCCGACCCAGCCGATCTTGTTGGTCTTGGTCATCAGACCGGCCAGGGTGCCGACGGCGTACCCGGCCTCACCGGAGGTGAAGAGCATGGCGTCGGAGTTCGTGCCGTTGTGCTGGATCCCACCGAGCTGGATGAAGGTGACCTTCGGGAACTCGGCGGCGACCGTCTTGATGGCGTCACCGTACTCGAAACCGTTGGCGATGATGTACTTGAAGCCCTGATTCGCGTAGTTCCGCATGAGGTTGATCTGGTCGGCCTGGGCGACGTTCTCGGAGACGGCGATTTCGAAGCCGTCCTTTTCCTTGAGAGCGGTCAGACCGTCATACGCGTTCTGGTTCCAGCCGCCATCGTTGACCGGGCCGGACAGGATCATCGCGGCCTTCTTGGCCAGAGGCTTCTCCTTCTTCGAGCAGCCCGCCACGAGCGTGGTGAGGGCGAGCAAGAGAACCAACAGGATGATCAGGAAGCGCTTCACGACTTAAATCCCCCCTGAATTCGTGTGGGTCCGACGTTCCAGCGAACTTGGATCATGCGGCAATGGTACCCGACGCGGTATTCGGAGGTCAGCCCCCCCTTCAATCGAGCTGAAACAGCGATTCACCTGAAGCATGAGGCCACTTTAATCAGGACGCCTCCGGCAGGCGCTTGGCCCCTGCCATCATCAGGCCCAACTCATTGACGTCGGCGGCATCGCGGGGGACCACCCCCATGATCTCGCCTTCGTACATGACGGCGATGCGGTCCGAGAGCGACAGGATCTCTTCGAGTTCCGTGGAGATGAGGAGGACGGCCGCCCCGCGGTCCCGGGCGTCGATGATCCGGTGGTGGACGAACTCGGTCGCCCCGACGTCCAGGCCGCGCGTGGGCAACATGGCGATGATCAGCTTCGGCGACCTGGACAGCTCGCGGGCCAGGACGATCTTCTGCTGATTGCCGCCGGAGAGGTTCCTCGCCTCGACCGTGCTTGACGGGGTGCGGATGTCGAACTCCTGGATCTGCTTCTTGGCGATCTCCTCCATCTTGCCGAGCTGGAGGAAGCCGCGACGTGAATACGGCTCGCAGTAGAAGTTACCGAACATGAGGTTCTCGGCCACCGGGAGGCCCAAGACCAGGCCCTGATGGTGGCGGTCGGCGGGGATGACCCCGACCCCCTGCTGGGCGACCTGACGCGGCGACAAGCCGACGATGTCTTGGCCGCAGACGGCCACTCGCCCGCCGTCGGGCTTGCGGACGCCGATGATGCATTCGGCCAACTCGGTCTGCCCGTTCCCGTCGACGCCGGCCACCCCGAGAATCTCCCCCGCCCGGACGTTGAGGGACAGGGAGCGCACGGCCGGCAGGTCCTTCTGATCGGTCGCCTTCAGGCCGTCGATCTGGAGGATGACCTCCTTGGGCTCGGCGGGCTTCTTGTCGATCCGGAAGACCACCTCGCGGCCGACCATCATCCGGGCCAGTTCGGCCTCGCTCGTCTTGACCGTCTCGACGGTGTCGATGGCCCGGCCGGCCCGGAGGACGGTCACCTTGCTCGAGACGCCCATCACCTCGTTCAGCTTGTGGCTGATGAAGATGATCGAGCGGCCCTCGGCGGCCAGCGACCGTAGGATGGCGGACAGCTCCTCCGCTTCCTGCGGGGTCAGGACAGCGGTCGGTTCATCCAGGATAAGCAGACGGGCATGGCGGTGGAGGGCTTTCAGGATCTCCACGCGTTGCTGCTCGCCCACGGAGAGTTGCCAGATCTTGGCCCGGGGGTCGACCTTGAGGCCGTACTTCTCGCTCAGGGCCTTGACCTCGGCTTCGGCCTGGGCCAGCCCCAGCAGGGGTTCGCGCTTGGACTTCATCCCCAGGATGACGTTCTCCGTGACGCTGAAGGCTTGGACCAGCATGAAGTGCTGGTGGACCATGCCGATGCCGGCGTCGATGGCCTGCCCCGGGGACTTGGCCTTGAGGCGCTTGCCTTCGAACAAGACCTCTCCGGCGTCGGGTTGGTACAGGCCGTAGAGGATGTTCATCAGGGTCGTCTTGCCCGAGCCGTTCTCGCCAAGGAGGGCGTGGATCTCACCCTTCCCGACCGTCAGGTCGATGCGGTCGTTGGCCAGCACGCCGGGAAACCGTTTGGTCATACCGTGCATTTCAAGCAGGGGTTGCTCCAACTGAACCACTCCTCCGGAGTGCCCGTCTTGGGTGTCGCTCTTAATAGTCGACCACCTTGCGGACGGCCTTGGCGATTTCGGCCGGACCCGGGATGACATAGTCCTCGAGGACGGGGGCGAAGCCGACCGGGACGTCGAGGCTGTTGACCCGTTCGACCGGAGCCTTCAGGTCCCTGAAGGCCTCCTCCGTGATGACCGCCGAGATCTCCGCGTTAATGCTGCCGGTCTTCGGGGCCTCGTTGACCAGGACCACGCGGCCGGTCTTCTTGACCGACGAGAGGATGGTCGCCTTGTCGAAGGGCTTGATCGTCCGCAGGTCGATGACCTCGCAGGAGATCTCCTCTTCGGCGGCCAGCTGGTCGGCCACGGCCAGGGCGTAATGGAGCTGTTTCATGCTGGAGACGATGGTCACGTCGGTGCCCGGACGCTTGACCTCGGCCACGCCGATGGGCAGGGCGTAGGGCTCCTCCGGGACCTCGCCGCTGGTGCCGTAGAGCATCTTGTGCTCGAGGAAGATGATCGGGTTGTCGTCACGGATGGAGGCGATGAGGAGCCCCTTGGCGTCATGGGGGGTCGCCGGGGCGACGACGGTCAAGCCGGGGATGTTCATGAACCAGGCCTCGATGTTCTGCGAGTGGTGGTAGGCGGCCCGGAAGCCGGCGCCGGACGCGGTCCGTACAACGATCGGGGCCATCACCTGCCCGTTGAACATGTAACGGGCCTTGGCGCTGTTGTTGACGAGTTGGTCGTAGCACTCGGTGATGAAGTCGGCGAACATTATCTCGGCCACCGGCCTGAGCCCGCAGAAAGCGGCGCCGTTGGCCGCGCCGATGATGGCCGCCTCGGAGAGCGGCGTGTCGCGGACGCGGTCCGGGCCGAACTTGTCCAGAAGCCCCATGGTCACCCCGAAGTCGCCGCCCATCCGGGCGACGTCCTCGCCGAGGACGATGACCCGGCTGTCGTTGGCCATTTCCTGATGAAGGGCTTCGTTGAGAGCTTCCTTGTAGTTGAGGGTCCTCACTTGCCGGTCACCTCTCTCCCGACGTAGACGAAGGACAGGGCGTCAGCGATGGTCGGAGCGGGGCTGTCGATGGAGAACTTGAGGGCGTCCTGGATCTCCCGCTCGACATCGTCCTCGATGGCCTTGAGGGCGGCCTCGTCGGCCATCTTCGGCTTGAGGAGTTTCTCGCGCAAGCGCTTGATGGGGCACTTTTCCTTCCAGGCCTTGACCTCTTCCTCAGGACGGTAGGAGGCCGGGTCGCCGGAGAAGTGGCCCTGCCAACGGTAGGTCTTCAGCTCGATGATGGTCGCCCCATCGCCACGACGGGCCCGGTCGGTCGCCTCTTTGGCGGCGGCCTGGACGGCCTCGACGTCGTTGCCATCCACGGTGATCCCGGGGACTTTGTAAGCGCAGCCCATCTTGGCCAGGTCGGCCAGGGGATGCGCGTCGGTCGCCCGGGTGGAGATGGCGTAGCCGTTGTTGACGAGGACATAGACGATCGGGAGCTTCCAGATGCCGGCCAGGTTGAGGCTCTCGTGGAACTCACCCCGGCCGACCGTGCCGTCCCCGATGAACTCGAAGGTGACCGACTTCGTCTTCTTGACCTGGGCCGCCAGGGCCAGGCCGCAGGCCGTGGCCATGGTCGAACCCTGGATGGCGTTGTTGCCCACGTTGCCCCGCTTGAAGTCGGCGACGTGCATGCTGCCGCCGCGTCCGCCGTTGGTGCCGGTCTTCTTGCCGAAGATCTCGGCCATGACTTCGCGCGTCGGCGTGCCGACCATCAGGCATACGCCATGGCTCCGGTGATCTGGTAGGACGTAGTCCCCAGGTTGGAAGGAGGCCATCGTTCCGACCTGGGCGGCCTCCTGGCCGATGCCGAGGTGGAGGAAGCCCGGGATGTAGCCCTTCCTGGCGTGCTCTTCCATGGTCTCCTCGAAGCGCCGGATGAGGACCATCTTGCGGTAGTAATCGAGAAGCGTCTGCTTGTCGGTCGACACTGGCTGAACCTCGCTTTCCTATGATCTGGCCACGGCCGGGTCGGTCACTTTAGGAAGCTCTCTTTCAGGAGGTCATAGTCCACGTGCCCAGCGGCGAAGGAGCGGCCGGTGGCCAGGTTGTGCAGATGAACCCGCGCCGGGGAGTGGATGTTGTGCGGGATCTGGTAGAAGTCCCGGTTGTGCTCGATGAAGATGTCGGCGAACGGCTTGGGCCGCGCCCCCACCGCCTCGCTGACGATCCGGCCGATGACGCGCTCGCAGGCCTCGTCGGTTGTCCGGACCCAGAAGTCGGACACGGCGCCATAGAGGATGGCGTCGTTGATACGGCCCATCGTCTTCAACTTGTCGTCGGCGACCGGGGCGATGGGAGCGGTGCCCCAGGCCCACAGGATGGAGTCGATGGGGAAGCCCTCCTCCTGGAGCCGGTGGATGGTCTGCTCGACGGAGCGCGCCGAGACCTGGACGGACGTGGTGATCGAGGTGTTGGAGGCGACGGGTAGGTAGACCTTGTCAGGCGTCGTACCGCAGGCCTTGGCCACCGAGACGGCCACGTCATCGGTGGGGAGGGCGTCCATCTGCAGGCACAGGACGACTTCGTCGTTGTCGTCGCGGTAATCGACGTAATGGACGTAGCTGTCGCTCTTGAGCTTCCCCTGGGTCCGGGCCGGGCCCGAACCGATGACCGAGAAGGCCCCTGAACTGACCTGCCAACCGGCGATCTGACAGCCGAAGGTGGCGATCAGCGGCTGGTCGATGTGGACGTCGATGGACGGCAGATAGACGTCGCCGAGCATGAACTGGTCCAGCGAGGCGGCACCCAGCGTGCCCATGGTCATCTCGCTGAAGAGACGCCCGGCCTCCCAGCCGCCGTTGCGGTTCACGCCCATGTCGATGACCGTCGCCCCGGACGGGAGGCGGGAGACGGCTGCATCCAAGCGGTCGGCCTCATCGATGACCCGGCGAACGAGCTTCATCGTTTCTTTGTTGACGCTGACCAAATCAAGACCCCCTATTGGCGGGCGGCTCGTGGCCCTTGAGCGCCGTCGACCGGCGCATCTCGGCCGCCCGGTATGAACTGCGGACCAGGGGCCCGGCGGCCACGCCGGCGAACCCCATGGCCAAGGCTGTCTTCTCGAGCTTCGCGAACTCCTCCGGTGCGACGAAGCGGGTCACCGGCAGTTGGTGCGGGGAGGGCCGCAGGTACTGGCCGATGGTGACCAGGTGGCAACCGGCCCGGCGCAGGTCCTGAAGGACCGTCTCGACCTCGGCCATGGTCTCGCCAAGGCCGAGCATGAGGCCGGACTTGACGGTGAGACCGGCGGCGGCCGCCGCGGCCAGGACATCCAGGGAGCGCCGGTAGTCGGCCTGCGGCCGCACCTTCGAATACAGGCGAGGAACCGTCTCGACGTTGTGGTTGAAGACATCCGGAGCCGCCGCGAGGACCCGGTCCAGGGCCGCCCGATCGCCCCGAAAGTCGGGGACCAGCACCTCGATGGTCGTGCCGGGCATCACTCGCCTCATCTCGTCGATACAGGCGGCGAAGACACCGGCTCCGCCATCAGGCAGGTCGTCGCGGGTGACCGAGGTGATGACGACGTGCTCGAGACCCAAACGTCGCGCGGCTTCGGCGACGTGGACGGGCTCATCGGGGTCGACCGGCCGGACCGTTACCCGCGGCGAGGCGTGCGTGACGCCGCAAAAGGCGCAGTGCCGGGTGCAGGTGTCGCCCATGATGAGAAAGGTCGAGGTGCGGTGGTTATAACACTCCCAGATGTTCGGGCAGGAGGCTTCCTCGCAGACGGTGTGCAGTGAGAGGTCGCGCAAGAGACCGTCCACCGAGCCCGCCGGCCCGTCGGCGGGGATCCGCACGACCAGCCAGTCCGGCCATGCCTGGGTCGAGCCGCTCATTTGTGGATGGCCTCCCCGCGGGCGTCGAGGACCGCCTCTTTGACGGCCTCGGTCAGGGTCGGGTGGGCGTGGATGACCTGGGCGAAGTCGTCGATGGTGCTCCCGTGGTGGAGGGCCAGGGCGGCTTCGGCGATGAGCTCCGAGGCGTGCGGCCCGATGATGTGAACCCCCAGGAGCTGACCGCCGGCCTTCTCGGTGACCGCCTTGACGAATCCCTCGGGCCTGCCCATGGCCATGGCCCGCCCGCTGTTGGTGAAGGGGAACCGGCCGACGGCGACGTCGTAGCCCTCGTCCAGCGCGGCCGCCTCGGTCATCCCGACCGCCGCCACTTCGGGGTCGGTGTAGATGCAGCGGGGCACGATGCCCTGGCGGAAGCTCACCTGCCGACCGAGGGCGTTCTCCGCGGCGACGATCCCCTGTTCGAAGGCCACGTGGGCGAGGAGAATCCCTCCGGTGACGTCGCCGGCCGCGAAGATCCCGGGGACGCTTGTCCGCATGCCGCCGTCAACGGGGATCTCCCCGCGGCGGCCGACCGTGATGCCGGCGGCCTGAAGGTCCAGGCCGGCCGTGTTCGGGCGCCGCCCGATGGCCGCCAGGACGCGCTGGACGTCCACCGTCCGCGACCCGCCGGGTGTCGCCAGGCGGATCCGCAGGGCCGTTCCCTCGCCGGTCTGGGCGTCGGTGGCTGGTTCGAGGCGCTCCACGAGTTCGACGCGGGCGCCGGTGATGACCGTGATTCCCTGGGCTTCCATGTAATACTGCAGGGCCTGGCTGATCTCGGCGTCCTCGGTCGGAACCAGGCTCTGCAGCATCTCGATGATGGTCACCTGGCAGCCGAGGACGGCATAGATGGTGGCGAACTCACAGCCCACCGCCCCGCCCCCGATCACGGCCAGGCTGGCCGGAATGTCGCTGGGGGCGAGGGCCTCGTCACTGCCGATGACGCCGGGCAGGTCGAGGCCGGGGATGGGGGGGTGCCAGGGGGACGAGCCGGTGCAGACGATGGCCTTCCCGAAGGAGACCCGCTCGTCCGGCGCGATGGCCACCTCGTGTGGGCCGGTGAAGCGGGCCCGCCCGGGGATGATCTCGATGCCGCGGCTGGGGAGGAGGACGGCAAGGGCGTCGCTGAGCGTCCGGCTGACCCCCGCCTTGCGTTTGACCATGGCGTCCAGGTCGATGGCGACTCCGCTGACGCTGATGCCGTGCTCGCGGGCGGCCCCGGTGATGGTCCGGTACAGTCCCGCGCTTTCGATGAGGCTCTTGGTCGGGACGCAGCCCCGGTTCAGGCAGACGCCGCCGAGCTCGGCCGCCTCGACGACGAGCGGCTTCGCGCCGAGCTGCGCCGCCCGCAGGGCGGCGACGTAACCGGCCGGTCCGCCGCCGATTATGAGCAGGTCCGTTGGCTTCATAGGGCATCACCGAGGCCGAGCATGGTGTAGGGGGCTTCGAGGTACTCGGCGACGGTGCCCAGGAAACGGGCGGCCGGCGCCCCGTCGATGACCCGATGGTCGTGGGTCAGGCTGAGGGCCATCTCCTTGCCCGGGACGACCCGGCCGTTCTCGACGACCGGACGGTCGACGATGCGTCCCACGCCGAGGATGGCGCTCTCGGGCGGGTTGATGATCGGAGTGAAGGCGTCGGCGCCGTACATGCCGAGGTTGGTGACGGTGAAGGTGCCGCCGGCGACGTCGTCAGGCTCGAGCGCGCCCCGCCGAGTCTTGTCGGCCAAGGCCTTGATGCGGGTCGACAGCTGGGCCAGGCCCAGCGCGTCGGCGTGCCCCACGACCGGGACGATGAGGCCGTTGCCGACGTCGACGGCCACGCCCACGTTGACTTCGGCCCGGCGCGTGACGGCCTGGCCGTCGAAGGTCACGTTGATCTCGGGCGACCGGCTGAGGGCCAGGGCGACCGCGCGGACGATGAGGTCGGTGTAGGTCAGCCGGACGCCGCTCTCCCGCTCGATCCGCGGCAGCAGGGCCTCGCGCAGCCGCACCAGTTCGCCGGCGTTGATGGTCCGGCTGATGGTGGTCTGGGCGGCGCCGTTCAGGCTGTCCATCATCCGGCGGGAGATGGTCAGGCGCATCTCGTCGGCCGGGATGACCTGGTCGGACGCGGTCGCGGCAGAACCGCCCGCGGCGGCCCGCTCGACGTCTTCGGTGAGGATGCGGCCCTCCGGACCCGACCCCCTGATCGTGGACAGGTCCAGGCCCTTCTGCTCGGCCAGCTTTCTGGCGGCCGGCGAGGCCTTGACCGGACCGCCGGCGGCAGCGCCGGTCGGAGCGGGGGCGGCAGCCGGGGAAATCGCGGCCGGTGAAGCGGCGGCGGCCGCGCGGGCGGCGAGAGCCCGCTCGACGTCCTCGCGCAGGATGCGGCCACCCGGGCCGCTGCCATTGACTGTCGCCAGGTTCAGGCCGGCTTCCTCGGCCAGCTTGCGGGCGACCGGGGAGACCTTGATGGACTCGCTGTCGGCCGCCGGGCGGGCGGCGAGGGGCGCGGTCGCGGCCGCGGTCGAGACGACGGGGGCGGCCTTGGGGGCGGCTGGAACGGCCGCGCCGGCCACGACCCCCGAGATCGAAGGGGGCTTGGACGCGGCTTCGAGGGCCGCGCTGATGTCCTCGGAAGGGCCGGCGATGATGGCCAGGGTCGTCAGCACGGGGACGGTCTTGCCTTCGGCCACGAGAATCTTGCGGAGCACGCCTTCGGCCGGCGCTTCAACCACGTTGGCGATCTTCTCCGTGGTGACCTGGACGACGGTCTGTCCCTTGTTTACGGTTGCTCCTTCGGCAACCAGCCATTTCACCACTTTGCCTTGGATCATGGTCAAGCCCAGTTTGGGCATGGTCACTTGAGCAGCCAATCCTGTGCACGTCCCTTCCAATCTTATGGACGATCGTTTTTTTGAGGGAGGGCCCGCCAGGGACGGCTCCGGACCAGTTCGGCCGTGCCGGCCCGCTCGGCCAGGGCGGCCGAGATCCGTTGGGCCCGGGCCAGGAAGGCCCGTTCGTCGATGGTCACGGCCTCGCCGCCGTCAATGAGCACGCGCCCGTCCACGATGACGGTGACGACGTTGCCGGCGCCGCCGGAGTAGACCAGGCTCGAGACGGGGTGATGCATGGGCACGGAGCGCGGGGTCGTGGATGGGTCGAAGATGAAGAGGTCGGCCCGCTTGCCGGGCTCGATCGAACCGATCAGGTCGCCCATGCCGATGGACCGGGCCCCGTCGATGGTCGCCATCTCGAGGACCTTCTCGGCGGTCAGGGCCGTCGCGTCCATGGTCACGACCTTGTGCATGAGGACGGTCATCTTCAGGGCTTCAATCATGTCCTGCGTGTTGTTGCTGGCCGCCCCGTCGGTCCCGATGGAGCAGGTCAGGCCGGCGCGGAGCATGGCCGGCACGGGGGCCACCCCCGAGGCCAGGTACATGTTGCTGACCGCGTTGTGCGAGATCTTCACGTCAGACTCGGCGGCCAGACGGATCTCTTCGGGGGTCAGGTGGACACAGTGGACGAGGAGGACGTCCGGGCCGAGAACGCCGTAAGCGGCCAGGGCCCCGAAGTCGCTGCGACCTTCGTGGACGAGCCCGGCGGACTGGCGGTCCCAGGGGGTCTCCGAGACGTGGATGGTGATCCCCGTCTTGACCTCGGTGGCCACCGCCCGCGCTCGGCGCAGGGCCTCGGGGGTGTTCCCCCAGACCGAACCCGGCGCCAGCCAGACGCGGAGCCGGCCGTTGTCGGCCCCGTGATAGGCGTCGTAGAGCCGCTCAAAGTCGGCGAAGACGCGGTCCGGCGTCGATCGCATCTCGGGCGGGACGCCGAAGCGCTCGCCGGCCACGGTCATCCCGCGGCCGAGGATGGCGCGGATGCCGACGTCTCGGAAGCCTTGGACCGTCGCGTCCCCGAGTCCGGGGACGGGATGGCAGTAGTTGTAGTCGAGGATCGTGGTGGTCCCGCTGTGGAGGGCGTCGAGGCAACCCAGGACGGCCGAGGTGTGGATCTCGGTCTCACGGAACTGCACGGCGCTCGGCAGCGTCGCCGTGACCAGCCATTCCGACAGCGGGCGGTCATCACCCAGGCCCTTCAGCAGAGATTGGAACAGATGGGTGTGGGTGTTGACGAGCCCGGGAAAGACCGCTGAGCCGACGGCGTCGATGACCCGCCGGGCCTCGGCCCCCTCGAAGTCGCCGGTCTTGCCGACGGCCTGGATGGTGTCTCCGGTGATCGCCACGGCGCCGGGGAAGATCACCTGGCGCTGGGCGTTGACCGTCACGATATGGGCGTTCTTGATCAAAAGGTCGTACAAGGGCTCACCTTCCGCGCGGCTGGGTCACATCTTGGGTCCGCTCACCGGCCGGCCGGCGGGCTCGGAGCCGGTTTTCCGCGCCAGGCCCCTGGCGAATCCCCGATCATGCCCTGTTCCCGAAGACATCGACGTCGGTCCCGGTCATCCCGGAGGAGGCGTCGGAGGCCAGGAAGAGGGCGACGGAGGCAATCTGCTCGGGTTTGAGCAGGTCGGCCGGGTCGACGTTGAGGCGGTTGCGGACGGCCGGCGTGTCGGTCAGGCCCAGGTTTATCGCGTTGACCCTGACGTTATAGGGCTTCATCTCATCGGCCAGGACCCTGGTCAGCCCGAGCATCCCGGCCTTGGTGGCGGCGTAGGTGCCGAACTCGTGGAACGGGACCTTGGCCGCGGCCGAGGAGATGTTGACGATCTGACCCCGGCGGCGAGCCATCATCTCGCGGCCGCAATACTTCATGAACAGGAAGGCGCCGGTGAGGTTGGTGGCGACGACCCTTTCCCAGTCCTTGAGCTCGGTGTCGACCACGGCGGCCGGGACGATCACGCCCGCGTTGTTGACCAGGATGTCGAGGCGGCCGAACGCGGCCACGGTCTTCGCGACGATGTCCTTGACCGTCGCCTCGTCGGCGACGTCGGCGGCGATGGCCAACGCTCGGACGCCCTTCTGGCGGCATTCCTCGGCCACCTTGTCAATGGCCGACTGGGTCCTGGCGACCAGGACCACGGACGCGCCCGCCCCGGCGAACATCAGCCCGATGCTGCGACCGACCCCCTGGCCGGCCCCGGTCACGATGGCTACCTGACCGTCAAGTGTCATCTGTCTCACCCTCCAAGCTGAACGAATCTGCAGCTAAACATGGCCGAATTCAGCAAAGCGCCCCATCGGGAAAGGGTTGACCCCACGGTTTCATCCGGACACGTCGGACGCCTAGCTGTATGACGTCTGATGGGTTATAATATAGTTCGCCTACCGTTGTCCGGAATCCTGCGCCGGAATGTTTCATTCCGGTGCGAAAAATAGTTCCAAGAAGGTCAAACGGCGCCCTATTTGTCACCAGCCGGCTGTTTATCCAGATAGAGGAGGCAAAGCCGGGTGAATATTAAAAGGACTCGGCCGGCTTACGTCGAATCTGGGACGCTCGTACACCATGGAGTGGAGGTCGCAGAAATGCAGAAACGTCGTCTCGAACGTATCTTCAGGCCCGACGGTCGCACCCTGATAGTGGCCATGGACCATCCGTCGAACTGCCCGACCCCGCCCGAGCTGGAGCGGCCCGCCGAGGCCATCAGCAAGGTCGTCGAAGGGGGGGCCGACGCGGTCATCCTCAACCACGGTGCGGCCCTGCGGTTCTCGTCCGCCCTCCGCGGGAAGGGACTCATCTACCGCCTTGACCTGTCGCCGAGCACCCTGGCCGAGGGACACGACACGACCTGGATCTTCGATGTCGAAACCGCCCTGGAGCTTGGGGCCGACGCCGTCATCGCGTCCGGCTGCCTGGGCCAAGGGTTGGAGCACACCCTCGACGCCCTCGGGAAGATCGGCCAAGATTGCCAGCGCTGGGGCATGCCGCTCATCGCCGAGATGCTGCCCGGGGGCTTCGACGGCCCGCCGGAACTCAGGAACGTGGCCAATCTGCGAATGGCCGTCCGGGTCGCCGGCGAGCTGGGGGCCGACGTGGTCAAGGCCCCCTACGTCCCCGGGTACGAGGAGGTCATCGCCGCGAGCTACCTGCCCGTCGTCGTCCTTGGCGGGGTCAAGACCAACGACCCGCAAGCTTTCCTGGCGAGCATCGGCGACGCCGTCAAGGCCGGGGCGGCCGGCGTGGCCATCGGTCGGAACGTCTGGGGGCATCGGTCCCCGACGGCCATGACCCGGGCCCTCGAGGCCATCATCCACGAAGGCCGGGGGGCCGACGAGGCCGTCCGCCATCTGGGCTGACCGCAACCTACACAACCAACCACAATCCTCACGGAAACCAAGGAGGCGCCCCACTTGAGCCAGAGGAACGACCTTCCCAAGACCATGCGCCGGGCGGTCTTCACCGGCCCCGGCCAGATAACCCTGGAGACCGTGCCTGTCCCCGTCCCGGCCCCCGACCAGATGCTCATCGAGGTCAAGGCCGTCGGGCTTTGCACCATGGAGCAGCGTTTCTACAAAGGCTCAGGGCCCTACCCGTTCCTCGGCGGTCACGAGATCGCCGGCGTGGTCCGGGCGCGCGGGTCGGCGGTCATGAGCGAGGCCCAGCTGGGCGACCTGGTGACGGTCGCCCAGCTGACGAGGTGCGGTGAATGTTACTTCTGCCGGCGGGGGCTCGACCATCTGTGCGTCCATGCCGACGACCAGCCGGCGCCCGGGGCCGCTTGGGGGCCCGGCGGCCTGGCCGATTTCATGCTCGCCCGAGGATATGAGGTCTACCGCCTCAACCCCGACGTCCCGTACGAAGAGGGCTGCCTGACCGAGCCGCTCGCCTGCTGCACCCGAAGTGTGGGGCGGGCCGGGATCCGCTTCGGTGACACGGTCGTGGTCACCGGCGCCGGGATCATGGGCCTCCTCCATGTCAAACTGGCCAAGCTGCGCGGGGCGCGGGTGATTGTCAGTGAGCCGTCGGCCGCCCGCCGCCGGGTGGCGGAGGAGCACGGGGCCGACCTGACCGTCGACCCCACGGCCGGCTCGATGGTAGATTTCGTCCGGGCCCAGACCGATGGGCGGGGCGCCGAGGCCGTCTTCTACACGGCCGGCGGGCCGCGCACCGTCGAGGACTGCATCAAGGCGACGGTCAAAGGGGGCACGGTCGTCCTCTACGGGTCGACCCACCCCGACCCCAACGTCAGCCTCAACGCCAACGGCATCCACTACGACGAGATCACCATCACCGGCACGTACCGGCAGGACCGGGAGAGTTTCCGGGAGGCCGCCCGGATGATCTCCCTAAGGGAAGTGGACATGCGTCCCTTCGTTTCCGCCGTGGTCCCACTGAGCGACGTCGACCGGGGCTTCAAACTGGCCGCCAACCCCGAGAACTACCGCGTCATCGTGGTCCCGGGAACGGGCGCGGGGAAATGACGGGGGAGAGCCAATGAAGCCGCTTTTTCTCGGGCTGGATATCGGCACGCTGGGCACCAAGGGCACCCTGGCCGACCTTGACGGGCAGGTACTGGCCCGTCACTACGTCGAGCACCCGGTGATAAGACCGCGTCCGGGGTGGGCCGAACACCAGGCCGAGCAGGCCTGGTGGGAGGACGTCCGCGCCGTCACCCGGGCGGTGCTGGGCGCGGCGGGGGTCGACCCCCGGCGGGTGGCCGGCGTCGCCGTCAGCGGGCTCACTCCCTGTCTGGGCTTCGTGGACGAGAGCGGCCACGTCCTGAGGAACGGCATCCTTTACTCGGACAACCGAGCCGTGACCGAGCTGGCTGAGGTCAACGCGGTCCTGCCCGAGCCGATCACCCTGGAGCTGGTCCTGCCCAAACTCCTCTGGGTGAAGCGGCATGAGCCGGAGATCTTCCGCCGATCCGCGGTCGTCCTCTCCGCCAACAGCTACGCCATTTTCCGCTTGACCGGCGAGTACTCCATCGACGTCGACAACGCCGCCATGTGGGGCGGGATCTTCGACCGAGGCCGCCTCGCCTGGGACAAAGCCTGGTGCGAGCGGCTGGGCGTGCCGACCCGCCTCCTCCCGCCGATCCATACGACGGCCGATATCGTCGGCGGGGTCACGGAAGAGGCGGCAAGCGAGACCGGCCTGGCCCCGGGGACGCCGGTCGTCTGCGGCACGGGCGACTCGTTCTTCGCTCTTCTCGGGTCGGGCTGCGTCGAGCCCGGTGACATGATGATCAACTTCGCCTCGGCCGGAACCTCCATCATCTGCCTGGTCGACCTGGAGAGTGTCGTCCGGACGGTTCATCTGAGCGACAAACGCGGGCTCGTCCGCTTCGGCGCGTCCATCCTGACCACCGGCGACCTCGTCCGCTGGTTCCGCGACCAGTTCGGGCAGGCCGAGACGGCCGAGGCGGCCCGCGCCGGGGGCAGTCCGTACGCGTTGCTCGACGCGGAGGCGGCGGCCACGCCGCCGGGAGCCGACGGGCTCGTCTTCCTCCCCCACCTGTTGGGGCGGCGCACGCCGACCGCCAACGCCCTGGCCCGAGGGACCGTCTTCGGTCTGAGCACCTTCCACACCAAGGGCCACGTCTTCCGGGCGGCCCTCGAGTCCTTCGCCTATGGCGTCCTGGATTCCATGACCGACCTTGACCCGCTGGTCCGCCGAGTGGTGGCCACCGGTGGCGGAGCGACCAGCCGTCTGTGGCGCCAGATCATGTCCGATGCCCTCGGCCGGCCCATCGAATACGTTTCCAAGGCGGAAGGCCCGTTGGGCGCGGCCTTCCTGGCCGCCTACGCGACCGGGCACCTGATGAGCTTCCGGCAGGTCCATGATTGGCTGCCGGTGACCGAGACCACCGTCCCGGACGCCGCCGCCAACGCCGTCTACCGACGGATGTATTCCGTCTACCGGCAGGTCTCGGACCGTTTGGAGGACTGCTACCTTCCCCTCCACCGGGCCCTGACCGATGAGGCCGAGGGCAATCGCGGGAAGGGGGCGACGACGTGAGGGTGCTTGGTCTGGTCGGGAGCCCACGCCGGCGTCGTTACACTGATCAACTGGTCACGGCCGTCCTCGACGGCGCCCGGGAGGCCGGGGCCGAGTGCGACAAGCTCTACCTCCGTGACCTGCGGATAAAGTTCTGTTTGAACTGCGACTACTGCCGCACCCACCCGACCTGCGCCCAGAAGGACGACATGGCCCGCCTGGGCGTGGCCTTCGAAGAGGTCGACGGCCTCGTCCTCGGCGCGCCGACCTACTACTACGAGCTCAACGCCCTGACCAAAGCCTTCATCGACCGCTGCTACCAGTTCACCCGGACCGAGGCCGACCCGGCGGCGCGGAAGATGAGGTTCGTCACCAGGGTCCAGCGCCCGAAGCGCGGGATCTTCGTCGGGGTCAGTGGGAGCTACGGCCCGGAGGTCTTTGAGAAGCAGGTCCGCATCGTCAAGTCGTGCTTCCGACACATCAACACCGAACTGGTCGGCACGGTCCTCCTGCCGTACACCGACTGGATGACCCCCGACCCGGGCGCCTCGCCGCTCAAGGAAGCGTTGGACGAAGCCCGAGCCGCGGGGGCGAAACTGGTCGCGGAGAAGGACGGCTAGAAAGCATGGGGGGGAAGCGCGGCGCCTTACGCCGCCCTTCCCCCCCTCGTTTTGAGCGCTTCTGTGTCTACCCTCGGTAAGCGGGGCCTTCGCGGACCAGCCGGACGGCGGCGTAGTCCATGTAGCCTCCGGCCGGCGCTCCGGGTTTGATCACGGTGATCGTCGCCCGGCAGTCCGGCTTCAGCTTGAAGATCTCTTCGACGACGCGCTCGGCCAGCTTTTGGATGAGGTTGTACCTTTCTTCGGTGACCACCCGCTTGGTCGTCTGATAGGCCTCGACGTAGCCGAACCCGCTCAGCCTGTCCTGGGCGATGAGCTCGCTCATGTCGTACTCGAGCTCGAGGTCGATGGTGAACTTCTGGCCGAGGACGGTCTCCTCCTGAGCGTCGCCGTGATAGCTGTAGAAGGCCATGCCCTTGCAGATCAACGTGTCCTTCAAGGTCGTTCAGCTCCTTTCATCTTATAGTCTCGTCTAGCAACCGCCGCCGACTAATGGCTAGACGTCTGACAAGCATGTAAGACTACGCCCGCGGTCTGCCGATTTCCTGCCGCCGGCCGCCATTCGATGGCGACGAATGCATCCTGTTCTTCCTGGTCGTGGCCCATGGATGACGAGTTTTGCCTTGCCACCCAATAATGACCGGGCGACCGCAAAAGAGGGAAACGGCTGCACCCGGCGAACACACCTTTGAAGAACCGCGGCATTGAAGCCTTCGGCCGCCGGGCCGAGTTGGGGCAGTCTGCAGACCGCGGCGACCAGGGAGGGGCAAGATGAAACGGCTAGCGGCCGCACCGCTTCATGAGCGCGTACGGGAACTGCTTACCGAGAACCTGAGCGAGATGAGGGTGCAGGCCGACAACCGCCTTCCGTCGGAAAGCGCCCTGGCCTTGAGGCTGGGGGTCAGCCGGGCGACCATCCGCGAGACGCTTCTGGCCATGGAGCGGGAAGGGCTGGTCACCAAGCGGCAGGGAATCGGCACCTTCATCCATCCCAGCGCCCTTGGGGCCAAGGCGCGGATCGAGACGATCGTCGACTTCAACCAGATGATTCGCAGCGCCGGCTACAACAAGGCTGTCCTGATCAGCCGGACCCACAACGAAGTGGCGTCCACCGAGCTTGCCGCCCCCTTGTCGATCGCCAAGGGTGATGGGCTGCACGTCCTCGAACGGACCTACTGCGCCGACGACAAACCCGCCATCTACTGCGTCATCCGCTTTCCGCTGGTGTTGGTCAAGGACCCCAACGCCTGGACGGCCCCGGACAACATCTACAGCACCGTCAAGCGGGCCTGCGGCCTCGAGGTCACCCACCGCATCGCCTGGTTCAAGGCCCGGATCGTCGACAAGCAAGTCAGCAAGGCCCTGCGGTTGCCCGTCGGTGAACCCATCTTCAGTTGGGATGAGGTCATGTACGACTTGGCCGACCGCCCGGTGCTCCATGCCGAGATCTACTTCAACACCTCCATCGTTCCGCTCTGCAGCATGGGAAAGATCGAACCAAACATGTGACAGCCCCGGCGCTGTTTCAGCCGGCTGGCCCCAGAGGAGGAGACCGGATTGTCCAGATCGAACCCAGTTCAGCCCATCGCGCCGTTCTCGCGGGCGGCGACCATCATTATCATCGTGCTCGCCTTGCTCATCGGCGGGGGCGGGGGCTATGCCATCGGCCGCTCGAGCGGCAAGCTTGAGTCCCAGGCCGTGGCCAGCGTGAACGGCGCGGCCATCACCAAGGCCCAGCTGTACGACCGGATGGTCACCGACTATGGACCCAGCAGCCTCGACCAACTCATCACCGAGAAGCTGCTCGACCTGGAGCTGAAGAAGGCCGGCGGCACCGTCACCGACGCCGACATCACGGCCAAGATCACTCAGCTGAAGAACAAGGTCGGCGGCGACGACAAGCTGAACCAGGTCCTCCAGGCCAACGGGATGACCATGGACAACCTCAAGGACAACGTCCGGTTCCAGTTGAAGGTCGAGAAGATCCTCGGCAAGGACGTCAAGACCGATGACGCCACCCTGCAGACGTACTTCCAGGACCACACCAACGACTTCGACAAGCGGCAGTTCCACGCCCGGCACATCCTCGTAGCCACCGAGGCCGAGGCGAAGGCCATCAAGGCGCAGTTGGACAAGGGCGCCGACTTCGCCACCCTGGCCAAGGCCAAGTCCACCGACGACACCAACAAGGCTCAGGGCGGCGACCTGGGCACCTTCGGCCACGGTCAGATGGACCCGGCCTTCGAGGCGGCCACCTTCGCCCTCAAGCCGAACGAGATCTCCCAGCCGGTCGAGACGCAGTACGGTTGGCACATCATCCAGCTGCTCTCGGTCACCGGTCAGGCCCCGACGTTCGAAGCGAGTAAGGCCGAAGTCAAGGAAGCGGTCATCTCGGATGGGGTCAGCGCCCAATACCAGACCTGGATGCAGGCCCTCCAGGCCACGGCGAAGATCACCAACACCCTCACGGGCAAGTGAACGAGTGAAGTCGAGGCCGGGGATGCCCCCGGCCTCGGCTCACCTTTCGAACGAGCGAGGTGTGACGCGTGGACTTCCTGGTGCTTTTCCTACTGTTCATGATTGGCTTCGCCCTGATGAACATCTGGAGCAATACGAACAAGATGGCGGCGAGTCTGGAGAGGCTGGAGAAGTCGCTGACCAAGAGATCTTCTGAACCACCGAAAGCTTAAGAAATCCCGTCGTCGCCTTGTTTCAGTGCTACCGATTCAGTGCTACCGATTTTGACGCCGTCATTCGGTTTATGCTATACTGTGTAAGCGAATCGACCGGTGATTCGCCTTCACGAGCCGTCAAATCGCGGGTGTAGCTCAATGGTAGAGCGCGAGCCTTCCAAGCTTGACACGTGGGTTCGATTCCCATCACCCGCTCAAGCGCTGCGCCTGTAGCTCAGGGGATAGAGCAGCTGCCTTCTAAGCAGCTGGCCGCAGGTTCGATTCCTGCCAGGCGCGCCATTTCGTCGTCAGAGGTTTGCGGGCTCGTCCGCAAGCCTTTTTTGTCGGAAAACCCATCACGGCGCCGCTGAGCACCGTCGTGTAGCTGGTCTTATTATGGCGTCGCCGACGGCCGGCGACACGGCCGGCGCGGCGTGGCTTGAATTCACCGTTCGCCTATGTTAAGATAAAGTTTGCTGAACGTGGGCTTTTTTCGAGCCCGCCAAAGCCATGGTGGATGTAGCTCAGCTGGTTAGAGCGCCAGGTTGTGGCCCTGGAGGCCGCGGGTTCGAGCCCCGTCATTCACCCAAGTCCGGACGATGCCTCAGGTCCGATGTCATCAAGGCTGGGGCCGGGGCGTTCAATAACATACGCGCTCGTAGCTCAGCTGGATAGAGTGGCTGGCTTCGAACCAGCAGGTCGCAGGTTCGAGTCCTGCCGGGCGCGCGGGACGGCCGTCGGTCATCCGTCGGCCGGGTCACATACTGGGGCGTAGCCAAGTGGTAAGGCACGGGACTTTGGATCCTGCATTCGTTGGTTCGAATCCAACCGCCCCAGCCATCTTGGGCCATTAGCTCAGCGGTAGAGCACCCGCCTTTTAAGCGGGGTGTGGATGGTTCGACCCCATCATGGCCCACAGGTCCCGCGGGCGTGGCGGAACGGCAGACGCTACGGACTTAGGATCCGTTGGGGTTATCCCCGTGGGAGTTCAAGTCTCCCCGCCCGCACCGTCGGTATCACGCGGAAGTAGCTCAGTGGTAGAGCATCGCCTTGCCAAGGCGAGGGTCGCGGGTCCGAATCCCGTCTTCCGCTCAATGAGTGCGTACGGTAAACGGCAGGCCCAGTCCTGCCGTTTGCTGTGTCAAGGAGGCACGTTCAATGGACATCGGCCTCGTCGGCCTGCCGGCCACCGGCAAGACGACCATCTTCAATCTCCTCACCGGGGGTTCGGCGGTGACCTCGGCCGCCGGCTGGACCGGGAAGTCCGAGCGGAACGTCGGCGTGGCCAAGGTGGCCGACCCGCGGGTCGACTTCCTTTCCGAGCTCTACAAACCGGAGCGGACCATCCACGCCCGCATCCAGTTCATCGACCTGCCGGGCCTGAGCCGCGAGGTCGGTGGGGGGGGCCGGGGCGGGGCCAACCAGTTCCTCGCCGAGATCCGCAACGTCGATGCCATCATCCTGGTCGCCCGCGCTTTTGCCAATGAAAGCGTGCCGGCGACCGACGGGAAGATCGACCCGCTGCGCGACGTCCAGGACGTCATCTTCGAACTGTCCGTGTCGGACCTCGGCGTGGTCGAGAAGCGCCTCGAGGTCCTTGGGAAGACCCGCAACCGGAGCAAGGAACAGGAGGCGGAGATCCCGATCCTGGAACGCTGCCGCACCGCCCTCGAAGAAGGACGGCTCATCGCCAGCCTCGGCCTGAGTGAAGAGGAGAAGGCGATTCTTCGCGGATACGCCTTTCTCACGCTAAAGCCGTTGATCATCGCCGCCAATCTCGACGAGGAGCAGTTGAGGAAGCAGTCCTACCCGTCCCGCGACGGGTTGGCCGCCTTCGGCGCCGCCCTCGAGACGCCGGTCGTCGAGTTCTCCGGCCGGGTCGAGGCGGAGCTGAGCGAGCTGCCTCCCGAGGACCGCCGGACCTTCATGGGCGAGTATGGTCTGACCGAGGGCGGCCTCGACCGCCTGGCCCGAGCCGCTTACCACCATCTCGACCTGATCTCATTCTTCACCGTCGGTGAGGACGAGGTCCGGGCGTGGACCATCAAGCGCGGCACCGACGCTAAGCGGGCGGCCGGCAAGATCCACACCGACATCGAGCGCGGCTTCATCAAGGCCGAGGTCTGTTCCTTTGACGCGATGAAGGAGCACAATTCGATGAACGAAATCAAGGCGCACGGTCTCCTCCGCCTGGAGGGCAAGGAGTACAGCGTCAAAGACGGCGACATCGTCAACTTCCGTCACTCGGGCTAGACCCGGTGACGGTCCATGAACGAACAAGACCCCGGTCTCATTGTCGAGACCGGGGTCTTCTTGTTTCACTGTGCTTTATGCGGATGAAGCGGGCGACGGCCTTCGACTCGAGCGCTGTCTCCGCGGAAAAAAGCGACGCCCGAAGGGCGCCGTCATCTGAGACTGAACCGGGTTACCGTTCTTGGTCAGTCCCACATAGGGAAAGCCGGCCTTTGCAGGCCGACTTCATTACTTCTTCTTCGTAGCGGTCTTCGTAGCGGTCTTCTTCGCGGCCGGCTTCTTCGCGGCCGGCTTCTTCGCGGCGACCTTCTTCTTCGGAGCGGCCTTGGGCTTAGCGACTGCCATGTCTATCACCTCCGTGGATCGAGTTTTCGACATCGACCTACATTTTCCTGCATTGGGACGCCCTTTCCTTAAAGAAAATTTACATTTTGGGCCCGAGCGGCGACGGCGGAAAGCCTCTGCTTTAGCTCACGAAAGCACGCGGGCAACTCCGTAGAACCCGATGGAATCAATATCTCCGCGAACGCGGGCCTTGCGGATGGACCGCTTTGGTCAGGGAAAGGGTGGACCACTCATTTCTCACCGGCCAGGAGGCGTCCGGGACGTTCATCGAGAAAAGTGTACGCCGGTCAGCCCCGAAGGTAGACTCATCCACCGGAGGCAGCACATGAAATCCCCCACCGGCTTCATCATATTCGAGGATGAACATCTTCTCGTGGTGGCGAAGCCACCCGGGTTGAACACGCACTCACCCGACCCCTATTCGGGCGAGGGGCTCTTCGAGTGGCTCCGCGACCGTGAACCGCGATGGTCCGACCTGTCCATCGTCCACCGTCTCGACAAGGAGACCTCCGGGGTCATCGCCTTCGCCAAGTCGTCGGCGGCCCGGCGGTCCCTGACCCAACAGTTCGCGGCCCACACCGTGGGGAAGGTCTATCGTCTGCTGACTGACCGGCCCGTGAACTTCGAGATGACGACGATCGAGTCGAGCATCGTCCGCGCCGGAGCAAGATACGTCGCCAGACCATTGACGGGGGCCGGCCCGGAGGGGGAGCGGGCGGTCACCCGCTTCACCGTCTGCGAACGGCCGCATCCGGGACTGACCATCATCAAGGCCGAACCGGAGACGGGGCGGACGCACCAGATCCGGGCGCAGGCCGCGTCGGCCGGTTTCCCGGTGCTCGGTGATCGGCTATACGGTGGGGGGGCGGCGGCTCGGGTCTGTCTCCACGCCGAGGAGTTGCACCTCGTCCATCCGACGAGCGGGGAGGAACGAGTCTTCCGCGCGCCGGCCGACCTCGCCGCCGACCCACGCCTGGCTCTCCGCGGCGCCGTCATCGATGAGACGGAGACCGATGCCTACCGTCTCATCCACGGGGCCGCCGACGGTTTCCCCGGTTGGTACGTCGACCGGTTGGGCGATTATCTGCTGTCACAGGCTGAAGGAGAGCTGGACTCGGCGCGCCTCGAGGTCCTCGAAGGCTATCTGGCGACCCTGGGTCTGCGGGGTGCCTATCACCGCTTCCTTCGACGGGACGTCCGCGTGGCCGCGCCCGCCGAGGCCTCTCCTCGCCATCTTCTCGGCGCCGAGGCCCCGGAGGAAGTCATCGTCCGCGAGAACGGGGTGCGCTTCGCCCTCAGCTTCAAGGAAGGTTACTCGGTCGGCCTGTTCCTCGACCAACGGGATAACCGCCGGCGCTTCCTGGTGGACCACGTGGGCGCGGGCTTCCCGCCGATCACCGGCGCCGGAGCGATCAGCGGCGAGGTCCTCAACACCTTCGCCTACACCTGCGGGTTCTCCGTCTGCGCGGCGAAGGCCGGGATGCGCGTCACCAGTCTCGACCTCTCGCGCAAATACCTCGATTGGGGCCGGCGCAACATGAGCCTCAACGACCTCGACCCGGCCGGCCACGACTTCATCTACGGCGACGTCTTCGACTGGATCCGCCGGCTGGCCCGCAAGGGCCGGGTCTTCTCGGCCATCGTCCTCGACCCGCCCACCTTCTCGACCTCCAAGCGGTCAGGCGTCTTTCGGGCCGAGAAGGACTATGGGCGCCTGGTCGGCGACGTCCTCCCGCTGCTCGCCCCCGGCGGCGTCCTGCTCGCCTCGACCAACGCCGCCCGTCTGCGGCCGGAAGACTTCGTGGCCACCGTCCAAGGGGCCGTGACCGCCGCCGGACGGCGCGTGACCGCCTCGCGCTATGCGCCTCAACCGCCGGATCTCCCGGTGACCAGCGACGAACCGGCCCACCTGAAGACCCTCTGGCTCAAGGTCGAATGAGTGGTGGGAACGGGGGCACGGGAGAGACCCGACCGGGAGGAGAAGTCATGCGACTGCAACCCTCGACGACCGCGGGCCGGCAGGGAGTGCCGCCCGAGAACATGATGATGCACCTCTTCAGATACGTCCGCAGGGTGATGGCGAAGGAGTTGTACGCCGGCGGATTCCTGCACGACTCCATCCCTCAGGACGGCGCGCTGATCGTGCTTTACGAGAACGGCATCGACGCCTTGGACCGGCTGTTGTGACCGGCCGGGCGGGGCAGGGCTTGACGATTCCGTTCGCCTCGGATATCATTTGGCTCAAGAGAATCGACCGATGAGCGGGAAGAGTAGGACCGGGAGCGGAAGGCCCCAGAGAGCCGGGAGGGTGCGAATCCGGCGCCGGATGCAGGTCTGAATGGCCCCGCGAGGTCGGAGCGAAAAGGTCAGTCGGAAAGGGCCGCCTCAACCGGCGCCCCGGGACCGACCCGAGTAGTTGTCCGACGGAACCCCGCCGTTACCCGGGGACGGCATCGGAGCCGGCGGCGCGCCAAGCGCGGCCGAATCTCCCGTGCTTGTAGAGTGGGCGCCGCCGTCGCGGCGCCAAATCAGGTGGCACCACGGGCTGATACCCCGTCCTGCGTTTCTCGCGGGACGGGGTTTTCGTTTTCCCGCGGGATCCTCGCGACGGAAAGAAGGAGGTCTTCCGCATGAACCGCCCCAGCATGATGAACCGCCCCAGCATGAATCGCCCCATCGCGAACCGCCCCCGCATCCTCACCGGGGACCGGGCCACGGGCCCACTGCACCTCGGGCACCTGGCCGGCTCCCTGGCCAACCGCGTCCGATTGCAACACGAGTACGACACGCTCATCCTCATCGCCGACGTTCAGGCCCTGACGACCCATTTCGAGCGGCCGGAGGGGATCGCCGCGGGCGTCCGTGCCCTGGCCTTGGACTACCTGGCGGCCGGGATCGACCCGGAGGTCGCGACCATCGTCGTCCAGTCCCTCGTCCCGGCCATCGCCGAGTTGACGGTGTTTTTCTCGATGCTCGTCACGGTCAACGCCCTTCGCCACAACCCGACCATCAAGACCGAGGCGGCGGAGCACGGCTACTCCGACCTGACCTATGGCTTCCTGGGTTACCCGGTCAGCCAGGCCGCGGACATCGCCTTTTGCCGGGCCGAGCTGGTGCCGGTCGGCGAGGACCAGCTGCCCCACATCGAACTGGCCCGCAAGGTCATCCGCCGCTTCAACGAACTCTACCCCGGACCGGAGGGGCCGGCGCTAATCGAGCCGCGGGGGCTCCTCGGCTCCGTCCCGCGCCTGGTCGGTCTGGACGGGCGGGCCAAGATGTCCAAGAGCCTCGGCAACTCCATCGACCTGGCCGACCCCCCGGAGGTCATCCGGGAGAAGGTCGGGCGGGCGGTCACCGACCCGTCCAGGGCTCGGGCCACCGACCCCGGCCACCCGGAGGTCTGTGCCGTCTTCGCCTACCGGCGGGCCTTCCAACCCGCAGACGCGCTGAACGACGCCGAAGGCGCCTGCCGCGGCGGACGTGTCGGCTGCGTCGAGTGCAAGCGCGCCATGGCCGAACTCCTCATCGAGCGGTTGGCCCCTTCGCGCGAACGCCGGGCATATTATCAAGCAAAGCCGCGCCTGATCACCGACATCCTGATGGCCGGCACCGCGAGAGCCCGTCGACTGGGCGACGAGACGATGGCCGCCGTCCGCCGGGCCATGTCCCTCGACCACTTCCCCCTTGAAGGGGCGCCGCCGACCCTGCTCTGACCGAACGCCGGTTCGAAAACCCAGGTAAACGCGCCCGTGCGTTGGGTTGAGCCGCCAGAGATGGCTGTGGTATAATGGAAGAGCCTAACCCTGCGATACGGCGGTCGTTCGAGCCAATCAATAAGCCAATCGACGCAGTTACCGCCGAGAA
Source organism: Bacillota bacterium (assembly GCA_021787335.1). Lineage (GTDB taxonomy): Bacteria > Bacillota > Sulfobacillia > JAJYWN01 > JAJZPE01 > JAJZPE01. The sequence continues at coordinate 13,142 of JAJYMC010000046.1, read as the reverse complement.
CGGAGGAACCCTGGATAGATGAAGGTCGCGCTGGAAAAGCTAGACAAGAACCGGGTCAAGCTGGACGTTACCGTGGATGAGGAGGCCGTCGCCAAGGCCTATCAGCAGGCCTATCGCCACGTGGCGGGTCGGGTCAATGTTCCCGGCTTCCGCCGCGGGAAGGCTCCCCGGCACCTGGTTGAGCTTCGAGTCGGTCGGGAATACCTGAAAGAAGAGGCCCTCGACCACGCCCTGCAGGAATCGTATCCGGCCGCGCTGGACGAAGCCAAGGTGGAGCCGATCGACCGCCCCGAGGTCGACGTGGTCGAGTTCGAAGAAGGGAAGCCGCTCCACTTCACGGCCACCGTCGAGGTCAAGCCGGAAGTCACCTTAGGCCAGTACAAAGGGCTTGATATCCAGCCCGAAAAAGTCGATATAAAGGAAGAAGAGGTGGCCAAGGAGCTCGAGACCCTACAGGCCCGCCAGGCGCAACTGGTCGCGGTCGACCAGCCGGCGGAGAACGGGAGCTTCGTGGTCATGGACTTCGAGGGCTTCATCGACGGCGTGCCCTTCGCCGGCGGCAAGGCCGAGGGCCAGCTGATCGAGCTCGGCTCGCACACCTTCATCCCCGGCTTCGAGGAGGGTGTGGTCGGCGCCAAGGCCGGCGAGGAACGCGACGTCAAGGTGACCTTCCCGGCCGACTACCGAGCCACTGAACTGGCCGGCAAGGACGCCACGTTCAAGGTCAAGGTCCGCGAGGTGAAGAAGCGCGAGCTGCCGCCCCTGGATGACGAGTTCGCCAAGGGGCTGGGGGCCAAGGACCTCGAGGACCTCAAGACGTCCATCCGGCGACGCCTGCAGCTCACGGCCGAGTCTGAGTCCCGCCGCAAGTACGGCGAGGCGGTCATCGAGAAGGTCGCTGGGAACGCCACCGTCGACGTCCCCGAGACCATGGTCAACCGCCGGGTCGACGAGATGGTCCACGACCTCGAGCACCGGCTGGAAGACCAGAAGATGACGATGGAGAAGTACCTCGATTACACCAGCCAGACCGTGGACGCGATGCGCGAACAGTTCCGTCCCGCCGCGCTGAACGGGGTCAAGAACGACCTCGTCCTCGAGGCGGTCGCCAAGGCCGAGGGCCTGACCGCCGACGACGGCGACGTGAACCTGGAGATGGCCCGGTTGTCCAAGCTCTATGGCCGGTCCCCGGACGACATCCGCAAGCTCTTCGGCGACCGCGAGCGGCTCGACTCCCTCAAGGAGAGCATCACCCTGCAGAAGGCGGTGCGCTTCCTGACCAAGGTCGAGCCCGAGCCGAAGGCCGAAGGCGCCGCCGAGACAGCCCCAACCCCGCCGCCGGCCGCGTGACGGCAGGTCCCTCGCGGCCCTGAATGGTTCCACAAGGGAGGGATTAGATGGGTTACCTCGTACCGATGGTCGTCGAGCAGACGGCCCGTGGCGAACGGGCCTACGACATCTACTCACGCCTACTCAAAGACCGCATAATCTTCATCGGGAGCGAGATCGACGACAACGTGGCCAACCTCGTCATCGCTCAGCTCCTGTTCCTGGACGGAGAGGACCCCGGAAAAGACGTCATGATTTACGTCAATTCCCCGGGCGGGGACGTGCACGCCGGACTGGCCATCTACGATACCATGCAGTACCTCAAGTCCGACGTCAACACCATCTGCGTCGGGATGGCCGCCAGCATGGGCGCCGTCCTCCTGACCGCCGGTCGGAAGGGCAAGCGGTTCGCCCTCCCGCACGCCAGGGTGATGATCCACCAGCCTCTGGGCGGAGTCCAGGGCCAGGCGGCCGACATCGAGATCGGCGCCAAAGAGATCCTGAAGGCCCGCGAGATCATCAACGAGATCATGTCCAGGCACACGGGCCAGCCCATCGACAAGATCGCCCGCGACACCGACCGCAACTTCTGGATGTCGGCCGGAGAGGCCAAGGACTACGGGATCGTCGACAGCATCCTGTCCACGGTCGCCAGTATCAAAGGGCCAAAGAACCCGTAAGGGGGTGAAGGCATGTTCAAATTCACGGACGAGAAGACCGGGCAACTGAAGTGCTCCTTCTGCGGCAAACTTCAGGATCAGGTCAAGCGGCTCGTCGCCGGCCCCGGCGTGTATATCTGCGACGAGTGCATCGAGCTCTGCAACGAGATAATCGAAGAAGAGCTCAACGAAGAAATGGACTTCGAACTCAAGGACGTGCCCAAGCCCCGCGAGATCAAGTCCCAGCTGGATTCGTACGTCATCAGCCAGGAGAAGGCCAAGCGCATCCTGTCGGTCGCCGTCTATAACCACTACAAGCGGGTCAACCTCGGCGGCAAGATGGATGAGGTCGAGCTCCAGAAGTCCAACATCCTAATGCTCGGCCCGACGGGCGTCGGCAAGACCCTCCTCGCCCAGACCCTGGCACGCATCCTCAACGTCCCCTTCGCCATCGCCGACGCGACCTCGCTGACCGAGGCCGGCTACGTCGGGGAGGACGTCGAGAACATCCTTCTCAAGCTGATCCAGGCGGCCGACTACGACATCGAGAAGGCCGAGAAGGGCATCGTCTACATCGACGAGATCGACAAGATCGCCCGCAAGTCCGAGAACCCGTCGATTACCCGCGACGTCTCTGGCGAGGGCGTGCAGCAGGCTCTCCTGAAGATCCTCGAGGGGACCGTGGCCTCGGTCCCGCCGCAGGGCGGCCGGAAGCACCCGCACCAGGAGTTCATCCAGATCGACACGACGAACATCCTGTTCATCTGCGGTGGCGCCTTCGAGGGCATCGACAAGATCATCATGAACCGCGTGGGCAAGAAGTCCATGGGTTTCGGGGCCGCGCTTCAGCCCAAGGAAGAGCGGAAGATCGGCGACATCCTGTCGCAGATCATGCCGCAGGACCTCCTGAAGTACGGGATGATCCCCGAGTTCATCGGCCGCGTGCCGGTCATCGCCTGGCTTGACGCCCTCGACGAGGAGGCCCTCATCCGCATCCTCACCGAGCCCAAGAACGCGCTGACCAAGCAGTATCAGAAGTTCTTCGAGCTGGACTCGATCGACCTCGAGGTGACCGACGAGGCCCTCCACGCCATCGCCAAGGAGGCCCTGCACCGCGCCACCGGCGCGCGCGGGCTCCGGGCGATCATGGAGGACATCATGCTCAACGTGATGTACGACGTGCCCAGCCGGAACGACGTGGCCAAGTGCATCATCACCGACAAGACGGTCGAGCGGCGAGAGGAACCCCTCTTGGTGACCTCGGCCGACCGGGCCACGAAGACCAAGAAGAAGGAAGAGACGGCCTGACGCACCCGCGCCCGCCGACGCATAGGACGAACGAGAGCCCGCCACGAACAGTGGCGGGCTTCTCGTATGGGGCGGACGACGACGGTCCGAAAGGTTGGGCCGGTGTAGAAACGTCGGGCGTTGAACAAAGCCTAAATACCAACACTAGCTGGCCGAACGGCGATAGAATAGGGTTTCAGACGAAACCCCCTATTGGAAAGAGAGGAAATCAACGCCATTTTGTCGAAGGCTGTCGTATACAGTCCATCGACGGAGTGGTGTGCTTGTTCACCGGCCGCCAGGACGCCAAGCTGTTAGCAGCTTCCCTTTTGATAGCGGTTCTCCTCTTGGGAGCCGGGTGGCCGGCCAGCGAGGAGGCCGTGGCAACCTCGCCCCAGCCGGCTGCCCGACCGGAGCTTCCTGCCCCGCCAAAGACGGCGGGACAGCTCATTCACGTCCTCGTGGATGCCGAGTCAGCCATGGCCGTTGTGCGCTTATTCGTCGATGGGGAGGAGGTCTCTCGTTTCCAAGCGTACAGTTCGGGCGATCCCACGACCCCCACGCCGTTGGGGCAGTTCACTGTCACCGGTCACCTCGGAACAGTTCACACATCAATGTGGCGGTCAGAGGTCGGACATGAGTTTCTGCTTCGACACTTTCTGCAGTTCAAAGGGAACTTCGGTTTTCATGCTTACAAAATCAACGATGCGACGGGACAGGAGGAACCCGGGCCGACTCATGGGTGCATCGCCCTGTCGGCCGCCGATGCGGAGGGGCTGTATCGTTGGGCCTCCGACGGGACTCCGGTCATCATTGAGACTAGCCGCTGAGCCGGGCTTTTCTGGCCCCGTAGGCTGGCTTTCATCAATCGCGTCATAAGGCGACAGGTGGGCCCGCCTCATGAGTGGCGGGCTCTTGTTCTGGTTCTAGGCAGGAAAACCGGCGGCGGGTGGGTTCAAACAACCATCGGGAAGATGCGGAAGACCTTCGTTTATAGGGAGAAGGGGGTGAGACCGACATGAAGTTACTGAGGGGCTCGAAGAGGGCCGTGATCTTCGCGCTGGCGGTGCTGGCGGTCTCGGGGGCGGCCCCCTCGCCGACGGGCGGCGCCCTGGCCGGGCCGGGGTTCACCGTCGCGGTCCCGGCGGGCTGGAGGGCGCTGGAGGCCGCCCCGATGGCCTACGAACTCTCGGGCCCCGGGGGCCAGGCCATTGATTTGTACGTGCGCCCCTTGGGCGACACGGCCCCGGGGGACTACTTCAACTACGTGAACCGGAACATCCTCGAGGGGGCCGCCGGCGCGTGGGTCACCGCCGGCCCGGTCGGCGAGGTGGCCGAGGGCGGTTCCACCGAGCTGGCATGGGAACGCCCGGCCTTGCCGGGCTGCGACCTCAACCACTACCTCGAGATTGTCCGTTTTGAGTCGGGAAACGTGTACACGTTCCTCCTGAGGACGGCGGCGGGGCGCGCCGGCGCCGACGCCGAGACCGCCCGGTCTGTCGCTGGGGCCCTGAGGGCCTCCGCGGTCGCGGCCCCGCCCGTACGGGAGTCGGGCGACCCTGGGAGGGCCGGGGTGCCCGACCCGAACGCTCGCCTATCCGCCAGCTACGCCGGCGGCAGGGGGATCGAGGTGCGCCTACCCGAGGACGGCCTGGTCTGGGGAGTTTTCGCGGGCGGCCGCCCCGGGGCCGATACCGACCAGCTCCGGAGGGTCGAGGGGCAGCTCGGGCACCACTTCGACCTGGTGAACACCTATCACGACTTCGCCACCGCCTTCCCCCTCGACCAGCTGCGGAGCGCCGCCTCGGGGAACAGGGTCGTCCTGATATCGTGGCAGCCGTTCGTCTCCGGCCGGGGGCTCAACGCGTCCTCGGTCATCGTGCCGGAGATAGCGGCCGGCGCATACGACGGCCACATCAGGGAGTGGGCGCGGGCGGCCCGGGAGTTCGGCCAGCCGGTCTTTATCAGGCTGGGGAACGAGATGAACGGGGACTGGGCGCCGTGGTGCGCCTGGTACTACAGCCTGGACCCGACGCTATTCGTCAGGGCCTGGAGGAGGGCGTGGTCGATCTTCCGCGAGGAGGGCGCCGACGACGTCATCTGGGTGTGGAACCCGACCGACGTCTCCTTCCCGGGGGAGCCGTGGAACGAGCCCAGGCTTTACTACCCCGGCGACCGCTACGTGGACTGGGTGGGGTTGACCGCCTACAACAATGGCCGGTTCCACCCGGCTGGGTGGAGGACTTTCGACGAGATCTACGGGCCGATGTACCTCGAGTACAGGGCGCTCTACCCGACCAAACCTCTCATGATAACCGAGTTCTCGTCCATCGAGGAGGAGGGTCGCGACAAGGGGGCCTGGGTCGCCGACGCCCTCCGCTCGATCAAGAAGTACCCGGACATCAGGATCGCCGTCTGGTTCAACGTCCCGGACCACGGCGGGGAGTGGGACTACCAGGTTGACTCGTCGCCTGGGTCGCTCCGCGCTTGGGTCCAGGGCATCCGGGATCCGTACTTCGTGGACGGGGCCGTCCGGCCAGCCACGCGCCCCTCCGGGCCGCCGCCCCCGGTCCCGACGGCGGCGCAGAGAAGGGTCGTATGAGCTGTCAGGTAAAGGCGCCGCCGGGACGGAACAGGTCTCGTGAGCCCAGGCTGCTTCACAAGCCCGATGTAAGGCGGTTCTTGCTGGCCCGAGTCATCTCTGTGGTCGGGGACAAGGTGTACTACGTTGCCCTCACTGCCTATACCTATAGCCGGTATCAGTCTGCCCTCAGCGTATCGACAATGCTTCTTTGCAGGGCTGCCCCGGGTCTAATCCTCGCTCCGATATCGGGCGTTCTAGGGGACCGGACGAACCGAAAGGCCCTCATGATCGTCAGCGACCTCATCAGGGCGGTCATCTTGGCCCTGTTACCTTTTTCGAGCGCCATGTGGCAGATGTACTTGGGAGTTTTCCTGATCAGCGCGTTCGAGACATTGTTCACCCCATCCTCGAACGCGCTGTTTCCAGATCTCGTCGGGAAGGACTCGCTCAAGGATGCCAACTCGTTGTTCAGTGTCGGCACTCAATTGGCAGGACTGATTGGACCATCTATCGGCGGCCTGCTCCTGGGTGCTCTCCATTACCAATGGGCGTTCATCCTCGACGCCGTATCGTTCCTGTGGTCAGCTCTGTTAATCCTGTCATTGAGGGTGAGTGGCGGCGGTGAACATGGGCCTAGGGATGGCTTCTGGCGAGACGCGGCGTCGGGAATCAGGACGGTGTTCTCGCTTCCGCAATACAGGTTGATTGCCTTATCCAACGTGGTCATGATGTTGGGAGCCGGTTTCTTGAACGCACTCCTCTACGTGTTTGCGTCCAAGGAGCTGGGGGCTTCCGATGTTCAATACGGCCTTATGAACTCATGTATAGCGGCTGGAGCGGTGTTTGGAGCCATGGCGGGGGTGCGGCTGAAGGTCAAATCATCGAGGCACCTGACACCCGTGATGATGAGTGGACTTGCGCTGACAGGTTTCGGTGCTGTTTGCCTAGGGGCCTCGCGTTCCATTCTGACCAGTATGGCCCTCCTGGCAATGATCGGAGCCGGAAACAGCGTCTATAACATCTTTGCTGTGACCGTCATCCAGACGTTTTTACCTGGCGATATCCTCGCCAAGGCGACGGGTTTCCTGTCAACGGCCACCACCACCGCAAGCCTCGTGATGCTTGCGGTGGCTGGTGCTCTCGGTGACCTACTGAGGACATCGACCCTCCTCATCGTGGCGGGCGTGATCAGCGTCATCTACTCGTTGTGGGTCATCAGGCGGTCGCTTGCGGTTGACGGGACGGCCATCTGAGGCCGTTGGGAGGCGCTTTGGCGGGAGGGGTTTGTCTTTGGCTCATGGCGTCTTACGCGATGCCCGCGAACTGTCATTATAGCTGGGCAAAAGACAAGTCTTCCAGACCGCCCCAGGGTTCAACCGGCCCATCGCCGCCAATACTAGATAGGCGAAAGCAGAGCTCGAACGGAAACGAGGGTCGGCGATGCCCGGAAACGTCTTCACCATCATTCAGGTCTTCTTCGCCATCATCATCGGCCTCTACTTCTGGAACCTGCTCCGCAGCCAACAGGGGAGCAAGGTGGCGGTCGAGCGTGAGTCGGTCAAGGAGATGGAGAAGCTCCGCAAGATGCGGGAGATCCGCCTGACTGAGCCGCTGTCGGAGAAGACTCGGCCGACCTCCTTCGAGGAGATCATCGGTCAGGAAGAGGGGCTGAAGGCCCTTCGGGCGGCGCTTTGCGGTCCGAACCCCCAGCACGTCATCATCTATGGGCCACCGGGCGTCGGCAAGACCGCCGCGGCCCGCCTCGTCCTGGAGGAGGCCAAGCGCAACCCGGTCTCGCCCTTCAAAGAGGACGCCAAGTTCGTCGAGATCGACGCGACCACGGCCCGCTTCGACGAGCGGGGCATCGCCGACCCGCTCATCGGCTCGGTCCACGACCCCATCTACCAAGGGGCCGGCCCCCTGGGCATGGCCGGCATCCCGCAGCCCAAGCCGGGCGCGGTGACCAAGGCCCACGGCGGCATGCTCTTCATCGACGAGATCGGCGAACTCCACCCGGTCCAGATGAACAAGCTCCTGAAGGTCCTCGAGGACCGCAAGGTCTTCCTGGAGAGCGCCTATTACAGTTCCGAGGACCCGAACATCCCCAAGCACATCCAGGACGTCTTCGATAACGGCCTGCCGGCCGACTTCCGCCTCGTCGGGGCGACGACCAAGCTGCCCCAGGACATCCCGCCGGCCATCCGCTCCCGCTGCGTCGAGGTTTTCTTCCGCCCGCTCCTCCCGGACGAGGTCAAGAAGATCGCCGTCAACGCGGCCCGCAAGATCAACACGGCCATCGAGCCGGCCGCCCTCGACGTCATCATGAAGTACGCCACCAACGGGCGCGAGGCGGTCAACATGATCCAGATCGCTTCGGGCATCGCCCTTGGGGCCGGCCACCAGCAGATCGCCTCCGAGGACATCGAGTGGGTGGCCAACTCGGGCCAGTACTCGCCCCGGCCGGAGAAGAAGGTCCCGTCGCAGCCCCTCGTCGGCTGCGCCAACGGCCTCGCCGTCTATGGCCCCAACATCGGGATGGTCATCGAGATCGAGGTCTCGACGGTGCGGGCGCCGAAGGGGCAGGGGCGGGTGACCGTCACCGGCGTGGTCGATGAGGAGGAGATCGGCACCGTCGGTCGGACCATGCGCCGTAAGGGCGTCGCCAAGGGGTCGGTGGAGAACGTCCTCACCGTCCTCCGGCGCTACCTCGGCGTCGACCCCCGTGACTATGACATCCACGTCAATTTCCCGGGCGGCGTGCCCATCGACGGGCCGTCCGCCGGGACGACCATCGCCGTGGCCATCTACTCGGCCCTGACCAACCGGCCCATCGACAACCTCGTGGCCATCACCGGCGAGCTGTCCATCCGAGGGTTCGTGAAGCCAGTCGGCGGCGTGACGGCCAAGATCGAGGCCGCCAAGCAGGCCGGGGCGACCAAGGTCATCATCCCCAAGGACAACTGGCAGGAGATCATGCGGGAGACCGGCGGCATCGAGATAATCCCTGTGGAGGCCCTGGACCAGGTCTTCGAGACGGCCCTGATGGCGGCCGAGCCGTATGTCGCGCCGTCGCGCGTCGCCGCGGCGGCCGCGCCGGCCGTGGCCGCGGCGCTGGGGGTGACGTCGTCGGTGCAGGGAGCCGCGCCGCCCGCGCCGATGCAGCCGGCTCAGACCCCGCCGATCTTCACACCGCCGCCGACGGCCCCCGGGCTGCCCGGCCCGCCGCCGCCTTCACCGCGGCAGGCACCGCCCGCCCCCTGAGGGGCCGCGCCCCCGCGGTCCATCGGTTCCTCCGCCCCCTCCATCAGCAGGGATAGCCGGCTCAGGGCACGAATTCCACCGTCCTGGCCGGCTTTTTCACGCTCTCATCACATTCACCGTCGAGGGAGGTCACCCCCCATGCCACCGCAGGTCAGACCCTATCGATGGCCCGAAGACTTTGACGCGGTCAGCGACTTCCTCATCGCCACCTACCGCCCCGGCGGCCGCTACCCCAACTGGCTCCAGCCCAGGTGGGAGTATATGCACTACCATCCGATCACGGACCTGTCCATCGCCGACAGGATCGGGATCTGGGAGGACTCCGGGAAGATCGTCGCCGTCGCCAACTACGAGCACAAGCTGGGTGACGCCTATTTCTCGGTCCATCCCGACTACGGCCGTCTGAAGCCGGAGCTGTTCGACTATGCCGAGCAGAACCTGTCCCGGACCATGGACAACGGGCGGCGGTATCTGAGGGTCCACCTCAACGACTTCGACACCGAGTCCATCGCCGTCGCCAAGCGGAAGGGCTACAAGATGGATACGCACATGCTCGAGTACAGGACGGTCTCGCAGTACGAGATGAATCGCCCGGTGCCTGAGCCGATCCTTCCGCCCGGATACAGGCTGAAGAGCCTCGCGGATGACAACGACCTCGTGAAGACGGACCGCGCCCTCTGGCGCGGCTTCGACCATCCCGGCGAGCCGCCGGCGGATGGCATCGAGGGGCGCCGGCTGATGCAATCCACCCCGCACTACCGCAGGGACCTGAACATCGTGGTCGAGGCGCCGAACGGCGATTTCGTCTCTTACTCGGGGATCTGGTACGTCGCCGCCAACCGGATCGGCTATGTCGAGCCGGTGGCGACCGACCCCGATTACCGCCGGATGGGCCTCGGTCGGGCGGCCGTCCTCGAGTGCGTCAGGCGGTGCGGCGAACTCGGCGCCACGGTCGTCTTCGTCGAGTCGGCGCAGCCGTTCTATCTTGGGATCGGCTTCGAAAAGGTGTTCACGCGGCCCGCGTGGGTCAAACGGTTCGACCAATGACGCAAGCCTCGAAGAGATAAGCCCCCGAAGAGATGAGCCCCGAAGAGATGAGCCCCGAAGAGATAAGCCCACTCGCGCGAGTGGGCTTCATTATCACCTCATCGAGTCGCTGGGGCCGGGTTCAAAGCCGGCCGTCCTCATCGCACGGCCAGACGCAGGATGGCCAAGCCGATAAGGGCCACGGCGATGCTGACCACCGCCAGGGTCAGGCGGAAAAGACTGAGATTGTCCAACTCGTGTCTCTCCATTCGGCTTTTGATGCGGGCGAGGCGGTCGGCGGAGGTCTGCTCATGGCGCTCGTCCACGATTATCCCTCCCGGCACGGTTCAGACAACTGGCGGGCGGCAGTAAAGTATATTAGCTTCGTCGATCGATTGTCCCGCGCCAGGCGCCGAGAAAGCGAGGTCTTTACGCCATTATGGTCAAGTATGGACCTGCCTTGCCAAGACATTCCTAGCGCATATAGCTGGAATGATGACGTATAATGAAGGGGACCGTATTAGCCTTGCGCAACGTTATGGAAACCCCAACTCCGGTCGCTGAAGTCCTCCTTCACCGCCGACATGGCCGGCGAAAAGGACAGGTCCGGCGGAGGGCCGCTAAAGACCGGAACGGTCTTCATCGAGTATTGTAGTAGCGGGTCCTGCGCCCAAAAAACTGGCCCACCGGCAGGAACCATCACCGGCGGAAGAGAAGGTCTTCCCAAAGTGGCGTCAGACCGCGACGGGAGACCACAGGGCGTTGACGTCCAGGGGCTAAAAGGCCCCACGGAGGCTGGAAACGGGAGAGGAGGAGGTCGAGTCAATGGTAGCCGAACGGCGTTCACCCAAAGTCAAAGACCTGCCGCTTCTGCCATTGCGCGGGATGCTCATCTTCCCCCACATGATGTTCCACCTGGACGTCGGCCGGGAGAAGTCCATCAACGCCGTTGAGGAAGCGATGATCCAGGACCGTCTGATCGTCCTGGCCACCCAGAAAGAGATCGCCATCGACCAGCCGTCCCCCGACGACATCTACGGCGTCGGCACGCTGGCCGAGGTCAAGCAGCTCATCAAGCTGCCGGCCGGCGTGCGCGTGCTGGTCGAAGGGATGAGCCGGGTCAAGGTTCTGGAGTACACCAAGACCGATTCGCTCTATCGCGTGCTGGTCGAGGAAGTCGAGCCGAAGGAAGAGAAGACGGCCGAGGTCGAGGCCCTCATGCGGGCCTTGCTCAACCAGTTCGAGCAGTACAACAAGCTGTCCAAGCGCGTCTCCGACGAGATCCTCGGCTCCCTCGGCAACATCGATCAACCGGGCCACCTGGCCGACACCGTGGCGGCGCACCTGAACGCCGTCCTCAAGATCGAGGACAAGGAGCGCATCCTCGAGACTTTCCCCATCAAGAAGCGGCTCGAGGCGGTCCATGAGATCCTGGGCCGCGAGATCGAGATCCTCGAGCTCGAGCGGAAGATCAACTTCCGCGTCCGTAAGCAGATGGAGAAGACGCAGCGGGAGTACTACCTGCGCGAGCAGTTGAAGGCCATCCACAAGGAACTCGGTGACCGCGACGAGCGGGGCAACGAGACCGACGAGTTCCGCGAGAAGCTCAAGGCGGCCAACCTGTCGAAGGAATCGGAAGAGAAGGTCCTCCGCGAGATCGAGCGGTTCGAGAAGATGCCGCAGATGTCGGCCGAGGCCGTCGTCGTCCGCAATTACCTCGAGTGGGTCCTGGCCATGCCGTGGAACGTGCAGACCGAGGACCGGCTGGACATCGACCTGGCCAAGAAGATCCTCGACGAGGACCATTACGGCCTGGATAAGGTCAAGGACCGTATTCTCGAGTACCTGGCCATCCGCAAGCTGGCCGAGAAGATGAAGGGCCCCATCCTGTGCCTGGTCGGTCCCCCGGGGGTCGGCAAGACCTCGCTGGCCAAGTCCATCGCCCGGGCCCTGGAGCGCAAGTTCGTCCGCATCTCCCTGGGCGGCGTGCGCGATGAGGCCGAGATTCGCGGGCATCGCCGGACCTACGTCGGTGCCCTGCCCGGCCGGATCGTCCAGGGGATGCGGCAGGCCGGTTCGAAGAACCCCGTCTTCCTCATGGACGAGATCGACAAGATGAGTTCCGACTTCCGGGGCGACCCGGCGTCGGCCCTCCTCGAGGTCCTCGACCCCGAGCAGAACAACTCCTTCTCGGACCATTTCATCGAGCTGCCCTTCGACCTCTCCAAGGTCCTCTTCATCACCACCGCCAACAACATCTACAACATCCCGCGGCCGCTCCTCGACCGGATGGAGATGATCTACATCTCCGGCTACACCGAGGAGGAGAAGGTCCACATCGCCCTGCGGCATCTGGTGCCGAAGGTCATCAAGGACCACGGCCTGACGGCCGAGAACGTCATCATCAGCGAGAAGGCCATCCGCGGGATCATCAACAAGTACACCCGCGAGGCCGGCGTGCGCAACCTCGAACGCGAGATCGCCTCGGTCTGCCGCAAGGCGGCCAAGGAGATCGTCCGCGGGACGCCCGGCCCGATCAAGGTCAACGGCCAGAACCTCCACAACTACCTCGGCATCGAGCGGTTCCACGACACCGAGGCGGAGAAGGAGGACCAGGTCGGCGTGGCCACCGGCGTGGCCGTCACGGACTTCGGCGGCGACATCATGCCGATCGAGGTCAGCGTGATGAAGGGCAAGGGCAACCTGCTCCTCACCGGCAAGCTCGGCGAGGTCATGCGGGAGTCGGCCCAGGCCGGATACTCGTACATCCGCTCGAAGGCGGCCGAACTCCAGGTTGATGAGGCCTTCTACGAGAAGTACGACCTCCACGTGCACATCCCGGAAGGGGCCATCCCCAAGGACGGTCCGTCGGCCGGCATCACCATGGCCACGGCCATCATCTCGGCCCTCTCCAGGCGACCAGTCCGCCGCGACGTGGCGATGACCGGCGAGATCACCCTCCGCGGCCGCGTCCTGCCCATCGGCGGGGTCAAGGA
>JAJYMC010000026.1 GCA_021787335.1 Bacillota bacterium | reverse complement strand
AGCCGAAAAGGGCGTCCTGCAAGCGCGATTACCGCCGGGGTTCGTCTCCAAGCGGCTGTCTGGGAGGGTGCGGGGGGCCGGCGGGCGCGCTGTCGCGGGCCTCAGGGCGTCCTTCGCCGCCGCGAACTGGTACCCCGCCTGGGCGGCTCGGGTGGTGCCAACCCCGTTCTTGGACGGCAGGGGTGGCCCGAGCCACTTCCGGGTCGACCTCGCGGATCAGGGTTCGCACACCTGGGAGGTGGACCCGGCGTCGAGAGTCCTGACCTTGCGCATCTGTCCGGGCAGCTCGACGGCGGAGGCCCTGCGCCGGATCGCCCCGCGCCTCGGACTGTCGCCACGGGAGCTGGAAGTGCTAGAACGCCTTGAGCCGGCTGGTTCCCCACCTGAAGGGCCTCTGTACGATACGCTACGGTGGCAAATCGGGTCGTCCTGGGACGGTGCGCCGGCGGCACCCTTTTGTACGCCCGGCCATTCGGACAATCGCCGCCTGAGAGCGGCAGGTATACCAACATACGGGTTCTTCCCGATCCCCGCGGAGACCGTGGTACGGCAGCACCGCCACGACGAACGTCTTGAAGTGGATCAGCTACGCCGGGCGATTGAGGTCTCGTCAAGTTTGGTCAGGCGGTTTTGCCGGTGATCTGGGGCTTTCCCGCCGGTGTCGCGGCATCACTCCTGTGAACCCACCCGCTCACCCGGCCCTCTCACCTGGTCAGCAACCTCCCGAAAGCGAGGAAGAGGATCACGGCCGAAGCCACGGCGATGAGCGAGTAGGTCAGCTTGCCCTTGGCGTAGTCCACCACCGGCAGGTTCATCACGGCCGCCGTGGTCACCGTGGTCTCCGAGAGGGGTGACGTGTAGTCGCCGAAGGTCCCCCCGGCGAAGACGGCGGCGATGGCCATGCTGACATTAGCCCCTGAGGCGGCGGCGAGGACGCAACCGAACGGCATCAGAAGGCCCCAGGTGCCCCAGGACGAGCCGATGAAGAACGAAACGAGACAGCCGAGGATGAAGATCCCGGCCGGCACGAGCCAGGCCGGCAGGAAGCCGGCCAGGGAGGCTGAGACGAGGCGGGAAAAGCCAAAATCCTCTGATACGGCGGCAATCGCCCAGACGAGCACTAGGATGATGACCGCCATCATGACTTCGTTGGCCCCCTCAACGAAGTGGAACATCAGCTCGCTGAGGGAGGTACCGGTCAAGAGGTAGAATGCAGTGGTGAAGACGGTCGAGATCAACAGGGCCTGCAGCATAGCCGTCGGGGCATCGGCCGCCGCCAGCGCGCCCCAGAAGCTCGGAGCTTTGCCGTGGCCGTTCCACCACAGCAGACCGAAGGTCAGGGCCAGCAGGACCAGCAAGGGCACCACCAGCTTGAAGGGATGCCCCTCGACCCGCTCCATTTCCTTCTCGATGTTCTCCTCATGCTCCGGCGGCTGGTCCATCACCGACAGCGTCTCGCGCGAGCCGATTAGCCCGAAGTAGCGATTGGCGATGGCGGAAACCAATCCGATGGCCACGATGCTTAGGGCGAAGAAGTTGAGGGGAATGCTCCTCACGAAGAAGGAGTAGGAATCACCCGTGATCCCGGCCGTCTGGAGCCCCCGGGCGACCACCGAGGTCATATAACCGACGTAGGTCGTAGCCACGGGAATCAGGACGATCAGCGGCACCGTCGAGCTGTCGATGGCGAAGGCGATTCGCTGTCTGGTCAGCTTCAGCCGCTCGGACAGAGATTTCGACAGCGGACCGACGGCCATGATCCGGAACTCACAGTCCATGAAGGTCAGGGCCGCCGTCGCCCACAGGCCGAGCAGGGCGGCCCGATCACTTCGTAGCTTTCGGCCCAGCCACGACGAGAAGCCCTTGACCCCGCCGGAGATCTGCATCATCCCGACGAGGCCGCTGAAGATATAGATGAATAGGATTATCCTCAGATTCTCGGCGTTCGCTGCCGCTCCAACGGCATAGTCGATGGTCTTGGACACCCCGCCGAGAGGGGTCCGTGCCACCACGTAGGCTCCGGTCATCAAGCCAAGGACCAGCGATGGGATGACCTGTCTGGTCACCATGGCAAGGATGATCGCCGTCGCCGACGGCAGTAGGGCCAAGAGAGACACCAGGAAAAACACCCCCGGTCACGGGCCCTATTCTGCCTCCCGTTCGGGGGTCTTAGCAAAGTGGCCCGGATACGCCCCGAGCGCGCATCCGGGCCATGGTCTTACGCCGGATGTCTCGCCTTCAGGCGCCCTTCTGGCCGCAGGTTCAGAGTCCTGGTGGCGTTCAGGACGGCGAGCAGGGCCACGCCCACATCGGCAAAGACCGCCTCCCAGATGGTGGCCACGCCGAACGCACCGAGGAGGAGGAAAATGCCCTTAATGGCCAGGGCCGCAAGGACGTTTTGTTTCACTATCGAACGGGTCCGTCGCGCTATCCTGACACCCATTGCTAGCTTCGACGGGGCATCCTCCATCAGGACGACATCGGCCGCCTCGATGGCGGCATCGCTGCCGAGTCCCCCCATCGCTATGCCCACGTCGGACCTGGACAGGACGGGGGCATCATTGATCCCATCGCCGACAAAAGCGAGCTTGTGGGTTTGTCGGTTGGGCAGGGCCGCCTGCAACTCCTCGACCTTCGCGACCTTGCCTTCGGGCAGAAGCCCGGCAAAGAAGCTATCTATGCCGACCTTCTCCGCCACCCGTCGGGCGACGCTTTCACCATCCCCGGTCAGCATGACCGTCTTCCTCACGCCCATCGCCTTGAGGGCGGAAACAGCCGATCCGGAATCGTCCTTGATCTCATCGGAGATCGCAATGTGACCGGCGTATTCACCATCGACGACCAGATGCACGACGGTGCCCTCAAGCTCACCGTCCTGGTGGGCAACCCCTTCGCGGTGGAGGAGGCGGTCGTTACCCACCATCACCTTTCGTCCGTCGATGATCGCGGTTAGCCCAAAGCCCGGAATCTCTTTGTAGTCCGTCACCTGGTCCGGAGAGACCGCCCTCCCGTAGGCCTCGCGGATGGATTGGGCGATGGGGTGGTTCGAGAAGAGTTCGACAGCGGCGGCGGTAGCCAGCAGCTTCTCCCGGTCGAACCCGTTGACCGGTTCGATCTGGGTCACCTTGAACACGCCTCTGGTCAGGGTTCCTGTCTTATCGAAAACCACGGTGTCCAGATCGGCCAGGGCTTCGAGGTAGTTGGCCCCTTTGACCAGGATCCCGTGGCGTGAGGCTGAACCGATCCCGCCAAAATAGCCCAGAGGAACGGAGATCACGAGGGCGCAGGGACAGGAGATCACCAACAGGACCAAGGCTCGGTAGACCCACTCCGAGAAGGTCGCCCCCGGAAGGACCAGGGGTGGCAGGACCGCCACCAGAGCGGCCGCCACGACCACCGCCGGGGTATAGTAGCGGGCGAACTTGGTGATGAACTGTTCGGTCGGGGCCTTCCGGGCGGCCGCATTCTCGACGAGTTCCAGGATGCGGGCCACTGAGGACTCTTCGAAAAGCTTGGTGACTCTCACAGATAGCAATCCCTGGCCGTTGATCATCCCGGCCAGCACGCCGTCGCCCGCCCCCACTTTGTGGGGCACGGATTCCCCGGTCAGGGCCGAAGTATCGACGAACGAGAGTCCGTCCGTGATCTCTCCGTCGAGGGGGATTTTCTCGCCCGGCTTGACCACGATGATCTGTCCGACCCCCACCTCCTCGGGGCGGACCCGCTTGGTTCCACCGTTCTCAGGCAGGTTGGCATAGTCGGGCCTGATGTCGAGAAGAGCGGCGATGGATCGCCGCGAACGACCGACCGCGCGGTCCTGCAGGTACTCGCCGGTGGCATAGAAAGCCATCACCGCCGCGGCCTCGGGCAACTGGTGAATGGCAATCGCGCCGATCGTGGCTATGGTCATCAGGAAATTCTCTTCGAGGGCCTGACCGCGAAGGATGTTCCGGGTGGCCCGAGCGATGACCTCCCCGCCGACGAGGAGGTAGGATGATAATAGCACGACATATTCCGCCCAGGAGTATGGCGTGTTGTGCAGGGGTTCATTAAAAGCGAAACCCAAGGCCAGGAGGAGCCCCGCGGCGATAACTCGGAAAAGCTCGGCCCGACCGCCCTCCCCCTCCTCGTGATCGGCATGAGCGTGGCCGTCGGACCTCGCCAGGGATACCTCCGGCTCCACCCTGGTGATGATCTCCCTGGCCTTGGCCTCTCCCTCAGGCGGGATTTCCAGGCTCTTCGTGGCGAAGCTCACCGATGCCCTTTCCAGACCTTCCTCCTTTCGCAACGCGTTCTCGATCTTGACCGCGCAGTTGGCGCAATCCAGTCCTTCAAGAGTGTACCTCATGTTCTCCTCCCCCAGGGCTCGGGGCAGTGTTCAGCCAAGAGTCGGCCGCCTGCCTGATGTCTGTTTGTCCGTAACAAGTCGGGTCGCAAGAAAAGGCCGAACGGGTTGAACCGAGGAGGACAGCCCGACAGCGGCCACTATCTCTGCTCGGCAAAATGCTCCTGGGCCTCCCTGATCAAGTTTTCGATGTGCCGGTCGTCAAGGGAGTAGTAGACCATCTTCCCCTCCCTCCGGTACTTGACCAGCCGGTGTGCCTTCAGCAGACGCAAGTGATGGGATACGGCCGGCATGCTCACCCCCATGATTTCGGCCAGGTCACAGACACAGAGTTCACGGTGGGAGAGGAGATGGATTATCCCCGTCCGGGTCTCATCCCCAAGGACCTTGAAGACCTCGGACAGACCAGCTACCTCCAGCAGCTTCTCGGACAGCTCGCCGGCACGACCGGAAGGTTCAAAGCAGTCGCACACGTCAGCAATTTGGGTGGTGCGGTTCTTACTCCGCGTGGGCATAGGGATTATTGTTCCTTTCAACGATTAAGCAATTATTTAATTATAGTGTATCAGTCGGACTGCACAACCGTCAATACCAAGATGCAAACTTGGTCCAGTTCGGTTCAATACCCTGGGCGTCCGCGGCCCATGCCGCCTTGCGGGAGCGGACGCGCTCGTGTATACTGGGCGCGGAAAAGCCACCGGTGAACCCTGACAGAGGGGTGAGCAAAGTGTCGGAACAGCCCGTTGACAGCCCGCTCACAGCCTGCCCGGTTTCAGGTACGAGGGGCAGAGCGGTGAGGCTTGAGACCCTGCGGTCACTCATCCTGCCCAGTCGGCAGGGTCGAATCACGGCCGGACCGTATCGTTACTGCGATGCCCCGGGATGCGACGCCGTCTACTTCGCCGAAGACGGCAGTCATGTCTTCACCAAAGCCGACCTGAAGGTCCGGGTGGGGGCCAAGGAGAGCGACCCTCCCCGGCCCATCTGCTACTGCTTCAATCACACCTATGAAGAGATCGCCGAGCAGATCCGGCGAACCGGCGCCAGCGGTGTCCCCGCCGAGATCAGGAGCAGGCTGGAAACGGAAGGATGCGACTGTGTCCACACCAACCCTCAGGGGTCCTGCTGCTTGGGTACGGTCCTGACGGCTGTGGAGGAAGCGTCCAAGGCGATCGGAAAAGGGGCCAAGGGAGAATCCACGCTGATTGGCGACGACCGCGGTGAGGACTGCTGCAAAGTGGACAAGACCGATCATGACGCCGGCCACAAACCGGGGGGTTGTTGTCCCGTTTAGGGCGACCGTGGCGAACCAAGTCGACCGAATCTCTGCCCCTGGGTGGCCGTCCGTGGAAGGGAGCGTTCGGCAGGCAGCGAATGACGGCATTGTGAACGCCGGGACACTGGAATAGACTGTGACGAACGTCCGATGCGCGTGGTTTCCCCCCGAAATCTGAAGGGGGCGTGGTCGTGCTCAGCGTCCTTCGACCGGTCCTACGCGTCCTCACCGTCACCCTGCTGCTCGCCGCTCTCGCCATGGCCTTCCCCGCGCCGCCGCCCGTCCTGGCCGCTGAGGGAGACATCGGCCCCTGGACCCTCCACGGCCGGGTCACGGACGCCGCCACCGGCGATGCCGTCCCGGATGTCGTCATCCGCTTCCACAACTCGACCGGGGCGGACCGGGGGGCCGTCACCACCGACGCCCGGGGCGACTACACGAAGACCGGCTTGTATGGCCTGGCCCTGCTGGAGCCGACGAAGGAGGGCTGGTCCTTCGAGGCCTTCTTCCGCTATGGGGTGGCCGGGGATAACTGGGAGCTCAGCTTCACCGGCGTTTCCGGCTATACCGTGTCCGGGCGCGTGACCACCCAGACCGGACAGGGCATCCCCGACGTGACCATCTACTTCCTTGATGGGAACGCCCCCGTCCCGGGCGACCCGGCCACGGCGACCACCAAGTACTCGCCGGTCAAGACCGACGACGCCGGCAACTGGTCGAAGTCCGGCCTGTCCGGCTCGGTCACGGTCATCCCGAAGAAGCCTTACTGGACGTTCGTCTCGCCCTACGTCCTCGTCGGCAAGGCCGCCAGCGTGGTCAACTTCGTCGGGTCCGAGGCGGGCTGGATGCTGCCGAAGTCGGTGCCAACGCCCACCCCGCTGGTCGAGCCGCCCAAGGCGACCATGGGGGCGGAGCGCCCCATCGCCGTCAACCTTGACGGCGTGGATCTCGTCTTCGACCAGCCGCCCATGGCCATCAACGGGCGGACGATGGTGCCGCTGCGCCTGATCTTCGAAGCCCTGGGGGCCACCATCAGCTGGGACCAGGCGACGATGACCGTCACCGCCAAGAAGGGCACGACGACGATCAAGCTCACGGTGGGCTCGGCCAAAGCCTACATCAACGGGGTCGAGTACACCCTCGACCAGCCCGCGGTGGCCATCAACAATCGCACGCTGGTCCCGGTGCGGTTCGTCAGCGAGGCACTGGGGGCCAAAATAGACTGGGACGGCAACCGCCGCCTGGTCATCATCATCTCGGCGGAGCACCGCTCGAAGGTCGCCGACGCGGAGAAGACGCTGCTCGACGGGCTCAAGGAGACCGACGGCACCGCCCGGCTGGCCAAGCTCAACCAGGCCATCGGCTTGGACCCCAGCCTGGCCGCGGCGTACTACTGGCGCGCGGGTATCTACTCGGCCGCGGGGGATTACCCCAAGGCGTCCGCCGACTTCGACCAGGCTATCTCGCTTGACCCCGGGTTCATCCCGGCCTACATCTTCCGGGGCGCCGTTTGCGCCTTCACCGGCCGGGCTGCTGAGGCCGAGGCTGACTGGAAGAAGGTCCTGGAGCTCCAGCCGGGGAACGCCGAGGCCAAGGTGCTTCTGCATAGCTTGGGGGTGCCGGGGTACTGATGGTGCCCGTCCCCGGAACAGCAAGAAAGCCGTGAGGTCCAGGTCCGGACCGCACGGCTCTTTGTGGTCCCCTCGACCGCGGCAGGAGGCATCGTGCGGGAGACGAAGTAATAGGCGGCCTGCGAATCCCAAGCAGCAGGGCGGTAATACAGGAGGCCGCGGACCAATGAAAACGGTTGACGTCCATAACCACTTCTACCCGATGTCTTACCTGCGCGAGCTTTACCGCCGGCCGGGAGTGGCCCGGCTGGAGGGGGACCCCGACGGGACGGGCGACTGCCTCCTCCATTACGAGGGTGACTACAACGTGGTCGTCTACGGCCACCGGCTCCTTGAGCACCGGCTGGCCGACATGGACCGGGCCGGCATGGATGTCCACATCATCAGTCTGACCACGCCCGGCTGCCACGTCGAAGAGGCGGCGCGGGGCATCGAGCTGGCCCGCCTGGTCAACGACGACTTCGCCGAGGGCATCCGGAAGTACCCGGGGCGGTTCCAGGCCTTCGCCGCCCTGCCGCTCCAGGACCCGGCCGCGTCGGCCCGCGAGCTTGAGCGGGCCCACGGGCTGGGGTTGGCTGGGACCACCTTCTTCTCCAACCTGAACGGCGTCTACCCGGACGACCAGCGCTTCTACCCGGTCTACGAGGTGGCCGACGCTCTCGGCATCCCCATCTTCATCCACCCCACCGCCCCGGCCAACCCCGGCGCTTTCCTCGACTACCGGATGGTCGCCGTGGCCGGCTTCCTCTTCGATACGACCACGGCCATCGCCCGGATGGTCTACTCCGGGCTGTTCAACCGCTTCCCGAAGCTGCAGATCCAGCTGGGCCACCTGGGGGCCACCGTCCCCTACATCGTCGAGCGCATGGACCGGGCCTTCGTCGCCTACGACGACTGCCACCGCTTCATCGACCGCCCGCCCAGCCAGATCATCAAGGAGCACTGCTATCTCGACACCGTCAACTTCGACCCCGACGCCATCCGGCTGGCCCTGGCCTTCGCCGGTCCCGACCGCCTCATGCTCGGCAGCGACTACCCGCACCAGGTCGGCGACATGCCCAGGGCGGTGAGGACCATCCGCGAGCTGCCCGTCGACGAGGGCACGCGGGAGAAGATCATGGGAACGAACGCGGGCCTGGTGTTCGGGGTGTGAGACCAGCCCCCGCGGTCCGGGGGAACCGATGCCCCTGCCGGCGCGTCTATCAGGCAGAGGTGGAGTGAATGAACCGGACATGGAAGATCGTCGGTGCCATGGCCCTAGTGGGCGGGATGCTCATCACCGCGAGCCCCGTCGCACGGGCGAGCGTGGCGCAGCTCTTCGGATGGTACAGCGTGAAGAAGGAAGTGGCGGCCATCGGCGGGTCCTCGGCTCAGTGGGACCGCGAAGCGATGGGCACGATGGACGCCCAGAAGACCACCACGAGCCTCTCGGGAGGCCCGCCAGTTCCTCGGCAACGGCGTGGCCCTGCCGCCGTCTTTGGAAGGGTCGGAGATGCTTCTCTACCGCGAGGTGGACAAAGAGGGGCAGCTCCTCGTCATCGGCCTCAGTGCCCCGAACAACGGCTTCTGGGCCCGCTACCGACCCGGCGGTGACCATCAGGTGACGGCCAGTTACGGCCCGGACTTCAACGTCGAGACGACGGACATGGAGATCAACGGCCGGGCGGCGCGCCTGGTCAAGCTGACCCGCAAGGACGAGGCAAAGAAGGCCGAGTCCGAACTCTGGATCCAGGACGGCAACTGGGTCTATGAGTTGCATAACAATGACGTGGAAGCCTTGACCAAGATGGCCGAGTCGATGGAGTAACCGCTCCTGACGATACAACGGCAACCGTGGGAGGCGATGAGCGTCATGTGGTCCTCGGTGATCCTGGTTGCTGCCAACGTGTTGGGTCTCGTCTACTGGTATCCCCGGCGGGCGCGGGCCGCGAAGCAGTCGGCGATCGTGGGCTGGATCGCGACCGCCGCCATCACCGTCATTGTCACGATGATGGCCCTGGCCCCCGTCGGTGACCCGACCGCGGAGGTGTTCACCCCAGCAGCGTTCGTCGTGATCATCGGGGGCATCCTCGCCGCCTGGGCGGCGGTCAGCGTGCCGCGCCTTGGGTCGGTCTACGTCCCCGCCGGTCTCCTCCTGATGGTCATCAACAGGGGTAACGTCGGCCTGCCCTTCGTGATACTAGGTCTGCTCTTCTGGTTCGGGCATCCCCGCCCGCAGAGGTGGGCGTCCTGGCTCGTGGTCATCATCCCGGCGGTGGCGGCGGTCATCGGCGTCGTGGTGAGGGCGGTCGGCGCGGGTTAGGCCGCACGCGGCCCCCGTAGCATTCGCGCAGCTATAGCGTGGTTCCTTGAGGCAGGAATCGCCCGTGGGCCAGCGAATACCCTTCACTCCACCGGTTGGAGACCGTCGTTTCACACCAACGAATCGGGGGGCTTTCAATGGCAACCACGGGGAACCAGGCTGAAACCTTCACCAAATCTCTGAAGCTGGACGAGCCGGTCAGTCGCGAGGAGTTCACCAGGGCCATGCGCGGCGCCATCGGCGACCGCGGGCAGATGATCTACCTCATCTGGAAGGTGCTCGAGGAGAAGCACCCCGGGATCGACGCCAAGCCGCTGCTGGCCGAGGCCTGCCGCCGCTTCGGCGTGCTCGGGGCCAGCAAGCTCGAGGCCAAGACCCCCGGCGAATGGATGGCGAAGGCCTCCTCCAAGGGCGGGGTTCTGTCCTGGAACCAGACCGTCGAAGAGCTGAGCGACAATCGGGCCGCCAAGATCATGGACTACTGCCCGCACATGGAAGCGGCCAAGGCCGCCGGGGCTACCCCCAAAGAGATCGAGGCGCTCTGCCTGGACATCATGATGGCCGCCGACTTCGGGATGATGGAGCGCTGGCCGGAGTTCAAGCTGTCCTTCCCCGGCAAGACCTGCGCCCAGGGCGGCATGTGCCACATGATCATCGAGCGCAAGTAGGGCAACGATAGGCGTATGGAAAAGCCCAGCCGACATTTATGTCAGCTGGGCTTTGTTCTGTGTCGGGAGCGGGACTTGAACCCGCACGGATTTCTCCATACGCCCCTCAAACGTACGCGTCTGCCAGTTCCGCCATCCCGACATATTGCCGCTATAGGGTTGTCTAGCTGCTTGTTTGCCGTCGGTTCACCCGACGGCAATTAATTTTACCACGAGGTCGACGTCCGGTCAACCTGCCGGGCCCGGCCGGTCGATACGCGGCGGCGCGGTCGCAGACCCGCGTCGCGCTTACATTTCATTCTAGCCAAACCGGGCTTGAAAGTCAAACACGGCGATGACGGTCGCCGCGGCAGATCACATTTTGTGCGCTTTTTTGGGCGTTTTCACCGCGGCAACATGCCCAGGAATCGCCACCACGGCAACGACGCGACGACGGCGATGATTGAGCTCACGATGACGGCGACCGAAAGCAACGCCGCTCGGCGCTGGTCGGCGAGCCGATTGAACGCCGCCTGGTGCGAGACCAAGAACGCATCGTTCTGGAACGGCAGGATCCAGATGGACTGGACGACAAGGTGCGTGGCGATGGCGACGGTCCACGGACTGATTCCGGCCGCCGTCACGACGGGCTTCAGAATCAGCATCATGATGGTCACCATGGCGAAGTCGCTGACCAGGAACTGGCGAACGACGAAGACGACCAGCATCAGCGTCACGTAGAACAGCGCTGGATGGCTCACCAGCGGCGTGAACACGGGCAGGACGCGCGGCCCGAGCCATTTGTCGATGCCGAGGTACGGCAGGACCACGGCCAGGTTGAGGGTGAAGCCGACGAAGATGAGGCCGGTCCAGGAGAGCTTCGACTGGAACGAGGCGCGGCTGATGATCCCGGTCGAGACCAGGAAGGCGGCTGAGGCCAGGGCGATGACGGCCAGGTCGATGCCGTGCCATTGTCCGGTCATCCAGAGGAGGACGGTGACCGCCAGGGTCCAGAGGGTCAGCCGCTCCTTGCGGCTCATCGGTCCGAGGGCGGCCAGCTCGCGGTTCAGGTAATCGCGGGAGAGCGGGGTGACCCGCTCAGGCCGGCAGATCCAAAGGATGGCCAGCCACGAGAGGACGCCGATGATGAGCATCGTCGGCAGGTAGGTGACGAACCACGAGACCCAGGTGATGTCGGCCCGGACCGACGCCGGGAGCAGGCTCAGCACCAGGAAGTTGGTCACCGTGCCGGTCATGAACAGCGGGCCGAGCACACCGAAGCCGACGAACATGGCCATGAAGAGGCCGGTCGAGTGGGCGGAGCGGTCCTCGAGGTCCATGCCCTCGGCGATGCCGAGGACGAACGGGGCGGCCAGGGTGGTCTTACCGGTCACCGTGGGTAGGGCCGGGCCGAACGGCACGCCGGCGAAGATGAGCCCGGCGGTCTGGCCGGCGAAGGTCGGCGGCAGTGCCCGCAGGACCAGCAGGGACACCCGGCGGAGCAGCCCGGATTCGATGACGGCGACGCCGATGCCGAGGGCCCCGACCATCATCCACCAGCTGGAATTGGCGAAGAAGCCGAAGGCGACCTCGAAGGGCACGACGTGGAAGACGACCCAGGCGAGGCCCATGAAGATGGACACGACGTAGTCGTCGAGCAGGTTCCCGGCCCAGCAGACGATGGCCCAGAGGAGGATGCCGACAGCCCGCATGGCCGCCGGGCTGAGGCCGGACGGCGGTGGCCAGAGGGCGACGGCGGCGCCAAGGATGGTGGCGGCGAGAAGGCCGATGAGGCGGAGATTCTTCATGCGTCACCAGAGGTCGGGCCGGCCACGGCGGCGGGGGCTGCGGGTTCGGCCACGGCGGCGGGCCCGGCGGAGGGCCCCCGCGAGGCCGCGATCATCCGCGACACCAGCCAGATGGCAAACAAACAACCGAGCAGGAGCGGGATGCCGGAGGTCAGGGAGCTGGGGTCGTTGATGAGCACTTCCTCCGGCCGGACGTTCAGCCGGTAGAGGTTCAGAAGCAGCGAGTTCAGGCCGGCGGCCAGGGCCAGGGCCCAGACGTTGCGGGTGTAGGTGAAGACCCCCGCCCACAAAGCCAGCCCGATGAACAGACCCAGGGCAAGCTGGCCGAGGCCCGCGCCCTGGGGCGGGACGGCCCCGGGCAGCCACAGGAGGACCAGGTGGAAGACGGTGAACATGGTCGCGCTGACCAGGATGCCGGCCAGGCGACCGAAGGCTTCCTCGAAGCGCAGTTGCAGGTAACCGATGATGGCGAGCTGCTCGGCCAGGGCCGCGGTGAAGGAGATGAGGACCATCGTCATTAGTTCAAGGGCGGCCGGGACGGCCAGGGTGGCGCCCTTCATCGTCGGGTCGCCCAGGGTGCCCAGGACCAGGAGGATCGATACCGGGACGGCCAGGCCCAGGGCCAGCCAAAAGCGACGGCCCGAGAGGCCGACCGTGGCCAGGCTCCCCTGCCTCAGGGCGTACCAGAGGGCGAACCCGAGCCAGGCTGAGTAGACGGTGCTGACGACCGCGCCACGGTGGGCTTCGCTAACGAGCCGCATGCCGCCCGAAGTGACGGCGATGCCGGCGGCGACGACGAGCAGGGCGCCCCAGGCATCCCGGGCACGGGCGGCGCGGCGTTCCGGATCAAGCGGTTGACGACGAGCGTGCGACATCTGCGGTAACCTCCCCGGCCGGCGTCGTGCCGACCACTGATGTCTATCCCTTGGTCTTGGCCTTGCGCTCTTTCAGTTCCACCAGAGCCCGGTCGGCCCAGTCGAGCTGGGCCTGCGAGGCCAGTAACCCGTTCTCCAGGCAAAGCCTCTGGTTGAGGGGCAGGTTGCCCCAGTCCGGGCGCAGGCTCTCGATCTCCAGGACCTGACTGACCGCCGCGTCACGGTAGGCGGCGATGGTCTCCTCAAGGTCGCGTCGGCTCAGGTGGTCCGAAAAGAGCACGCGGAGCAGCAGGTCCTCGGTGGCGGCCGTGTCGCCGAAGCGGATCGGCCCCTTCAGCCAGGCGTCGAACGAAGCCCGCCCGGCGGTCGTCAGCCCGTAGTTGTTGGCCGCGCGGTTCCCCTGCGACGCGTCCTTGGCCTCGATGAATCCCGCCTTCTGCAGCCGTTTGAGGGCCGGATAGACCGAGCCGGCCGTCGACCGGACCCCGTAGGCCGGTGAATGGGCCAGGACCTTGAGGACCTCGTAGCCGGTCAGACTCTTCGAGCGGAGGAGACCCATGATGATGGCTTCCAGATGAGTCATCGGCGTCCCTCGCTTCCCTTTCTTCCTTTCCGATATATCGCGTCGATATAATACACCAAACGGAACCCCCCTGTCAAGCAGGGGGGCTCGGGTTCCTGGGGGGCTGAGGCCGGCGAATCGACCCCTCGAACTAGATGAAATCCACCTCCGGCGGCTCGTGCCCGAGCTGCCGGTACATCGCGATGACCTGCCCACGGTGGTGAATCTCGTGGGTCAGGAAGTGCAGAAGGGCCTTGCCGACCGTGAAGTGCACGGCTTGGCCGCTGCTCCAGTGCCATTCGATCTCCCTGCCCAGCTCGGTCTCTGTCAGGCTATCCAGGTACTCGCGGGTGCGGGCGGCCAGGCCGGCCCAGAGCTTCTGCAGGTCGGCCGGCAACGGGACCCGCTCGACGTCGGGCAGCATCGGTCCCTTCCCGGTCAGGACGCGGCCAATCCAGTAGTCCTCGGCCCCGGCCATGTGCCAGAGGGTTCCGGAGATGGCCCGATGCCCGGTGCCAAGGTCGCGGCGGTACTCCTCCTCGGGCAAGGTGACCAGGATTTCGAACAGCCTTCGGCGGACCTCTCCGGTGTGCTCACTAAGGACACGGATAGCGTCAAGCATGGCTCCTCTTCCCCTCCCCTTTCTTGGGACTTCGGGCCGCTCGTCCGCGGCCTACTCCTCGATCGCCCCGCCGAGGGCCCGCAGGTGCTGGCGGAACCCGTAGTCCGGGTCGGCCTCCCGGCGGCGCAGATACTCGTCGAACTTGAGCTGGCGGCGCAGGGTGTCCCCCGCCTTGATCCGCTCGGCCTGCTCCCTTTCGGTCCAGTGGATACTCCTGGCGGCGTCGAGGACCTCGACGGCCCGGGAGCTCGGAACGAAGATGGCCC
This sequence comes from Bacillota bacterium, assembly GCA_021787335.1. Taxonomy (GTDB): domain Bacteria; phylum Bacillota; class Sulfobacillia; order JAJYWN01; family JAJZPE01; genus JAJZPE01. The sequence goes on along the minus strand of JAJYMC010000026.1, from coordinate 24,528 downwards.
CGTCGTCATCGGCCAGGACGAAGTCGGCCTGGGAGACGTCGAAGGACTCGAACCTGGCCCAGGACAGCACGTCGGCGCCGGGCGGGTCGAGCCGCCGCGGTCCGGCCGGATAGGCGCCATAGCTGAACACGGGAAAGCCGATCTCGACCAGCTCGGGCGTGTCGCGATGGGAACCCCAGACGACGATGCCGGCCAGCCCGGAGGCCCGCGCCTCGAGGGTCGCCAGGTCGCCGATGCAGCCCTCGTCGGGCCGCCCGCCGTTGTCAATGACCAGGACGTCGCCCAGCTGGGCGTTGGTCATGGCCTCGATGAAGACATCGACGCTCCCGTAGTGCCGCACCGGCAGGACCCGTCCGGCGACCCGCATCCCGGCTGCCACCGGTCGCAGCCCCGGGGGCGCCAGCCTTAGAGCCACGCCCACCCGCATGCAGGCATCGGCCAACAGGGGCGTCGACAGCCCTTCAAGGTTGAACTCAGTCTTAGCCATGGTACATGCCCTCCCCTCTGTTACGCGACGTCGCCCGTCACCAATCCTATCAGGAACGGGTGTTCGGGTCAAGAGCCCCTCATTCCGGCCCCGGCCTTGGCCTTAAGCCTGTTTGCAGGCCCGCGCCCGGCCTTCCCCACACGCTTGCCGTCCCACTGATGCTTGGCCATGTCCACGCAGCCGTTGGACTTAAAGGTGACCCCTTCGGCCTCAAGCTCGTCACGCTGGGTCTCCCAACCGGGTACCAGACGCCCCGAGCTGGTGACCACCCGGTGGCACGGCAGGCCCAGACGGCGCGGCGCGGTGGCCATTGCCCACCCCACGGTGCGGGCCGCCCTAGGGCTGCCGAGCCGGGCGGCTATCTGCCCGTAGCTGACGACCTTGCCGGCAGGGACCCTGGCGACGATGTCCCAGACCTCGCGGAAGAAGCCGCTGTCTGCCATCCTTTTTCCCCCTCTGTACCAAGAACACCCAATTTCTGTCGCCAACCCCTGAAATTATCACTTCAGGTGGCTCTTCGAGGTCTGGCCGCCCCCTTGCTCTCGGCCGCTACCCTTACAGGTAATGGCTTTCTTACCGAAACCTGGGCTGAGGGCGGTAAACTGCCCGTATTCTGAGAGGAGGAGTGCCCTTGAGAATCAGTGCCGTACGCACCCCACCGAGACCCGCGACACCGGTAGTTCTTCGACAGCCGGCTAGGACTCCGGCACCGGCCGCTGTCCAGAACCAGAAGCCGGCGTCCAGCAAGCCAGCCGTTTCAGCGGCAGACCCCTCGATCAACAAACTCTACACGCCGCAAATGGTCTACCAGAACGCGGCAAAGGCTGCCGTCAATCAGAGCAACGTCTCCGAACGGAAGGATCCTGCTAACAAACAACAGTCTACCGGGTCACCCGCCAAGGGGACCGGAGGCAGTGGGGACGGAACTCGTCTAACGGATCCCACGAAGCACGGGGATGGTACTACCCTTACAGACCCCGCCAAGCACGGTCAGGCCCCGGCGTTCAAGAAAGCACCAGTGAACGAAGGCGTCCAAGAGACCAGTCCCAAGCCTACAAATGCCGGTTCGAAGGCGATGGAGTTCCTCGAGAAAACGGCCTACGTTGCTTCGGCCGCCACCGGAGCCCTATCGGCGGGGTCTTTTGCGGTAGCTGCAGCAACAAGAGATAAGTTGCCGTCAATGACTAAGCTGGCTGTTGACGTTGGTTTGGGGTTGAGTGGCCTTTCAGAGGGGGCTCAACTCGCTGGGGATGGAATCCACGCGCTGAGGACAGGTGAATCGGCCCCGGCCGTTGTACATGGGGCCATTGCCATGGCGTCCAAAGGTATTGTCGGGAGCGTACCCGAAAAGGATAAGCGGCCGGCAGATGTGATAACCCAGGTTTTCAGCGGCCTGGGTGGGACCGCAAAACTCCCCAACTCACCAGGCACCTATACCCCCTCGCCAGCCGGGGGCCCGGCTTCGGTTTCACCACGCCAGCAATAAAGAGCGCTCCGTGATTCGGTCTGAGGACAGAGGGGAATCCCTCTGTTTTTTCTTGGCAACGGTGGTGCGGCTGGGACTGAGCTTCCATGTGGAGAAAGGGGTTTCGATTTGTAGCGTTGAATATGCAGCTCGGGGGTGACTTGGTGACCAACCCATCCCACGACACCGATCCGACAACCCCATACGTGACTGTCACCGCGGTCTGCTTTGGGGCCCTGTTGAGCTATGCCTTGCTGAACCCGGCGATATGGGGAGACTTGAGCTTGGAGCCCTTTCGTCAGGGAGCCACGTTCCTCGCTATCGCTCCAACGTGGGCGCTCTTGGCGGCCAGAGCTTCGAAAAAGCCGCTCAGACATCTGGGCTTCACGCTCGCATGGGACTGGGCAGCTACAAGAGGGCTGGTCCTGCTCCTCCCGGTGATCCTATACAATGTTTGGAACGTCACCTTGCGAGGAATAGCGGTGGCGGCTTCGGCTCAGAGCCCGACCCTGTCAGGCACTCTCGGCGTGGCTTTTGGGACTGGCCTCGTCCCCCCTTTGGCTGAGGAGTTGCTTTTCAGAGGGTACGCGCTCACGGTATTACTCGACGGGGCTTATGCGCCCAAGCGATTCCTGGGGCTGACTTCGGTCTCGTGGTACATCTCGGTCATCTTCCTGCTCCCTCACCTGATCACGGTGGTCCCCGGCTACTTGTTCGTCAACCTGGGGCGGTTCTATGCTGGTCTTGTATACGCTTGGATCTTCGAGCGGACCCGCAGTCTGACCGGTCCTATCGCCGCGCACTTCCTGGTGAATCTGCCAACGGCTCTGGTCGCGCTGGTGCCCCTGCTCCTTAGGTGAGTGGGTCAACTTGCCGGCTATGGTCTCGGCTCGTCGCTCTCGCGGCTGGCGGGGGACACGATCCATGGAGCAAGGACACAGGATTGGGCACCCCTCGTGAAGGATACGGGCCTCGACATGGCCTCCCGGGCCCTCACCAAACTGTCGCCTAAGGAAATGAAGGAATCGGCAGACGTTGCGGGCCAGCTCATCCAGAACATCGTTGAAAAGGTGCTGCCGCAACCTCCGAAAGGCACCGGCGCACCTCAGCCCCCAACAGGCCCGGTGCAGGGCCCACCTCGCCAACAGTAAGCCACGAGTGATTAGGGAGACTATCGAAAACAGAGGGGACACCCCCTCTGTTTTCTGCTGGGAGCCAGGGGGCCTACCAGGTACAAGGGTTTGGGCATCGGATGTTGAATGGTTTCCCGGGGGTGAACGCTGCATGTCGGAGCTGAGCCACCGCGATTCGGATTCCACCACTCCCTACGTCGCCGCGACCGGGGTCTACATCGGATCACTGGTCAGCTTGGCGGTGTTAGCCGTCATGCTCTTGGGTGAATTGAGAACAGATCCCTTCCTACAGGGAATCATGGCCGTAGTCGTCCTGCCCGCCTGGGTTGTCGCAAGTGCCAGGGCTTCGAAACAACCTCTCAGCCATTTCGGCTTCACGTTCAAGTGGAGCACGGCGGCGACCAAGGGCCTGGGGCTTCTGCTTCCGGTTGTGTTGTATAACGTCTGGCACGCCACTTGGCGCGGGCTGGCGATGCTCGCTTCAGCGGAGCACCCCACCATTTCCAGCGCCCTTGGTGTGGCCTTCGAAACCGGGTTGGTTGCTCCCGTTGCTGAGGAAATGCTCTTTCGTGGTTACATGCTGACAACCCTACTTGACGGTGCCCGAGCCCCGCGGAGATTCCTCGGGCTGACCACGCTGTCCTGGTACGTATCAGTTCTTTTTCTGATCCCACACCTGAACTTCGGAACTCCCGACTTCGTGCTGACCAGCTTGGGCCGGCTCTACGCCAGCTTGGTGTTCTGCTGGGTTTTTGAGCAGACGCGCAGCCTATCGGGGCCGATTGCAGCGCACTTTCTCCTGAACCTGGCAACGGCCCTCGTGGCTCTCGTTCCCCTAATTCATTGATAACCTAGCGTACCATAAGGCTACAGCTAGAGGGAGACGGCTCGCCGTCTCCCTCTTGACGTTCTCCATTGAATGCGCGGGCCCCTGCCTGCTGCCGCTGCTTACGCCTTCCCGCCCGCGGCCTCCCCCGCCGCCCCGAGGGTCCTTAGGGCTCGGTCGACCACGGGCTTGTCGACCATCTTGCCATCTACGACGATGACCCCGCGGTAGGCTGCGCCGGCCGCTTCCACGGCCGCCGCCACCTTGCGGGCCCAGGCCAGTTCGGCCTCGGTCGGGGCGAAGGCCGCGTTGATGACCTCCACCTGCTTCGGGTGGATGGCCAGCTTGCCACAGAACCCGAGTTGCTTGACGAAGAGGCACTCGGCGCGCAGGCGTCGACGTCGTTCGGGTCGGTGTGGGGCGTGTCGATGGAGGCCACGCCGGCCGCCGCCGCGGCCAGGGCGACGAACCCGCGGGCGTGGCTGGCTCGTGACACCGGTGGTTTCTCACCAAAGTGCCCAAACGACGGTTAGGACTTCAGCACCCGTGGCTATCCAGAACCAAAAGCCGGCCTCCAGCAAACCGGCTGCTTCAACCGGAGCAGGCCCCTCGATCAACAAACTATACACGCCACAGATGGTCTACCAGAATAACGCGGTAAAGGCCGCTGTCAATCAGAGCAACGTCTCTGAACGAAAGGACCCTGCCAATAAGCAGCAGTCTGCTGCGGCGCCTGCGAAGGGGACTGGCGGCGGTGGGAACGGAACCATTCTTACGGATCCCACGAAGCACGGGGATGGTACTACCCTTACAGACCCCGCCAAGCACGGTCAGGCCCCGGCGTTCAAGAAAGCAACGGGGAACGAAGGTGGGACGGTCATCCCCGCCAAGCCGCCTCAAATCACAGTCTCGGGCAGAGTCCAAGAGGCCAGCCTTAAGCTAGTAGATACAGTAACCAGCCCGAAGACCTGGGAAGCGGCGGAGAAGGCCGCCTTCGATACTGCCAAACGTACTGGCAACTTGGCCGCCGAATCGGCCGCTCTCGGTTTGGCGTCACCACCAGGGCCAGCTAAGGCCGCAGCCTTCGCCAGCAGCGCGCGCCTTTCGGCAGCGGCGGGAGTGACGCAGCTAGCAGGCGATGCACTCCACTTTGTCAGGACGCGCGAATGGGGATCCACCACCACGGACGTGGCCGAACAGGCCTTGTCCAAGGGTGTCTCCAAGATGGCGCCCAAAGAAACCAGGGATGCCGCTGAAGCGTCATGGGAATTCGTTACGGGCGCGTACAAAGCCGTTCGGTCACTGGCGGCTAGAGCCATGAATTCCGCTGACACTGCGCCAGCTTCTGGCCCGGCATCGGGGCCGCCTCGCCAGGAGTGATCGGGATAGATTGCAGCGGGTCGAAACAGAGGGGGGCTCCCCTCTGTTTTGCGTCATGGTGGCTGACGCATGTAGCGCAAGGGTTTCGGTTGGACACGTTGAATGTAGCTTTGGGTGGTATCATATGGCAGTGCCAAGAAGTGAAACTGATTCATCCAGACCGTACATCGCCGCAACCGGGGTTTACCTTGGCGCGCTCATCAGCTTTGGCCTCTTGACCTTCATGGTCTGGGGGGAGTTGGGTGACGACCCTTTCCGCCAAGGCATCATGGCCTTGCTTGTTTTCCCAGCCTGGGTGCTTATTGGTGTTGCCGCTTCGAAGAAGCCGCTCAGTCACTTCGGATTTAAGCTCTCGTGGAGCAAGGAGGCGACCAGGGGACTGGTCCTTCTTCTCCCCGTGATAGGATATAACGTCTGGAATGCCGCGTGGCGCTGGGCGGCCATGGCCGCCTCGCCCCAACACAACGGCTTATCTGGCACCCTTGGGGTTGCCTTCGAGACCGGACTAATCGCCCCGGTGGCTGAGGAGATGCTCCTGCGCGGCTATGTGCTGACAATCTTGCTCGATGGTGCTCACACTCCCCGGCGGTGGCTGGGGCTCTCCTCGTTGTCGTGGTACGTCTCCGTTCTTTTCCTACTTCCTCATCTGAACCTCGGAACCTCTGACTTCATATTGGTCAATCTCAGTCGGTTCTACGGAAGCCTCGTGGTCTGCTGGGTCTTTGAGAAGACCCGCAACCTATCCGGGCTGATCGCCGCACACTTCCTCGCGAACTTGCCAACGGCTCTGGTCGCGCTGGTGCCCCTGCTCCTTGGGTGAGTGGGTTAACTTGATAGATCGCGCGCAAAGAGGGAGACGGCTCGCCGTCTCCCTCTTGACGTTCTCCATTCAGGCCCTTTACGCCTTCTACGCCTTCTACGCCTTCTACGCCTTCTTACGCCTTCCCGCCCGCGGCCTCCCCGGCGCCAGGATCCGAAGAGCCCGGTCCACGACCGGCTTGTTGACTATCTTGCCGTCTACGACGATGACCCCGCGGTAGGCCGTGCCGGCCGCCTCGACCGCCGCCGCCACCTTCCTCTACCGCAGGACCGCCATCCCCAGGCGCAGGCCGGCCAGGACGAGCAGGGGGCCGACGATGGACGAGACGACCTGCTGAAGCTTGGGCGTCCAGAACCGCTCCACCACCAGGGCGACGACGGTGATGGAAGCGAAGAAATAGAGCGCCCATCCCGCGGCCGCCCCGGCGAATGCCTGCGGGCCCGCGACCAGTTGGGTCAGGACCGCGCCAATGGCGGCCGAGAGGGTGGCCAACGAGGCGAAGATGTAGGCCTGGTTCGGGGTTATCTTCAGCCACCTGACCAGGATCGGCACCTGGAATGGCTTGCCGCCGGCGCTGACCAACCCGGTCACGGTCGCCCAGCCAAAGGCCAGCGGATAGGCCGCAGAGCCGAGCCTCCTTTCCACGGCAGGCGGCACAACCTTGACCAGAAGGAGGCGCAGGCCGACCCCGATGGCGTAGAGCCCAAGGAGGACGGCCAGTGCTTTAGCCCCGACGGCAATGGCCATGAGCCGCCCGATGATGGCGCCCGCGCCGGCCGAGGCGACGGCGCCCCAGAGCTGCTCCCTTGGAAGGGCCCGGAGTTTCCCCTCATGGCGGGCGTAGAAGAAGTACGAGGCCAGCGACATCACCAGGAGATTGATGGGGATGGCCTGAGGGACCGGGAGCTTCAGGATGAAGACCATGAGGAGGACGAGAAAGACCCGGTCGATGTACGACTTGATGGACGCGGTCACAAAGCCGACGATCAGCGAGATGAGAATGGCCTTAGCGACAAGTGCGCTCATGCTTTTCCCTCGCTTTGGCTGGAAGTCTGGAACGACGGCCCGACGCGCCTATCGCGGTCAGGACTTGGGCGCGGCTGGGTCGAACCACTTTCGCTTCAACGCCAGGGCCGCGTTGACGAGCGAGATCATCACCGGGACCTCGATCAGCGGGCCGATGACGGCGGCGAAGGCCTGGCCGGAGTCGATCCCGAAGATGGCGACGGCCACGGCGATGGCCAGCTCGAAGTTGTTGCTGGCGGCGGTGAAGGCCAAGGTGGCCGTGCCCTCGTAGCCGAAGCCGAGGCGGCGCGAGAGCCAGAACGAGACGAAGAACATGATGACGAAGTACAGGAGCAACGGGATGGCGATGCGGACGACGTCCAGCGGCAGGCCCACGATGTACTCACCCTTCAGCGAGAACATGACGATGATCGTGAAGAGCAGCCCGACCAAGGCCGTCGGCGCCAGGCGCGGCATGAAGACCCCGTCGTACCATTCCTTGCCCTTGGCGGCCAGGCCGATGAGCCGGGTCAGGAGCCCGGCGGCGAAGGGGATGCCGAGGTAGACAAGGACGCTCTTGGCCACGTCCCACATGGCGACGTGGACGACCGTGCCCTCGCCGAGGCCGAGGTGTGGCGGCAGGACGGTGATGAAGAAGTAGGCGAAGGTCGAGTAGAAGAGGATCTGGAAGATCGAGTTCAGGGCGACGAGGGCGGCGGCATACTCCGAGTCGCCTTTGGCCAGCGAGTTCCAGACGAGGACCATGGCGATGCAGCGGGCCAGGCCGATGAGGATGAGGCCGGCCATGTACTCCGGCTTGTCGCGGAGGAAGACGACCGCCAGGATGAACATCAGCACGGGCCCGATGACCCAGTTCTGGACCAGCGACAGGCCGAAGAGCTTGCCGGCCTTGGCCACGCGGCCCAGTTCCTCGTACTTGACCCGGGCCAGCGGCGGGTACATCATCCAGATGAGCCCCACGGCGATGGGGATGGAGGTCGTGCCGACGCTGAGGCGGCCGAGGGCCGTGGCGAAGCCGGGAAAGAGGAACCCGGCCCCGACCCCGACGAGCATGGCCACGAAGATCCACAGGGTCAGGAAGCGGTCGAGGAGCGAGAGCTTCACTGGGCGCGGGGCGGGATGGGCGGTCGAGCGTGAAGCGTTCATCGGTCGATTGCTCCCTTCAGAAGACGGCGTTCAGGCAGCGGGCGGCGGTCAGAGGATGGCGTTGAAGAGGTACCCGACGAAGATGATGGTCACCGTCATGATGCCCACGAACACGGCGATAAGCCTAGGCTTCAGCACGCGCCGGAGGATGACCATCTCCGGCAGGCTGAGGGCGGTGACGGCCATCATGAAGGCCAGCGAGGTGCCCATCGGCAGGCCTTTCTCCATGAGCGCCTGGACGATGGGGATGGTCCCGGCGGCGTTGGAGTAGAGGGGCACACCGATGGCCACGGCGACCGGTACGGCCAGCGGGTTCGCCGGACCGGCGAAGCGGACCAGGAAATCCTGCGGCGCGTAGCCGTGGATGAAGGCGCCGATGCCGATGCCCACAAGAACATAGGGCCAGATGCGCTTGAGGAGGTCGGTCGTGAACTGCAGGGCCCGCTCGTGGCGCGCCGGCCAGGTCAGGACTTCCTCGGCGGTCTCCCCCATCTTAATCTGGTAGACGTAGTCCTCGACCCAGCCCTCGAGGTGCAGGCGGCCGATGATGACCCCGGCGACGATGGCCACCGTCACCCCGGTGGCGATGTAGAGCAGGGCGATGCGCCAGCCGAAGAGGCCCCAAAGAAGAATCAGGGCCACCTCATTGACCATCGGCGACGAGATGAGGAAGGAGAAGGTCACCCCCAGCGGGATGCCGGCCTCGGTGAAGCCGATGAAGAGCGGCACGGCCGAGCACGAGCAGAACGGGGTGACGATGCCCAGGAGGGCCGCGGCGACGTGGCCGAGGAACTGGGAGCGCCCGCTGAGGAGGCGGCGGGCCCGCTCGGGCGGGAAGAAGCTCCGGATGACGGCCACCACGTAGATGATGAGGGCCAGCATCAGGAGGACCTTGGCGGTATCGTAGAGGAAGTAGCGGACCGACTCGGCCAGACGCGTCTCCGGGGAAAGACCGAGCAGGCGGAAGGTGATGAGGTCAGCCAGCCAGTCGAGCATGGGTCAGCGGCCCGCGGGCGCGGCGCCCGCAGGCGCGGGGCCGGCCGGAGTGGCGCCGGCGGTCTCGAGGATGCGCCGGACCTCGTCCAGGGTGGGCACGCGGCCGGCCATCTTGACCTGACCGTCGATGAGGAGCCCCGGGGTTCGCATGACGCCGTATTTCATGATCTGGGCGATGTCGGTGACCTTGCCGATGTCGGCCGTAAGGCCGAGGTCGGACGCGGCCTGGCGGACGTGGGCCTCGAGGCGCTGACAGTTAGGGCAACCGGTGCCGAGGATTTTGATGTCCATGATGGTCCTCCTTAGTTGGTGTGTCGGCGGACTTCGCGGGTTTCGCCGGTTTGGCGGCGGGTCAGGTCTCGTGGGGGCGGGCACCGGCGGCCCGGAATCGACCCCACGCCGGTCTCGGACGAGAAGGCCTTCAGCCTCAGGCGTTCTCGGCCCAGGGGACCGGCCGCGGCCAGGGCGGCCTCGACGAGGGGGCGAGCCTCAGGGTCGGGGGCCAGCTCGTAAAGGGTCCATTGGCCCTGGCGTCGGTCCTTGACCAGCTTGGCAAACTTGAGTCGGGTCAGGTGCTGGGACACAGCCGGCTGGGTCATGTCCAGGGCGGCCACGAGCTCGCAGACGCAGAGTTCCCCGGGCTTTAAGAGCCCGAGGATACGCAGTCTTACCGGATCGGCGATGGCCTTGAGGACCTCGGCTAGGCGGTCGGTGGTCATGGGGTTCACCTTCTCAAGTAAATGCATAAGCGAATGCTTATATGCTAATTATGCCATCGGGCGAGTCTGGGGTCAAGAAGGTAACTTGACGAAGTCGAGAAATATATGACGAGCCGCCGCGTTCACCCACCCGAACGCGACGGCCTTTGGCCGGGAAAGTCTGGCGGAATGGGCTTCGGGGCCTCAGGCACTCTCGATGCCCTTGTAAGCCTTCTCGGTCCCGAGCTTCTCCTCCGGACTTGTGACGTACTCCGCTGACTGAAGTCAGAGGAGTACGTCACGTTCTTTGGCGTGGCGGAGACCGCCCTCCCTCATTCTAACCACGCAATAGTTTACCTGACCTTGTCGAACGGTTTCGGTTTACAACTTCCGGCCAAATGGGGCATAATGTAAACCGCAGGGAGGTGTTAATCATGGCAATCGGTGATCGGCTGAAAATGGCCCGTTATGCGTCAGGACTCTCTATGCGGGCTCTGGGGGCCCTAGCGGATTTGAGCGCCCAAGCTATCTCGAAGTATGAAAGGAATCTCGATACTCCCGGTTCCAGCGCGCTGGTCCGACTGTCAAAGGCCTTGGGCGTTCGGCCTGAGTTCTTCTTCCGTCCCGCGGCCATAGCCGTTTCGGTCTCGGCCAACCGAGCTCACCCGTGCATCTCCAAAAAGGCATCGGAGGCCATCGTCGAGCAAGCCCGGGAGGTCCTGGAGCGTTCGGTTGAGCTGGAGGACCTCTTTGCGGGGCAACTATCATCTCCCCCTTTTCCCGCTGACCTCAGGATCAGAATCCAAGCCATCGAACGGGTGGAGGACGCGGCTGAGCAGCTAAGAGGCGAGTGGGGTCTTGGACTGGACCCCATCTCCAACCTTACCGCTGCGGCGGAGGACCACGGAATCAGGGTGGTATTGGTTGAGGGTTCGCTTGACTTCGACGCCTGTATTGTGCAGAGCTCCGAACTGGGACCCGTGGTAGTCCTGAAGAAAGGGGTTCCCGGCGATCGGCAGCGGTTCAGTCTGGCTCACGAGCTTGGTCATCTCCTGCTCATGATTGCCCAAGGGGTCGATCACGAAGCGGCGTGCAATCGTTTCGCCGGCGCTTTTCTGGTACCGCGGGAGCGTGTCCGAAAGGAGCTGGGGGCCAGTCGAGACTCGCTTGGGCTGGGCGAGCTAGAGCTGCTGAAGGTCAAATACGGGCTCAGCATGCAGAGCTGGATCCACCGCGCGCAAGAGGCAGGTGTCCTGTCCGAACGCCAGGCCAAGCGACAGCTCCAAGAGTTCAAACGGAACGGTTGGAAGATAGCTGAGCCTGGCGCCCAGGTGCCACCTGAAGAAACCATGCGCACGAACCTTTTGGTTGAGCGGGCACTCGCTGAGGGGTTGATAACCAGGTCGCGAGCGGCTGAACTGGCGGGCAAGCCATTGAGTGTGGAATTCAAAGGCCATGCCTGGTGATCGCGTACTGATGACCGACACGACCATCTGGATCGGATCTTGACTGTGGCGGTATTCTGACGCCAGCTTTCAAACTGCCCTATCGGTTTCAGACCACCGACCTTGTCTTTGCGGAGTTAGTCAAACCCAATGGCTCCGGACTCCTTCCTTTAAGCTTGCAAGTCATCACCCTGTCGCGGCAGCAGCAACTCACGATCGGCGTTGAAGGACAACGAGACCGACAGCTCTCATTAGGCGACATTCCGTACTGCTTATGGCGGGAGAGCAGAAGGCTTCCGTTCTAACGGGGGACAAACATTTAAGGGACACCGCTCAGAAGCTCGGTCTGGAAGTCCACGGTTCGCTGTGGCTCCTTGACAAGTTGGTCTCCCGCGGAGTAATCGCTCCGGGCGAAGCTGCCAAGGCCCTCAGACTGATACTGGCTTCCGGGCGTTGGCTACCATCGGGGGACTGCGAGCGCCGGCTGAAGCTCTTCGACGGAACCCCCTCAGGTTGACAACTAGAGACTGCCTTGATATAGTACAAGTGTACTAGCGTATTAGTACACTCGAAAGGCGGGTCCAGCATGCGCCCAAACAGCGCCCCCGACAACCACCCGGATAGCGGCCTCAACCACAACCCGGTCATCGCCGCCTACAATCTCTCCAAGACCTTCGGTCAGACGGCCGCCCTGCGCGACGTCAGCTTCGAGGTTCACGCGGGCGAGATCTTCGGCCTGCTCGGTCCGAACGGGGCCGGCAAGACCACGACGGTCCGGCTCCTCGCCTGCCTCTACGAGCCGACCGGCGGCAGCGGCAAGGTCCTCGGCTTGGACATCACCGACGAAGACAGCACCGAACGCATCCGCGAACGCATCGGGATGCTCACCGAGAGCCCGGGGCTGTACGACCGCCTCAACGCCCTGGAGTACCTGGATTTCTTCGGTGACCTCTACGGGATGCCGGCCGCGGCCCGCCGGGCGTCGGCCGAGCGGCTCCTCAAGATGCTCGGCATCTGGGACCGCCGCACCGACCGCCTGGCCAAGTACTCCAAGGGCATGAAGCAGAAGATCGCCGTCGCCCGCACGCTCATCCACGACCCCCAGGTCATCTTCCTCGACGAGCCCACCTCGGGCCTCGACCCGGAGAGCGCCAAGGTCGTTCGCGACTACGTCCTCGAGCTGAAGGCCGAGAAGCAGCGGACGTTCGTACTCTGCACCCATAATCTGGCCGAGGCCGAGCGGCTCTGCGACCGCATCGCCCTGGTTAATCAGGGCCGGATCGTCGCCCTCGGGACGGCCGACGAGCTGCGGGCGCGGCTGGCCGGCGGCCGGGAACGCCTTTGCAAGCTCCACGTCCGGGAGCGGGCGGCCGAACTCGCCGAGGTCGTCCGGGGCCTGGCCGCGGGGCACGGCGACATCAGCGGCGTGGAGCAGGCCGGCGACGTCATCACCTACTCCACCGCCGACGCTGAGAAGATGAACCCGCTCATCGTCGAGACCGTGGTCAAGGCGGGCGGCCACATCGTCGCCCTGAACGAGGCCGAGCAGTCCTTGGAGAACGTCTACCTCGAGTTGATGCACGACTCGCGGGAAGCGGACTAGGAGGAAGCCACCATGCGTAAAGCCTTCGTCATCGTCAGGCGTGAGCTGAAGGAGATCTTCCGCGACATCAATCTGGCCACCGGCGTCCTCCTGCCGCCCTTCATCCTGGCCGGCATCTTCGGGTTCATCTTGCTCGACCCGCTCAGGGGGGCCAAGAGCATGCACGGCGTCGAGAACATCCCCTGGGGGGCGCTGGGCCTGCCACCGGCGGCGACGCCCGAGCAGATGCTGGTGACAATGATCATCCGGGTCGTGGCCTTCCCGATGTTCTGGATCATCCCGCTGGCGGTCACCTCGATCATCGCCGCCGACAGCTTCGCCGGCGAGAAGGAGCGGCGCACCCTGGAGCCGCTCTGCGTGGCCCCGCTGTCCGACCGGGAGCTGTTCATGGGCAAGACCCTGACCTCGGTCATCCTCGGCCTGGCCTGCTCGTGGGCGGCCTTCGGGATCTTCACCGTCTTCGCCCGCATCGGGACTACCCACGCCTTCGGCCACCCGACCTTCCCCGACGTCACCTGGCTGGTCTCGATGTTCGTCTTCGTCCCGCTGTTGCTGTTCCTCGGGGTGTCCTTCGCCGTCTTGGTCTCCAGCCGCGTCTCCAGCTACCGCTCGGCCCAGCAGATCACGGCGATGCTGGTCATCCCCATCGTCGCCCTGATGATCGGGCAGACGACCGGGCTGATGATCATGACGAGCAAGGCCCTGTTCGTGGCCGCGGCCGTGGTGGCCGTCATCGACCTGGCGCTCTATCGTCTGGCCACCGGGCTGTTCCGGAGGGAGCAGATCCTTACGCGGTGGTAAGGCTCGGGCTCCCGTCGCGCCGGATCTGACAGAGATCGATCCTCACCGGGCCGGATGCTCTCCGGCCCGTTTTTCATGCCCCGCTGACCCGCCAGTCGGCTTTGATGTGCGACAGGGCCAGGCCGACCACGGTGAAGGCGGCAGTGACCCCAAGGTCGAGCCAGAACCGCGGCCCAAGACGGCCGGAGACGGCGGCCCGCAAGGCCTCGGCCACGTAGGTCGTGGGGATGAAGTTGGAGGTTACCCGCAGGAACGCCGGCAACTGGGCCATGGGTACGAAGACCGGGGCGAAGAGGACCAGGAACGGATGGACGACCTGGGTCGCCAGGCCCACGGCTTCTGCCGTCCGCGCGTAGAATCCGATGATCGCCCCCACGCCCGCCAGGCTGTAGGCCCCCACGAAATAGACCAGGACCGTCGGCCCGATGGCCTGGGCGATGGGGCAATCCCAGGGTCAGGGCCCCGATGATGAGCACGATCATCGAAGATGGGAAGGCGAGCAGCACGCCGCGGGTGGCGACGGCCAGGATGAAGGCCAGCTTAGAAACGGGCAACGACGCGAAGTACTCAAGGGCGTTCTGCTCCCTCATCGAGCCAATGCTCTGGCCCAGGCTGAGCATGGCCGCCGAAACCGCGGTCTGGGCCACGCTGCCGGTGACGATATAGAGGGCGGCCTCCGGCGTCCTGGCTCCGCCGTAGAGGAGCAGGAAGAAGAGGAACGTCAATGGAGAGAAGGACATGAAGATGACGTACCAGAACCATTGCGTCCGCAGGCTGTAGACCTGCCCGCGGAGGATCCAGGCGAAGTCGGTCAGGAACTTTCTAGTCCGCGTGTTTGGGTTCATCCCAGGCCCTCCCCGTCACCTCGACGTAGACGTCCTCGAGCGTGGGCGTCAGGACCCGGAAGTCGTCGATGGCCTGAAGCCCCAGGGTGTCGATCAGTCCGTTAAAGACCTGGCCCACCTCGGGCGCGGGGGCGCGCAGCGACCAGGTCTGGCCATGGACGTGCCGGGCCCGTGAGGTCAGGTCCGAAGGAGCGGCCACCCCGGGCTTCAGGGTCAGGTCCACCCTGGCCTGCCCGCCGAACCTGGCCTTCAACTCGCCGGGCGTGCCGGCCGCCTGGATCTTCCCCCGGTCGATGATGACCACCCGGTCGACGATCGTGTCGGCCTCGAGGACGTTGTGGGTGACCAGGATGATGGTGACACCGTTCGCCCGGTTCCGTTCGAGCATGTGCTCCCAGGCCATGGCCCGCCGGCGAGGGTCGAGGTCGTTGGTCGGCTCGTCGAGCACCATCACCGGCATGTCGGCCATGAAGGCTCCAAGGACGAAGGCCAGCTTCTGCTCACCACCCGAGAGGGTGTAGAGGACCCGGTCGGCGCAATAGCCGCAGTCGAACTTATCGATGAGGTTGGCGGCCTGCTTTCTGGCGGCCGCCTCGAGCAGGCCCCGGTGGACGCCGGTGTGGACGAGAATCTCTCGGAAGGTGAACACGCGGAGGGCCATGATCCTCTGGCTGAAGTAGGCCACATGGGCCGGGGCGAACTCCGGGTGGCGGACGATGCTGGTGCCGAGGAGCTCGATGTCCCCGCTGGTCGGCCTGAGGAGCCCCATCATCTGGCGGACCATCGCCGTCTTGCCGGCGCCGTTGGGCCCGAAGACGCCGAGGATGCCGCCGGCCTTGATCTCCAGGCTGATCCGGTCGTTGGCCAGGACGCCTTTCGGCCCATACTGCTTGCTCACTTCTCTGAGCACGTAGACATGATCCAAGGCGAGACCCTCCCCCCTTCCATTCTTTCCCTGGGTTTCTACTGAGTGGGGGAAACTTCCTTCCGCGGCACCAACATTCGACAGCATGGCCCGACACTCGGTCCATACAAAAGAAAGAGGCCGGAGGAAGCCTCCTCCGGCTTTTGGCATGCGTGCAGTCGGCCTCGGGGTCGCTCACCGCTGCCCAGCCGGCAACTGGAGGCTGACCTCCGTCGCCCAGGTCGACTCGGGCTTGTTATAGGTAGCCAGCGGGTGGCCGCGGACGTCGGTGGTGAGCGAGAGGGTGGTCGCCTGGCCCCAACTGTGGACGAACCCCAGCCGGACGACGTTGGACGCGGTCTGCGGCCTCAGGTAGATGGCCAGGCTGCCGTTGTCGGTGCGGTATGTGCCCCAGCGATAGGGCTGGTCCTCGAGCTGCCAGCCGAGACCGGCCGGGGCCCGCGTCGAGAGCCAGAGCAGTCGGTCCTCGGCGGCCCACCTGCTGGTCCAGTTGCTCTCGTCGGTCCAGATCCAGGGGGCGCTGTCGGCCGCGCCCGCCGGGGCGTCCTCGAAGCTGATGTAGATGAAGTCGTTGGCCCCCGGTTTGGTCTGGGTGTTCCCCGTCCAGTCATAGGTGCCCCAGATCCTGACGACGCCCGTGCTCTTCTCGACCGCGGCCGAGAGGCGCAGTTCGAGGCCTGTGTCCTGGTTCAGCTTGGTGGCGGCCGTGACCGGGTCCCCCAACGGCGCGAACCCCTTGGCCGCGGCCAGCGTGAGGACGCCCTTGACGTCGCGGTCCGCGGCCCAGGCCTTGCTGATACTGGCTTCGAGAGCCTGATACCCGGCCTGCTCCTCGGTGGCCGGGCGGCCGCGCTCGACGGCATGAGTGGCGGCGGTGCCAGAGCGCGACAGGAGCCAACCACCGAGGGCCGCGGCCACCAGAAGGACGGCGGTGACGATGCGGAGAAAACCCCAACCGCGCATGTTACCCACCTCCGTCGGAACTTTGGTCCACCGGTAAGTTTTGGTTCTAGTCACAATTCTATGCTATCAGGGGGGTTTTCATGGACATCCGCGAGATGCGGCCGGAGGGCAGGCGGTGCCTCCTGGTCACCGCCGGTGGTCAACCTTCATAGCCTATGAGGGAAAAGCCTTCCATGAGGAGGTTCAGACCATGGAACAGGTGACCCTCTATGGCAACGGGTGGATCTATCCACGGCTGGAGTTCGTCTCGGTCAGCGCCACCTTCGGCCTGGAGGTGACCTTCGACACAACCGTCGACCTGCACCTGGGGCCGGGAACGATGACCATCGGGACCGACACCTACGGTCTCACCTTCGACGAGGGCGACCTGCGGGTCGAGCGGGAGGAGTTCTCCGAGCCCTTCGAGCCGTTCGCCAGCTCCACCGTCAGGGCGACGAGGGTCATCACCGCCACCCTGAAGACCGATGGCGCGTTCTTCGCCGACGGGACAGGGGTCTTCTCCTGGGAGCGGTTCGAGGTCCGGTCGGGGGACTTCCATGCCGTCATCATCTCCAAGCGGATGAATGTCCGCCTCGTCAACCAGGGCCAGCTCTACAACATTGAGTTGTTCGCCGAGGACCCGCCCGGTGCCGACGCGGTCCTGGCCGCCTTGCCGCGAGCGCGTCAAAGGAGGGTCTGAAGTTGGAGCAGATCACCATTCCGGGCACCGCCTGGATCTACCCGCAGCTGCAGTTCGTGTCGGCCAGCGCCACCTTCGGGGTTGACGTGACCATCGACACGACGGTCGACCTGCATCTTGGCCCGGGGACGATGACCATCGGGACCGACACCTATAACCTCACCTTCAATGAGGGCGACCTGCGGGTCGAGCGCTCGGAGTTCGCCGACCCGTTCGAGCCGTTCGCCATCGTCACTGTGAGCGCCACGCGGGTGGTGACGG
This sequence comes from Bacillota bacterium, assembly GCA_021787335.1. Lineage (GTDB taxonomy): Bacteria > Bacillota > Sulfobacillia > JAJYWN01 > JAJZPE01 > JAJZPE01. The sequence continues at coordinate 7,029 of JAJYMC010000026.1, read as the reverse complement.
CCACCCTCAGGACCGATGGCACGTTCTTCGCCGATGGGACCGGGGTCTTCGCCTGGATCCAGGAGCGGGTGACCCAGGCCGGCGAGCAGACCGTCTTCATCATCAAGGAGCTGAACGTCCGCCTGGTCAACCTGGGGCAGCTCTATAACGTGGATCTGCTGTCCTTTGACCCCCCGGGCGCGGCCGAGAGGGTCCAAACAGCCCTGTCCGGCAAGTCTGCGCCCCAGTCCTACCTGCAGCGGATGAGCCGACCTTCCGGATCGGTGGCGCCCTCGTCCCGTGTCGGCCTGTCGGACTTCATCTTCTCCCGCGGTTCGTCGGCCAAGGGTTGAGGGACAGCCTTCCGGATGACGGCGATTTCATGCAACTCAGTCCTATATAGCATCGGCTGAATTGCTGCATTGTCCGCATTTACCCGCCCCCCCTACTCCCTGCCCGCGTTTCAGCCCCGGTGAAGAGTTCGATCCACGGTTTCCCCTTCGGCCTCAGCCACTCCTCAAACGTCATGCCAGAGTCAACCACTGCAACGTCTTTATGAAGCAGCGTCTTAAGTGAGCGCTCGACAGCCTTGCCGCCCCTTCCAGCCACGATGGTGACCTTCGTCTTTGGGCTTGTCCGGCGGGCCAGCAAAGCAGCCATTGAGTCGGCTAGCCTAAACGAGAATCCGATAACGTGTACCTCTTGCGCAGTGGAGACAGCGTCGATTGCCTTCAACCAGATAGCCAGGAAAGGGGCTGGGAAGGGCTTTATGAACGAGGGGAGAAACATGGACCGATCTGTGCCCCCCACATACTTGCCCGACAGCCTCTTGGGAAGCTCAAGTCCGTCGAAGTACGCTTCCCCTTGCTCGTCGCCCAGCCGAACAATGACGTTCCTTGAAAAGAACCCCCAATCCCAGTTTAAGGAACCATGGGGCTTAAGCAGGCATACAGAGCTTCGCCTTGAGATGGCGCGTTTCTGTTGGGAAGTCACGGGGCGGTCCTGGAATCTTGCCAAGAATCCATAGCCCTGCCTAGGTGTCCATAGCCCCGCCCGCCAGAGGGCCTTATCCGCTAGTAAGTCATAGTTAAACGATATGACTGTATCTCCACACTGGAGCCGCTTCGAAAGCTCGTCATAGCATCCCGCTTTGTCGCGCAACCTTACAAGCAGGTTATAGAAAGACCAGTTGAAAAAGCCTCTGATCTCCTGAATCATCTCCGGGTTTAGCTCTCTCACAAAGCCTTGAAGTGCGGAAACGTCCAAAGTCAGGTCATATGGCTCGGACTCATGGTGGTGCAGAATGCTTGCGTCTAATAAGGTGACCAGCTGCTCGGCATCGTTGAACCGATGCTCTCCAACTTCGGAGCGGCCGCCGCTAATAGCACGGTTTATAGAGGCGTCGAAGTAACGGATTAGCCTCCTGGTAGCTTCAAGAACCTCCCGGCGTCCCCTAAACCATTTCACGTCTCCGTGCACAGGGTCTGACCACAACTGGTCAAGTTTGTCGAGAAGCTCGACGGCCACCGGCCCTCCAGCACAAACGGATGCACCCGACCCTAGAATATAAACAGCCTTACCCAAGGGAATTCCTCCCACAACTGCATCGGGGCAGATCGGGCCTTAACCCTGTTACCATAACTTTGCTCACTGAGCGGCTTCAGGCCCTGCCGTCGGTCTAGCGCTTCTCGGCCTTCATGACCTTGCGGATTTCCGCCCTGAGGTCGTTGGAGATGGTCCCGAAGACGAACTGCCAGATGTTCTTGCCGGTCCGCACCTTGCCCATCGAGCCCAGCTGCTTCAGCTGGGCTTCGTCTATCTTTCCCTCGTCCCTGACCACGACGCGAAGCCGCGTCAGGCAGGTGTCGACGCTCTCCAGGTTGTCCAAGCCGCCCAGGGCCTCGATGACCCCGCGAGCCCGCTCCGGAAGCGGCGATCTGGCGTTGATGAGCGCGGCGGCCGGCGCCTCAACCGCGCCCGCGGCGCGGCCCTCGCCCATCGCCTGCTTCTTCCCCGGCCCGCTCATGATGGCGTCGAGCATCTGGGTCGTGCCCTCGTCCAGTCCCTCCTCCTCCATCCGCCCGGGGGTGATGAGGTTGAAGCGGCGGATGAGGAAGCGGAACGTGAAGTAGTACAGGGCGCCGAAGAAGAGGCCGAGCGGGATGAGGAGGATGACGTTCTGGCCCCGGTAGAAGTTCATGATGTACTCGAAGACGCCCGACGAGGTCGAGAAGCCGGCCCGGATGTGCAGCAGGTAGCTGAGGGCGAAGGACAGGCCGGTGAAGATGACGTTGACCACGTAGAGGATGGGCGCGGTGAAGACGAAGGTGAACTCGACCGGTTCGGTCAGGCCGGTGATGAAGCTGGTCAGGGCGGCCGTCAGGAGGAGGCCCTTGATCGCCCGGCGCTGCCTCTCGCCGATGGCTTCGTGGTACATGGCCAGGCAGGCGGCCGGGAAGGCGAACATCATGATGGGGTACGAGCCGGCCATGAAGTGGCCGGCCGTCGGGTCGCCGGCGAAGAAGCGCGGCAGGTCGCCGTGGACGCCGTTGTAAGTCCCCTGAAGCAGAAGGACCACGCCGTTCAAGAAGTGGTGCATCCCCGTGGGGATGAGGGCCCTCTCGAGGGCGCCGTAGGCGGCCACGCCCCACACGCCCGAGCGGGCCATCCAGTCGCCGAGGGCGGTCAGGCCGGCCGACACCGGCGGGAAGACCCAACCCAGGAGGAGGCCAAAGACCACGCTGGCCAGCGAGGTGATGATGGGGACGAACCGCTGCCCGCCGAAGAAGGAGAGGTAGTCGGGGAAGCGGATCTCGTGGTAGCGGGCGAAGAAGTGGGCCGAGAGGAGCCCGGCGATGAGACCGGCCAGGATGCCCAGGTTCCATTCGGGGACCATCGCCCGGCCGATGCCGGCCATGATGACGTAGCCGACGCCGGCCGACAGCCCGGCGATGCCCTCCCCGTCGGCCAGGCCGACGGCGATGCCGATGCCGAAGATGAGGCCGAGGTTGTCGAAGAGGGCCTGCCCCGAGGCCGTCAGGGCGTTGGCCACCATGGGGACGGGGATGACCGCCCCCAGGGCGTAGAGCAAGGCCGCCGCCGGCAGGACGGCGATGGGTGTCAGGGCCGCCGTGGCGAACTTCTGGAGCCCGCGTCGCATGTTCTCCCCTCCAGTGAAAGGAGGCCCATCGGGCGATGGGCCTCGCATCTTTATCTGTGGGACGTCACCGACTGAACGCCGGCAGATACTCCCGGTGAGCGTCGAGATAGTCGTTCAGGATCCGCTCGGCGACGTCGAGGGACGGGACCAGCGGGTGGATGGACAGGGCCCGGAGGGCTTTCTCGCGCGAGCCCTCGACGGCGGCCTCGACGGTCAGTTCCTCGTAGGCCGCGACCACCTGCATCAGCCCGAGCATGTCCGACTCGACCCGGCCGACGACCAGGGGCCGCGCCCCGTCGCGCCCGACCACCGCCGGGACCTCGACGACCTTGTCGTACTTGATGCCGTCAACGGCCCCGCGGTTGGGGACGTTGACGATGTAGGTCTCGTGGGTGTCGTTGGCGATGGCCGCCACGAGGCCCATCATCATGTCGGCGTGCCAATCGCCGCCGCGCTTCTTCCATAGCTCGGGCTTCTTGTCCCGGGTGATCTCGGAGTAGAACCCGAGGAGGTCCTTCTCGATCTCCATGACCACCTCGGCCCTGGTTTTCCCCGCTTCGAGCTGCTTTTTAACCGTCTCGTCCTTGTAGTAGTAGTACTGCAGGTACGGCGAGGGGATGACCTTCAGGCGGTGGAACATCTGGAGGATGACCATGATCTCCTCGATCTCTTTCTCGTCGCCGATGCCGAGCTCTTTGGGGATCATCCCCTTGATCGCCGGGCCGAGCTGCATGAGCTGCACGACCATCCCGTGGAGCTGGTCCATCAGGTCCACGCCGTGATGGTAGATGTGGCGGGTCCAGCCCAGGTGGTTGAGGCCGACGTAGTCAACGGCGAGCGCGTTCATGGGCATCCCGAGGAGCTTCGAAACGAGAAACTGGACGGCCATGGGCATGTCGCAGATGGAGATGACCTTGCAGCCCGACTCGTAGCGGTGGAGGGCGTCGGCCACGAGGCCGGTCGGGTTGGTGTAGTTGACCAGCCAGGCCTCGGGGGCGACCCGCTGGAGGTCGCGGGCCACGTCGAGCATGACCGGGATGGACCGAAGGGCCATGGCGAAGCCGCCGGGGCCGGTGGTCTCCTGGCCGAGGACGCCGTACTTGTTGGGGATGCGCTCGTCGAGGGCCCGGTGCTTGAGGCCGCCGACGCGGATCTGGCTGAGGACGAAGTCGGCCCCGCGGAAGCCCTCGAGGCGGTCGGTGGTCAGGGTGACCTGGGTCCTGGCGGTGACCGACCCGGCGGAGCTGCCCGACGCGGACGCGCCGGCCGCGCCGGAGGTCTCGATCATGTGCCGGACCAGCGACCCGACGACCTCCAGTTTATGTTCATCGATATCTACAAGGGTCAGGCGGGCCAAGGGCAGCTTGTCCCCCAGCCGCAGGAGGCCGGCGACGAGCCCCGGGGTGTAGGCGCTGCCGCCGCCGAGGACGGTGATATTATAGGCTTGTTTGTCGGTCACGTGTTCTGGTCTGCCTCCCGGGCCGAACGGCCGATTTTAGGCGCGGAGCCTTTAGCCGCCTAGAGTGATTCGTTCTCGATCCAGCATTCCCTGCCGGGGCGACGTCAGGCCTTGTCGAGCAGGCTCAGCAGGAACGGCTCGACCGCCGCCCGCCGGCCCTGGGGCTGATCGTAGTGGATGACGTGGCCGGCCCCGGCGACTTCAGCGTAGCGGCCGTCGGGCAGGCGCCGGGCCATCTCTCGCAGCTCCTCCCGCGGTTCGGGGCTGTCCGCCCCCTTGACCACCAGGGTCGGGCAGCGGACGGCCTCCAGCTCGGCCCACCAGTCCTGGTGCTGCCAGCCGTCGCAGGACTGGAGCATGTGCTCGAACTCGAGCAGCGGCCGGTAGCCGTCGGCCGTCTCGGTCATGACCTCGATAAAGTAGTCGGCATAGCTGGGGCGCTGGGCCCCGAAGAAGGCCCGGACGGCGGCCAGGCTCGGGAACGGCACCGGCCAGCCGGCGAACCAGCCGCCAAAGAAGGCCCGAGAATCGCGCGTGCTCGTGGCCGCCCCCATCTCCTCGATGACCAGGCCCCGCACCAGGTCCGGGCGCTTGGCCGCGGTGGCCCAAGAATTGAGGGCGCCCATCGAGTGGCCGATGAGGACCGCCGGCCCCAGCCCGAGTCCCTCGATGGCGGCGATGGCGTCACCGACGTAGTCGTCGCGGGTGTAGGCATGGTCCGGCTTGTCGGTCAGCCCGTGGCCGCGCTGGTCCAGGCCGACCACGTGGAAGTGTGGGGTCAACCACTCGGCCGTCTGGTACCAGGTGGTCGCCCGGCCCATCAGGCCGTGGAGCATGAGCAGCCCGGGGCCCGTGCCCCCGAAATCGACGTAGGCCAGGCGGACGCCCTGGCCTTGGATGTGACCGCGTTTGACGCTGGGTACCTGACTCAATGGTCTCCCTCCCCCGTCTCTCTTCGCCTCTCGGTCATCTGTGGGTCGTCCCTCAATCGTTCATCTCCACCGCCAGGCTGGGCCAACCACGGCCGGCGGCCTCCGCCGCCAGGGCCGGGTCGGGCGCGACGACCACCGGGTGGCCGACCTTCTCCAGCATGGGAAGGTCGGGGACGCCGTCGCTGTAGGCGTAGGACTCACCCCACTCGACCTCGGTCCCCATCGACGCCAGAAGGTCTTCGATGTACCGGAGCTTGCCCTCCCCGCTACACAGCGGCCCCCCGACCCGGCCGGTGTAACGGCCGCCGCGGACCTCCAGGGGCGTGCCGACCCACTTTGTCGCCCTGACCATCGGGCCCAGATAGTCCAGGAGCGCGGCCATCGAGGTGGAGGCCAGGATGATGGCATGCCCCTCCGCCCTCCGGGCTTCGAGCTCGCTGAGGATCTCCGGGCGGAGTTTCGACGTCAGTCCCTCGCAGGCGGTGCGGAGGATCTCCCCCGCCTCTTCGACGGTCATCCCCGCGAGGAGCTGGGCGTAGCCAGTGACCCACCCGTTCTGACTGGCCAGCCGGTCCTCAAGGGAGCGGTTGCGCCTCAGGTGACCGGGCATCAGCTTGAGGAACAGCCAGACCATCCGCGGGCGCAGGCGGCGCCTGGCCCACAGCAGCTTGGTCAGGGGCTTATACGTCTGGCTATCGACCAGGGTTCCATCGACGTCGACCAGGGTGACACGCATCACTTGACCCTCCTACCCTTGCAGGATTGACCCTCCTACCCTTGCAGGATTGACCCTCCTACCCTTGCGAAGCTTCATCCCGCTCCCACCTCGGGACCTTCATCCCGGCCCTTCGGGCATTCGCCCACGACTGGGCCAAGCCCTTCTTGGCGACCGGGGCGCCCGAGGTAGGAGGAAGCGACTCACACGTCGAAGTCACGGCGGCCACCACCTTTCAAGGGGAGTGTCACCATGCGCGAACGAAAGCCCACGGTCCGGACGTTGTCCTGGGCGGAGATAGCGAACCACGCCACGTGGATGTTCAGCATCCGGGCGGTGGAGAGCGAGACCCGCTGGGCCGAGTCAGCCTGGCAAGCCTTGACCAGCCGCGGCCTGACCGCCTATGACAACCTGCTTGGACGTTATCGCGGACTCATCCGTCTGATGGTCTTGGCCACTCTCTATCACGAGTTCAGCCATCTCGCCTGGGGCGAGGAAGCCCGACCCGAATATGGCTCCTGGGCTTATGATCTGGGTCTGCAGGACTTCCGTCTGGGCCAACTGGCCGGCCCGGACCTCGCCGTAGGCGATGAGACGAACGACGAGATCCTGGTCGAGGAAGCTCTGGCGGCCATGGTGGAGGAAGAGCGGATGGCCGTGGTCGCGGCTTTGACCGAGGAGGCCGGGGGGCGGCTCGGGCTTTTCGCCTCAATGTGGATGACCGGCGAGACCGATGTCCGGGAAGAGGAGGGCCGCCACGGGGAGGAGGGCCAGGATGAGATCG
>JAJYMC010000059.1 GCA_021787335.1 Bacillota bacterium | reverse complement strand
AGGGGCAGGATTGGTTCCAAGAAGCTCTCCAAACGGTCCCGGGCCTCTCGCAAAGCTTTCTTTTCCATGCTCTCAACATAGCATATTTTGCCTCAATTTACAACCCACTTAACGGAGTAGTACTAGGGACGGATATCACCAGGAGGAGGACGGTCGACGATGAAGGAACGCATCCTCAGGACGTTGCGGCAGCTTGTCGATATCCCGGGGCTGTCCGGTTTTGAGCAGCCGGTGGTGGCCCATCTTCGGAAGGCCTTCCGGGAGGTCGCCGACGAGGTCACCGTGGACAGCTTCGGCAACCTGTACGCCTGGCGGCGGGCCGGCGCGAAGGCATCGCGCGGGGCCAAGCCGTCGCGCGGGTCAAAGGCCGAGGGCGCCGGAGCGAAGCCGCTGACCCTCATGCTGGCGGCCCACAGTGACGAGGTCGGGTTCATCGTCAAGGCCGTCGAGCCGACCGGATTCCTCCGCTTCGACCGGGTCGGCGGGACCCCGGAGAACATGCTCCTCGGCCAGCGCGTGCTGGTGAACGACCACCGCGGGGTCATCGGGGTCAAGTCGGCGCACTTGCAACAGCCGGAGGAACGCGGCAAACCGGTGGCGACCCAGGACATGTACATCGAGGTCGGGGCGCGAGACGCGGCGGAAGTCGAGCGGATGGGCATCCACATCGGCGACCCCATCACCTTCGACTTTCCCCTGGCCGAGTTCGCCGGGACGGACCGGGTGGCCACCAAGGCCCTCGATGACCGCTTCGGCCTGGCCGTGCTCCTCGAGCTCTTCCGGGACCTCGACGGGAAGAAGGTCCCCGGCGACATCGTCGCCGTGGCCACCGTCCAGGAGGAAGTCGGGCTGCGCGGGGCGACCGTGGCCGCCTTCCGGGTCAACCCCGATTACGCCCTGGCCGTCGACACCATCCCCTCCGGCGACACGCCGGACGTCCGCCTGACCCGCGACCACCCAGTGGCCATCGGCCGGGGCCCGGTGCTCCTCCTCGCCAGCGGCGGCGGGGCGCGCGGGAGCATCATCCACCCGGCCGTGAAGAGCTTCCTCCTGGAGGCCGCCGACAAGGCCGGGGTGGCCTACCAGCGGGCATTGATGATAAACTACGGGACCACCGACGCGTCGGCCATCCACCTGACCCGTGAGGGTATCCCGGCCGGTGGCATCGGGCTGCCGCGCCGCTTCTCGCACTCATCGGCGGAGACGGCCGACCTCAACGACGGGGTCGGCGCGCTGAGAGTCCTCAAGGCCTTCATCGAGGCGATGCCGGGCCACGCCGGCCGGCTCAAGTTCCTGCCCGATTGAGGGCAGATGCCATGGAGGTCCCACCCGGTGCGCTTGCCACTTCTCTCACGTCTGAGAGCCACCGCCGCCGTCCTCCTGACCCTGACCCTCGCCGCGACCTTGACGGTCGGCTGCGCCAAGAAGAAGCCACCGGCCGGTGCCGACGCCGGTCCGGTGGTCACCGGGACTGACTTCGGCGTCCGGGTGGAGGTCAAGGTCTATATGATCTCTCCGCAGAACAACCCGCGGTCGGAGGTTCGGCACAGCCTGACCATCTCACCCCTCGACGCCAAGAAGACCTATAGGAACTTCAAGGTCGAACTGACCGCCGACGCGGCCATGGACCGCTGGGCCGAGCCCTCCGGCGGCGGGCCGGTGCCCGCCTTGTGGCCCGGGGCCCGGCTTAAGGCGGAGCTCTTCCCCGCCTCGGGCCACACCAGCGAAAGCATCGGCATGGCCGGACTCGTCCCGACCGTCGGGGTGATGGAGCCGAAGACCGCCGAGGGCTTCTGGAACGACGTTAAGACGCCCGTCCGCATCGAGATCACCTGGGACGGGGGCCATGAGACAATTATCGTCCAGCCGAAGGACATCAAGTACACGACCATCGAGGCGAAATGAAACCGTCGAAGAAAGCCGGGGCTCAAGGAGCCCTGGCTTTTCCTGCGTGTTCGCGAAAGCGCCGTACTAGACCCGTTCCGCAAGCTTCAAGAACTCGGGTGCAACCACTATTTCCTGATTGCTCGTAAACTAGGGATCCCAGGCATATTCCAGTTGCTATGGACCCGCAAACGGTCCTGCGACCTCTTGAACGTATCTAATTCGCGGCACTAGAGCCATGCCTAGGCGTTATGCCGCGCACCAGTAATGGCGACAGGAGAGTTTTCGCATCGAGGTTAATCCTCCAAGTAAGGCCATTCCGGGGATTTCTCCTCGGATTCCAATACCGCAACGACCTGCCGTGCAAGCTCTAGGTGTATGGAAGCGTGCTCTATGACCTTATTTCCCGGCTCAGGGTAGGATATTGTTCTAGCCGTGTCCCATGTATCGTTCAGTGAATCATAGTGTGGAGCCTCTTCAGAGCTTTCGGGTCGTGAATGCACTATGGTGTTCCTGTAGCGAAACAGCTCTCTAACGTCATCGAGAAGTCTGCCACTCAGCCTGGTAACGGAAGCAAGCAGGTCAAGCCTTTCCTCGACACTTCTCGGCCTTGATAGCAGCGATTTCATAAGCATGCTTCGAAAGGGTTTGGGAGTCTGGAAGAACACCCTTGTCCAAAGAACCTCCGTAATTGAGTGCTCAACGGCTATAGCTGAAAACAAACTGCAAACCATGGCCTCGCGATAGTGGTGAGACATATCACCGGGGGCCCAATACGCCCCCTCTTTCACTACAGCACGGTCGAGATTCTCCTTCGCAATCTGCAGAAAGAGCTGAGCGCCGCGCATAGTCGATCCTCCGTCTTGGAGCTTCTATAGGGAGTGCTAGACCAAGGTTAGTGAACGGGCCACCAGGTAATCCCGCTGCTGTATAGCAAAGCTGCGGCTGAGCTGTTCTAGCCCATCCTCACCGCGCAATCCCCCGGCCCCCTGACCCGCCCCTCCGCCGCCGCGGCCACCTTGATCTGCGGCAGTTCCCACGGGTCGCCGCCGATGCGGTTCTCGGCCTTGTAGGATTGGAGGACCTTGACCGCCTCGACGTCCATGGCCACCTGGTCGCCCGAGGCCATGATGACGTTGGGCTCGACCAGTTCGCCGTGGGACGGGCCCTGGGTGACGAAGGCCTTGCGCCCGTCGAGGACGATGAGGTCCGGCCGCACGACCAGGCCGAGCTCGGCCACCTTCTCCTCGAGCCCCTCCTGGTGCATGCCCTCGCGGTCCGCCGGGTGGGTCAGCCCCATCGACAGCTTGATGCTCATCGTGAAGCGGGCCCACTTATGGGTCTTCAGGTTCGGCAGATAGATGAGGCGGTCGTAGTCGAAGGTGGGGCGGGCGATGCGCGCCTTCTTGAGGTGGCGCGCCCCGGGCACTTCGACCGTCACGAAGTCGCCTTCCTCCAGGATGACGACGGGCACGCCGTGGCGTCGCATCCGTTCGGCGAAGCCGGTCTTCTCCAGGACGTTCCGGGTCGGCAACCACGGGCCGCCCGAGGACTCGGCCACGGTGATGTCGTCCACGCCCTCCTCGCGGAGGAGGTCGATGACGGCCACGATGAAGTCCGGGTCGCCGCGGGCCGGGACCGGGTCGGGGCTGTTGAAGTTGGGCTTGATCAGCACCCGCTGGCCCGGCTTGATGGCCCGCCCGAACCCGCCGATGAGGTCGACGGTCCGTCTGATCGAGGCCTTCAGGTCGGCCGTGCCGACCTCCAGCGTGAGCGATCCGACCAGGGCCCGGCCCTGGTCGTCGATGTAGGCGTTGGGGTTGATGTGCTGTCTGGCCAAACCGTTCCTCACCTCTCGCGTAGATACTCGCCTAACCGACTCGTTGAAAGGGTGTGCCTAGACGGGCCGCGATCCAGTCGGCGTCGATGACCACCCCGTACTGGTCTTGCTGAATCCGTACCCCACCCGTCTCAGGGTACAGCCTGGCCGCTTCCCTGTACGAGCTTATCGCCTCTTCCCTCCGCCCGAGCAGGTCAAGGAGGTGGCCCTGCCAAACGAGCGCGGCGATTCGCCACAGGGCCGTCGACACCTGATGACCGGGACCTCCGTCTCCACGAGCCTTCATCTGCAACCGCTCGAGTACGTCTAGAGCCTCGGCGTAGAACTCCCCATCATAGAGAGCCAGCGCTAGCTTGAACCACAGGTTCATGTCGCGAAGCCCCGCGGTCTTGGCCCGTTCGAGGATCTTCAAAGACCTCGACCCGACCGAAGTCCAGGGCATCTCATCGATGGCTCGGTGGACCTCGGCTTCTTCTTCCGATAGCCGGACGTCGACCATGGCAAGTTCCCCATCGGGGTCCAGTTGAGCCTCGGCCAACGGAGCCTCGCTTTCGAAGAGTACTGGGGCCGAGTCCAGGAGGTGATCAGTCACTTTGCTTTGCTTGGTGCCGTCGGCGAAAGTGCAGGTCACCGGGATCGGCATGTGCAGGGTGCCGACCCGCTCGACCATGATTTCTGTGAGATAGCGCCCGCCGTGCTGGACGCATTCTTGAGAGGCAATCCCGTAGGCCAAGTAGCGGTTGGAGCGCACCCATTGCTCGAAGAACCAGGTCAGGTCCTGCCGGCTCTCCTCTTCACAGACCCGTTGGAACTCCGCCACCCCCATCTGGCGCCCCGCGAACTGGGCCAGGCAACGGCGGTAGATTCGCTCAAAGGTATCTCGTCCGAACATCCAACTGAGAGCGCTAACAATGGCCAGGCTCTTGCCGTGCATGACCTCATTGTTGAAATCAAAGGTCACCCTGGCGTGCTGTTCGGCCGTGAGACCGGCGGTCGTATCATGGTACGACTTCACGCCATCGGTGTATCGGCGGAGCAAGGCTCGGTGCTGTTCAAGCCCCAGCCCCCGCGCCCTGATGAACTCGCGGTCGGCGTAGAGGCCAAGCCCAATCCACAGCCAGCCGGGGTTGTCCTTTTCCATGACCTCCTCACCCCAGTACTGGTGACCGATTTCGTGAGCGGTTATCCACCGCCAATGAAGCTCCGGCCTTTCAACCATCTTCTCCATGGCGTGAAGGCCCACGAGACCAGTGGCTATGGGGTATCCCCCGTTTGGTCGATCCATGCCGCCCGGCACTATGGTCAAGGCGTCCTGCGGATAGACCTTGAAGCGCTCACGGTAGAAGCCGATGGCGTCGAGCGCAGTCGCCAGGACCAGGGCAGCACATTCTCCGGCGGCTGGAGGGAAGACACAGCGCACGAGGATGCCACCGGCGTCGCCCTCGATGACCTTGTGCCCTTGGCCGAGGAAGATGCCAAACGACCGGGCTCCGGAGGCCCGAATCACCCCGTTGGCGGCGTGACGGCCCGTAGTCGCCAAGACGTGGCTCTCTGGCAGGGCGAGCTTCACAGCAAAGTCGTCGTGAGTCTCTCGGCCCCACCAGAGCCTGGGGTGCCAGTCGGTCAGGATAACCCCTCGGCCTTCGTCCTTAAAGCTGCCGGCCCTGAGGGAAAAGGAGACCGCCAATTCCACCGGCTGACCGGGGCCAATGGGCCGCGAGAGGTTGGCGACCCACGTGTCAGCCAGGTCCGTCCCACCGGTATTCCCCCGGACCTCGGTGGGCTCGCCATTGACCGTCAACTGGAATTCGTGCCCCACCCCGAGCGGCCACCTGAAGGTGAGCCGCGCCATCGGAGCAGATGTCGGGTTGGTAAACCCGACTTTCTCCCGGCCCCGGATCTCGCCACGGACCTGGTCGATCGAACCGTCGATGCGGTATCGAACCCGGGGCGGGTCGACGGGCCAACAAAAGCTCTCTGCCAGTGGTCCGGAGGCCTGGGGAAGGATGGGCATGGTCACCACTCCTTGAGCCAGGGTCTGCTGCCCCGGTGGCCGGGTTGGCTACTCGATGTAGACCAGCTTGTGCTCGGTCCCCTCGATGAGCGGGGCCTCGACCAAGAGGTCGATGAGCCCATCGCCGTACTTGAAGAGATAGGGGTAGATGTTGTAGACGCGTTCCTGCAGGTGGCCCTCGGGGAAGAGGGCGGCGGCCGCCCGTTTGTACTGGCGGGCCGCGTCTTCGGCCGCTCGGTTGCGGGCCTCCACCGCCTTGCGCTCGAACCAGGACACCTCGGCCATGACCCGGTCGAGGTTCTTCTTGCCCATCTCGGGCAGGGCCTTATCGACCGGGGTGAGGGTCTCCCAGCAGCGCCGGAAACACTCGGCCAGGTCGGCCTTGAGGCGGTCCACGGCCTCCTGCACACCGGTCGGGTCGAGCTTGCGGAGGAACTTTTCCAGCTGGGCCGCCTGGTCGCCGGCCAGGTCCCGCACGCTCAGGTCGAACTTGTCGAGGGCCCTGGCCACGCTCCGCTCGACCAGTGTGATGTTGACCCGCGGGTAGATGACCGGCATCTCCTCGTCGAAGAGCGGGTAGACCTCCTTGACCTGGGCCAGGTAGGAGATCTCCCCGGGACCGTCGACCGAGGCCAATACGGGCAAGAGATAATCCTGGCCGACCGGCCGGGTGATGACGTCGGTGCTGAGTTCCCACGGCGCGCTCTTGGCGATGGCCAGGAGTTCGGCGCGGGTGAAGCGAGTCACGGGCTCACGCCCGCGCCTGGCCACGAACTCGCGCGGCTCGGTCTCGCCGCCGGGACCGGACTCGGGCGCGGGCTCCCTGAACAAGGGCAGCCGCTGCCCGTCCACATAGACGAAGAGATGGGTGTGATCTTGGCTCTTCTCGACCTGCAGGCTGTGCCCGGCGGCGACCAGACGTTCGCCGGCCTCTTCGACGGCCGCGTTGAGGTCGCCGGTGGCCTCGATGACGGTCCGGAAGAAGCCCGACTGCATGGCCCGGAAGGATCGCCGCGTGGCGTCGATGAGGATCAGCCCGTGTCGCCCGAAGAGGCGGAGCATCAGGCGGGCGAAGAAGTCGGCCAGACTGCCGCCGGCGGCTAGGGCCTCGCGCACGCCGTCGAGGAGTGGGCCCTTGAACTCAGACGGCGACGTGGCCTCGGCCAGAGCGTCGATGAGGGCGACCACCTCAAGCCCGGCCGACAGGTCCCCGGTCGACCGGTTCTCGCCGGCCCCGGGGGGCGGGGCCAGACGCAGCCTCGCGGGCTCTCCGTTGGCCGCCTGAAAGTCCAGCGGGGCTATCTCGGCGAAGTCGTGGTCCTCGGCGGCCACCCAGAAGACCGGGACGACCGGCGCGCCCAGCTCACCGGACAACTTCCGGGCGAGTTGGATGATGGTCAGGGCTTTGTGGACCGTGTAGAGCGGCCCGGTCAGGACGCCGGCCTGCTGCCCGCCGACGACCACGGCGGTCCCCCGGCGCTCGAGGAGGGCGATGTTGTCGAGCGTCTCCCGCCCGGCGCCGAGGCCGCGGTTGTAGTCCAGGAGGGCGGCCGCCAGCTCGCGGCGGTCCCGGTGGTAGGTCTGGGCCAACGACCCGAGCCGCTCGGCCATCGACTCGGCCGAGTGCGGGTTGTAGCGATAGAAAGAACCGACCCGCTCGAAGGCGTGCAGATAGCCGGCCACGAGCGGGCTGGATGGCTGAAGCTTTTCGCGCTCGACCCTCAGCGGCATGTGGTCCTCCTTGGTCAGGCGAGTGTCCCGGGAAGCACGCGGACACGGCCGGGGCCGGGCACGACCTCGCCGATGCCGGTCGCGTACCGGACCCCGCGGGCGGCGAAGGCCGCTTCGAGGTCCTTGGCGCGCCCGGCCGGGACGGCGATGAGCAGACCGCCCGAGGTCACGGCGTCGCAGAGCATCGTCCGGGTGCCGGCGGCCAGCGAGGAGTCGAAGGTCACCAGGGGTCCGTCGCCGAGGCCGGCCGCACGGCCGCCGTCCGGGTCGGTCAGGTACTTCAGGTTGTTCTTGGTCCCGCCGGGCACGGCGTCGTGCTTGAGGAAATCCCAGGCCTCGGTGATGACCGGGACCCGCGGGGCGTAGATAAGGAGATCGGCGCGGCTGGCCCTGGCCATCTCCGAGGCATGACCGCACAGGCCGAAGCCGGTCACGTCGGTGCAGGCGTCGACGCCCACTTCGAGCATGGCCTCGGCGGCCGCCCGGTTGAGTTCGGCCATGATGGCGGTGACCCGCCGGATGATGTCCTCGCCGGCCAGATCGCGCTTGAGGGCCGTGGTGATGATGCCGATGCCGATGGGCTTGGTCAGGTAGAGGCGGTCGCCCGGCCGCGCCCCGGCGTTGGTCACCACGCGGTCGGGGTGGACGACGCCGGTCACCGCCATGCCGTACTTCGGTTCCGGGTCGTCGATGGAGTGGCCCCCGGCCAGGACCACGCCGGCCTCGTTGAGCTTCTCGCTGCCACCCTTGAGGATGCCGGCTAGGATCTCCGGCCCCAGCTTACCGGTGGGGAAACCGACGAGGTTCAGGGCCAGGAGGGGCTTGGCCCCCATGGCGTAGATGTCGCTAAGGGCGTTGGCGGCGGCGATACGGCCGAAGTCGCCCGGGTCGTCCACGATGGGCGTGAAGAAGTCGACCGTCTGGACCAGAGCCAGTTCCGGCCCGAGACGATAGACGCCCGCGTCGTCCAGGGTGTCCAGGCCGACGAGCAGATTGGGGTCCTTGACCCCGGGGGGTAGGTGGCGCAGGACCTGCGCCAGGTCCGCCGGACCGATCTTACAGCCTCAACCCGCCTTGCTGGTCATCTTGGTCAGCCTGACCTGTTCCCGACGGTCCTCCATCCCCCGTCCCTCCTTTCATCGCCCGGTTGTCGCCGGCCCGAGCCGGCCCCGCGCCGGCCCGGTCGGCCCCTCAGCGCCCGGTCAGATGCGCGACCAGGCGTAACAGGTGTTCTGCCACTTCTTGCGGTAGACCTCGACCTTCTCATCATCGCCCAGGCCAAGGCCGCTCGAGACGAACTCGGCCTGGATGGCCGACCGCACGGCCTCGAGGACCGTCTCCTCGAGGTGGGCGCAGCCCTGGGGCCCGCCGAGGGCCTCCCGGGCGAGCTTGCCGATGCCCGCCCCGGCCGACTTTCCCACCAGGGCCTCGACGTTCTTCATCACGTCGGCGCACAGCGGGTAGGGCGACCGCTGCATCTCCGCCCGCGCGGCCACGATGGTCAGGTCGGGCAGGTGGACCTCGAGGGTCACGTTGAGTTCGTGGAACGTGTCGATGAAGAAGGACCCGAGGACCATCCGGTTGTCGGCGACCTTCTCCGCGTAGCTGTTGATGGACCGGTTGTACAAGCGCATCAGGCAACCTCCGGGATTCGGCCGAAGACCCAGCGGGCCCCCGTCTCGGTGGTCGTGAAGCCGGTCAGCTCCAATCCCGCCAGAAGGTCCGTGATCTCGGCGTCGGTGAAATATCGCCACATCAGGCCGTTGAAGGGGCCCTTGGTGAAGAACCATGAGCCGTCGGTCATGACCTCGTGGGGCGACGGGTCGTTGTCCAGCCCGTCGAAGGACAGGAAGAAGACCCCGCCCGGCCGGATCACCCGTCGCAACTCCTTGACGGCCTGGCGCGCGTCCTCCAGGCCCAGGTGCTCCAGGAGGTTGCTGCCGATGTACCCTTCGAAAGCGCCCGCCTGGAACGGCAGGGCCGTGGCTGATGCCACCGCGAAGGCCGCGTCGACGCCCTCCAGGTCGGCCCATTTCTTGGCCGTCTGGATGGCCTTGTCAACGATGTCGACCCCGGTCGGCGTCAGCCCGCGCTTGGCCATGTAGATGCACCAACGCCCCATCCCGCAGCCGACGTCGAGGACCTGGGCCGCCCCGCTGGCGATCATGAAGTCGGCGACGTCGAGGGCCTTCTGGGACATGGGGAGGTTCCGGTAGGCGTCACTCATCCCGGTGAAGAACTTGCTCCAGTACTGCGTTTGAGCTGCGTAGCGAGGATCGATGGAGTCCGGCATGGGGTGGTCCCTCCCGAGCCCGGGGCCGTGCCGCCTGGCGGTCTTGGGTCGGCTCGCCGACGGCTTACGGCTGGTGGCGGGCGCCCATCGGCTTTCGACAATCCGCGTACGCTTTCCTTCTTGCCCAGCCGCCGGCCGCTTGCCCGCCCGCGAATCAAGTATTCCCTTGTTTGACTGCCTGGGCGAAAAACAACAGGGCCCCGGTCGGGAGCCCTGTCTCTTAGCCATTCATCTGGGTTGCCGGACGCCGCTGAGCGCGATCGCCCGCAAACCGTGTCCTACCTATCCCGCGCCCGCCGCTTCAACCGCCCGAGGAGCAAGGTGTACCCCGAGCCCTCCGTCATCGCCCGCTTGATCCGGCTGATGGTGGCTGAACTCATCGAGGTCTTGCCCTCGATGGCCTCGTAGGTCATCCCGTCATCGAGCATGCGGGCGGCCTCCCAGCGCTGAGCGAGGGTCTTCAGCTCAGCGGTGGTGCACAGGTCATCCAGAAAACGACGGGCCTCGTCCTTGTTACGGAGCATCAGGACGGCCTCGATGAGGTCATCCAGTTGACGTCCCAAACGGCGACTTCTGACCACTGACCAGTCTCCTTTCATCGACTAAAGAGCCAGTGGCACGCTTTCGCCGTCCGAGTCTATTATTCCTTGTTGATAGGGATATTTTTCGCCACCGACCGGGGAGCGGCCACCCGCTCCAGGGCCTCGATGACGAGCAGGAAACCGCTGTCCTGGTGAGGATTCTCAGATCGATACGCACCGCGAAGACCTCCATGCTGTGCCTGCGTTCCCTTTCACAATCGAGAATACTCCTCAACACGGCAACCGTCAAGGCTCGCACTCCCTCGCAATGGGCGCAAAAAATGGGCCGCACCTGCCCGCGCGGCTCCATGACTTGGCGCGGGAGGACTAGCAATTGCCCTCCCCCGCTCCAGTCTCATTGTACACCGGGCGGGTTCAAGGGGCATTAAGTCCGCGTTAACAAACCTTCATGTTACGTTACTCAGGGGCAGGCGCATGGTGAACTCGGCCCTGGACGGGTCGGTCACCTCGATGGACCCGTGGTGCCCCGCCACGACGGCGGCCACGATAGCCAGCCCCAGCCCGCTCCCGTTCTCTTCGCGGGTCTGGTTGCGGCCGCGGTAGAAGCGCTGGAAGAGGTTCGGGACGTCGTCGGGGTCGATGCCCGGCCCGTTGTCCCGGACCTTCAGGACGGCCTCCCCGTCCTCGGCCGCCAGGCTCACCTCGACCCGCCCGCCGCTCGGAGTGTACTTGACGGCGTTGCCGACGAGGTTGTCCACGGCCTGCTGGAGGAAGGACGGGTCGTGGTCGACCGTGAGACGGCCCTCGGGGAAGTCGGCAACCAGCTCCAGCCCCTTGGCCCGGGCGGCCGGCTCGAGCCTGGTGACCGACTCCTCGACCGTGTCGGCCAGGTCCGACGGCTCCAACCGCATCTCGAGGAGGCCCGAATCGAGCTTGGACAGCTGGAGGAGGTTCTCCGTGAGGCTCCTCAAGCGTTCGATCTGCTTGCTCGAATTCACGAGGAATTCTCGGCGGGTCGCCGGGTCGTCACCCGCGCCTTCCAGCATCAGCTGATTGAAGGTCGAAAGGGCCGTCAGCGGGGTCCGCAGTTCGTGGGACATGTCGGCGATGAAGACCTTCAGGCGGTCTCGCTCGGCGGTCATCGCCTCGAAGCTGTCGCGGACCCGGTCGCTCATCTCGTTGAACCCGCGGGCCAGGACCTGCAGCTCGAGTGACCCGGTCTCCGGCACCGACTGGCCGAGGTCTCCTTCGGCCATGCCCTCGACCGCGTAGGTCAGTTCACGAAGCGGCCGGATGAGGGAGCGACCGAGCCAGACGGCGAGGACCATCGAGAGGACGAGCCCGAGGGCGCTGACCTCGACCAGGATGGCGTTCAGGTCCGATTGGGCGACGGCCATGTCCTCGTTGCGTTCGACGAGGACCCAGGCAGCCGGCTCGGTGCCATGGAAGAAGGGGACCACGGCCTGCATCTGCGGGTTCTGGCGGGCTCGCCCGAAGAGGCTCAGCCGCGGCCGGCCCGCGGCTTGGTCGAAGCCGAAAAGCTCGATGGTCGAGCCGAGCGGTCCAGGCAGACCCGGTTGGTTGGGGTCGGTGATGAGCAACAGGTTGACCCCCAGCAGCCGTTGCAGGTCGGGAAGCTGGTTCTGGGCGTCGGCGACGGTGTCGACGTAGTTAAGGAAGTCGGCGACGACCTTGACCTTCTCGGTGAACTGGCTGGCCTCGTCGGCCTGCATGTAGGTGAGGAAGATGCGGTTGACGAGGAACCCCGAAAAGGCCAGGATGACCGCGACGACCAGGATGAAGGCGATGATGAGCCGCCCTTGTAGGGTGTTCAGGCGGCCCAACTAGCTCTCCCTCCATTTGTAACCGGCCCCGCGGACGGTCTCGACGTAACCGTGGCCGTCCGACCCTGGCCCGAGCTTCTCGCGCAGGTTGCGGATATGGACGTCGATGGTCTTGGCGCCGCCGAAGAAGTTGACGTCCCAGATGGACTGGATGAGTTCCTCGCGGGAGAAGACCCGGCCGGGGCGACGGGCCAGATGGCGCAGGATCTCGAACTCGGTGTGGGTCAGGTGGATGGACTCCTCGTCCCTGACCACCTTGCGCTTTTCCAGGTCGACCAAAAGGTCGAAGGTGCGGAAAGTCGTGGCCTCACCGGCTCCCGGGGCCTTGGCCCGGCGCAGCAGGGCGCGGCAGCGGGCGACCAGTTCCCGCACGCTGAAAGGTTTGGTAACGTAGTCGTCGGCCCCGATCTCGAGGCCCAGCACTTTGTCGGACTCCATGTCGCGCGCGGTCAGGAACAGGATGGGCAGCGGCGATACCCGGCGCCACTCGCGGACGAGGTCGAAGCCGCTTCCATCGGGCAGGCCGATGTCGACGATGGCCAGGGCCGGCTCTTCGGCCACGAACTGGCGACGCGCCTCGACCAACGTGGCCGCCTGTGTCACCCGCCAGCCCTCCTGCTTGAGGGCGTAGGCGAGACCCATGCTCACTCCGTGGTCATCCTCGACGACAAGGATCGCCTTGCCGCCGGCCAGGTTCTCGGAAAGGTCACCCATCGCGCTCACCTCGGTTCGCCTGAGTCATAAACCTGTTTTCGGCTGAGTCACAAACCCCGAGTCACAAACCTGTTTAGTATTAAACGGACCCCGCGCGGTTTCCTTTCGGTGCTTGCTGCCAATCGAGTCAGGCTTTGACATGCGAAAGGACGTCGCCAAAGGCCGTCAGGAAAGCGCCCGTCTCGTCGGAGCGCCCGGCGTTGACCCGGACGTGGTGCCGCAGCGCCGGTTCGTCCTGGTAGGTGCGCACCAGGATGCCGCGCTGCCTGAGTTCGTCCGCCAGTTTCACCGCCGAAAGCGGCGTCTCGACGAGGACGAAATTGGTCCCCGTGGGCGTGACCGTCACGCCGGGGCGGCCGGCGAGGCCGGCCTCGAGCTTGGCCGTCTCGGACAGGATGGCCCGGCGGAGCGGCTCCAGCTCGGCCCGCCGGTCGACGACCACGCGGGCCGCGAGCTGGGTGAAGGTGCTGACGTTGAAGGGCAGGCGCGCCCGGTTCATCCGCTCGGCCAGCGGCGCGGGGGCGATGGCATAGCCCAGGCGCAGGCCGGCCACGGCGAACAACTTCGACAGCGTCCTCAGGACGATCAGCCTCTCCGAGCGGGGCGCCCGCGGGGCCAGGGTCAGCCCAGTGAATTCGTGGTAGGCCTCATCGACGGCGACCACGGCCGGGGTCTCGGCCAGCAGCCGGTCGATGGCCGCCTCAGGAGCCACCGTCCCGGTCGGGTTGTTGGGACGGCAGACGAAGATGACCGCGGCGTCGCGGCAGGCCTTCACGAGCGCATCCGCGTCGAGGGCGAAGGCAGGGCCGGGACCCAGTTCGAAGCGCTCGACCTCGGCCCCGATGCGCAGAGCGGTGATCCGGTACATCTCGAACGACGGGCTGATGACCACGACCTTCCGGCCGGGCCCGGCGAAGACCTCGTTGACGAGGAGGATGAGTTCGTCGGAGCCGTTGCCGAGGACGATGTTCGCGGCGGTCACCGGGCCGCGCGAGTCCGGGTCGGCGTAGGCGGCCAGCCGCCTCCGCAGGTCGTCGGCCAATCCCGGGTCATAGCGGTTGAACGGCAAGGCCCGCGCGGCCTCCAGGATCTCCTCCTTGAGCGGGGCCGGGAGGTCGTACGGGCTCTCGTTGGCGTTGAGTCGGATCAGGTCCACAGTCCAGCCTCCGTCATCTTGCGTCGGTATTCCGCGGCCACCTGGACCTCGAGGGCGCGACGGCCATAGTCGCGCGAGTCCTCGCCGCGGTCTGGCCCGAGGAACCAGCGGACCGTCTCGGCCACCCATTGCCGGACGGGCGTCGAGCGGTAGCCGAGGTCGGCCGCCGCCCGTGACACGTCGAGCAGCAGTGAGCGCCACGGGATTGGCAGCCGGTACGGGTTCAGGGGCGTCCGCTCCAGGTAACTGGTGGGGATGCGGACGAGGTCCAGCTGGCGGCCGGCGGCCTCGGCGATGAGGCCGAGGTACTCCTCGAGGAACATGATCTCTTCCATGGTCAGGTTGTAAGCGCGGCCGTGGGCCCGCTCGTTGCCGGCCATCGCCGCCAGGGCTTGGGCCACGTCGTCCACGTAGACGTGGCGGAACGGGGGGTTAAGGGCGTCGGGGATGATCACCGGGCCGCCGTCGGCGATTCGCTGGACATAGAAGCCGCGCCGGTTCGACGGGTCGCCGGGCCCCTCGATGTTGGCCGGGCGGGCGATGGTGAAGGCGAACGGCGGGCTGCCCCTAAGGCCCCAGAGGACCTTCTCCAGAGCCCGCTTCTGCAGCGAGTAGGCGCCGCGCTCGGCACCGCCGGGGCCCTGGTACTCGGGCTCGACGTAGTCGAGGTCGACGGGCTCCTCGGGGACCAGCCGGAAATCGGTCGGCCCGGCCAGGGCCCGTGGGCCGGTCGTGTCATGCGGGTAGACGGTGTAGGTCGAGACGACGACATACTGGCGGATGCGCCCGCCCAAGGCGTCGACGACCGACTCGACGTCCGCGGGCCCGTAGGCCACCGTGTCGATGACCACGTCCCACGGGTCGGCGGTGACCGCGGCCTTGAAGGCCCCGGCGTCGGTGCGATCGACCTTCAGGTGGGCGGCCAGGCCCGGGAAGTCCGCCGGGGCCTGGCCCCGGGTCAGGACGGCCACCCGGTGCCCGGCGGCGATGAGCCTGGGCACCAGACGCGGCCCGATGAAGCGGGTGCCGCCGATGACGAGAACCTTCACTCGCTCACCCCCTGGAACTTGCTGGGAGGGAAATCCCGACCGGCCCCGAAAAGGGATGGTAGTTGGGTCGGGGGAGGAATGACCGTGGAACTCGCCGAGCGCTTGCGAAGCGCCCCTGATGTCCGTCTGTTCCGCCTCTTCTGCGTCCTGAACGCATCGGGCTATAACCTTGAGTGCAACCCGGCCGGGATGCACCCGGTCCGCCTGGCCGTCCGGGCCGCCCTGGCGGGTTGGGAATCGCCCGTCAAGCAGCGACTGTGGACCCTCGTCCAGCAGACCCACCAGTTCGCGTTCGTGTACTGGACCCTTAACCACGGAATCGACGACCCGGCCGCGTTGACGGGAAGGAGCCTGACCGATGCCTTCGCCGGAAGCCCAGAACTGGCCGCCGTCTTCGAGGCCCTGGCGCCGGAGCTGGACGCCATCAACCGGGCCATCTTCGCCGAGTCACCCTGGCAAGGCCTATGGGATGAGCACCGGCCGGCCCACGAGCGCGAGGCGGCCAGGCACCGCCCGGCCGGCCAGCTGGCGGTCTCCGCCATCGAGGACTACCTACGGCCCAAGAGCCCGCCCAAAGCGGCTGTCGTCTACGTCCCCAACCTGCTGGACTCCTATAGCACGGGCTACGCCGTCGACACCGGGCCGGTGGTCTATGTCGTCAGCGGACCGTCCGACGACCTCAACCAGCATATCGTCAGGCATGAGTACGCCCACATCCTGGTCAACCCGCTGGTCGCCAGCCAGCGGGAGGCGCTCGACGCGACCGCCCATCTCTTCCCGAAGGTCGCCGACCTGTCCAACCAGTATCTCTGACCCTATGCGCTCTGGGCGGTCTTCGTCCAGGAGAACCTGACCGAGGCGGTGGCCATGCGGGCCGACCATCCCGACCCCGAACGGTTGACCCAGCGCCTGGCCCACAACCGCGATACCCGCGGGTTGTCTCTGGTCGAGCGGTTCATGGAGCCCCTCGAACGGTTCGAGCGGTCCGGGCAGAGCGGCGACGACTACCTGCCAGCGGTGATCCGCGAGGTCCTTCTGGGCCTCAGGCCCTGATCTCTCCGGCCGCCGGGCGGGCCGGCTCGGCCCCGTCCCGCGAATACAGCGGCGACGGGTGCCGGTGCGGGGCGGTGGCCAGGAGGCCGTCGAACGGGGTCCCGACCAGGTATTCGGAGACCGTATCGAGGGCCAGCTCAGGGAGGTTGCACTCCTCGCTCAGGTGGGCCAGGAGGATGGTCCGGGTGCGCTTCCCGGCCAGCAGGGCCAAGGCCTGCCCGGCCTGCTGGTTGGAGAGATGCCCGTGGTCGCTGAGGACGCGGCGGATGAGATAGGCCGGACGGCCCGACCGGGCCTCGAGGACCGCGTCGTGGTTACTCTCGAAGATGAGGTGGTCGGCCCCGCGCAGGGCCGACAGGACGTCGTGGGTGACCGTCCCCAGGTCGGTGGCCACGCCGATCGCCTCGCGACCGTCCTCAACGAGGTAGCCGACGGGTTCGGCGGCGTCGTGAGGCTTCGGGAAGGCGGTCACGGTCAGGCCGCCCAGGCGCACCGACTTAGCCGCGGCGATGATCCGGCGGTCGAGCCCCGCCCCGTCGCCGAAAGCGTCCCAGAACCCGGTCGGGGCGAAGACGGGCACACCGTGCCTGGCCGGGAACGGGTGGCGAAGGCGCAGGGCCTGGACATGGTCGGCGTGCTCGTGAGTCATGAAGACCCCGGCCAGCTCGTCCGGGCTGACCCCGCAGGCCGTCAGACCGGCCTCCAGCCGGCGGAGCGAGATGCCGCAGTCCACGAGGACGGACGTGCCGTCGCGTCCCGTGACCAGGTAGGCGTTGCCGCCGCTGGAGCTGGCGAGAGAGCAGAACCTCAAGGGCTTTCCTCCGGCGGGAAAGATACAAACACAACGACCGCCCCCGGTGGCCCGAGCGGGCGGCCGTCTTTGTCATTTTCGGCGAAGGCCGGCGTCTTCCTGCCCTCCTCGGGCTGCGCCGCGGTGGTAATCAGTCGTTCCGAAGGAGTCAGCGATTGGTCTCGGTCGCCCAGTCCTCGGGGAACCGGCCGCCCCGCCCGATGGTCCCGAGCGACCCGGAGCCGCCATAGGCCCCGAAGTCGCGAGCTTCGCCGCGGACCATGTTCAGGGTCTGGTCGTCCCCAGGCACGACCCTGTACCAGCCTTTTCGTTCCATGACCTCGAACCAGTCCTCGGCCAGCCGCAGGTGGTCGTCGATCATCCGGGAGAACGCCCGGCGGATCTGGGGTGTCGAGCACTCGAGAGCCGTCCGGGTACTCTCGACGGCCATGAACTTGGATGCCTCGAGAAAGTTCGTGGCGATGGACTTGGGGCTCATTCGGACCGCCCCGGTCCCAGTGGTGTTAGGCATGTCCTGCCTCCTCTCGTCGCCTGCCCGGCTCCGGGTCAGGTCTTGATCTGGCCCGTGTGAGGGCCGCCGGCCTCGCGCTCGTTCGCCACGCCCCCGTAGGTCGTCCCGTAGCTCGGGCCGCTCCAACCGTGCGTGGTGTAGCCGGGGGTCTGCGGCGGCTGATCGGTCGCCGGCCGCCGGCCCTCGGTCAAGCGGCCTTCGGCCATGTCAACGTCGTTGACCAGCCGCATCATCTCCTCATAGTGCTGCTGGAGCATGCGGCGGGTGCGCTCGACCATGTGGCGGACATCGTTGTCCTCACACTGGCTCATCACCATGCCGGCCTTTTCGATGCAGGCCTCATAGCCCTTGAGGGCTTGGTTCAACTCGAGCAGTTCGATCTCGGAGATCTTCATCCCGACAATCACCTCCTCCGGCTGGTAGCTTGAGCCATCCGGCCTTCTGCCTTGCGAGGAAATTGATGGGTTCGGAGGGCGGCGTCCTTGACCCCTGCCACAATCTTGAAGGAGAGGCCCGCTGGGGCCGCGAATACAGGCCCAAGAGCGCTCCCCCGCGCGCGGACAGGCCGTCCGTGGGAGCACGATCCGGCGCCAAGGAGGTCGCCCCCTTGCCCAAGCTGTTGCACATCTCCGACGTCCACCTGGACTCGCGTTTCGCTGGCCTTGGGCTCCCGCCCGACCTGGCCGCCGCGAGACGCGCCGAGGTCCGGCAGGCCTTCACCAACCTGATCGGCCTGGCCGCGGCGGAACGCGTGGACGCCGTCCTCATCGCCGGTGACCTCTTCGAGCACCGCTGGGTGACCAAGGCGACCATCAACGCGGTGCGCGAGGCCCTCCACGGGCTCGGCGACATCCCCGTGCTCATCGCCCCGGGCAACCACGACCCGCTCGTCGAGAACTCCTATTATCTGACCCAGGAGTGGCCGGGCAACGTCCGCGTCTTCGGGCGCGGCCGCGATGGGCGGGTCCATCCCGGCCTCGAGGCCGCAGAGCTGACGGCCCTCGGACTGACCGTCTGGGGCTACGGTTCCTATCGCTATGATTCCGACGAGGACGTGCTGGCCGGGGCGTGGACGGCTCTCTCTGCCGCCGGCGGCCGCGGCCGCCGCGTCCTGCTCTTCCACGGCTCGGACACGACCACGGTGCCCGAGGGTGTCCCCCTCTTCCAGCCGCTGGACCCGCACCGGGCGGCCGCGGCCGGCTTCGGCTACGTCGCCCTCGGGCACTACCACGGGCCCAAGGCCAAGACGGTGGACGGAGCCCTGGTCGTCTACCCCGGGTCGCCGGAGGCCCTCAACTTCGGAGAACCCGGCGACCATGGGGCCTTCCTGGTCACCTTCGACACCGATGGCCCGTTCCGGGCCGAGTTCCGCCGAGTCGGGCGGCGCAGCCATGTGACCAGCCAGGTCGACCTGACCGGGGTCACCGGCGATGACGAGGCCCTCGCCCGCATCCTGGGCGCGGCCCAGCCCGAGGCGCGAAGGACCGATCTCTTCCGGTTGACCCTCGTCGGGCGCCTCGACCCCGACCTCGGCCTGGACCTCCAGGACATCAGGCGGCGGGCGGCCGAGTCCTTCGGCTTCATCGAGCTTTCCGATGAGACGCGGCCCGACTGGGACCTCGAAGCCCTCGGGCGGGGCGATTCGGCCCGGGCCCTCTTCGTCCGCGAGGTCCTCGCGGCCATCGAGGCCGAGCCCGCACGACGGCCTTACTGGGAGCGCGTCCTGGCCGCCGGCCTGTCCGCGTTCGAAGGGAGGGCGGTCTCACGATGAGGATATCCCGCCTCGAGGTGACCGGCTTCGGCCGGCTGAAGAACCTGGACCTGGATCTGGCCGGCGGGCTCAACGTCGTCTACGGGCTGAACGAGGCCGGCAAGAGCACCCTCCAGCGGTTCATCCAGGGGATGCTCTACGGGCTGCAGAAGCCCGGGTCCACCCGTGAGAACAAGCTCCCCGAGTACGAGCGCTACCGTCCCTGGGGCGGCGGCGATTACCGCGGAGCGCTGGAGTATGAGCTGTCGGACGGCCGTCGCTTCCGCGCGGAGCGGGATTTCGGCCGCGGGCCATCGGCGACCCGCGTCTTCGACGCGGCCACCGGCGCCGACTTGAGCCGTGACTTCCGCCAGGACCGGCGGCACGAGCTTCTCTTCGCCCACGAGCATCTCAAGCTGACCGACGGCGAGTTCATCTCCACCTGTTGCCTGCCGCAGCTCTCGACGGACCAGATCGAGCTGGCCGACCAGATCAGCGAGCGGTTGGCCAACCTGGCGCAGGCCGGGGCCGAGGACCTGTCGGTGCAGAAGGCCCTGAAGACGCTCGACGAGCAGATCGGGAAGCTCGGCTCGGACGGGGCGCGGACCAAGCCGGTCGCCCAGAAGCGGGTCGAGGTCGAGGCCCTGTCGAAGAAGCTCACTGAGGCCGTGCGCACGCGCGAGGCCATCCTCGCCGAAGAGACCCGGCTGCAGCGCCGTGAGGCGGAGGCGACCGGCCTGCGGGCGGCCCTGACCGAATTCGAGGCCCGCCTGGCGGCGACCCGGCGCCGGCGCCTGGAGCAGCGTCTGCAGAGGATAAAGGAATATGAAGAAGGGATGGCCCAGGCGGCAGCCACCGTCGACGACCTCAAGCCGGGTCCGGACGTGACCGATCCGGCGGTCTTCGAGCCGGCCGCCCGGGCCCGCCTGGCCGAATGGCAGGAGAAGGTCAGGTCGCTCTCGGTCGAGCGCGACCGTTTGACCGACGAGGCCAGCACGGTGCAGGACCGTCTGAGCGGGCTTGGCCGAGCGGCCCCGGCCGCGGGGTCCGACGAGCGGGTCAATGCCCTGCGCCGCGCGCAGTCGGCGTTGAAGGCGGTCGATGAAGACCTGGCAGCCGCGAGGAACCGCCCCGGCGAAGACCGGGCCGCCCTTCTCCGCTCCCGCCTGGCCGAACTGGAAGCCAACGCCCGGTCGGCGATGACGGTCGGCCTGGCGGCGGCCATCGGGCTGGCGGCCGTCGGCCTCATCCTTGGCGTGACCGTCAACCCGGCCCTCTTCCTCCTGGCCGTCCTGGCGGTGCCGGCCGCCCTTTGGGCCTTTTCCGCCCGCCGTTCCGCCGCCGCGCAGGTCGGGGAGGTCCGCCGGCAGGTGTCCGCGGCCGAGGCCGAGGGCGCTCAGGACACCCAGCGGCTGCGCGACCTGCAGGCGCGCCGGGCCCAGCTCCTGGCGGACGCCGGGGCCGAGTCCTCGGCCGACCTCGACCGTCTCATCGTCGACATGGCCCGCGACCAGAGCCAGCGCGGTGAGAGGCGGCGCGCCCTCGAAGAGAACGCCGCCGCGATCAGGGCCAAGCTCGAGCGGGTCGGGAAGGAAGTGGCCGAGGCGAACGAATCCCTGCGCCGGGCCCTGACCCGGGCCGGCGCGGCCGACATCCGGGACTATCAGGACCGGGCGGAGAGGTACGGCCGCTATGAGAAGCAGGTCGCCGAGCACCGCCGGCAGGCTGAACTGCTCCGCCAGGCCCTCGGCGGCGACACCCGAGACGGTATCGAGGCCCGCCTGGCTGAACTGGCCGAGTCGGCGCCCGTGGGCGTCGCGCCCTTCCCGGACGCCGACCTGGAGGTGCGGGAGCGGGAGCTGCGGGCGCGTCATGAACAGGCCTCGGCGATGGAACGAGAGCTCTCCAGGGACCGCGGGATCCTCGATGGACGTTACGGCGAATTGCCCGACCCGGCCGACCTGGACCGCCGGCTCGAGTCCGCCCGGCGCGAACTGGACGAACTGGTCGCCGATAGAGACGTCCTGAGCACGGCCTCGGAACTCATCGCCAAGGCTTCGGAGCAAGTCCAACGCCGCTTCGCCCCCGCCCTCAACGCCGGGGTCGTGTCGTCCGTGGCCCGCCTGACCGGCGGCACCTACCCGGATGTCCGCGTCGACCGCGGGTTCGCCATGACTGTCATCGTCGACGGCCAGAGCCACGACGTCCGCGACCTCAGCCGGGGCACGCTCGACCAGTTCTACTTCGCCCTGCGGCTGGCAGTGACCGACCTCCTCACCGGCGGCGCCGAAGCGCCTCCGTTCATCCTCGACGACAGCCTGGTCCATTACGACGATGAGCGGGCGGCCGCGGCCCTGAGCCTTCTGGCCGAGGTCGGGCGGACTCATCAGGTCATCCTGTTCACCTGCCACCGGCGAGAGGTCACCGCGGCGCGGGCGATGGTGGCCCGGGCTACGGTCATCGAACTCTGAGGACGAGTTCTTCCTGAATCCCCATGAAACCAACTAGGGCAGCCGGCCATCCGCCGGCTGCCCTTCTCGTTTCCCACGGAGTCTTCGAACCTCTGAAGCCCTTCCCCTTCCCTTAGACCATGGTCGCCCGGTGCTCCGGACCGGGCTGCTCCAGCCCCAGGTGGACCAGGCTGAGCCCGCCGAAACCCATGACCGTCACCAGCCCGATGAGGTGCGACAGCATGGCCACCGTGACCACCTCGGTCGCCGGCCAGCCGGTGAAGGCCGTGAAGACCGCCCCGAAGATGAGTTCGTAGGTGCCCAGGTTGGCTAAGGTCAGGGGCAGGCCGACGCCGATGGTCATCACCGCCGTGGCCAACAAGAGCGGACCCGCCGGGGCTGTCAACCCGGCCGCCCGGAAGAGGGCGAACATCATCAGCGGGCCGGCCAGGTTGGCCGTGAGGGTCCCGAGGGCCACGCGGTGCTGGGTGGAGGCGCCGAGGAGGGCCGTCCCGGGAACGATCAGCGCGGCCCTGAGACCCTGCAGCGGCCGGCCCGTCGCGGCCGCCCGCTCGGCCGACAGGACGAGCACCCCCGCGACGGCCACCGCGGCGCCCAGGAAGCCGAGGACGACGCGCCCGGCCCAGGCCGGCGCATCCGGCGTCAGAAGCAGGCCAGCGGCGCCGTACCCGGCGATGACCACCAGGTCGAAGACGTGTTCCGCCCCGACGAGGGCGGCCGCCCTGGCCCACCCCAGGCCGTGCTGCCGGGCGAGGTAGGCGACGCGGGCGACGTCGCCCCCGCGCAGCGGGATGAAGTTGTTGATGAAGGCCCCGCCCACATACAGGTCGAAGACCTCGCGCCGCCCGGCCGGTTGCGGCGCCCCCTCGAGGAAAGCCAGCCAGACCGGCACACGGGCGAAGTAACCAAACAGGTTGACCGCGCAGGCGATGAGCAGCCAGCCGACGGACATGCCCTTGAGGGTCGCGACGACGTCGTCCATCGGGGCCTGGCGGAACATCAGCCGGAGGGCCAGCCAGGTGACGGCAAAGACGGCCCCCGCTCCCAGCGGCCGCAGCCAACCGTGCAGGCGATTGGCGCGCGCCCACTGAGCGGCCCACGCCGGCCGCCTTCGCGCATCCGTGGGCGGCGCGGGGGCGGCGGCGGCTGAGCGCACGGTCGCCGCGGCTCCTCGGGCGGCCGTCAGGACGCGTTCCCGGTCGCCCTGGCTCAACACGGCCAGGCCGTCCGCGGCCTCATGCCGCCAGTAATCCAGCCAGGCCGGGACGGCGCGACCGGCGAGCGGACGGTCTCCCCTGGGCCCCGCCCTCCTCAACCACGCCCGCCAGCGCCGGGCGGTCTCCCGCGGCCGGGCACGCAGCAGCCACGAGTCGACCTCGAGCCCGGCCCCGTGGGCCGTCACGGCGAGGGACCGGACGCCCTCGGCCAGGCCGTCACCGCCGGCCCCGGCGACCGCCAGGTCCGGGTCGAGGCCGCCCGCGAGGAGCAGGCCGACGACCTGCCCCAGGGCATAGATGCGCCCGGCTCGCAACCTGGCCCCGACCGCCTGTTCGAGGGCGCGGGCATCCAGGTCGGCCGGGGCGAAGGAATCCATGAACCGCACGAAGAGGCCGGTCCTCCGCCCGGCGCTGTGGTCGTAGGTCAGGGTCACGGGCTGGACCCACCGGGCGTGGGGACCGATGCGGGCGACTGACCCGCGGATGGGGGCCAGGGCTCCGTCCACGGTGAACTGGCCTTCCGGGGAGATGAGGACGCACCCGCCCGCGGCCAGCTCGTCGGCCGCGCCGGCCAGGGCCACCCGGATCCGCCGGACGCGTTCGGCGCGCTTCCCGGCCACGGGGTCGCCCAGGCCGGGCACGCACCGCAGGCCGAGGGCGTCGGTCAGGGGCTTCAGGCTGAGGCGCCCGAACAGCAGCCGCGACCACCGCCGTTTGGGCAAGAGGTAGTCGGCGATGAAGCCGGGACGGTCCAGGTCTCCGCGGGCCAAGAAGCTGGTCCGCCACCCCGCCCCGCGGCGCCCGCCCGAGCGCATGATCAGGCTGGCCAGGACCGGCCCGTCCCAGTCGGTCTGGTGGTTCATGACCACCAGCGTCCCCGGGGTGATCCTGGCCCGGCGGCCGTCCATGACGACGAGGCGGAAACGGACCGGCGAGACCACGGCGAAAAGGTAGCCGATCAGGGCCCGGACCCAGGTCCGGCCGACCCTGACGGGACCTCGTCCCCCCCGGCGGAGCAGGTCTTCCTCCATGGGCCTCCCTCCGGCACGGGCGTGTTGAAACGGCGACACGACGTCGGCTGCGACTGCGGCTGCGACTTCCGAGCGCGTTGTGGTTCTACGTCTCGCGGGGTCTATCTCCTGGGGACTCTTATTCGTGGCGGGCCGCCCAGATGCCCCGGCGTCGCTGGGGCAAAACGAAAAGGACAGGCGCATGGCCTGCCCTTTCGCCATGGAGACCGGTGTGACCGGGCTCTCAGTAATCCATCCCGCCACCCGGCGGATACGGCGGGGCCGGGGGCTCCTTCTTGGGAATCTCGGCGATCAGGGCCTCGGTGGTAAGGGCCAGCGAAGCGATGGAAGCCGCGTTCATCAGGGCGTGCCGGAGGACCTTGACCGGGTCGACGATGCCCGCCTTGACCAGGTCGACGTACTCGTTGGTGACGGCGTTGAGGCCGATGCCCTTCTTCTTCTGGGTCTTGACGTGCTCGACGACGACCGAACCTTCCAGGCCGGCGTTGAAAGCGATCTGCCGCAGCGGCTCTTCCAGGGCCCGCTTGACGATGTTGATGCCGAGCTTCTCATCGCCCTCGGCCTCGAGCTTCTCGAGGACCGGGATGATGTTGATGAAGGTGGTGCCGCCGCCGGCGACCATGCCTTCCTCGACACCGGCGCGGGTGGCCGACAGGGCGTCCTCGACGCGGTGCTTCTTCTCCTTGAGTTCGGTCTCGGTGGAGGCGCCGACCTTGATGATGGCGACGCCGCCGGCCAGCTTGGCCAGGCGCTCCTGGAGCTTCTCGCGGTCGTAGTCCGAGTCGGTATCCTCGATCTGCCGGCGGATCTGGGACACGCGGGCTTCGATGTCGGCCTTCTTGCCCTTGCCCTCGACGATGGTCGTCTTCTCCTTGTTGACCCGGACCCGGTTGGCCTGGCCGAGCATCTTCAGGTCGACCTTCTCGAGCTTGAGGCCGAGGTCTTCACTGATGAAGGTGCCGCCGGTGAGGATGGCGATGTCTTCCATCATGGCCTTGCGCCGGTCGCCGAAGCCGGGGGCCTTGACGGCGACGCAGTTCAGGGTGCCGCGGATCTTGTTGACGACCAGGGTCGCCAGGGCCTCGCCCTCGACGTCCTCAGCGATGATGAGCAGCGGCCGGCCGGTCCGCGCGGTCCCTTCAAGTAAGGGAAGCAGGTCGGCGATGGCCGAGATCTTCTTCTCATAGATGAGGAGGTACGGGTTCTCGAGGTTGGCTTCCATGGACTCGGCGTTGGTCACGAAGTAGGCCGAGGTGTAGCCGCGGTCGAACTCCATGCCCTCGACGACCTCGACGGTCGTGGCCGTGCCCTTGGACTCCTCGACGGTGATGACGCCGTCCTTGCCGACCTTGTCCATGGCCTCGGCGATGAGCTCACCGATGGCCCGGTCGTTGCCGGACTGGGCGCCGATGTGGGCGATGTCTTCCTTGCCCTCGACCTGGATAGCGTTCTTCTTGATCTCCTCGACGACGACGTCGACGGCGCGGTCGATGCCCTTCTTGAGGAAGATCGGGTTGGCGCCGGCGGCCACGTTCCTCAGGCCCTCGCGGACGATGGCCTGGGCGAGCACGGTGGCGGTGGTGGTGCCATCGCCGGTGACGTCGTTGGTCTTCGACGCGACCTCCCGGCAGAGCTGGGCACCCATGTTCTCGTACGGATCCTCGAGTTCGATCTCCTTCGCCACGGTGACGCCGTCCTTGGTGATGACCGGCGACCCGAACTTGCGGTCGAGGACGACGTTGCGTCCCTTGGGACCGAGGGTCACCTTGACGGCGTTGGCAACCGCGTTGACGCCATTCTCCAAAGCCTTGCGGGCTTCGACGTTATAGGCGATCATCTTAGCGGCCATGTCTTGCGTTCACTCCCTTTCCGAATGGGTACGCGCCCCTTGCGGGGCCGGATTATTTCTTGGACTTGATGGCCAGGATGTCGCTCTCCCTAAGGATGAGCAGCTCCTCGCCATTGACCTTGACCTCGGTCCCGCCGTACTTGGCGAAGACGACGATGTCCCCGACCTTGACCTCGGGGGTGGTCTTCGTCCCGTTCTCGAGGATGCGGCCCGGACCGACCGCCTTGACCTCGCCTTCCTGCGGCTTTTCCTTCGCCGTGTCGGGGAGGACGATGCCGCCCTTGGTCCGCTCCTCGCTCTCGAGGACCTTGACGATGACCCGGTCAGCCAACGGCTTCAGCAATTGGGTTCCCTCCTTTACCTAAAAAGGCCTAAGGTTATAAGGCAAAACGGGAAGCTCAGCGGCAATCCGGGAGGGTGCTAGCACTCTCCCCCGATGACTGCTAAGTCTTCCGCACATTATACTACCCAAACTTCCCTGCCTTGTCAACCCATGGCCGGCGCTTATTATGCCCCCTCCGGGCGGGGATATGACATTGATTTCCATCCCCGCCCCCGGCCGCCCGGCGGCGCCACGGGGCCGGTCCGGGCCGGGGCTACCGCCTCCCCCGCAGGTGCAGCGGGCGCAGCACGGCGGCCACGTACTTCCCAACCACCGGGATGCGGGCGAACTCCGCGTCGTCGAGGCCGCCCAGGGCGACCAGGGCGATGAAATAGGCCACGGCGGCCACGCCCACGCCCAGGAGGGTGGCCACCTTGACGTGATGGGTCACCGTGAGGAGCACCCGGTAACCAAAGAAGGCGACGGCGGCCATGACGGCGCTGGCGGCGAGGGGTTTGGCGACCGATTGCCTGAAGTCCAGGCTGCCCCGGACGTGGCGCTCGACGCTCAGCCAGTTCAGTCCGCCGGCGACCAGGAAGCCGATGACCGTGGCGTAGGCGGCGCCGCGGGAGGTGAGGGCGGTGGCCGTCAGCCACCAGGTCAGCCCGGCCTTGACGACACCGCCGATGAGCAGGTTGTAGATGGGGATGGTGCTCCGCCCGAGCCCGTAGAGGATGCCCGACGTGGTCTGCTGGAGCGACAGGAAGATCGTCGCCGGGGCGGCCGCGGCGATGACCGCGCCGGCCCCCGCGTCGCCGAAGAGGGTGTCGCCGATCTGGGACGGCAGCACCATCAGGCCCACGGCGGCGGGGATGGTCAGGGCCATGGTCAGCTGCAGGCTCTGGATGGTCCGGTGGCGGATGATGTCCGGCCGCTTGAGCTGCCTGGCCTCGGAGATGGCCGGGATGAGGGCCAGGAAGAAGGCCCCGGCGAACATCGTCGGCAGGTTGACGAGGAGCATGGCCGCCCCGCTCAACTGACCGAACATTTTCGTCGCGTCGATGGGCGGAACGCCGCCCGCCTTGAGCCGACCCTGCACCAGAGCGACGTCGAGGAATTGGATGAGCTGGGCGGCGATCCCGGCGAAGGTGATCGGGATGGCCAGCCAGATGATGTTCTTGAGGATGCGCCAGGAGTCCCGCCGGCCGTCGCGGCCGGCCTCCCCCGGCGTCCGGACCCAGGTGTCCGTGGGCGGCGGGGCGGCGGTCGGTCCCAGCAGCCCCGCGCCGATGTCGTCGGCCCCGAGGTCGCCGGCCGGCGTCAACTCGTTCCCGGCCCGCAGCTGCCGGACCTTCCAGATGAGATAGACCAGGGAGATGCCGGCGCCGATGACCGCCCCGAAGGTGGCCACGGCCGCCCCGTACTGGACGCCCATCCCGGACACCAGCGGGAGCAGACCGAAGACGCCGATGACCCGGGCCACCTGCTCGACGAACTGGGACATGGCGAAGGGCGTCATCCGCTGCAGTCCCTGCAGGAAGCCGCGGTAGACGGACATCACGGCCACCAGGAAGATGGCCGGGGCCAGCGAGACCATGGACCAGTAGGAGCGCTCATCGATGGCGAAGAGCCGGATGAGGCCCGGCGAGCCCCACCAGAAGCCCAGACCGAAGACCACCCCGAGGATGGCCAGGAGCCAGAAGGCGAGGCTGAAGACGCGCTCGGCCCCGGCCCGGTCGTTGACGGCCATCCGCTCGGCGACCAGCCTGGCGACGACGATGTTGACCCCCTGGGTCGAGATGATGAGGAGGATGGCGTAGATGCGGTAAGCCGAGTTGTAGAGGCCCATCCCCTCCGAACCCAACAGGTAATAGAGGGGCACGATGATGAGCCCCCCGATGATTTTGGTCGCGAAATTGGCCGTCGCCAGCACGAAGGTGCTGCGGAGGAAGGACGGCCTGGGGCGAGGAGTCTCCGGCAAGGTCTTACCTCCCAAGGGCGCGCGGAACGCGCCTCGCTTGCGGTCGGGACTAGGCTTGGTCCGTCAAAGTCCGCTTATGCGGTCGCCTTGACCGGGACCGGTTCGGTGCGGACGTACGTCGAGGCCACCGCGGAGGCCGCGGCCAGGATGGCGCCGAAGACGAAGGTCGCCCCCGGCCCCATGACCCTCCAGATGATGCCGCCGAGGAGCGGGAAGCCGACCCCGCTGATATGGTTGATGGTGCTGCCGGTGGACATCGTGGCCGGGATCTCGTCGCGGGTGGCGATCTTATCGAGGTAGGTCGTCTGGGCCATATCGAAGTCATGGAAGCCGGTGCTCATCACCAGGGTGGCGGCGAGGAGCAGGCCGAAGCCGTTGGCCTGGCCGTAGAGGATGAACCCGGCGGCCACGGCCAGAAGGCAGACGCCGGCGAGGATCGACTCCGGCAGGATGAAGGCGAAGACAGCCAGGAAGCCCGTGGCCAGACCAGGCAGTTCGCGGATGCTCTCGATGGCCCCCAGCTGCTCGCCCGGGATGCCCAGGTCCTTCAGGGTAGTTGGGGTAGATGCCGCGCTGGAGGCTCTGTCCGAGGTTGAAGAAAAGCGCCGACAGGGCGACCAGCCCCAGGTGGCGGTCCAAAGAAAAAACGCCCAACGCCGATGTGAACCGGGGCTTCGAGCCTCCCTCGGCGCGGGCGGGCGGCGGGCTGTCAGTGGCTGCCGGCATGTCCAGTCCTCCGGGGTAGAGTGATGGTCCCTTCGAGGGGGTCGCCGACCTCCTCGGTGGCCCCGCTGAACCGGAGGTAACCGGTGAAGGCGGCGACCAAGGCAGAGTATTCGCTGTCGGTCTGGGGCAAATGTGAGGACCGGGGAATCCTGAGCAGCTTGAGGAGGCGGTCGGGCACGTCTTCGCGGTTCAACCGCCCTGAGCCGATCTCCGCCGGCAGGCCCAGGCAAGCCAAAGACCCGCCAGGGGAGACCTCGATCACATCCTCGCCGTAGACCAACCCCTCGGCGTCGAGGAGTTCGCGGACTACCAGCCCACGAAAGGCCCGCGCGGGGGCCTTGACCGCCGAGCGGAGGCCGGCCTTGGCCGCCTTCAAGAGCGGGTCCTGCTCGAGGATGTGGTCGGCCAACCGCAGGTCGTAACCGGCCCGGCCATCGGGAAGGGACAGGGCGGCACTGAGGCCGACGATGCCCGGCATGAACTCGATGATGAGGTCGACCAGTTCCTGATTGACCTGAGCCACGAGCCGGCTCATGGCCGCCACGCGCGCCTCGCCGCGGGCCTCGTAGACCTCGGCCACCAGCCGGGTGGCCTTGGTGTCGCCCTCGGGCAGGCTGAAGCACTCAGCCAGCACCGGCGGTCCCTTGTCGTCCTTCTTCAGGACACAGAAGCCCGTCGGCTCATAGCCGGCCAGGGTGATCGGCGTCAGGTCGACCCCGATGAAGTTCATCCGTTACCTCCCACGGCCTGTCCCGGTCAGCCGCGTCCTTAGGGGCGCAAGGCCCCGAGCACGGCGTTGTGGAACTTCGGTCGTGTGTAAATTATACCAGCCTGCGACCTGGGGTGCAAACGGTTGGTCAGGAGGATCATGGCCAGACCGTACTCCGGGTCGATCCAGACGGAGGTCCCCGTGAAGCCGACGTGGCCGAAGGCGCGCGGCGAGAGGAAGTCACCCCCGGAGAAGGGACCGGCTTCGTCGCCCGACCGCAGGGAGGCCGGCGGCTTGACCCAGCCGAGGCCGCGCGACGTCCCGAGCTGACCGGTCCAGTCGCGCGTGGCCGTCTCGACCAAGGCCGGGGAGAGGATCGGCCCCTTGGGACCGGCGCCGTGGTTGAGCCACATGGCGCAGAAGGCGGCCAGGTCGCGACCGGTCGAGAAGAGGCCCGCGTGCCCTGAGACCCCGCCCATGCCGTAGTAGCAGTTGCCGTCGTTGGCCTGCCCGCAGGTGATGCCGGTGCGCCATCCGGTGAAGCGCTCACCTTCGGCGCCGGCCATGCTCTGCTCGGTCAGGTTCCCCTCCTCGGTGGCCGCGCACCGGGCGGGGTCGACCAGGTCGACGCGGCCGCGGTCGCCCGGCCCCTGGCCCGAGGACGAGGCCCGGAAGCCGCGGGAAAAGGCCGTGTCCAGCATCTTCAGCGGTCTGAACAGTTCCTGCTCGGCGAAGACGTCCAGGCGCAGGCTGGTCGCCCGGCGGACGACCTCGCCCAGGAGGACGAAGCCCAGGTCGCTGTAAAGGACGCGCTGGCCCGGCTCGTTGACCAACCGGGTCTGGCAGACCGCCCGGACCATCTCCTCGGGGGTCCGGGTGTAGAGGTAGAGCGGACGCCAGGCGGGGAGGCCCGCGGTGTGGGTCAGCAGGTGGGCCAGGGTGCCCCGCCGTTTCAAGGCCTCATCGCGCTCGCTCTGCCGCCACTCCGGGAAGTATTCGCCGACGGGGTCGTCGAGCCCGACGATGCCCCGCCCGGCCAGGATGAGGATGGCCGTGAGGGTGGTCACGGCCTTGGTCAGCGACCCGAGGTCGAAGAGGGTATCGAGGGTCATCGGCCGTTCCACCGGGACGACCATCGCCCGCCCGAAGGCCTTCTGCTCGATGCTCCCGTCAGCTCCGGCGATGACGGCCACGGCCCCCGGGTAGTGCCCGGCGGCCACTCCGTCTTGGACGACCCCGAAGGCCCGTTCCAGCCCGCGGGCGAGGGCCCGCCCGCCGGCGCTCACGGAACCGCTGAAGCTCACCGCTTCCCCGGCCACGCCCTTCATGTGTCAGCCTCCTTCAGACTTCAAGCGGGAAGGTCGACGGTCGCCCGGGCGGTCCCGGCCCGGTCCGACCGCACGGTCACCGTGGCTTTTCCACCCCTGACCCCGTCCTCGCGACGGAGGACCCAGGTCAGTTGGGTCTCCACGACGTACTCCGGACTACCCCCGAAATAGCTTGACGAAAAGGCCCCCGCCGCTACCCCGGGCAGGTCGGCGATGACCTCGCGGTCCTTGCCGATGACCAGTTGGAATCCCGGGGCCTCGACCTCGGCCGCGGGCGGCTTGACCGCCTTGGCCCGGACGGCCATGGCCGTCCCGCCGGTCGGCAGGAAGCCGCCGTTCTTGACCGTCGCCTCGAGCCGGTAGAGCCCCGCCCCCAGCGGCTTTGCGGACACGTCCTCGAGGCGCAGCAGCGGGCAGCCCTCGGCCAGTTCCAGGACCCACAGGAGGTTCTTGTGGGCCTCCCCCGGGAGCAGGGCCGGGGGCGGATTCTGGAGGAAGAACTTGCGTCTCCATCCACCGATCTCGACCCGGCCCAGCTGCGGGTGCTCGAAGGGCCGCCAGGTGACGAACCCCTGACCGGCCAGCTCGCGGTCGTTCCAGCGGAGGAGGGCCAGGTCTTCGTCCTCGTCGCGCCGCCGCGGCCCGTCACCGCGGCGCAGCCCGGCCCTGGTCATGACATCCCAGAGCTCGGTGCACCAGGCGAACTGCCCCAGGTGCTCGTAAGACCAGTCCTGATAGTCCCCGTAGAGGGCGTTCCCGTGGGCGAATTCGGCGAAGGTCGCCCGGTAGGCGTAACCGGTCAGTTCCTCGCCCCGCCGCCCGAGGGCGTTGAAGCAGGCCAGGTCCTCCTTGGGCATGGTCTCGTCGCCCTTGGCCGAGAAGGGGCGCAGGAGCATCCCGACGGCCGTGTGGTAGGTGTTGACGACAGCGATGTTCCGCCGGGCCAACATGTATTCGGCCACGGCCCGGGTCTCCGGCTCGGACAGCGGGTAAGGCCCGGCCCCGTGCTGCCGGTGCTCGGGGGCCCAGTTGGCCGGCCAGTTGCGGTTGGTGTCGAGACCCTCCCGCGGGGGCGCCAGCTTCGCCGCGCCGCCTTTGTGGTTGCGGACGAAGCCTTCGTTGTAGAGGCGGTAGAACGGCCCCAGGTGGTCCTTCGGTCCCCGCTTGACCATCAGCCGCGGGTCCTTGGCCGAGACGACGAAGTCGCCCTCCGGGTCGGCCACGCGCATGAGGAGGATCTCCCCATCCCCATCGACGTCGGCCGCGTGCAGACCGTCCTTCTCCTCATCCTCGGGGTACGGACGGACGCTGCTGCGCAGCATCCGCGGGGAGGTCAGGTACAGCTGGGCCCCGTCGGGGTTGACCCGCGGCAGGATGTAGAAGCTCTTGTGGTCGAGGAGGGCGGTCACCCGCTCGTCCCGGCCGTAACGGTCCAGCAGGTAGCCGGCGATGTAGAGACACACGGCCGATCCCGTGACCTCACCGGCGTGGATGTTGCCCTCCAGGTAGGTCGCGGGCTTCTCGCGGGCCGGTCCGGTGGCCTTATTGGTCAGCTCCAGGGCCCAGACGATCCGTCCTTCATAGCTGCGCCCGACCTCGACCAGCTCGACCAGGTCCGGATGGGCCGCGGCGAGGGCCTTCAGCCGCGCCGTCAGTTCGTCGTCCGTGAAGTAGGCCGCCAGGCGCTCCGGGGCCAGGGATATCCCGCTCATGCGATGGTCCCCACCAGGACAGTCATGGCCAGGAAGGCCTTGAAGCCCTCGAGGTAGTCGGCGCTGGTCCACTCGACGCTGCGGCCGCCGGTGCGCCGCACGCCGGGAACGAGGGTGCAGAGGTCGGCCATGGCCGAGTAGAGCAGGTCGACCTCCCACCTGACCTTGCCGTCCTCTTTGAGGAGGGCCGGCTTCCACGCCGCGCCCACGCGGCCGGCCGCCCGCTCGATGGCCCGTTTGGCGCCGGCCTCGAGCTTCTCCCGGGACTGGGACGGGCTCAGGGAGCGCGCGGCGTAGCGGTTGATCCCGTACTTGGTGACGACCCCCTCGACATCCGGCAGTTCGGCCAGGGTCTCCCGGACGGTCGCCTCGTCGCCGGCGACGAAGGCCACCGGCACCCCGAAGTAGCCGGCCAGCCGGGCGTTGAGACCCGGCTCGCCGAGGACCTTCCCGCTCACCCGGACGTCGTAGATGCCGCGCGAGTTGTAGGAGTGGTTGAGGATCCCGTCGGCCGTCCCGATCCGGGCGTGATAGCCGACGAAGAAGACGAGGTCGAAACCGCCGTCGACGCCGTCCATCATGTAGAGCAGTTTCGGATAGCCCTGTGACAGTTGGGCCGCCGGGTGCAGGCGATCCGGGATGATGTTCCCCATCCGCCCGTGGGAATCGTTGACCAGCACGTGGGTCGCGCCGCCGGCCAGGGCCCCGCGGACCACGGCGTTGACCTCCTCGGTCATCAGGACCCGCGAGGTCTGGTAGTCGCTGCCGTCCGGCCCCATCTGGGCGTCGCGGCTGACAAGACCGGCCACGCCCTCGAGGTCGGCCGAGATGTATACGCGCATCGTCGTCGTCTCCTTATTACGGCGACCATCATCGCCGTTTCGTCTCGGTTAAACGAATGGGCGGCCGCGCGCATGCGGCCGCCCACTTATTCGCGGTTCCCCATTCATTCCCCTCCGCGCTCGTAGGGCACGCCGTCGGCCGCCGGCGGGGTCGCCCGGCGGATCACCCCGGCCAGGACCACCAGGGTCACGACGTAGGGAATCATCTTGATGAACTGGTACGGGATCTTGCTGGCGACGACCCGGAAGCTGATCGACTCGGACAGGCCGAAGAGGAAGGACGCCCACATCGCGCCGACCGGGGCCCAGTTGCCAAAGATCATCGCCGCCAGGGCGATGAAGCCGCGGCCCTGGGTCATCCCTTCGATGTACATCCCGGTGTGCTCGACCGCGAGGTAGGTCCCGGCCAGGCCGGCCAGGGCGCCGCTGATGAGGACGCCCGCGTACTGCGTCAGGGTCACGTTGACCCCGAGGGTGTCTGCGGCCAGCGGGTTCTCGCCCACCGACCGGAGCCGCAGCCCGAAGACCGTCCGGTTGAGGACGTAGTAGGTCACCGGTACCAGGAGGAGGGCCACGACGATCAGCGGGGAGACCCCGGTGACCACCGGCTTCAGGAAGCTCACCTGGTCCAGGAGCGGGATGCTCCAGGCCTTGAACGAATGGACCTGTGGCGAGGTGGTGGCCATACTGAAGAACTGGATGCAGAGGAAGCGGGTCAGCCCGGCGGCCAGGATGTTCATGGCCACACCGCTGACGATCTGGTTGATCTTGAAGGTGACCG
This sequence comes from Bacillota bacterium, assembly GCA_021787335.1. Lineage (GTDB taxonomy): Bacteria > Bacillota > Sulfobacillia > JAJYWN01 > JAJZPE01 > JAJZPE01. The sequence continues at coordinate 5,706 of JAJYMC010000059.1, read as the reverse complement.
AGGCGACCGCGTGAATCAGAGCCAGGAGCATCCCGGCCAGCATCCCCAGGAGCACGCCGACGAAGGGCCCGTAGTAGAAGGAACCGACCGCCCCCCAAAAGGTGCCGGCGATCATCATGCCCTCGAGGCCGATATTGACCACGCCGGCCCGCTCGGTGTAGACGGCGCCCAGCGCGGTCAGGAGGATGGGCACGCTCATCCGCAGGGCGGAGGCCAGAAGTTCGCTCACTCCCATGTCACTGGGCCTCCTTCTTCTTCTGGATCCGGATATAGCGGGAGACTATCTCGTAGGCGACGACGATGGACAGGATCATCACGCCCTGGATGATCGTGATGACCTCGGCCGGGACACCGGAAAAGACCTGGACGCCCTCGGCCCCGCGGCTCAGGAAGCCAAAGAGGACGGCGCCGATGATCACCCCGAAGGGGTCGTTCTTGCCGAGCAGGGCCACGGCGATACCGTCAAAACCGCGGCCCCTCGGGAAGTCGATGTCCAGGTAACCGAAGTAGGCCAGGAGATCGGACAGGCCGACCAGCCCGGCGATGGCCCCGCTGAGGAGGAAGGTCCGGAACATCTGCCGCTTGGCGTTGATACCGGCGGCTTCAGCCGCGTCGGGGTTCTGGGCCACGGCCCGGATCTCATAGCCGAACGGGGTCCGCCAGATGACATAGTACATTACGCCGGCCAGGGCGATGCCCACGAAGAGCAGCCAGTTGACGTAGACGTGGGACGGGAAGTTGATCCCGAAGTGGGCGAAGAAGCCGTGCATGGTCGGGATGCGCGCCGACTGCTCGATGAGCGGCATGCGGACGCGCGGGCTGCCGTAGCCGCCGGCCCCGATGACCTGGCTCCTGTCTATAAAGATGTCGGCGATGAGCCAGTGCATCAGGGAGAAGGCCACGTAGTTCATCATGATGGTGCTGATGACCTCGTGGACCCCGCGTTTGACCTTGAGGTAGGCCGGCAGCCAGGCCCAGAGGACGCCGCCGAGCATGGCGGCGAGGATGACGAGAGGGAGATGGATGAAGGCCGGCAGGCCTTTCAGCGAGAAGCCGACGATGGAGGCGAAGACCGCCCCAATGAGGTACTGGCCCTCAACGCCGATGTTGAAGAGGTTGATCCGGAAACTGAGGGCCGAAGCCAGCCCGGCGAAGATCAGCGGGGTTGCCCGGAAGAGGATGGTCCCCACGCTATCGATGCGCCCGAAGCTGAAGGAGAACATCTCGGCGTAGACCATGAATGGGTTCTTGCCGATAGCCAGCATGATGAGGGAACCGATGAACGAGGCGAAAAGGATGGCGAGGAACGGCGTGGCCGCCTGCCACCAGAAGAAGCGGCGCGCCTGCGGGTCGGCCGGCAGCAGCCGGAAACGGCGTCGGGAAGGCGCCGGGGTCTCCGGGACCGGAGCCTGGCCCGCGTTGGGCGTGGTCATCTCGCTCATGCCGGCACCCCCTCTCGGGTCTGACGCTTGCCGCCGGTCATGTACAGCCCGAGCTCCTGCGGCGTGACCTGGTCAGCGGCGAGCTCGGCGACGATCTCGCCGTTGTAGATGACCCCGATCCGATCAGCCAGGGACATCACCTCTTCCAGGTCGGCCGAAAGCAGGAGGACGGCCTTCCCGGCCCCCTTGGCCTTGAGGATCTGCTGGTGGACGAACTCGGTCGCCCCGATGTCGAGGCCACGTGATGGCTGCGAGGCGATGATCACCCTTGGGTCGTGGGAGAACTCCCGGGCCAGGATGACCTTCTGTTGATTGCCGCCTGACAGGGCCAGGACCGGGTTCTCCAGGCGCGACAGGCGGATATCGAACCGCTTCTTCATCTCGTTGGAATGGCTCATGATCGACTTCAGATTGAGGCCGCTCGGCTTGGAGAAGCCGGGGTCGCGATGGAAGCCGAGGATGAGGTTCTCCCAGATGGTCATCGGCAGGACCAGACCGCGCTTGTGGCGGTCCTCGGGGATGAAGGCCAGACCGCGCCGCCGCAACTCCCCAGGCGTCAGGCCGGTGGCCGCCTGGCCCTGAAGGTGGACCGCGCCGGCGATTGGTTTCCGGAGGCCCATGACGGCCTCGATGAGTTCGGTCTGGCCATTGCCCTCGACTCCGGCGATGCCGTAGACCTCGCCCGCGCGCACCTTGAAGGAAGCCGCGTTGACCACCGGACGCGTGCCGCGGCCAGGGACCGTCAAGCCGCTGACGTCGAGGAGTACGTCCCCGGGGGTCACCTGGGGCTTGGTGAGGTCGAAGAGGACCGGGCGGCCGACCATCATCTCGGCCAGGGCTCGCTTGTCGGTGCGGGCCGCCTCGACGGTCCCGACCATCCGCCCCTGGCGCAGGACGCTGACCCGGTCGGCGATCTCGAGGACCTCGTCGAGCTTGTGACTGATGAAGATGATGGTCTTCCCGGCGGCCTTCAGGGCCCGCAGGTTGTTGAACAGCTCCGCCACTTCCTGCGGGACGAGCACGGCCGTCGGCTCGTCGAGGATGAGCACGTCGGCCCCGCGGTAGAGGACCTTGAGGATCTCGACCCGCTGCTGCTCTCCGACGGACAGGCTCGACACGGGGGCCCCTGGATCGAGGCTGAACCCGTACTTCCGGCATAGCTCGCCGATGTGGGTCGCGACCTTCTTGAAGTTCAGGAAGGTACGGCTGGGCTCGTGGCCGAGGATGATATTCTCAGTCACGGTGAAGGCGGGGATGAGCATGAAGTGCTGGTGGACCATACCGATGCCAAGGGCCACCGCCCGCCCCGGCCCGTCGATGCTCTGCTTGGCGCCGCGAAGGTAGATGGTCCCCGAATCAGGACGATACAGTCCGTAGAGGATTTTCATCAATGTGCTCTTGCCGGCGCCGTTCTCGCCGACGATGGCGTGGATCTCCCCACCCATGATGGACAGGTCCACTCGGTCATTGGCGAGGACACCGGGGAAACGTTTGGTGACGCCTTCGAGCCTGACGATTTCCGCCCCGGTCGTGGAACTCAAGGTCATCATTCCTTTTCTGGCTGATGAACCAGGCCTTGGAAGATTGCCCTTACTGCCAAAATAGGGGGTAGAGCCGTGGGCTCCACCCCCTACTGGCATTACACTAGGCGACTACTTCAGAGCGTCGGCGAACTTCTTCGCGTCGGCCATGTTGGCCGGGACTTTGATCTCGCCCTTGGCGACCTTGCCCTTGATCTCGTCGAGGGCCGCCTTGATGTCCTTGATGCCCGGGTTGTCGGCGTAGCCGACACCGTTGTCAGAGAGGCCGAAGGTGCGATAGCCACCCTTGAAGGTGTTGCCGACGACGGCCTTGATGGTCTCGTAGACCGCGACGTCAACGCGCTTCAGCATGCTGGTGGCGATGTACGGCTGGAGGTCGGCGCCGGCAGTCAGATACTGGTCGGAGTCAACACCGATGGCCAGCTTCTTGACCTGGGCAGCGGCCTGGAAGACGCCGACGCCCGAAGCGCCGGAAGCGTGGTAGACGACGTCCGCCTTATCCTTCTGGAACTGGGAGAGGGCGAGTTCCTTGCCCTTCGTGGGATCCTTGAAGGCGTCGCCGGTGGTGCCGATGTAGGCCGAGACGACCTTGATCTTGGGGTTGACGTACTTGGCACCGGCGTAGAACCCGGCCTCGAACTTCTCGATCAGGGGGATCTTCATGCCGCCGACGAACCCGACCGTGCCGGTCTTCGAAAGCTTGGCCGCGGCCGCGCCGACGACGAACGAGCCTTCATGTTCGCTGAAGCCGAGGCAGACGATGTTGGAGGCGTCGGTGAGCTTATCGACGAAGCCGTCGATGAGGGCGAACTTGGTCGCCGGGAAGGCCTTGGCCACGTTGGCCAGGGCGTCGGTGAACAGGAAGCCGACCCCGAAGACCAGCGTGTACTTGTCCTCAGCGAGGGTCCGGAGAAGCTGCTCACGGTTCTCGCCGCCGGCCGACGGTTCGAGGTACTTCCACTCATACTTGCCGACCCAGGTGGTCTTGTCGGTGGACTTCGCCGTCGGGTCGAATTCCTTCATGGCCTTCTCGAAACCGGCGTAGGCGGAGTCGTTGAACGACTTGTCGCCACGGCCGCCGACGTCGAAGACCAAGCCGATCCGGACATCGGGCCGCTTCGCCTTGGTGCTGCAGCCAGCCGCCAAGACCATGGAGATCACCATGACGGAGACCAGGATAAGAGCTAATACTTTCTTGGTTCTCATGATCTGAAACATAGCCCCCCTTCTTTAATGGAACCTAGCCGTGAAAAGGGCAAACTTGGCCTTGAGTTCTCACCCCCACCGGCACGCGTGTCGGGCGGACGCCCGGCCGAGTTCGGCTCACTCAAATGCCAAATGCGCTATTTCTCCCCGGGGTTGGTAAAATCCTGCCCATGGAGGAAAATTCAGCCCGGTAACGGCTTCCACTCTCTTGGCCGCCTGAAATCGCTCAACTCCAGCTCCGGTGCGGGTTCGCGGGCTCGATGGGGGTGGTCGAGGGGCAGGCTAGAACCCCAGTTCGGCCCCGACCAGAAGGACGGTGAAGTCGGCCGACTTGGGGCACCGGTCGATGACCGTGGTGACGTTGCAGATTCGTTCGGGCGACGAACAATCATTGCAGACCCCGGTCGCGGCACAGGGGGTCTTGGACGCGTACCGAATGGCGTTCATCGGGGCGGCGATGTCCCTGATCCGGTCGATGGCCTGGTCGAAGTCGGCGACCACCTTGTTGTACCCGGCGATGATGATGACCTTCTTCGGCCCATAGAGCATGCCCCCGACCCGGTTGCCCGTCCCGTCCACGTTGACCAGCTTGCCGTCCAGGGTGACGGCGTTGGCGCTGGCCAGATAGGCGTCACTGGCGTTCTCCTCGAGGCGCAGGCGGCGCCCGTCGGCCGGCGACAGGTCGGGCAGCCAGTGATGGACGACCTTATGCCCCTTCCCGGTCAGGGCGCTGAGCAGACCCAGCTGCCTGACGGTCATGGTCCCGCCGACCCCGACCGAGGCCCCCTCCGGGATGAGCTCGAGGACCTTCTGGACAGCTTCCTCGGGGGTAGCCGCGTAGGCGGCTTCAAAACCGTTCCGCTTCAGGGCCTTGATGGCCTGTTCTGAGCGGGCCCGGGCATACGTCTCGCGGACCCGGGTCAAGAGCGCTTCATCGATATCCTGGGGCATGTCGGACCTCCTGTGCTGGACCGTTATTTTTGGACGGCGGGCCGTCGTGTTGCCGGACTTGGTCTCGCTGGACCGTCACTCCGCGAGCAGGCGCCCGCGACCGACCAGTTTCGATAGGGGCAACTTTGCTTTCGGGGCGCCCTCCCCGGCGGCCGGCCCGCCGGCCAGGATCGAGACGACCTTACCGCCCTGCTGCCCGCGGATGAGCCTGGTCACCGCGTCCCGGTCCCAGATGCCCAGCCAGCAGGTGCCGTAGCCGAGGGCGACAGCAGCCGTCTCCATCTGGGTCAGTGAGATGAAGACATCGGCCGTCGCCCCCGGGCTCTCGGCCAGGGTCGACCAGCCGACGATGAGGGAGCCGGCGCCGGCGACCCAGGGCTGCATCTCGGCCGCGGCGGCGAAGGCGGGAACCTCGTCTCGGCCGATGACGACAAAGCGTCTAGTGCTCAGTTGCATAAATCCGCGTAATGTTTCTTGAGGCCAACAGGCTTGACCTCCCGCTTTCGCCATTCGAAAGGCGCGGCGGTCCGGTTATGAGCCTGGACGAAACGGTCAATGGCTTCGCG
>JAJYMC010000028.1 GCA_021787335.1 Bacillota bacterium | reverse complement strand
CAGGCCTTACTCGAACAGCACGCTGATCGACTCCCCGGTGTGGATCCGCCGGACGGCCTCGGCCAGGAGCGGGGCGATGGACAGGACGACGAGGGAGGACGTTACCCGGCCCGCATGACTCTTCCCCTCCGTCGCCAGGTCAGCTTGGCCAGCAGGAGGCCCAGTTCGTAGAGGACGACCATGGGTAGGCCCATGGCGATCATGGAGACTACGTCAGGCGGGGTCAGTACCATAGCGATGACGGCGATGATCAGGACGGCGTACTTGCGCTGCCGGGCCAGGAAGCGCGGTGACACCAGGCCGAGGCCGGAGAGGACGGCGGTGATCAGCGGGAGTTCAAAGACAAACCCAAACGGTACCGCAAACCCGAGTACAAACGAAATGTAGCGGTCTGCCGACAAGATCAGTTCGGCCTGTCCGTTCTGGACGAAGCCGAGGAAGAAGCGGACCGTGAACGGGAAGAAGATGAACCAGGCGAAGCCAAGGCCCACCAAGAACAGGGCCAGGAAGACCGGAAGGAAAACCAGGGCTGAACGCCGCTCCCCCCGGTTGAGAGCCGGCAGGACGAAGGCCAGTACGTGGTACAGGAAGACCGGGAACGAGAATATCGCCCCCATATAGGCGGCGAGCCTCAGGCGAATGAAGAAACCTTCAGAGACATCGAGGTAGACCACCCGTCCGACCGGACGGATGAGATACTCGAGCAACGAAGGGGCATAGGACCAGGCCACGACCGTCGCCACGCCCATGGCCATGGCCACCCAGATCAGCCGCCGGCGGACCTCCTCCAGGTGCTGCACCAGGGTCATCCGTTTGTCCTTCATAGGCCGGCGCCCTTCCATTGCGCTCCCCCGACTCCCGCTCGCAACCGTTCATAATCTTCGCGGGTGTTGATATTGTAGAAGATCACCGTTGGGTGACCGAACGGCTCGATCTCGGCCTCGACCACTTGGCGCACGGCCACGTCCGGGTAAAACGAGATGATCCGAAGATCGCGCCGGCCCGCGGCCGTCAACCGGGCCTCGATGTGGGGCAAGCAGGACCGGGAGTACAGGGCGTGGAGCGGCTCCAGGCCGCCCCGGTGGGCCGGGACGACGACGTCGTATCCGGCCGTTTGCCGGGCCATATACTCCCCCAGGTCGACGCTGGCGTGGGGCATGTCGCAGGCGACCACCAGGCAATGGGCAGTGGTGGAGGCGGAAAGGCCGGCGTGGATTCCGGCCAGGGGGCCGTTCCCGGGGAAGACGTCGCCAACAATCGGAAGACCCAGCTCACGGTATGGGTCGGGGTCGTTGGCCACCAGGACGATGTGGTCACAGAGGCGTTCCAGCCGCGCCACCAGGCGCTGGACCAGGTTTTGCCCATCGATGGTGAGAAGGGCCTTGTTGGCTCCCATCCGGCTCGACTTCCCCCCGGCCAGGATGACGCCGGTCAGGGAAGGCCCACGGCCCGCCGGATTCCTCCCCTTTCGCAGGTCACCGGTCAAGGCGCATCAGCCTCCAGGAAGCGCCGCTCGATGAGATCCACCAGACCGGCGGCGTCGTTCCAGTCGAAGACCGGAACCGCGCCGGGGACGGCCCCGTTCAATGAGATGTCGCTGGCGATGGCAAAGAGTTGTTGGTCGCCGGCGCACAGGATCTCCGGCGACCTCGCCGACCGAAGCACTTCGAGTTTGGGCAGTGGGCCACGCTTGAAGCCTTCGGTGATGATCAGATCGACCCCCCGCACGCGCGCCAGGATATCCCCCAGGAGAGGCTCACCGGCCAGCGATTCGATCATCGCCATCCTGTCCGGCGAGGCGATGACCACCACGTCGGCCCCCGCCCGGCGGTGGCGCCAGGTGTCCTTGCCCTCATGGTCGATCTCGAAGCCGTGAACATCGTGCTTCACCGTGGCCACCCGGTATCCTCGGCGTTTCAGTTCCGGCACCAGCTTCTCGATGAGGGTGGTCTTGCCGGTATTGCTCTTGCCGACCACGGAAAAGGCCGGAATCATGACAACTTCTCCCCCCCGCCTAAGAGTCGATGCGAAAGGCCTGTACCGTTGAGCCGGGCTGGAGGCCCCGGGAGCCTTCGGGAATGATGACGTATCCGTTGGCCAGGGTCATCGAACTCAGAACACCCGGCCGCTGGGAGAAGGCGACAGCCGCCCGCCAGACCTCATCCTGCTTGTAGAGCCGGGCCCGGAGGTAACGGCGTACCCCCGACCCCTTCACCCCGCTGTCGATGGTGACGGAGAGCATCTCCCGCCGGAACGGCCGGCCGGCCATGAGCGCCAGAGCCGGGCGCACCAGGACCTCGAAGGCGGTCATGGCCGCGGCCGGGTTCCCCGAAAGCCCGATGACCAGGCCTTCGCCCCAACGTGCGACCAGCACCGGGGTACCGGGGCGCATCGCCACCCGCCAGAACAGGATCTCCGCTCCCAGATGCTCCAGCGCTTCGGCGACAAGGTCGCGGGTTCCGACGGACACGCCGCCGGTGGTCAGAATGAGGTCGTTTCCGTGGGCCTCGAGCAGCTTGCTGGCCAGCTCCTGACGGTCGTCCCGGGCGATCCCACGGAGCCCGGGGTCGCCTCCCTCCCGTCGGACATAGGCCCACAAGGCATGGGCGCTGCTGTTTCGGATCTGGGCCGGCCCCGGAGCCGCCGCTGCGTCCACCAACTCGTCGCCGGTGGAGATGATCGCCACCCGCGGCCGCCCGATGACCGCCACCCGGGTCTGGCCGAGGGCCGCCAAGAGGCCGATCTCGGCCGGTCGTAGGGCCGTGCCGGCCGCCAGGGCCGGCGAACCTGCCTTGATGTCCTCCCCGGCCAGGGCCACGTCGGCGCCGGGCGGGACCGGGCCGGAGACCTCGATCCAGCCTTCTCCGATGATCACGTCCTCCATCCGAAGCACGGCGTCGGCGCCCGGCGGGATGGGGGCGCCGGTGCTGATGCCCATGGCTGACCCGGCCTTCACGATCCCGGGCGGTGATTGCCCCGCCGCGACGTGGTCAATCACCTCCAGGCGAATCGGCGCTGCCGCGGACGCCGGGATGATGTCAGAAGCCCTTACAGCGTAGCCGTCGACCGCGGCCCGGGCGAACGGCGGCAGGTCCCCGCCGGCCACGACGTCCTGAGCCAGGACCATCCCGTCCGCCTCCAATAGGTCGACGACGCGGACGGCGGCTGGCCGCACATTGGCGGCGATAATCGCCTCCGCGTCCTCCACCCTGGTGAGCGGCCTTTCGGCAATCGCCTGTCCTTGTATCATGAGCCCTCTCTCCTTAAACTTCCTTCAGCCCTGGGAAACCCGACCCTCCTCAAGCCGATCACCGGAAGGCCAGATAGCCAAGGATTCCGGCGCCGAGGATCGTCAACAGGGGGTTGATCTTCAGGAGCAACAGCGCCCCGAATAGCCCCAGTCCGAACACGGCCATCCGGGAATCGGTGATCGTATGCGGGTACAGTTGTACAAAGGCCAGTACCGTCAAGGCTAAGACGGCCGCCTTGACCCCCTTCAGTGACGCCTGCAGCCATCCCGCTTCACGATACCGTCCAAAAACGGTGGCCAGGGCGACCATCATGGCGAAGGACGGCAGGGACATGCCCAGCGTGCTCAAGACGGCCCCACCCAGGCCGGCCTTCTGATAACCGATGAAGGCCGACAGCTTTATGGTCAGCGGGCCGGGCAGGGTGTGGGCCACCGCCACGGCGTCGGTGAACTGGGGCATGGTCAGCCAACCCTGCCCCTCCACGACCTCCCGCTGGATCAGGGGTAGCAACGAGTCGCCCGCGCCGAAGGCCAGGGTCCCAACCTTCATGAACGACCAAAAGAGCTTGAGGCTCAGCAATGCGGTCCCCTCCTCGGGCCACGGGTCGCGGGGTTCGGGATCCGACCGGCGCTCACGACTTGCCGAAGGGGCAATCCGGCCAGCGACAGGGGATACATCGTAGACACAACCCCCCGTGACCCATCAGCGCTATGTCTTGACGGGTGACCCGTTCGCCGGCGAGAAGTCTGGGCAGGACCAGGTCGAAGACCGTCCGGTCGTCGTGCATCGCGCATCCGGGCAGGCCGATGACTGGGATGCCGCGCAGGTAAGCCAGCAAGAACATGGAGCCGGGAAGCACCGGCGCGCCGTAAGCAACCACCTCGTCCGCAGCCGCCCTGATGGCGGCCGGCGTGACGTCGTCAGGGTCCACTGACATGCCGCCGGTGACGATGATCAAGCCGGCGCCGCCGGCACCCATCCGGTGGATCTCGTAAGCTATCCGCCGGGCATCGTCGGGGACCACGATCCGGTCGATGACATCAACGCCGTAGGCCCCCAGCTTGCGCGTGACGACCGGCCCGAACCGATCGGCGATCCGCCCGTGGTAGACTTCGCTTCCGGTGACGATCAGGCCGGCGGCCGGAGCCAGGAAGGGCCTGACCGCGACGATGGGCCCCACCCGCCGGCAGATTTCCTCCACTCGTTCGACCGTGCCTTCGGCCACGACCAGGGGGATCACTCTGGTTCCGGCCAACGTGTCCCCGGCGCTCACGGGGCTGTTCCGGTGGCGGGTGGCCAGCACGACATGGTCTATCGTGTTGACCTCGCCGAGAGCGGCCATGTTGACCGTCAGCAAGCCGGGACCGACCGCGGTCAGGTTGACCTTCCCCTCCGCCGGCTCTGAGGTCGCCACTCCGGGGCCCGCGCAGGCCCGAGCGATGCGGGTGGCCGCCGCGTCCTCGTGGATCATCCCCGGCTGGCTGTCCCAGACGTAGACGTGCTCCTTGCCCAGCCGCAGCAGCTCCGGCACGTCCTCCGGCCGGACGACGTGGCCTTTCTTGAAGGCGCGGCCCTTGAACTCCCCCGGCACAATCTTGGTTATGTCATGGCAAAGGACGGCTCCGACGCTGTCTTCAACGTGTATCTGTTTCAGGTCCGGTCACCTCCGCGTGTGGCCCGTCCAGCCACCTGGGCCAGGTCCAGGGACTGCCCCGGGCCAGGGTCCAGGGACTGCCAGAACACAGGTTCACCTGCCTTCGCGCGGGCAAGAGCGACGAAGGCAGGTGAACCAACGCCATCGGCGGTTCATCTGTCGGTCAGCTCTCCTTTCCAAGCACGCGGAGGCAAAGCCGTTTCCCGCTTTACCCGAATCGGCCTATCACCATGGAGCCCCATCGTCGGCGGCGCCTGCAGGTGGGTCGGCTCGGAGAGAAGCATGTTCAGTTGGGAGGAGGTGGGGCCGGTTCAGGCCTTGTGGTCGCCTTGGGCCTCTTTCTTGCTGTCCTTGGCCTCGTTCAGTTCCGACGTGAACTCCTGGGCCGCTCCCCTGAACTCCTTGATCCCCCGTCCCAGGGCCCGTCCCAGTTCGGGCAGCTTGCTCGGTCCGAAGATCACCAGGGCGATGATGAGGACCAGGATCAACTCCCAGGGACCGATCCTTGACATGGTTACGTAGCCTCCTTGTGCTTCCTGGATCAGGTCAATCCAAGCACTCGCCGTTCGGCCCGGCATGATGAACAGATTGCCTGGGTCTGCGCCTCGTCGGCATCGGTGAGATACTCGTGCCCGCAAGCCTGACAACGCTGTCGCATAAGAGTCACCAATACGCGGCGCCGCCCCCGCCCGAGTCCCGCCAGGCTCAATCCCGGGGCCTCTCGGACCAGGCCCCTCGGGCACAGACTCAGGCACAATCCGCAGTTCAGGCAGATCTCCGAGTTGTGGGTGATGACTTCTCCGGCCAGACGCAACGCACCGGAAGGGCAAGAGCGGGCACACATTCCGCAGCCGTCGCACCCCCCGGTGATGGCCCTTGCCGCCTGCGGCAGCTGGTCGGCCGGACTGATTTCATCCGGCCATTCCATCCGGCGGGCCAAGGCGAGCCAGGCCGTACGCCGCTGTGGGATGAGGTAAGCCGGCCGGGCGGGATCGTCGGTCCAGAGCGGGATCAGTTCCTCACCGGCGGCCACCGCCAACCGGAGAGCCTCTCTGCGGACCAGGGAGAAGAGCTCCTTGCGGGTCACAGATATCACGACGGGCCGCCCCCCTGAAGCGCGAGAACGGGCAGCGGAGCCGTGCCTGAACGAGGCCTCAGTCCGGCCCGCCGCTCGCAGGACTCCGCGGCTCCTTCGGATGGCCGTCAACGCCATTTCCCGTCCCAACGAGCACCTGCAGGAATCGCAATCGCCCATGGCCAGGACGACCGGGCCGCCCGTGGACAGCCCCAGCCACACCAGGTGATCGGCCGTCAGCCAGCCCAGGCACGGAAGGCCAATCGCGTCGGGACCGGGCGCTTCCCCGTAACGGCAGGTCATGGTCAGAGTCCGGCCGCCCCTGGCGATGTCCGAAAGAGATATCCCCCGCAACCGGAGGGCCCCGGTGGGGCAGGCCGCCGTACAGAGGCCGCACCCGTCGCACTCTTCGGCGTCGAGGACCGGCCCCCGGTCTATCGAGAGACAACCGACCGGACAGGCCTCCGCGCACCGCCGGCAAGCCGACCGCTGGTGGCGGGCCACGGTACACTGCTGCGGCGTGACGAGCACCGGCGAAATCGCTTTGGTCAGGAACTCGAGACTCAGCACTGGTTTGGCCACCCATCGGGGTCAGGTCCGGGGTCTGAACCAGTCGTCCTCTCAGGGCGCCGGTCGTCGAGGAGCCTACGGTCCTCGGCCGTGAACTCGCCCGCAAGCTCAGCCATCTTGCGGTAGAAGGAAGACCTCGACGCCTCAGCCACCCTGGAGACGAAGGCCGGCAGCCATCGGCCCAGGTGCTCGTCCAGGAAAACGCGCTGCTTCTCCCGGATGGCCGCGGCCGCGGCGTGATCACCGGCCAGCCACTGCTCGGCCTCCGCGGAGGCCAGCCGTTGCATGTACTCGAGCTCCACCGCCAGATGGTCGGGAATCGCCGTCAGTTCCGGCGAGATTTCCAGCCCCTCTTCTTCCGCCAGCCGGCGCATGCGGACCGCCGGCTCCCCGCACAACGAACCTTGGCCGTCCCCTGCATCGGGGCCGACAAACACCGATTCGTACGGCGGGACGTGCGGCCCGGGCCCCAGGAACAGCCCGGCGTAATCAACCGCCAGCGCTTCAAGAACTTGCGCCTCCGGCGCCTGGCCCAGTGTGTCGACCGGGTCCAACCCGAGCTCGGCCAGGGCCGAGGCGAGTTCCGGGGCCCTCAGTGTCCGCAGGAGGGCCCGATCCATCTCCTTCAGGAAGACCTGGGCCAGGATCCCGTAGACTCCGCCGCGCTGACCGGCCACTTCCCCCGGGGAAACGACTCGCTCCATCGTCATCCTCTCCCTGCCTGGGTCTTGTCCACCGTGACGACGGTATCCATATACGCCTGTCCGCCGCCGATGGGGTCGGTGGCGACGGGAATGATCAGGTTGGGCAAGACGCCGAAGTTCTTCCACCAGACATGGCGGTCTTCGCCGTCACCGACCCCCGCGGGGGCCTTCTTCCCCGAGCAGTACCGGCCGTACTGCCAGTGGCCGCTGTGGAAGGAGACGGCCACCACGCCGGGGTGGATGCCTTCCGTGACGCGGGCCCTGACCTCCATGGAGCCCACCTTGGAGGTCACCTTGACCAGGTCGCCGTCGGCGACCCCTCGCTTGGCCGCCGTCACCGGGTTGATCCATACGGCATTGTCGTTGTGGATCTCGGTCAGCCACTTGCAGTTCTGGGTCCTCGACTGGGTGTGGACGTTGACTTTGAAGGTGGTCAGAATCAGCTCGTCCGGCTTCATGCTCTGATGCGTGGGGATTGGGATGTAGGTGGGGAGTTCAGGGAAGCCGTACTTGGCCATGAGCGCCGAGCGGATCTCGAACTTGCCCGAAATCGGGAACTTGTAGGGCTTGAAGCCTTTGTAGTACTTGCCCCCGATCCGGATCCCGACGTACTGCTTGTCGGACTCGTACTTGTCGGGGTGGTCCTTGTCCAGCTTGTAGACAGTCCCGGTCTTCCCATCGACGACGATTCTCTCGTCCTTGCTCTTGGGCTTCAGGTCCTCGGGCTTCAGCTCCTTGGCGTAGGACTTGTAGTCCGGCTTCTTGCCCTTGTCGTACCAGGCGCCGACCTTGCGGATGTACTCCCAGCCGCCGACGTCCTTCAGGCCCTCGGTGGCGTCGGCCGCCTTCCGCAGGTACTCCGCGCTATCCTTGATCCCGTTGAGGAAGTCCCCGATCCCGAGCCGGCGCGCCAGCTCCATCAGGACGTCCTGGGTCGGTCTGGACTCGCCGAGGGGGTTGGTGATCGCCTGGCGGACCTGGATGAACGGGACGATGGTGAAAGACGGGCTCGTCTCGGGATCGTACCGCTCGAGATAGGTGGCGTCCGGCAGGATGAGATCGGCCAGGGCCGCGTTTTCACTGTAGTAGGCGTCGGAGCAGACGTGGAAGGGGATGGCCTTCTCGTCTTTGAGGACTTCCATCTGCCGGTTGCCGTCAGGCATGACATAGGGCGGGTTGATGCAATACGTCCAGTAAACCTGGACTTTGCCCTCACCCTTGCCGATCCGGGGTAGGACCTCCTGGGCCACCTTATGGGCCGCCAGGGGATAATCTTTCTTTGGGTCGACGGCCCCGATCTTGGCCTTGGCCTCTTTGGGGCTTCCAAAGGGGTTGGCCCACTTGCCGGTGCGCTTCAGGCAGCGCCCACCCTTGACGTCGATGTTGCCGGCGATGGCCTCTAGGAGCATGACGCATCGTTCGTTCATCATCCCGTTATAGTGTGAGACCATCCCGCGGTAGGAGATAACCGTCGACGGCTTGATGGTCGCGAACTCCACGGCGATCTTCTCGATGTCCGCCGCCGGCACACCGCTCTCCCTGGCCGCCATCTCCGTCGTGAACTGGGCCAGATGCTCTTTGAGCTCGTCCACCGTAACGTTGGTCCAGGTCTCGATGAACTCCTCGTCATAGAGCCCGTTCTGGATGATGACGTTGGCCATGGCCAGGGCGACCAGCCCGTCGGTGCCCGGCTTGATCGGGTACCACCTGTCGGACCGGGCCGCCGTGTTGGACAGGCGGACGTCGAAGGTGACCATCCTGGCCCCCGCCGCGCGGGCGTCGATGACCCGCTGGCAGAGGGCGTTGTGCACGGTGTGGGCCTCGAGGGGGTTGCACCCCATCACCAGGATGTATTTGGCGTTGGCTACGTCATTGACGTCCTGGTATGGCCCCCACATCGATTGCTGGGCGACAAACTTCGAGGCCTCACAGATGGAGGTGTGGTTGCCGACCGAAGCCGAGCCGAAAGCGTTCATGAACGGGTCGAGGATCCAGGACATCCGGTTGCGGCCGTAATGGAACACGAATTCCTCCGGCTTGCCGCCGTCGCGGACGGCCTTCAGCTTGGCCGTGATCTCGTTGAGGGCCTCGTCCCAGGTGATCCTCTTCCACTTGCCCTCGCCGCGCTGGCCGACCCGCCTCATGGGGTACAGGATACGGTCCGGGTCATAGACCTGGTTGACGCCGGCCTGGCCGCGGGCGCACATCCGGCCCCGGTTGTTCGAGGCTTCCGGGTTGCCTTCCAGTTTGACCAGGCGGTCGTCCTCCACGTAGCCGATGATGCCGCAGGCCGTCACGCACTGCATGCAGGTGCTGGGGATGGCCTGCCGCTCCTTCCGGGTGAGCCTGGAGATGTCCTTGCCGCCGAGCTTCAACTCCATCGCCCGGGCGGCGCCGCTCAATGAACCGTTGATGGCGAAGGTCGCCGCCCCGGCTGCGCCCAGCTTGAGAAATGTCCGTCTTGTCAGTTCCACCGTCGCTGTCCCTCCTTACGGTCAGTTGAGTGGGAAGCTTTGCCCGCCGATGATGTCCACCAGCCTCAGGGCGAAGACGCCAAGCACCGCCAGGAGCGAAGCCAGGGCCTGCAGGGTACGATTGCCCGCGCCGCGCCCGGTGAAGATGACGAACGGCACGACCGTCCCCACCGCCAGGTACCCGCCCCAGAACAGGACGGCGAACCGGCCGGCCAGAACCTTCCGGACGATGGTCACCGCCTCGGTCGATGCCCCGGCCAGGGCGAGCAGTTGAATCACCACCAGAACCAGGCTCCCGGCCAGGAAGAAGGCGATGGTCTTGCCGAGCCCAGCGGCCGGCGCGACCCCGTCCCCGGCCGCCGCGACCCCGGAGGCCCCGAGTCTTCGAGCCACGCCGGCGGTCAGGGCCGACCCGATGAGGACGACGGCGCTGAGGCCGACCACCCCGGCCGCGAAGAAGAACAGGACGGGGATGAGGGGACTGTTCCAGAGGGGGCTGACACGGCCCCGGACGAGTTCAAACCCGGTGTACACGGGAATCAGGCAGGCCAATGCCGCACCCGCCGCAACGAGGCCCCTGCTTCCTTCCTCCTTGCCGGCCAGGACGGTACGGGCGTACAACACCGCGATGATTATGAAAGCCAAAAGAATGAACGCGCCCCATGAGACCGGCGAGGCCGGGTTGAAATGGGTGAACACCCGCCAGAACCGCGTCGGCCGACCCAACTCGGCGATGAGAAGCAGCCCGGCGAGGGCTCCGGCCAGGGGCGCGACGAGCGCGGCCGTTCGCCCGACAGCCTGCTGCCCCTTCAGCCCCAGCAGGTTGACGGCCGCGGCCAGGAGGAAGGCACCGGCGGCCATGGCGGACACGGTGAAGTACACCGCGACCACCCACCCGAACGGGTTGACATGGAAGACATCATAGACTATCGAGGCGTTCACCCGGCCTCACTTCCTCTCATGGCGTTGTCGTCAGCTCCGATGTAGAACACCGACGGGCTCTGCCCAGCTTCCGGCTTTAGGACCTGCACCGGGTGGCTGTCGACCAACTGCCTGACCTCACTGTTCGGGTCATTGAGATCCCCGAAGATGCGGGCCCGGGCGATGCAGGTGTTGACGCAGGCCGGGACGATCCCCTGGTCCACCCGGTGGGCGCAGAAGGTGCACTTGTCAGCCACTTTCTCATCCGCCAGCAGGAACCGCGACTGGTAGGGGCACGACGCTATGCAGTACCGGCAGCCGATACACTTGTTCCGGTCAACCAGGACCACGCCGTCGGGACGCTTGTATGAGGCTCCCGTCGGGCAGTTACGAACACAGGCCGGATGCTCGCAATGATTGCACAGCCGTGGCAGGAAATGTCGCTTTACGTTCGGGTATGTCCCTTGCTCGACCTCCTTGACCCAGGAGCGCCATACGCCTAGCGGCACGTCGTTCTCGCTCTTGCAGGCCACCTGGCAAGCCTTGCAGCCGTGGCAACGGCGAAGGTCGATCACCATGCCGAAACGCTTGTCAGCCATGTCCTCCTCCTCCTCCTCCCGGATTTAAGAAGCCTCTGCCGACTGTCCTTCGAGCAACACCCCCTCTGACAAGGGTGATCGTCGCAAGAGGCACACGTCCTCCCGCCAACATTGTGCACCCACTCACAACGGCTTGACTATCGGTGCAAACGCTGAATCTCTTGGGCTGACTTTACGGCCCTGCCCTGGTCTCTCAAGGGCGAAACCATTAACGGAATCACCGGTGGGTGGCTGGACCATTAAGGCATTCTCCCGACAAAAAAGCCCCGGCCGTTTGCCGGGGCACCGTGGACCGACTCTCGATCTCTAAACCAGCTTGTGCTGCATGGCGTACCGGACGAGTTCCGACCGGCTGCGTGTGCCAAGTTTGGTCATGATCCTGGCCTTGTGGGTCTCGACCGTCTTTACGCTCAGATACAGCGCGTCAGCGATTTCCTGGTTGGTGTGACCCAGGGCGATCAGCCGGAGGACCTCTTTCTCCCGCCCGCTCAGGCTGGTCGAGGCTTCGCGAGCCCCACCCACCGGCGCCGGCGGCTTGGCCTGCAGCAACTCTTCCACCAGGAGCTTGGCCATCGACGGATAAAGGAAGACCTCTCCGCGGTGGACAGCCCGGATGGCCGATAGGAGTTCCGTGTCGGCCGCCCTCTTGAGCACGTAACCGGAACCGCCGGCCTGAAGGACCTGCTTGAAGTAGGCCTCGTCGTCGTGCATCGTCAGGACCAGGATCCTGATCTGGGGGCACTCCCGCCTGAGGGCCTTCGTCACCTCGATGCCGCTCAGGCCCGGCAAGCTGATATCCATCAGGACCACGTCGGGGCGAAGCTCACGGCAGATCCGAAGGGCCTCCTCGCCGTCGGCGGCCTGGCCGATGACGCGCATGTCCGGCTGGGAGTCGAGCAGCATCCGCAGCCCCGCCCTCAGCACCGCGTGGTCATCGACCAGAATCAGGCGCATCTTGCTCATCCTGCCATCTCCAGTGGGATGCTAACGTACACGGTCGTCCCCGTTCCCGGCTGGGACTCAACCGTCAGGCGGCCGCCCAGGAGTGAGGCCCGCTCCTGCATCCCGAACAGCCCGAGCCGCCTTTCCTTGATCTCCGACTGAATGACCTGGCTCACGTTGAACCCACGACCGTCGTCCTCGATAATGGCGCTCACCGCCGATTCGCGGTAGTCCAAGACCACGCTCGCGTTACGGGCGTCGGCGTGCTTGGCCACGTTGGTCAAGGCCTCCTGGATGATCCGGTAGAGGGTCAGCTCCACCTGGGCGGCCAGCCTCGGCCGGCCGTCAAAGCCCGTCGCCTCGAGGTCGACCTGGATTCGCATCTTGTCCGCGTATTCCTTGCAGTAGCGACTGAGGGCCGCCACCAACCCCAGGTCGTCCAGGGCGCTCGGCCGTAGCTCCAGGGCCAGGTCATGGACGGCCTCCAGGGTCTGCCCGGCCAGTTGCCGCAGCTCGCCGGCCATCCGCCTGGCCTCGGCCGGAGTCCCGCTATTCTCCAGGACCTTGAGGCCCACCAGCAGAGAGGTCAAGGCCTGGCTCGTCTCGTCATGCAGCTCGCGGGCGATGCGCTTGCGCTCCTCCTCCTGGGCCGAGATCACCTTGCTGAGAAGCTGGACCCTCATTTGCTCCTTCAGCTCCAGCTCCTGCCGGGATCGTTCGAGATTCTCGGTCATCCGATTGAAGGCCTGCCCAAGCTGTCCGATCTCATCACGCGCCAGGACTTTCACCCGCCGGTGCAGGTCGCCGCGCGAGACGGCCTTCGTCACCTCCACCAGTTCCTGAGTCGGCCTGGTGAGGACGGCCGTCAGGACAAGAGCCCCCAGGATGCCGAACAGGGAGACCAGGGCCGTAGCCGTCAACTGCCTGTTGGTGAGCTCGTTCACGGCCTGCCGCAGGTGGCCCTCCATCATCCCGACCCTGGCCACGCCGGCCTCGCCGTCGAGAATCGGCACAGCCACGTCGTGGATCAACCCTTCCTCCGTCCTGAACACCTGGATGCTGGACCGTTGTTCCCCGCCAACCCCGTTGGCCCCCGCCAGGTCGGCCGGGAATCCCTGACCGAAGCTGTGAACGACGACATTCCCGTCGGGGCCGAGGATGAAGGCGTACCGTACGTCCTCGTTGTTCTCGATGGTGTCCTTGAGCAGTTGGTACAAGGCGAAAAGGTTGTTGGTCAGGAGGAGGTCCGTGCTCCGCGCGGCCAGGTCGCGGGTGACGGACACGCCCCGTTGCTCGAGCTGGCGTTCCAGCGTCGCGGTGAGGCTGAGCCTGGTCTGGATGGTGATTCCCAGGCCGAGCAGGACCACCAGGACCAGGACGATGCCCATGATCTTCACCCGGATGCTGACCGACCCGTTGACGGTCCAGAACAGCACGGTTATCCGACGCATCGCCCCGATCACTCCGTCTGTACCGCCGCCGCCATCCGCCTGACCTCATCGTAGAGGCGGTCGTCCGGAACGACGAACCGCTCCACCATGATGTCCGCGAGGATGTCGCGGCCCCGCTTGGTGCGGTCCATCGTCAACAGGATCGAACGGATCCTCTCCTTCAAGGCGGGGTCCAGTCCGGGAGGCACGACCACCGGCGGTGTACCGAACGGGCCGACCTTTTGGATGATCGTGACCTGTTTCGTCAGGGCCGGTTCGTGTTTTGCGGTGAACTCGTATACGAGGCTGTCGACGGCCGCCCCGTCCACCAGCCGGTCGGCGACTGCCTTGATGGAGTTGTCGTGGCTGTATGTGTACAGGAACTTCTTGAAGAACCGTTCCGGAGTCTGACCGTTCTCCTGCAGGAGGTAGGAGGGCACGATCCGGCCGGTCATCGAGAGCGGGTCACTGAAAGCGAAGGTCTTCCCCTTCAGGTCCATGATACTTCGCGCGTCAGTGCCCGACGGGGCGATGATGTACGAATAGTAATACGGCTTTCCGTTAACCTGGGGCGCGGCAATTAACTCCATTCCGAACTCAGCCCGGCCCTTGACATAGGCGTAGGTGCAAACGAACGCGAGGTCGATGGCCTCCTCCTTGATGAGCTTGTTCACTTCCGCGTAGGTCTGACGCTGGATGACCTGTACCGGTCGGTCAAGCTGCTCCCCAAGGTAGTCAAGCATCGTCGCGTAGTACCTGAGCGTTTCCCGGGGCGAGATCACGGCCGCAATGGCCACTCGGAGCGGCGGTTTGCCTGTCCCAACCGGGTTGGCAGGAGCCGGCTGTTCGCTGCTTCCCGGAGCAAGGCTGATCACCCGGTGATGCTCCTTCCGGGAGCACCCCGGTACCAGGGCCATGGCCACCAGAAAGAGGGCCAGGAAGGCGGTCAATGAGCGCATCTTCCGGCTCATACACGGCCTCCTCCGCCGCGATTGGTCTTGATAGTGCTATTCGACACAACTGGCGGTCTATCCTTTTCTGGGACTGCCCCGCCTGGTGGCCGGCCTTTGGCCGCGCGAGAACAAACAGGCCGGCCCCTGAACTGGGCCGGCTTGTCTCGTCTGACCTGCGTTCTCAGAGATTCACTCAAACAGCACGCTGATCGACTCCCCGGTGTGGATCCGCCGGACGGCCTCGGCCAGGAGCGGGGCGATGGACAGGACGACGAGCCGGTCCCAGCGCTTCTCGGCGGGCACCGGCACCGAGTCGGTCACGATGACCTCGCGGATGGCCGACGCGGCCAGGCGTCGCTGGGCCTCCCCGGACAGCACGCCGTGCGTGCAGGCGAGGTAGACCGTCTTGGCCCCTTTGTCGCGGAGCAGCTCGGCGGCCTCGCAGGCCGAGCCACCACTGTCGACCTCATCGTCAAAGAGGACCGCTTGGCGCTCACGGACGTCGCCGACGACGGTCGTCACTCGCACCTTGGAGCCGGTGCGCCGTTTGTCGATGAAGGCCATGGGCACGCCCAGCCGTTCGGCGAACCGCTGAGCCCGCTTGACCGCGCCCGGATCGGGGGCGACGATGACCATATCGTCGAGCCCCTTGCCCTCAAGGTAACGGGCGAAGACGGGTTGAGCCGTGAGGTGGTCGAGGGGGACCGAGAAGAAGCCCTGGACCTGGTCGGCGGTGAGGTCGATGGTCACCGCCCGGTCGACCCCGGCCGTCACCATCAGGTCGGCCACCAGGCGGGCGGTGATGGGCACGCGAGGCTGGTCCTTCTTGTCCGACCGGACATACGGGTAGTAGGGCAGGACGGCCGTCAGCCGGCGCGCCGAGGCCCGCTTGAGGGCGTCGGCCAGGATGAGCAGTTCCATGAAGGCCTCGTCCACCGGCGGGCACGAGGTCTGAACAATGAAAACGTCCTTCTCGCGGACGTTCTCCTTGATCTGGACGAAGGTGTTATCGTTACCGAACTTCGAGATATCGGCCGTGCCTGGCTCCACGCCGAGCTGGCGGCAGATGGCCGCCGTGAGTTCACCGGTGGCCCTGCCGCCAAAGATTTTCATGGGGCTCCTCCGTTCACGATCCCGGCTTGGGTGGGATGACCAGGACCTGGCCCTTTTCGAGATGGTCCGGGTCCTTGAGCTTGTTCTGCGAGATGAGGAGGGTGTACATGTGCCCGTCGCCGTAGAACTTGGCGGCGATGGTCCAGAGGGAGTCACCGGCCTTGACCGTGTAGGTCTGGGCCGCCGGGGTCTCGGTGTTCTCGGGGGCCGGCGTCTCGCTACGCATCTCTTCGAGCTGGCGGTTGAGGCTATCGCGTTCCGCGGCCAGGTTGTCCCGCTCCTTCTGGACGGCGGCGAGTTCCCGGCTCTGGGCCGTGACCCGCCAGGTCTGGTACCCGGCCAACCCCAGGGCGGCCAGGCACACGATCAGGCCAACGACGACGTACACGCGGGCGGCGCCGGGCGCCAGCCGAAGGCGTGCGCGTTGCCGGAATTCCTGCTCGTCGTACAGCGGTTCGAGAAGGATGTCATGCGCGGCCCGGTCTTCGGCCGCCCCGACGGCCGCTTCTTCAACCGCCGAGCGGCGCGCGTTCCGCCCGGACTTCCTGGTCGTCCTACTTCGGCGCCGGCCTTCAGATTCCGGCTCACCGGAGAAACCGCGTTCCTCGTCTGAACCTGACACGTCCTGACGCCCCCCGAGGAAGAGTGCGGCCGCGACCGGCCGGCGACCGCCGACCCGTGGCCACATCCTTCCATTTTCTGTCCTTCGACAGGCAATCCTGCCGACACCAATAAAATCGACGAAATACGCCCCAAACTTTACGGGACGCGGTAACCAACTTTTCCGTCGACCGGGTGGTATATTAGGTTGAAGCAGCCAAGCCGTGGCTCAGGAGGCTTTCGGTTGGACGAACAGGAGCTCATCCGGCGATGTCAGGCCGGGAACCTCGAGGCCTTTGAACCCATCTTCCGCGCCCACGCGCCGATGGCCGTCCGGACGGCCTTCCTCATCACCCATGACTGGGCGGCGGCCGAGGACGCCACGCAGGAAGCCTTTGCCCGCGCCTTTCGGGCGATTGGGTCGTTCCGGATTGGCGAAGCCTTCGCGCCGTGGCTCTACCGCATCGTCGTCAACGAGGCCAAGCGGGCGGCCCGACGCTCGCGGCCGGCCGCAACGTCAGTCGAGGACCTGGCCGGGGTGCCTGACGGGGCGGAACTCGGGCCCGAAGAGGCGGCGGTGGGCGCGGAACGGCGCCAACGGCTCTGGGTGGCCATCGAGTCGCTGCCCGAACCTCAGCGCCTTGTGCTGATTCTGAAGTATTTTCGGGGATTCTCGGAAGTCGAGACGGCGGCGGCCCTTGGGATCTCCCTGGGCCGGGTCAAGTCCCGTCTGTACGCCGCCAGACAACGCTTGAAAGCCCTACTAGGGCCATTCGAGGAGGATTGAAGATGCCTGAGTTGGGAGAGGAGCTTCGCCGGGCCATGGACGACCGGTCGCGGTGGAACGGGTCGGTCGACGGGCTCTGGCAGAGGGTCCGGGAATCGTTGAGTCCAAGCACTGCCGGGGCGCGGGGGTCTCACGCCTACGGTGCCCGTGGCCGCGGCGCCCGCTGGGCCCGGGGGAGAGCGCCGGCCTGGGCGGCCTTGGGCCTGGCGGCCGCGCTCGTGCTCGGGGTGGGGCTGGCGAAGACCGGGCTCCTGTGGCACGCCGGGGCCACGCCCGGGACTTCGGCCGGCCAGGTGGAGGCCCCAGGGACAGGCGGGATCAAGGGCGGGCCGGAAATCATCATCCCCACCATGAGCGGGGTCGTCGGCTCGATCAGCGATGGGCAGGTCCACCTGACGGGCGTGGAGTACAGCCTGCCGCACGACTTCAACGGGACGAAGCCGGGACCCGACCTACCGCTCCCGCCTGGCCGCTGGGTCACCTCGACCCATTGGCAGAGCGACCGCGACACGCTCGACCTGTTCCTGGGTGAGCACGTGGTCTTCTTCATCACCGCGAAGACCATCGCCCCGGACATGGAACTGACGCGGCCCGGCTCACCCACCCCCGACGCCGCGGTGCATCTGGACTTCTACTACGCGGTGGTCAAGGACGTCCAGCCGGACCGGCTGACCATCGTCAAGTACGCCCCTTCCGGGACCAACCAGTGGGGCCGCCCGGACGGCGAGGTCACCCTGCGGGTCGCGCCGTACAGCTTCCGTGGGATGACCAAGGAAGAGCTGCCCAAGGTCGGGGATAGGGCCATCATCGGCTGGTTCGGCGACAGCACCGACCAGATCGTCTGGCAGTACGCAGTGACTGGGCGATGAGCGGCGCCGGACGAGGCCCATGGCGGCGTGCGCGTT
This sequence comes from Bacillota bacterium, assembly GCA_021787335.1. Taxonomy (GTDB): domain Bacteria; phylum Bacillota; class Sulfobacillia; order JAJYWN01; family JAJZPE01; genus JAJZPE01. The sequence goes on along the minus strand of JAJYMC010000028.1, from coordinate 23,416 downwards.
GGGCAGCGCTGACCGCGGTGGTCGTCGCCTGCCTGCTGGGCCTGACCGCGCTGACCTGGAGCGCCACGAACGGACCATGGGAAGTCATCGGCTCAGCGTACTATAGGGCGCTACCGGCGGCCCTGCCCGCTAACGGCGTCTATCTCTTCGATTCGGAAGCCGCCCTGCAGGCATGGCTGGAACCATACGGAGTCAAGGTCTCGCGTTCGGACCCGCAGTATCTCTATATTTCGACCGTCGACTTCTCGAAGGAGACGGTGGCGATCATCGTCACCTCCGCGGCCCCGTGGCGGGTCAGATCGGTGATCAAGGTTGGCGGCTGGGCGTGGGTCACCCTGACGGCGTACAAAGATGTCCCCTATGAGGTCGGGGCGGTGTGGGCGGGGCAGGACGTCCGTGATGTCATCTATCTCAGGCTGCCGAAGACATCGAGGATGGATGTATCCGCGCGGTTGTTGCACAAGTGATACGGTTGGTGTAACGAGAAAAAGGAGCTCGGGCCGTCGGCCCGGGCTCCTTCGTATCTGCATCCCACGTGGGAGCGCTAGTTGCTGTGCCCGCCCCCGCCGCTGTGGCGATGGTCGCGCTGGTGCTGGTAGTAGACGGAGACGATGAGAGCCACGGCCGGCAGGACGGGCACGTCGACGATCGTGACGTCGACGTCGTTGCCGATGAAGTCGCCGCCGAGCCTGCCGCTGAGCCGGCCCGAGTTGTGGTCGTGCTGAAGGTCGACGTCGAAACCGAAGAGCTCGCCCCCGACGCGCCCAGTGACGCGGTCGGCGCCGGCCTCGGTCGCGAGGTTGAGGGCGATGTCGTTCCCCTCGAACTCCCCACCCATGCGGCCGGTGAAGCTCGATCCGTCGACCTGCCCGTGGATGTCCTTGCCCTCGAAGACGCCGCCGTAACGGCCGTCCAGGCGGCTGCCGTCGAGGACGAAATCGAGGTCCTTGCCGATAATGGCCCCGCCGAAACGGCCGTAGATTCGGTTGCCGTCGGAAGTGCAGTTGATGTCGTAACCCTCGAACGCGCCGCCGATGCGGCCGATGATGCTGCCCATGGTCTTCCCTCCGTGGTCTCGATGGTATGTTGGACTCTCTGGTGGCTTCTTCTGGTGACGTCTATCGCTCAATCCTATGGGCGACGGAGCTCTTCGATGAGGCCGGCCATGTCCGCCGGCAATGGGGCGACGAGTTCGATCGGTCGGCCGGTCGTCGGGTGCGTGAACCCGATCGACATGGCGTGCAGCGCGTGCCGGCCGATGAGCCCGGGGCGCGGGTCCGTGGGGCCATAGAGCCTGTCACCGATGACCTTGTGCCCGGCCGCCGCGAGCTGCGCGCGGATCTGGTGGGTCCGGCCCGTCCGCGGGTAGAGCCGAAGGACCGTGGCCCCACCGGCCAGTCGTTCCGCGACCTCGAAGTCGGTGACCACGAGCCGGGCCTCGTTCTCCCCTTCGTCCTTCCCTTCCCCGTCCGCGACGACGACCATCCGGCCGGAGACCTTGCGCAGGTGGCCGCTGAGGGTGCCGCGCTCTTCGGCCACGCGGCCCCAGACGACGGCCAGGTACTCCTTGGTCAGCTCGTGCCGGTCGAACTGGAGAGCCAGGCGATGATGAGCGTGGGCATCCTTGGCGAAGATGATGACCCCGGAGGTGTCCCGGTCCAACCGGTGCACCGGCCGCGGCTTCGGGCTCCGCCCCTCGGCCTCGAGGTGGAAGGCGATGGCCTGGGCCAGTGTGCCCTCACCCTGCCCTCGTACCGGATGGACGAGGACGCCGGCCGGTTTGTCCACGGCGATGAGGGCGTCGTCCTCGTACAGGATGCTGAGCGGCCGTTCCTCGGGGACGATGTTCGGCGAGGGCAGGTCCGGCAGGGCCAGGACGACCTCGTCGCCGGCCCGAAGGCGGTCGCGGAGGACCGCCGGCCGGCCGTTGACGAGCATCGACCCGCGGACCTTGAGCCGCCGCATCATCCGGCGCGACGCGCCCAGGTGGCCGTGGATGAAATGCGAGACCGAGGCACCGTCCAGCTCCGGCGGGACTGCCCCGCGGAACCACTCGCCCGCTGGACGCCCCTCGCGGTGGTCGCGGCGGTCGCCGTCCTCCCCGCCCTCGCGGCCCATCGCTCTAGGCTCCCGGACGAGGCCCGAGGTTCCTGGACAGGACCAGGGCGTCCTGACCTGCTCCCCAGCGCTCGGGGACGAAGGCCTTGGGCTTGAACCCGGCGGCCAGGTAGAAGCGCCGGGTCTCTTCGTAAGGCTGGTAGTCCGCGGTGTGGGCCAGGGTCTCGACCTCGAGGCGCGAGAAGCCAAGGGCGACAAGCTTCTCCTCGAGGGCCTCGATGAGTTTCCGCCCCAGCCCGTGCCGGCGCGCCTCCGGTCGCACGCCGATCCACGACAGGAGCGCGGCCTCGACGGACAACGGCGAGAAGGTGGCGAAGCCGACCGCGGCGCCGTTCTCATCCACGGCCACGAAGCCCTGATGGACCTGAAAGTCCTTGGCCATCTCCTCGAGGCCGCCGGCGTTGAACCACTGCGGCAGGGCCCGGGCCACATCGAGCATGGCCGGGGCGTCGCCGGGCGTGGACGGTCTGATCCGCATCAGCCGACCTCCTTGGCCTTCCGACTGGCCCCGAGGACCAGGGCGACGACGTCCATCGGGGTCTTGAAGACGTAATCGGCGGGAAGTCGCCCGTTCCAGACGCTGCCCCACCCGGCCAGGCCGAAGGGGACGCCGGCGGCGGCCGCGCTCTCCTGGTCGTACGGACTGTCGCCGACGTAAAGGACCGACCGCGGGTCGACCCCGAGGTCGCCCATGGCCTTCAGGAGCGGGTCGGGGTACGGCTTTGGGCGCTTGGTGTCGCTGGCGCAGACGGCGCACTCAAACCATTGAAAGAGGTCCAGACGCCTGACGTCGTGGTCCAGCTCGTCGCGGTTCTTCGAGGTCACCAGGCCGAGCCGGACGCCGGCCGCCCGCAGGATCAAGACGGCCTCCGGCACGCCCGGGTAGATGGTTATCTGGTCGCTCATCTCGCGGAACCGTTGCTCCCAGAGTTTCAGGACCCCCGCCCGGTCCTTGAAGCCGACCCGCCTGATGGTCTCCTCGCTGGTCGAACCGATGGCGAAGCTGAGGTCGTCCGGCACGGCCGCCGCCAGGCCGCTTCGGCCCACCTCGGCGATGACCTGCCGGAGCGACCGCATGACCACTCCGTTGGAGTCGGTCAGGGTCCCGTCGATGTCGAAGAGGACCGTGTCGAAGGCGCGCCCCGCCTCGGCCGCGCGCGCGGCACCCGGTTCAGTCATCCGACCCGTCACCCGTCTCGTCGGTGCCCGCCGTCGGGCCGTGCCGCCGCAAGATCTCCTCGGCCGCGCTGTATGGGTCGACCTCACGCGACGCCACTCTGGCGACCATCTCCGGGAGCAGCCCCGAAGCCGTGGCCGCACCCAGGATGCGGGCGCCGGCCCGCGCGGTGACGATCTCCCTCAGCTCCGACTGGCTTGTGGCCTGGTTCTTCTCGGCCAGCCGGCCACTCTCCCGTAGGTGATCCAGGTGCGCGCCGACCTTCTCGGCCAACTCCGGCAGGCCTGTCCCATCGCGGGCGATGGTCCGGACGATGGGCGGTCGCCACCCTCCCTGCTCCGGGTCCAGGCTGAGCATCAGCTCCAGCTCGTTGACGGCCCGGTCGGCCCCCTCGTGGTCGGCCTTGTTGACCACGAAGAGGTCGCCGATCTCGAGGATGCCGGCCTTGATGGCCTGAACGTCGTCGCCGAGGCCTGGCACGGTGACGACGATGGTCGTCTGGGCCAGCTTGACGATCTCCACCTCGGCCTGACCGGCCCCGACGGTCTCGATGATGACGATGTCCTTGCCGAAGGCGTCCATCAGCCGGATGACGTCGCTGGTCGCCCGCGACAGGCCGCCGAGGTGCCCGCGCGTCGCCAGGCTGCGGATGAAGACGCCCTCGTCAAGCCCGACGCCCTGCATCCGGATGCGGTCGCCGAGGATGGCGCCCCCCGTGAACGGGCTGGTCGGGTCGACGGCGATGATCCCCACCGTCTTGCCGGCCTTGCGCAGCTCGGCGGTGAGGGCGTCGACGAGGGTGCTCTTGCCGACCCCCGGCGAGCCGGTGATCCCGATGAGATGGGCCTTCCCGGTGTGTCGGTAGACCTCTTTCATTATCGCCCGGGCCTCGGGGCCCCGGTTCTCGACGATGGTGATGAGTCGCGCCAGCGCCCGGCGGTCGCCCGCCAGCAGGGCCGGCACGTTGGTTTGGGCCGACGACAACAGCTTCACCTCGCGGAGGATGGTGGCGAAAGACCCTCTACAGCATAGCACGGATGGCTGTTCCAGAGCAACCGCGACGCGCTTCTGCGACGCGCTTCTGCCGGCCGACTCCGGGGTTCCACGGGGGTGGTCGCTCGCGCAACCGTAGGCGCTGTCAATTGATAGCGCATGGTAAGCTGATTTATCCCCCAGTGCCCGATGCCGGTACCAGGAGCACAGCAGAAAACCCGGAGCTTGAGACTCCGGGTCGGTTCGTCATCAGCTTGCTCATCGCCCTTCCGTCTTCGGGCTCGGCTCACCGGTCCGCCCGGTTCACCGGTCCAGGTAGTACGCCAGTTGCTGCAGTTCGAGGCTCACGTCGGCGACCTGCAGACGGATGTGCGATGGGACGAAGAGCTTGACCGGGGCGAAGTTCAGGATGGCCTTGATGCCCCCCGCGACCAGCTTGTCGGCCACATCCTGGGCGGCCTCGGCCGGCACGGTGATGATGGCCATCTCGATGCCCAGGTCGCGGATCCTGACCGGGATATCACCGAGGGGGTAGATCTCGACGACCTTGTCGATCTTCTTCCCGACCTTCGCCGGGTCAGTATCGAAGCAGGCCACGAGGCGGAACGGATAGTTCTTCTCACGGGCGAAGCGCCGCAGGTTGTAACGGGAGACGGCGGTGCCCAGTTCGCCGGCACCGACCAGGCAGATGTTCACCGTGCGGTTGGCGTTGAGGATGGAGCGGAGTTCCTCGCGCAGGTAGCCGACTTCGTAGCCGACGCCCTGCTTGCCGAACTCGCCGAAGAGGGCCAGGTCCTTCCGGACCTGGGCCGAGTTGACCCCGGCCTTCTCCCCGAGTTCCTTGGAGGAGATGAAGCGCTCGCCCCCCTCGTCACCGAGACCTTGGAGCAGGCGCAGGTACAGGGCCAGACGACGGACAACGACTTCCGGAGCCTTGAGTTTCCTCATCGTGTCTCCCTCCCAATGGCGGCATCGCGTCTCGGCGGGGACCCGGACGGCCAGTCGACCTCAGAAATAGGTCATGCTGGTCTTCTTGAATTCTTTTGTGCTGAAGAGCAGGTCGTAGGCTTCGGGCCGGACCACCCGGGCGATGGCCTCGGCCACGCGGCGGCAGTCCTCGGGCGTGCGCCCATGAATCATCGCGTAAAGGCTGTAGGGCCAGTCGGGCGAGGTCGGCCGCCGGTAACAGTGGCTGACCTCGGCGAAGGCGGCCATGGCCGCCCCGGCCTCGTCGACCCGGTCGGCCGGCAGCCGCCAGACGGACATGGCGTTGGCGGTGAACCCGGCCCGACGGTGGTACAGCGTGGCGGCCACCCGCCGGAGCCAGCCCGCTTCGCGGAAGCGGGTCAGGCGATGCAGGACGTCGTCCTCGGTCAGTCCGGCCTGCCGCCCGGCCTCGGCGAAGGGCCGCTCGACCAGCGGCACGTCGCCCTGCATGACGGCGATGAGCCGGCGGTCGGCTGGGTCGAGGGTCTCGGGGTCGGCCGGGTCGAGGGTCTCGGGGTCGGCCGGGTCGAGGGTCTCGGGGTCGGCCGGGGTGGCGTGGGAGTCGCCCCCCCCACCCTCACCGGTCAGGTCGAGCTTGACCCCGATCTTGTAGACCTTTTCGGCCGGCAGGCGGAGCCACCTGGCGATGCCCGTGCGACGGGCGATCTCGGCGAGGGTCTCGTCCAGCCCCCCGGGGCTGGACGACCCGACGGTGAACCACAGGTTGTAGGCCACGCCCTCGCGGGCGTAGTTGTGGGTCACCCCCGGGAACTCGCTGACCGTCACGGCCACTTCCTCCAGCCGCTCGGGCGGGACCGCCGCGGCCACCAGCGTGCTCGAGAAGCCCAGGGCCCGGGTGTCGAAGATGCCGCCGAACCGCCGGATGAGCCCGCTCCGCTTGAGCGTCGCCAAGCGCCCGAGGACCTCGCCCGGCGGGCAGTCCGCCGTAGCCGCCAGGCCCTCGAAGGGCCGCCCGACCAGGGCCACACCCTTCTGTAGCTCGGTCAACAGACGCTGGTCGACAGGTTCCAGGCTCCCCGGCGCCGTCTCCCCACCCGGCGCCCCGGCTGAACTGTTCGACTCTTCCGGCTTCTTCTTCGCCTGTTCGGTGTAATCTATGAGTTTTCCTTCCCTTATTCTAAATTTCTCAATCCGCTGGTAGAACCGACCATCCCGGATCGAGGCTCATTCGGCCAACCAGCGGGCCATGTCCTTGGCGAAATAGGTCAGAATCAGGTCGGCGCCGGCCCGGCGGATGGCGGTCAGGGATTCCGTCACCACGCGCCTCTCGTCGAGCCAGCCGCGGTCGACGGCGGCCTTGATCATGGCGTACTCACCGCTGACGTTGTAGGCCGCCAGGGGCAGGTCGAAGCGGTCCCGGACGGCGTGGATGATGTCCAGGTAGGCCAGGGCCGGCTTGACCATGACGATGTCGGCCCCCTCCTCGATGTCGAGGGCCACCTCGCGCAGGGCCTCGCGGGCGTTGGGCGGGTCCATCTGGTAGGCCCGCCGGTCGCCGAACTTCGGCGTCGAGTCGGCGGCCTCGCGGAACGGCCCGTAGAAGCCCGAGGCGTACTTGGCCGAGTAGGCCATGATGACCGTGTTCTCGTAGCCCTCCTCGTCGAGGACCTTGCGGATGGCGCCGACTCGGCCGTCCATCATGTCCGACGGGGCGACGATGTCGGCCCCGGCCACGGCGTGCGACAGGGCCGTCTTGGCCAGGAGTTCGAGGGTGGGGTCGTTGAGGACGCGCGACCCCTGGACGATGCCGCAGTGGCCGTGGTCGGTGTACTCACAGAGGCAGACGTCGGTCACCACGACCAGGTCCGGGTAGCGGTCCTTGGCCGCCCGGATGGCCTGCTGGACGACCCCTTCGTCGTCGTAGGCCTCGGACCCGATGGCGTCCTTGGTCTCGGGCAGGCCGAAGAGGATGATCCCCGGGATGCCCAGGCTGTGGACCTCGCCGAGTTCCTTGACCATCTCGTCGATGGACAGGTTGAAGACACCGGGCATCGAGCCGATCTCCTTGCGGACGCCGCGGCCGTGGGTCACGAAGAGCGGGTAGATGAAGTCATCCGGGGCGAGGGTCGTCTCCCGGACCATCCGGCGGATGGTCTCGCTGGACCGCAGCCGGCGCATCCGGGTGATTGGGAAAGCCATTCGGGTCACTCCTTCCGACGTCCGAAGTGGCCGACCACGGCCTCGATGAGGTCGGGGATGGTCGCCTGGGCCGGCATCGCGTCGACCCGCAGCCCGCAGGCCGTAGCCGTCTGCGCGGTCACCGGCCCGATGCAGGCGACGGCCACGCCGTCCAGGAGGCCTTTGAGGTCCTCCGGCGGGATGAGGTCGACGAAGTTCCTGACCGTCGATGAACTGGTGAAGGTGATAAGGTCGGGGCGTTCCTCGCGAAGCAGTTCCGGCAGGGGTCTGAGCCACGCCGGCAGGGAGCCGGGTTCGGCGCCGGTCGGCACGGTGCGGTAGACGACGGCGACGCCGACGTCGCGGCCGGCCTTGCGCAGCCCGTCGATGAGGACGTCGCGGCCCTCCTCGGCCCGGGCGACCAGGACGCGGCGGCCCACGTACTCGGTCTCCTTGAGCATGGCGGCCAGGACGCCGTCGGCGTTGTACTCCTCGGGGACGAGGTCGACGTGGAGACCGCGCCGCGACAGGTTCTCGGCGGTGGCCGGACCGACGGCGCAGAGCTTGACCCCGGCCAGGAGGCGGATGTCGCGACCGGTCGAGAGCAGCCGGTCAAAGAAAGCGTCGACCCCGTTCTGGCTGCTGAAGACGAGCCAGTCGAAGATGTGCTCGTCGAGGGCGGCCAGGGCCCGGTCGAGGCTCCCGAAATCGGACGGCGGGACGATGGCGATGAGCGGGTACTCGACGACGTCGGCCCCGAGGGCGGCCAGGCCGTCCGTGAGGGCGCTGGCCTGAGTCCGCGTGCGGGTGGTCAGGATGCGGCGCCCGAAGAGCGGCCGGTTCTCGAACCACGACAGCTGGTCGCGGAGGGCGACCACCTGGCCGACGATGATGATGGCCGGGTTGGTGATTCCGGCCCGCTCGACGGCGGCGGCGATGTCGGAGAGCGGCGCGGTCACGGTGCGCTGGCCGGGCCAGGTGCCCCAGCGGATGACGGCCGCCGGGGTCTCCGGCAGACGGCCGTTGGCCATCAGGTTGCGGGCGATGGTCGGCAGGTTGCGCGTCCCCATCAGGAAGATGAGCGTGCCGACGCCCGAGCCGAGGGCGCGCCAGTCGATGGCCGAGTCGTCCTTCTCGGGGTCCTCGTGGCCGGTGACGATGGTCAGGGACGAGGTGAAGTCGCGGTGGGTCACCGGGATGCCGGCGTAGGCCGGGACGGCGATGGCCGACGTGACCCCGGGCACGACCTCGAAACGCAGGCCGTGAGCTCGCAGCTCCTCGGCCTCCTCCCCGCCGCGGCCGAAGACGAACGGGTCGCCGCCCTTGAGGCGGGCGACGATGCGGCCCTCGGCCGCCTTCTCCACGAGCACCTGGTTGATCTCCTCCTGGCGAAGGGTGTGACGGTCGGGGCCCTTGCCTACGTAGATGTACTCGGCGTCGGGCCGGCAGTACCGCAGGAGGCGCGGGTTGACGAGGCGGTCGAAGACGATGACCTCGGCCTTCTCGAGACACTCGCGGCCCTTGACGGTGAGGAGGCCCGGATCACCCGGGCCCGCGCCGATGAGGTAGACGAGGCCCTTGGATGGGGCGGGAGATGGGGCGGTCGGCGTGGCCGCCTCGACCCGGGCCAGGATGCCACGGGCCCCGTGAGCGAGCAGTTCGGCGGCCAGCTCGGCCCCCACAGACTCAGCCTTCTCGATGGGGCCCTCCTTCTCGCCACGGACGATCTCCACGCCATCGAGGTCGGTGACAATCCCGGCGATGCGGACTCGCCCATCGGCGCAGCGGGCCAGCGCGCCGATGGGCACCTGGCACCCGCCCCCGAGCTTCCGGAGGAAGCTGCGCTCGGCGGCGACGGCGTTGGCCGTGGCCGCGTCGTTCAGGACGCCCACCAGCCCGGCGATGGCCGAGTCGCCGGCGCGACCCTCGATGGCCAGCGCGCCCTGGCCGACGGCCGGGAGGCAGACCGCCTCCGGCAGGCGTTCGGCGATACTATCGCCCCAGCCCAGGCGGTGGAGCCCGGCGGCCGCGAGGACCAGTCCGTCGAGCCCCTCCTCCTCCATCTTCTTCATCCGCGTGGCCAGGTTGCCGCGGACGGAGACGATCTCGAGGTCCGGCCGGTAGTGCTTGATCTGCGCCGCCCGCCGCAGGCTGGAGGTGCCGAGCCTGGCCGAGCGCGGCAGGGTGACCAGCGTATAACCGCGCGGGCTGACCAGCGCGTCGCGCGGGTCCTCGCGCTCAGTGATGGCCAGGAGGGTCAGGCCCTCGGGGAGGACCGTCGGGACGTCCTTGAGGCTGTGCACGGCGAGGTCGATCCGGCGCTCGAGGAGCGCGGCCTCGATCTCCTTGGTGAAGAGACCCTTGCCGCCGATCTTGGCCAGGGATACGTCGAGGATCTTGTCGCCCTTGGTCTTGATGCCGACGATCTCGAAGCGCGTCCTCGGATGGGCCTGGCTCAGGCGGGCGACGACCCACTCGGTCTGCTTCATCGCCAGCGCGCTCTCGCGTGAGCCGACGCGGACCACGGCCGGCGGGTTGGTGGCGCGGGTTTCGTTGGGGCGTGGTTTGTCCATCATCTCTGCTCCGTTGATCCACGGAGGAGCCGTTCGAACTCGTCGCGGGCTTCGGCGACCCGGCCTTCCCGGAGGAGGTCGAGGACCCCCGAGTCGACCATCGCGGCGAAGATGGCCCGGCGACGGGCCTCAGCCGGCTCTTGCCGTTTTATTGTCTCCCGTGCTTCTCCCAGCCAATCCAGGAACTGCCCGTACTCCGGCCCGAAGGTGGCCTCGAGGCGCTCGCGGATGCGGCGCGAGAAGAGCGGGCTCTTGCCGTCGGTGGTCACCGCGAGGCACAGGCTGCCGCGGCGGACGACGGCCGGGACGATGAAATCGGACAGGGACGCGTCATCGACCACGTTGATGAGCACCCGGCGCTCCCGGGCGGCGGCCGAGACGGCTCGGTTCACCGATTGGTCGTCGGTGGCGGCCACGGCCACGAAGCAGCCGTCGAGGTCGGACGGGGCGAAGGGGCGTCGCTCCAAGCTCACCCGGCCGGCAGCCGCGAGCGCGGCCAGTTCCGGCGAGACCTCCGGGGCGACCACGGTCACCGCGGCCCCGGCTTCGAGCAGTGCGTCCACCTTGCGGGCGGCCACCGTCCCGCCCCCCACGACCAGGCAGGGGCGGCCGGCCACGGCCAGGCTTATCGGATAGTACTCAGGCATGCCGGTCCTCCTCCCTGGTGATGCTGGCGATCGCCCACGCGGCCTTTGCCGGCGGGCATCAGAGCCGCCGGTGGAGGCTGTTGAGGAACAGGTTGACGACGAAGAAGTTGACCAGCACGGCCACGTAGCCGACCATCGCCAGATAGGCCGCCTTCCGCCCGTGCCAGCCGAAGCGGGCCCGCAGGAGCAGGTAGGTGCCGTAGACGGCCCAGGTGATGACCGACCAGGTCTCCTTGGGGTCCCAGGACCAGTGGCTCCCCCAGGCGTAGCCGGCCCAGATGGAGCCGCTGATGATGCCCAGGGTCAGAAGGGCGAAGCCGATCGCCACCAGCCGGTGGCTCCAGGTGTCCAGCACGTCCAGAGCCGGCAGGCGGCGGAAGAGGACGCTGAAGGCCTTGGCCCGAAGCTGCTGTTCCTGCAGGAGGTACATCACGGAGAGGATGAAGGCCATGGTGAAGGCGGCGTAGCCGAGGATGGACAGGGACAGGTGGACGGCCACCCAGGACCCGGCCAGGGTCGGGTCGATTACCGAGGCCTCGCGGGGCATGGCCGCCGCGCTGAAGAGAATCACGAAGGTGATCGGGGTGACGAAGACCCCGGCGACCTTGAGCCCGATGAGCGACTCCAAGAGGGTGAAGTTGACCATCAGGAGCCACGTGAAGAAGAGGGTCGCTTCGAACAGGTAGACGAAGGGCGGGCGCCCCGACTCGACGACCCGGAAGCCGAGGGTCAGGGTGTGGGCGATGAGGGCGGCCCGGCCGAGCCAGCGCGCCCCGCGCTCCCAGTGCCGGAAGTAGAGGAAACCGAAGTAGGCCGCGGCCGCCGCGGCATAGAGGGCCAGGGTCAGGACGTAAAGCACGGCGCTGACGTGGTTCACCGGCGCTCGCCCTCCTCGCCCGGTTTCAGGTTGAAAAGTTCACTGGCCGCCCGCAGGTAGAGCTTGCCCTCCGCGGATGTGGCCAGTTCCTTTAGCTTCAGCGTCGGGTCGTTGAGGAGCTTGTTGATGATCAGCGAGGACATCGCCTCGACCACCGCCCGCTCCTTCTCGTCGAGGCCCGGCAGCTTCGCCAGGGCCTTCTCCAGCTCGGCCCGGCGGATGGTCTCGGCCTTGGCCCGCAGCAGTCTGATGAGCGGGACCGCATCGAGGGAGCCCAGCCAGGCGTCGAAGGACCGGACCTCCTCGTCCACGATGCGCTCGACCTTCTTGGCCTCGCGGCGGCGCTCCTCCAGGTTGGCCTCGACGACGGCCTGGAGGTCGTCGATGTCATAGAGGAAGACGTTCTCGATGTGGCCGCAGGCCGGGTCGATGTCCCGCGGGACGGCGATGTCGATGAGGAACAGCGGGCGGGCGCGGCGCTGGCGCATCGCCGCCCGGACCATCTCCGGGGTCAGGACGAAGCCGGGGGCGCTGGTCGAGCTGATGACCACGTCGGCCAGGGCCAGGTGGGCGGGGACCTCGTCGAACCGGGCGGCGCGGCCGCCGAAGCGGGCGGCCATCTCCTCGGCCCGCTCGAAGGTCCGGTTGGCGACGACCACCTGGTGCAGGCCGTCGCCCTCAAGGTCCTTGGCCACGAGCTCGCTCATCTTGCCGGCGCCGATGATCAGGGTCCGGCGGCCCTCGAGGCTGTGGAAGACCTTGCGGGCCAGCTCGACGGCGGCGTAGCTGACGGAGACCGCGTTCTGGCTGATGCCCGTCTCCGAGTGGCCGCGTTTGCCGGTGCGCAGGGCCCGCTCGAACATCTCGGAGAGGACCTTGCCGGTGGCCCCCTTCTCCTTGGCCGCCAGGTAGCAGTCCTTGATCTGGCCGAGGATCTGCGTCTCGCCGAGGATCATCGAGTCCAGGCCGGCGCCGACGCTGAAGAGGTGGCTGACCGCCTCGATGTCCTCGTGCACGTAGAGGTGTTCGCGGAAGAGGTCGGCCGGGACGCCCAGATAGGCCGACAGGAAGCCGGCGATGAGGCCGCGGGCGGCGGCGCCCGCATCGACGGCAATGCCGACGGCGCCGCGGAGGTCCACGTTGGCGTAGAGCTCGGCGCGATTGCAGGTCGAAACCACGATAGCCTCGACCACGCCTGGCACTCTGGCCAGGGCGGCCGAGGCTTGGCCGGGGTCGGCGAAAGCCAGTCGCTCACGGACCTCGACGGGGGCCGTTTTGTGGTTCAGTCCGACGCAGACGAGGCTCACTGGACCGCTCCCGTTCGTTGGGTGGATGGGCCGGTCGGTCGGCTTGGACGGCCGCTGGGACGGTCGATTAGGTGGGCGTTTGTACCTTGAAGTACAGCTCTGCGGTTCTCCGGCGCCGCTTTGGGTTCCTGCCGGGCCTCGGAAAGTTTACGCATATTTTTCTTAATGTGCCCAGGGTTTCCCAGTGGATACCGGCATGGGAACGCCGCGCCCTACAGGACGCGGCGGTGTGGATGCTTGGCGGATGAGCGCTGGCGAGGCTCTGAGCCGCGCTTAGCGGGGCTCGCCCCGAGGGCGCCCCGGCTCAGCTGGGCTTGATGCCGTAGTGGACGCTGACGACGCCGGCGGTCAGGCCCTGGAACCCGACGTCGACCAGGCCGGCCTGGCGGAAGATGTCGGCCAGCCCCTTCTGGCTCGGCAACGGGATGAGGGACTTCGGTAGCCAGCCATAGGCCCGCAGCTTGCGCTCGGTCTTCGGGTCGATGATCCAGCCAAGGATGGGAACGATGTGGTTGAAGTAGAGGAAGTAGGGTTCGCGGATGAGCGGGTTCGACGGCTTGGACAGTTCGAGCACGACCACACGGCCGCCGGGCTTGACGACCCGGGCCATCTCGCTGATGGCCTTGGGGATGTCCTTGACGTTGCGGAGGGCGAAGCCGGACGCCGCGCAGTCAAAGGTGCCGTCGGCGAACGGGAGCGACAGGGCGTTCCCTTCGACGAGGCTGATTGGGGCCATGCGGTCTCCGCCGCGGCGGGCCCGGATGGCGTCGACCTTCTCCCGGCCGACCTCGAGCATCTCGGCGGAGAAATCGATCCCGGTGACCTGGCCGGTCGGCCCGGCCTGCCTGGCCAGGACCAGCGACAGCTCGGCGGTGCCGGCGGCGACGTCGAGGGCACGTCCACCGGGCTGAAGCCCGGTCCGCCCGGCGAAAGCCCGCTGCCAAAGACGCAGCATACCGGCGCTCATGACCATGTTCATGACGTCGTAGTGGTGGGCGATGGCAGCGAAGAGGTTATGGACGTATAGTTCCTTGCCGCTGTAATCCTGCTCCCGGGTCACCTGAAGACCCCACGATTGAGTAGCAGCCCAGCCACCATCAGGAGGCCGGTGAAGAGATGGACCTGGATGGTCATGGCCGACACGGGGACAAGGGCCGGCGGGTCGTCGTGCTTGACCTTGAGGATCGACGCGGCCTTCATTGCCAGGGGCAGGGTCAAGAGACCGAGCCAGACCGTGGCCGGCAGGCCGGGCCAGAGGGGCAGGAGCAGGATCCAGAGGTAATTACCGGCCATCAGGATGTTGTAGCCCGGGACCGCGCCCTTCGTGCCCAGCCGGACGACCAGGTTGCGCTTGTTGGCCGCGGCGTCGGCTTCGTAATCGGGGAACTGATTGGCGTAGAGGATGGCCGTGACGAGGAAGCCGATGGGCACGGTGACGATGAAGCCGACTGGGTCGGCCACCCCGGTCTGAACGACGTAGGCGCCCAGGCCGAGCAGGGGCCCGAAGGCCATCCCCAGGATGGGCTCGCCGAAGCCGCGATAGGCCGCGCGGACGGGATCGCCGGTGTAGAAGTAGCCGATGAGGAAGCCGAGGATCATCAGGACGACGACCGCCGGGCCGGTGCGCCAGGCCAGGTACAGGCCAATCAGGCCGCCCAGGCCGAAGCACAGCATGGCGGCGCGGTAGACCTGCTTGGCGGTGAGCAACCCGTCGACGATGACCCCGGTCCCGCCGTTGAAGACGGTGCGGTGACGGTTGATGGGGTCATTGCCGCTGATGTGGTCGAAGTAGTCGTTGGCCATATTGGCGCCGGCGTGGGCGAGGATGGCGCCGACCGTGGTGACGAGGAAGAGGAACAGGTCGAAGCGGCGGGCCAGGGCCCAGGCCGCCGCCGTACCGACGAAGACGGGCACGGCCGCGGCGGTGAAGAACGGAGCCCGGACGGCCCGGACCCAAACGGCCACTGGGGATGCCCCACCGGCCCCGGGATTGGACTGGATCCTGTCTGCGGTTGCTGCGCTCGGCGACATAACTCGTCCTCCTTGCTTGGTCCTTTTGGCACATTCCCTATTGTAGCATCCCCGCCGAGGCCGGACAAGCGTTCATGCGCACAATCTCGCCGGGGCGCTTGACGAAAGGCCAGCTTACTGCCCACTCGCCGTGGTGGTTAAGATTGGGTATACTTGAAGATGCCATGACTACGACAAATCCGACCGAGATTCCCGAACCCTACAACCAGATTCTGACGCCCCGCGCTGAAGGCCAGGGCGGACCGCCACGCGGTGGCCGGCACCGCCGCGCTGACCGGGCTTCCAGCGACCGACGGCTCAACCGGCGCGCCCGCTATTGGGCGGTCATGCGGCTCTTTCTCTCCATCGCCGGCGACTTCCTGCGTGAAAGCCTGCAACGGCGGCTGCTCGGCGAGGGCTTCGTCGAGCGCCGCCATTCGGCCATGCTGCGCCGACAGGCGATTCGTTTCCGCGAGACGGCCGTGCGCATGGGCGGCCTCCTCATCAAGGTCGGGCAGTTCCTCAGCTCGCGGGTCGACCTCCTGCCCGAGGAGTACACGGCCGAGCTGGCCAAGCTCCAGGACGAGGTGCCAGCCGAAGACTACGCGGACATCGTCGAGACCATCGAGGCTCAGTTCGGCAAGACGGTGGACCAGGTCTACGCGGCCTTCTCGCGCGAGCCCGTCGCCGCGGCCTCGCTGGGCCAGGTCCACGAGGCGACCCTGGCCGGCGGCCAGCGCGTCGCGGTCAAGGTCCAGCGCCCGCACATCGACGAGATCGTCGACGCCGACCTGGCCTCTCTCTGCCAGGTGGTCAACCTCCTCGACCTCTTCACCGATTGGGGCCACCGCTTCGACCTGGGCCTGGTCTATCAGGAGTTCGCCTCGTCGGTCCACAAGGAACTGGACTACATCGAGGAAGGCCGTAACGCCGACCGCTTCAAGCGTAACTTCAAGGGGTTCAAGGAGGTCTACATCCCCAAGGTCTACTGGGAGCAGACCCGGCCGCGCGTCCTGACCTTGGAGTTCATCGACGGGCTGAAGATAACCGACTTCACGGCCATCGACGCCGCCGGGCTGAGCCGGGCCGACATCGTCCGCATCCTCGTCGAGTCGTATCTGGAGCAGATGATCCACCATGGTATCATCCACGCCGATCCGCACCCCGGCAACGTCTTCGTCATCCGCGACGGCTACGTCTCGGCCACCGGGCGGCGGCTGAAGCCGGGCAACGTGGTCTTCATCGACTTCGGAATGGTCGGCGTGGTCACCGACGCGGACAAGCGGAATTTCAAGCGGTTCTTCCTGGGGGTGGCGACGAAGGACGTCGGCGAGATCATCGCCGCCGCCCAGAGCCTGGGGTTCATCCGCCCGACGGCCAACCTCGACGCCCTCCGGCGCAGCCTGACCTGGATCATCGAGCGCTTCTTCACCAACACCCTGCAGGAGATCTACACCCTCGACGTCGATGAGGTCCTCGTCGAGCTGCGTGACCTGCTGGAGAGCCACGCCTTCCAGTTCCCGGCCAACTTCATCTTCTTGGGGCGGGCCGTCGGGACCCTGGCCGGGCTGGCCGGGGCCATCGACCCCAGCGTCAACCTGATCAAGCTCTTCGAGCCCTACGCCCGGGACCTGATGGAGGAAGAAGCCGCCCAGGGCGGCGGGGCCTTCCGGCAGAAGCTGTTGTCCTTGGGCACGACCCTTTTGGCCCTGCCCGGGCTGGCCGAGAAGGTCTTGCGGGCGGCCGAGGGCGGAGACCTGCGACTTCGCGTCGACGCGCCCGAGCTGACCGAGGCCTACCGGCGCCAGGAGGCCGCCACCAGCCGCCTTTCGTTGATGGTCCTGGCCGGCAGTCTCTTCGTCGGCGGCAGCATCTTCTGGACGGCCGGGCATAAGGTCATTGGTAACTGGGGCTTCGGGGGCGCCGTGGTGGCGGGCCTGCTGGCCCTGCGCCGCGGCGACCGCTCGTCTGAATGGATTAGAAGGCACGTGAGAAGGATGAGAAGGAACGATTGACGAAGAAGGCGTTGCGACCGGGCGCGGGAATCGAGCACCCCGGCGGCGCGTCGACAATAAGCATAGAACATGGCGGCCCAGCCGCAGAAGGAGGCGTCCCTGATGGGTGAGAAGAAAGACCGGTCGGTGACGGTACGCGAAACTGACGACGGCCTCATCATCGAGATCAAGGGCGATAAGGAAAGCATGCAACGGAAGAAAGAAGCCATCGAGGCCTTCTTCGAGTTCCGCGACAAGTTCTGGGAGGCCTTCGGCCCCAAGAGTGGCCCCCTGGCCGAGATGCACAAGCGTCACCACGAGCATCACCACTGGCACCACGGGGCCAGCGGGGTCACCGAGGACGATGAGGAAGTCGAGAAGGAGTGACGAGAACAGTAGCGAAGTAACACGCCACGGTTAATATTGGTCGAGTTCAGAGGAGCCCCAAGATGGGGGGCTCCTTTCTATTTGCCTTGGCGACGCGGCTCCAACAGTAAGGAGGTGGGGCGGTGCTTGGCAGGACTGAAAGTGGACGAGGGCACGATGGGCTCCCCGGGCGCAGGCGCGGGCTCCCGAGGCGGTTCTACGTCGTCACCTTGGGCCGGGCGGTCTCGGCCCTGGGCGACGGTTTCGGGCAGCTGGCCCTGCTGTGGGTCTTCGTCGCGCAGCGCGGCGAGACCGGTGTCTATGCCCTGGCCCTGGCGGTCGCGGGCGTGATCGGCGTGGTCATGGGTCCGGTTGCCGGGGCGCTGGCTGACCGGGCGGCCCGCCGCTCGCTCCTGTTGGCGACGGAGGCGGCCAGGACTGTCCTCTGGTCGGTGACCGCATGGGCGGTCGCGACGTCCCGTCTGGGCGGCGCGGCCCTGGTGGCCCAGTCTGTCGCGACCGCTCTCCTGGCCGCGTTCTACTCCCCGGGCATACGGCTGTGGCTTGCCGCGGATGTCCCCAAGGAGAGCCTGGTGGCCGCCAACGCCTTGTCGACCCTGGTCTTGCGGGTGAGCTCGCTGGTCGGCCCGCTCATCGCCGGGGTTGTCCTTGAGTGGGGTGGGGTCGGATTGGCCCTGTCGCTGAACGCGGTCAGCTTCGCCGTTTCAGCGACATCCATTGCGCTGGGGGTCAGTGCCGCAGCCCCGCCCGATCAGCCGGACCGGGTGCGCGGGCGGCCGCGTCCCACCGCCCTGCTAGTCGAGGTGCGCCTGGGTCTGGCTCGGGTCGTTCGCGACCCCTCCCTTTCATCTCTGGTCATCGGCTCGGCTGGGGTCAACCTGTGCCTGGCCGCCTTCCTCTTTGCCCTACCGCTGTTCGCCGTGCGCACGCTGCATGCCTCACCCGTGGCTCTGGCGGTGCTGAACGGGGCTCTCGACGCCGGGGTCATCGTCGGATCCCTGTGGTTGACCGGTCGGACACGCGTATCGGTCGACGGGACACGCGTGCCCAAAGGCCTGCCGTCCTTGGGGCGAATCGTCATCGCTCTGGGGGGCTTCATCGCCGCGATGGCCGCGGCCCGCGGCGTCCCGGACGCCGCCGTTCTCATGCTGTTGTATGGAGTGGCCGTCGCCCACTCCGCCGCCACTATCGAGTTCCTCTACCAGACGGCGGTCCCCCAATCCGTCAGGGGCCGCGTGATGGGCGTCTCATCCTCCCTCGGGTCGGCCTTGCAGCCCGTCGGGACAGCCCTCGGCGGGACCATCGCGACGGCCCCTTCGTCGCGGCTTCTCCTGGCGGCGCTCGGTGGGGTATGCGCGCTCCTGGGAACATGGTGGACCCGGTCCGAGGCTTCTCGGAGAAACAAGACGAGAGGCGGGCCAACGCCGCCTCTCTCTTCTCAGTCAACCGTCTGACGCGCGTTCTATGCCCGGGGCCGTTCTGCCCCGTGCCGTCCCTACAAATCCTTTCGGAAAAAGACCTCGCCGATTCCGCCCTCGTTGATGCCGGCGATGATGCCGCACTCCCTGAACCCGACCGCTCTGTGCCATGCCTGCGGAGTGGCCTCATTCGCCTGGGATGAGGATAGAAGCACGCGGTGACCGCGCTCCCGAAGGCTAGTCTCCAGAAAGCCAAGGATAGCTCGACCGTTTCCCTGTCCCCGGTAAGCCGGCTCGAGCCAGATCAGTCCGATGTAGGGGATCTTGCCCCAGATGTGTTCCAGGCGGAGACAGCCAACAGGGTCGCCGTCGTCCTCGGCCAGGATGTACTCCTGCACCGCAATCTTCCCGGCAAGCGAAGACTTGGGCCACTGCTTATCAAGACGCCCACAGGTAGCCAGATCATCCATCGTAGCGAAGCGGACCCGAACCTCGTTCAACTGGCAACTCTCCTCCCCGTCGACGTCTGCCATGCCGCGTGGGAGCCTGCCTCACCCCGGCAACCGGTTGTGCTTGGCGATCTCCCCATAGACCCACCCGCTCGGCCGGACCGTTCGGGCCTGGGTGGCGAAGTCGACCTCGATGATGCCGAAGCGTTGGTGGTAGCCCTCGGACCACTCGAAGTTGTCGGTCGAGGTCCAATAGAAGTAGCCGCGGATATCGATGCCCTCGTCGATGGCCCGTTTCACCTGGGCCAGGTGCGAGAGGATGTAGGCCTCACGGCGCTTGTCGTCGGGGACGGAGACGCCGTTCTCGGTGACGTAGATGGGCAGCGGCTTGAACTTCGCCCAGAGTTCGGTCAGGCACTGGTGGATGCCGGCCGGGTAGACCTCGTTGCCCATGCTGGTCTGCTCGACGCCCGGGGCCGGCGGTTGCGGGACCAGCGACGTCACCGGGTGGAGCGGGTTGAAGCGGATGACCCCGCGGGTGTAGTAGTTCAGTCCCACCCAGTCCTGGGTGCCCTTGAGTTCGGGGGCGTAATGGTTGACGCCAAAGACGGGGATGCGGGCCCGCCCCGTCCGCAGGGCCTCGAGGAACGGCCAGTTGAAGGTGCCGTTGACGAGGCTGGCGGCGAAGCGGTTGAGCCAGGACCCGCGGCCGGCGCCACCCTGCCCCCCGGCGCCCGCCGCCCCCGCGTCGAGCCCCGGATAGGCCTGGAACGGCGACATGTTGTTGGCCAGCCCGATCTGGGCCTGGGGGTGTCGCGCCTTGATGACCTTGTAGGCCCGCCTATGCGCCTCGAGCAGGTTCAGGAAGACCCGCCCGGCCTCGCCGAAGTTGCGGTGCTTGGGCAACCATTGGCCCAGCACGTAACCCATGGTGATGAGGACCATCGGCTCGTTGAAGGTCATCCAGAAGCGCGGCCCCTCGTCGCCGAAGTGGTCGACCACCGCCTTGGCGTAGCGCTCGAAGGCGGCCGGGGTCTCGTCGTCGACCCAGTACTTGCGCGGGGCCAGCCAGCGCGGGTTGGTGAAGTGGTGCAGGGTCACGAAGGGCTCGATGCCACGCTTGCGGAGCTGGCGGAGCATGTCCAGGTAACGATCGAGGGCGGCCTTATCGAACTGGCCCTCCTTGGGTTCGACGCGGCTCCATTCGATGGAGAAGCGGTAGGCGTTCTGGTTCAGGTCCCTGAGGAGGTCGTAGTCGGCGGCGTACCGGTTCCATCCGTCACAGGCGGCCCCGGAGCGGTCGCCGTTCTTGATGTTGCCGGGCTCTTGCTCCCACTCCCACCAGTCGTTGTTGACGTTGTTCCCTTCGATTTGATGGGACGAGGTCGCGGTGCCCCAGAGGAAGGCGTCAGGGAAGGTGTTGGTGGCCATAGGTGCTCCTCCTTTCGCGGGTCGGGGGCCGTCACGGGTCAGGATCTAGGCTTCAGGTATTTATCGAACTCGCGGACGATCTTGGGGAAAGCGTCGGCCCAGGTCCTGCGGCCGGCGAAGGTGTGAACCTCGCCCGGGTAGTAGTACGCTTCATACTTCTTCGCCTTTTCCACGCAGTCCTTTACGATTCGATCCATCTGGCCGAAGTCGACGTTGGCGTCCTCGGTCCCCTGGACGTTGATGAGCGGGGCCTTGAGGGCGTCGGCGAAGGTGCAGGGCGAGCCCTGGCGATACAGCTCCGGGCTCTCCTCGGGGTCGCCGCCGAGGTAGGTCTTGAACATGCCGCCGGAGCGGCCCCAGCGCTGCTCGACCCAGCGCGTCCACTGCGCGTAGTCCCAGATGCCGGCGATGTTGACGCCCAGCGCGAACTCGTCGGGGTATTGGGTCAGGCAGTGGAGGGTCATGTAACCGCCGTAGCTGAGGCCCCAGACGGCGACCCGGGCCGGGTCGACGTAGGGCAGCGACTTGAGATAGCGGCCGGCCGAGACCACGTCGAGGACGTCGTCGACGCCCATCTTGTGATACAGGCCGGTGCGGAAGGCGCGGCCGTAGCCGGTGCCCCCGCGGTAGTTTAGGCTGATGACGACGTAGCCCTGCTGGGCCAGGTAGTAGTTCAGGGCGTCGAAGAGGGCATAGGAACGCATGGGGTTGAAGGTGGCCCGCATCTGGCGGATGGGGCCACCGTGGACCCAGACGATGGCCGGGTGGCGGACCCGGCCCGAGGTGTCGAGGCCGGGGGCCCGGAAGACGTAGCCGTGGATGTCCCAGTCCTGGGCGCCCTTAAAGGTGACCTCCTCGCGGGCGAGGATGGCTCCGGGCTCGGCCCAGGCCGGCGACATGGAGCAGGTGAGCTGCGATGGGACGGCGCCGGGCGCGGGGTTCGCGGGCCCGCCCTTGGCCGCGGGTTCGGCGGCGCCGGGCGCGGACATGGCCCACAGGTCCATGTTCCGATACGGGTCGCAGTGGACGAAGGCCAGGCGCGAGCCGTCCGGCGACCACTTCGGCTGGACGTCGGTGGCCGGGAGTTCGGGGTGTGGCCCGGGTAGCCGCTCCTGACGGCCGTTCGCCGGGTCGAGGAGCCAGAGGTGCCTCTCCCCCGCCGCGTCGCGGTTGGAGGCGTAGACGACCCGCCGCCCGTCCGGCGACCAGACCGGCCGGTCGCCGGCGTGGCCGAAGTCCTCGCAGCGGCCGGTGGTCAGCTGACGGACCTCGCCGGTCCCACGGTCCCAGAGATAAAGGTGGAGGAAGCCGTCGTCCTCGAGGGTCAGGATGGCCCGGCGCCCATCAGGGGCCGGCACGAACTGCAGGTCGAAGACCGGCCCGCGCCCGTCCGTCTCGACGTGGCGGATGAGCGTGGATTTGGCCTCCGGCAGGCTCAATAGGTGGAGGTCAATGAACAGATTGCCGAGGCCCTGGACAGCGTAGACCGCCGTCCTGGCGTCCAGCCAGACGACGAAGTTCGCCCCGTCCCGGGCCATACTGCGCCAAAGCACCTTGCCCTTGTCGCCCTCGTCCGGGTCCATGACGGCGGCCTGGGGGGTCTTGCTGTCATCGGCGAAAGTGAAGCCGATCAGTGCTGTGGCCGAGGCCGCTGTCGACTTGCCCGGCTCGCCGGCTGGCGCCCCATTGCCTGGCGCCCATTCGAAGGCGGCGGTGCTCCCGCCGAAGCCCATCCGCAGGCGCCCGGGGACGGCCAGTTCGCGGGTCAGGCCGCGGTCCGGTTCATGGAGCCAGACGGCCTCGTTGTAGACGTAGCCCAGCCGGCGCCCGTCGGGCGACCAGGCCGGCGAGGAGTGCTTGCCTTTGGCCGTGATGAGCGGGCGGGTCGTGAAGGCGGGCGGCCGACTGGACGCAATGGTCCCGGCGGACCCTTGGGTCGCACTGGCGTCCTCGATGGCCCTGCATGGGCGGGGCCTCGGCGGCCGCGCGGGCGGCCATCGCCCGCTCGACGTAGGCCGGCAGGTTCGACATCTCGGCGACCAGGTCGGCCCGGTCGGCCGTCGCCGACCGCAGTGCCGCCGGCAACCCAGGTTGCGGTTCGAGGTGGTCCGATCCGTTCATGATGAGCAGCAGTCCGGTCCGGTCGAACGGTTCGATGGCTGCGACCGTCCGCTCCAGGCGCGTCGCCAGGCCCCCGGCGTCCGTCGGCAGGGTCGCCCCGTTCGAGTAGCTGTCGGAGAGGTAGACGCAGAAGACCGGGCTGCCATCGGGGGCCTCCCAGCGGAACTCGTTCTCGGTGATGGCCGGCGGGACGCCGCGCCAGAGGACGGCCGCCCCCAGGCCGGCGCGCCTGAGCAGCTGCGGCATCTGGGCGATGTGGCCGAACTGGTCGGGCAGGTAGCCGATGGGCATCCGCGGCGTCCCCCACTCCCGGCTGATGGCCGCCCCGCGGAGCAGGTTGCGGATGACGGACTCGCCGCTGACCAGGAACTCGTCGGGCAGGATGTACCACGGCCCGATGAGGACTCGCCCCTCCCGGATGAGACGGCGCAGGCGTTCGGCGTTCTCCGACCTTATCTCCAGGTAGTCCTCGAGGACGATGGTCTGGCCGTCGAGGACGAAGAAGCGGAATTCCGGGTCGGCCTCCATGGTCGCCAGGAGCTTGTCGACCATGCGCACTAGGCGCGCCCGGAACTCCTGGAAAGGCTGGTACCACTCGCGGTCCCAGTGGCTATGGGGGACGATGAAGAGCTTCTTGGGTTCGCGGTCGTTCACGTGGTCGGTCATGTGGCCTCGCTCCGCTCCGAAAAACCTTGACATTCTTGAACATCAAGGTTTTTCACTTATTGTTCGCTCTCTGCCGATGGGCCTGCTCCCCGGTGGATCCGCTCGGCCGGAGTACCCATCGA